>JAKIUF010000048.1 GCA_021647705.1 Gammaproteobacteria bacterium | reverse complement strand
TAACCTGGCCGAACGTGATGTGCGTATGGTCAAAGTGAAGCAAAAGATCTCAGGTTGCTTCCGCTCCAATCAGGGCGCGGAGACATTTTGCCGTATTCGGAGCTACATCTCCACCGTTAAAAAGCAGGGGCATAATGTCTTCAAAGCATTGTGCGATGCATTTGACGGTGCTGCGTTGATCCTTTCCGAAGAAAAAACCTAGCTCCTACGAAAAGTAAGCTGAGTAGTTACAAATAATTTTTATTAATGGTTTCATTGCTGTCACTCCTTCATGGGTAAATAATTGAAATATTTATCCCGTCATTGAGCTGTTCTTTAAGCAGCTTTGAGTTTTTATATTTCGGAGCCCCCTTTAGGCTTATTTTCTGGTCGTTAGAAAACCCAAGACCTTCTTTTGGCCATATACCTGTCCAGTTTTTGGTTACTTTTCCATCGCCGTTCTCATCATGTAGTACCTTAACGGCTAATGCTTCCACGTTCACATCAAAGATAAACTCCATCATTTCATGTTGTGATTTTTTTGACTGAGTAAAAATCGCCATTTCATGTTTTTTGGGAAACCCTTCTTCACCAAAAATCATTACAATAATGTTTCCACCTCGTTTTATATCAATGTTATTCACTTTAATTTTCAATTCTGTTGCCCATGCATTGTCTGTTGATAGCATAAAAACGCCATATAAAATAACGAAAAATTTATTCATGTAATTGTTCTCCTTAATGTTTTTTCATGATTCTCTGTGCAATGGATGGGGACAGTCTGATCAGTGCTCTGAGCAATTTGACCTTGCCAATATCATGATCTGGTATGTCGTGCTCAAGCCCATAAATAATTTTTTTTGCAGCGACTTCAGGGGCCGTTTTGTTTTTTCCTCTGCCTTTTGTCATTTTTGTGTCAACTAAGTCCAAAAATGCTTGTTGGACGCTAATATTTGTTTTTTCGAGCTGATAACGAAGTGATTGGGAGAAAATATTGAGGGCTCCCTTTGTTGCACAATAAATTGCTGATGATGTTTTTGGTGTGAGCCCGAGTCCTGAGTTAACGTTCATAATGATCGCTTTTTCTTTATGTAATAAAGCAGGCAACAAGAGGTAGGTCATGCTACAGATGCTGGTAAAATTTAATGCTATTTCATAAGAGATGCTTTCGTACCTAAATTCTTCGTCTATAAATGTTGCTGAATGTTGAACCGCTGCATTGTTAATGAGTATGTCTATTGATTCATAACGCTTGACAATAATGTCTGCTATGGTTTCTGTATCTCCAGTCTTTGATAAATCAGCCTGATAGGTAGTAACCCCATCAAATTTTCGAGATAGTTCATTAAGTTTATTTATATTTTTAGACACCACGATCACTTCATTATCAGGACAAAGATATCTCACCATTTCATATCCAATACCGGAAGTGCCCCCGGTAATGACAATGCGTTTATTAATAATTTTCATGGTTGTTTCCTTCTGCGTGGCTTATTGATTGTTTTGATTTTGCAACCTGCCACATAATGACGAGTCCGACGCTGAGGTTGTTGGAGTGCTCTATCAGCGGGCTATCCATGAATACTGAGTTCGACAGAGCGTCGTAGCGAACCAGTGCTATGACTGATAGCTTCTTGAAATGCTTATCTATCGATAGAGTAATTCGGTTACCACTGTAACCACTTCTCGCATTGTATGTGGGGCGCACTGAAGTTTCGTATTGGGCTGGAACATCGTAAAAATAGCCATGATAACGACGGTCGGCAAAAATGGGACCAAATAAAATTTCCCCTTTCCAGTTATTCATGTGGTGTTTTATGCCAATAGAGGGTGCAAACGTCCATCCACGATTTCTTATAGTGGGACTGTCTATATTTATGGAAAAGGTAGCTCTTATGGGGAGCTCTAACGATAAGCGGGTATTTTTATCTTCAGATGTCCAAAAATGTGTAATGAGTGATGGCCCGATTTCAAATGTTGTGTCTAGTCGTGGCATCCCTGCTCGTGCGCTATTATCATCAGGGCTGGCGGGCAGGCTCCCAGCAAGGCTCACATCGAGATTCACTATTTCAGATGTATAAAGTAATCCTTGTATTTTTCCATCGCTTGCTTTGAGGCGTTCACCTCGGTATATCAAGGCCGGGAATGGATATATCGGCGTACTGTAGCTATTGGAACCACGGTAATGAGGTAATTGCATACCCACAAGGCCCGCGTGAATT
Organism: Gammaproteobacteria bacterium; assembly: GCA_021647705.1. Classification (GTDB taxonomy): domain Bacteria; phylum Pseudomonadota; class Gammaproteobacteria; order SZUA-152; family SZUA-152; genus SZUA-152. The sequence continues at coordinate 32,299 of JAKIUF010000048.1, read as the reverse complement.
TCCCAGAGGGGTTGATGTTCAGCTAAGACGCATGAGATATTGATAAAAATCACCGATGTAAAGAGTTGCTTGAATAGTCGCTTCATAGTCTAATTAACTCAAATTTCGGGTCTTAACTCATTAACCGAGGTTAAAACAAATGAATTTTCAGGAACTTTTTCAGCTTGAAGGAGTAACGATAGAAAAGGAAAAGGGCGAACATGTCTTTATGCAGGGGGATTCAGACAAGTCACTTTATTTTATCCAATCAGGCTTACTGAAGGCCTATTACACGTCTGAGGATGGAAAAGAATCAGTAAAATCATTTCTTTTATCCAATGATATAATTGGGAGCTTAACTTCGGCATATTCAGAAGGAGTTTGTTCTTTTAGTCTTCTTTGTTTGGAATCTACGGTTTTGATAAAAACACCGTTTAAGAATCTTTGGGAATACAGCAAAAAAGATATGGAAATAGCAAATGAGATGATTGAGTTTTTGCTGCGCTTTGCCATGAAAAAAGAAAAGCGAGAGTATGAGCTTCTTTGTCTAAGTGCCGAGGAACGATTTTGTATACTTGAAAATAATTCCCCAAGCCTTTTAGAAAAAGTAACTCAAAATGATTTGGCACGTTATTTGGGGGTTACGCCTGTTGGTTTGTGTCGAATTAAAAAAAGAACACAGAATAAATAAATATTGATGATGCAACACTTACGATAATGGTTTTAGAAAAATAGTTTTCAGTGAGTCCTCGTTATGATGAGTGGCGTCAAGTATCTTCAATTTGAGAGACGGTTGATTTAATAATTAAGCATTTGAGTAAAAGTGCCTAATAATTTTTCAAGCCGAGACTGTGCTGGTTGCTGGTTTTTATCGACATTCACGGGCTATTTGTTTTTGTAAATCTTTGATTTTTTGCTCGTCGCGTGGATTGGGTGTGTGCTCAAGAAATATCTCTGTTTTGCTCAAGTTTTTGCGGTAGCGGGTACACCTTGCATCATCAAACCTTTTTGTTAACACGTTTCCCGCGCATTCTTTTGCGATGAGTTTGCGCAGGTCGCGGGCTTTGAGCTGGTCGCGTTGGGTATCGGTGTGTTGCAGATAAATTTCGACTTTGTTCAGTTCACTGATATATCGGCGGCAATATGCATCAATGTTGTTACGGGCAGTTGAGGGCGCTTTTTTATGCCGACGATTTTTGGCATCGCGCTCAATATTTTTCGCCTGCTCAGGGGTGGCAAATTGTGTGCCGGAGTTTTCCGTATTTTCGATATTGACCGTCGTGGCAGTTTTGTCTTTGGGCGGGGTGTCGCCAAATACGGTTTTTCCATTGTCATCTTTCCAGCGATAAACCCCGGCCTGACCGGGTGCAGTGGTTATACAAAATATAAAGGCGCACAATAATAATATTGTCGGCCGTTGCTCTCTCAATTTCAGCTGATTAAGCATTGTGAAATGGGTTATTGTGTTCATATTTCTTGAGCAACACACCTTCATTACCACTACAGCAATCTGCGGCACATTTTTTCACCGTGTGTACCGCCAGCGGGTCATCGTCGAGATAAGCTGCAACCGGTAGGTTGCTGTCGGCGCAGTTGTAGCCCTTGTCATCATAAAAATAGACATTTTGCAGGCCTGCGCGGCGTTCCAGTGCGGCGGCGAGCGTTGCCCCACGCCGATGACGTATTTCAGCCACACGGTGGGGCCCGAATAGGTGAAGGCGATGCCATCCACACCGCTGTGATGCAGGGCGGCTTCAGCACGTCGTTCGGGTCTGACGTATGCTGCGGCGGACTGTTTTTGTGCCAGCTTGTCCAGAGCACGGGCTCCCCAGGAAATCCCCAGATTGTGGCAACCGCTGCATCTGGTTTCGATCAGCCGATATTGCTCGTGGTGGTGAATATTGTGTGTCATCGGTCAGTATTTTCGGTGCCGGAAGGATATTTGGCGATTATAGGGTGTTTTGTGGGCTTTGGTTGCCAGATTGGGGTGTTTCGGGCTTGACTCGGTGAAGGTCAGCCGCTTTAATACGCACCCCTAGATGGCCGGATAGCTCAGTCGGTAGAGCAGTGGATTGAAAATCCTCGTGTCGGTGGTTCGATTCCACCTCCGGCCACCATTCAAATCAATACGTTACAGTCTTTTCTGTATTTCCATAATAGCCAACGCTAGCAGGTTGGCTGTATTAGTAGGCTGGAGCTTTTCTCCCCCTCTTTACTCTGGTACCCGCAAATCAATAAGTTTTGAGGTTTTGCTAGCCGCAGTTTTATATGAGGTGCTTTTAGAAACCTCATAGAAATGCGGATACAGGCTTCGCAATCCATCGTGTGATTATTCAAGTCGCGCGGGGCTGACCCCGTAAAGCAGTTTTGTGTATGCCGGGCTCACATTTTATCCGGCACAAGCAATGTTGTGTTTAGCTGACTAAACACAAATTGTGTTGTGTCTATTGAAACGGCCTGTTGCCATACACAACATCATTTTGCTTCCCTTCGACACGGGAGAAAGAGCGTAGGAATTCTGCGGTTCGTTATTCTCTAACCCTTATGCGCCCTCTGAGTCTTTGCGCCTTTGCGTTGGATTTTCATTATTTGGCCTCTGACGTTAGCCCCTGAGCCCCACCGCATCACGCCAAGCCAAGCCAATGATTTTGCCTGGATAAGTCAGCACGGGTCTTATTTGCCGCATAGAAAGACCTTATCCAATACAGGTAACTCATTTATCACTACCAAGGTGGTAGACTACGCCGATATTTTATTATTTGAGCGAATCCTGAAATGACCGGCCCAATTATTGCTGCCTTTTTGACTTATTTGTTGATGTTGGTGGCGTATAAATGGCGTCACTTGCGGCGTTTTCATATGTCGGTAATGGTTTTTATCATCTGTTTTGATGTGGCTATGCCTTTTTATCTGGTGTCTACACGAGATTGGAAGGCGCGGCTGATCGATAATGGCGATATCCTTTCTTTTGGTGTGTGGATGCACTTCGGGCTGATTATCACCCTCTATGTGCTGTATGTGATTCAGGTGCAGACGGTATTGAAGATGTTACGTTCATCTAAACAGGCTGTGGACCCAGAGGAGATGGCGGCGGCGCGTCGCGATCATCGCTCGCAGGGTATCGGTATTTTATTGGCGCGCGGGTTGGTGATCGTTACGGGTGCAATATTAGCTGATCCTAATGTGTCTGCTGAATGATCGACACTCTTTTTACTATTTTCTCTTCAAGATGAGTCAGGGGGTTGAAAATGCCCCTTTCTAAAAAATCACTGAGTATTTAACCTGAATTAATCCAGGTTTAACGCAAGGTGAATCAGGCTATTTCTAGCCAAAAAAATCTAAAGCGACAAAATCGATTGCTTGGGTGCTTTCTTAACCAAAGAGATTGCAAAGGCGAAATCTAAAGCGCGCAATGTTGTGTGTTTTTCTTTCTTTTTCGTTTTCTTTTTTTTGCAGCCGTTGTTTGCGCTCACAACACATTGTTTGTTCCAGCAGTGCTCAACAATTATTTCGGTTGTGGGGGCTTTCTGTTTTTTAATACCCGCGTATTTATGTCAATATTAGTTTGGGGGGGTTACGTGAGCTTATTGGTTTTTGCTCACAACCTATGCTTCAGATTTATTTAAGTATTGGGAAATATTCTTGTCGTGCGTAAAGCATATTAGATCTGTGTTGCTCACTCGTTTTTTAGAGAGGCAAAAAAAAACAGGCTTCCATTTGCCCGACAAGTAAAACAAGGAGAAAGCATAATGATTAAAACCATAACAACTGTAGTTTTTTTTACTGCCATAATTACTTCCGTGCCTATGGGCGCGATTGCTGGTGATGGCCATGATAGTGGTTGGGGGTATACTGGCCATGCTGGTCCTGAGCATTGGGTCAATATCAGTAAGGAGTTTGCGCTTTGCGGCAAAGGTAAAGAGCAATCGCCGGTTAACATCAGTGGCGCAAAAATATCAAACTTGCCTGTTATTCAATTTGATTATAAGCCCAGTAGTCTGGAAATTCTCAATAACGGCCATACTATTCAAGTGAATCACGCTGCGGGTAGTAGTATTACTGTGGGTGGGGAGAAATATGAACTCTTACAGTTTCATTTTCACACTCCCAGTGAAAATATCGTGGACGGCAAAGCTTTTCCCAAAGAGATGCACCTGGTACATAAAAATGCCAAAGGGCAGCTAGCAGTAGTGGGCGTGTTCACCAAGGAAGGTGCTAAAAATACGGCGCTGGACAAAATTTGGGAGCATATGCCGAATAAAGCGGGCGATAAGAAAATGTTGGCATCGGTAAGTGTTAACGCGGCTGAGCTATTACCAGCTGACCGTAGCTATTACAGTTTCAATGGTTCGTTAACCACCCCACCCTGTAGTGAAGGTGTAAAGTGGATGGTGTTGAAAACACCTATTGAAGCTTCTAATGCGCAAATCAAACAGTTTGCCAAAGTCATTGGCAGCAATGCTCGTCCCGTGCAACCCGTTCACGCACGGGAACTGAGGGCGATGTGATTCGCTGATGTAAAATGAGAAGCATAGCGAACCCCTCGCATCTTTAAGCAGTAGATCAAAAGCCGCGTCCAGTTTGGGCGCGGCTTTTTTCATCAGTAGGTTAATGTTTCCGGGTCACCTGTTTTTTTATTCAGGTGTGTTAGTCATGCCAGATAACGTGCAAGTAACCCCAGCCCGTCGGAGTTTTGCTCATTACTCTGCGTATCCCAGGGAATCAATACTTGGTGGCCACTACCGGGGGCTACGTCCATTGGTTGGTTTTTAAGGTTACTCATGTGTGACAACACTACATCACGATTACCGTCGGGATGGATTAATTGCAATGTGTCTCCCACTGAAAATTTATTTTTTACTTCAACTTCGGCTAATCCGCGTTTTTTATCGATGCGGATAATTTCGCCGACAAACTGTTGTTTGCTGCTGCGCGAATGCCCGGCGAGATAGTTTTGGGTTTCGTGGCTATGGTGGCGTTCGTAAAAGCCATCGGTGTAACCACGGTTAGCCAGCCCTTCGAGTACGCCCAATAACTGTGGATCAAGCGCTTTGCCATCAACAGCATCATCAATGGCTTGTCGATAAACCTGTGCGGTACGTGCAGCGTAGTAGTGCGATTTGGTGCGGCCTTCGATTTTGAGGCAGTCGATACCCATTTTCACTAGTTGTTGCACATGCTCCACTGCGCGCAGGTCTTTTGAATTCATGATGTAAGTGCCGTGCTCGTCTTCTTCCATCGCCATGAGTTCACCGGGGCGGCCGGGTTCTTCGATGAGTACGGGCTGGTCGGCAGCAGGGTGCCGGGGAGCACCACCGCAGGCGGCATTGTTGATGGGCGCATTGGTTTTTACTGGTGTGGCAATGTGCAGATCACCCGTGGCATCTTCCGTGGCGGCGGAGACTTTGTAGTCCCAGCGGCAGGAGTTGGTGCAGGTGCCTTGATTGGGGTCACGGTGATTAAAATAACCCGACAACAGGCAGCGCCCTGAATAGGCGATGCATAATGCGCCGTGTACAAACACTTCCAGTTCGGTGTCCGGACATTGCTGTCGGATTTCGGCGATTTCATCCAGGGATAATTCTCGCGAGAGAATCACTCGCTCAATGCCTAACGAATGCCAGAATTGTACTGTGGCGTAATTAACGGTGTTGGCCTGTACTGACAGGTGAATAGGCATCTCCGGCCAGCGTTCGCGTACCATCATGATCAGGCCAGGGTCGGCCATAATCAGTGCGTCGGGTTGCATGGCGATTACCGGTGCCATGTCCTTCATGTAAGTGGCAATTTTGGTGTTGTGTGGTGAAATATTGCTGGCTACGAACAGTTTTTTGCCTTGCGCATGAGCTTCGTCGATGCCGGTTTTCAAGTTGGCGAGGTCGAAATCATTATTGCGTGCACGCAAGCTGTAACGCGGCTGACCGGCATATACGGCATCAGCGCCATAGGCCAGGGCGTAGCGCATGTTTTTTAAGGTGCCAGCGGGAGAAAGCAGTTCAGGTCGTTTGTTCATTGGATAATAGGTGCGGAGCGCGCGAGGTAATACAGAATAAAAGGGCGGGCATTGTATCATGCCGGGGCGTAAAGTAAGCACCGCTAGTCTCTTCGTGTATGATGGCCGCCCGAATTTACTTTTTGTCCACAATAAGCATTGCGCCTCAGCATGGCTGAAAGTGGGCAGATATTAAACAGATATAGAAGGAAGGAGAGTCCCGCATGGTTAGAACAGAAACACCGATTTGTGACTTTGGCCAGCCTGCCGTTGATTTCGCCCTGCCGGGTGTCGATGGCAAGACCTGGAGTTTGAACGATTGTGCAGGAGAAAAAGGGCTGCTGGTGATGTTTATTTGTAATCATTGCCCTTATGTGAAATCCATTCTCGACCGTATTGTGCGGGATACCCAGGAATTAAAAACGCTGGGTGTGAATACTGTGGCCATTATGTCCAATGACCCTACAGAGTACGAGGAAGACTCTTTTGAAAACATGCAGGCTGTTGCCCGCGAATTTGATTTTTCTTTTCCTTATCTCATTGATGAAACACAGGAAGTCGCGAAAAATTACGGTGCTGTCTGCACCCCGGATTTTTTCGGCTACAACGCGGATCTACAGCTACAATATCGCGGTCGACTGGATGAAAGTCGCAAAGAAGCCGTCGAAGGTGCGCGGCGTGACTTGTTTGAGGCCATGAAGCAGGTGGCGCAAACTGGCAAGGGACCGGTAGAGCAGGTACCCAGTATGGGTTGTTCCATCAAATGGAAGGAAATGGCTGAATAATGCTGGTTAGCATTGGCTGGGGTGACGGCTTTTTGACGCCTTGCTGGATCAGCTCTTGCTCTGATGGCGATGATCGAGGACAATTACAGGTTCCCCCCGGCGTTAAGCCTGATTGAAGTGGGGGGAGTTGGGGGGAGGCTTGGCGGTACACAACACAACAGCTGTATTGGGTGCGCCAGCCTGGAGGGAGGAGATTAACAACGACACCATAATTCTGTCGTTAACCCTGGATGGGTTAACCGTTCCTTGGGTTTGCCTCGCGAACTCCTCTATCTGTTGTTTATAACAGCAAAACTCTTGCGATTTATTACGCATTACGACGAATTTTTTAGGCCTTTGTTATAACTGGTTGCATTTATCACTGGTCACCCAAGGGTTTTACGCGGCGAATCGTTCATGTTGCTGCAACGAAGATTGTTTACATTTTTTGAACTTGTTTTTAGGAGAATCACATGTCAAACCGCAAAAATCTTGCCAATGCCGTCCGTGCGCTCAGCATGGATGCGGTGCAAAAAGCTAATTCCGGTCACCCCGGAGCACCCATGGGTATGGCTGATATTGCCGAAGTCCTGTGGAACGATCACATGACCCACAACCCGGCTAATCCTGATTGGCCTAACCGTGACCGTTTTGTTCTGTCCAATGGTCATGGCTCAATGTTGATTTATTCCTTGTTGCATTTAACCGGTTACGATCTCAGCATCGAAGACCTCAAACAATTCCGTCAGTTACACTCCAAAACTCCAGGCCATCCTGAATACGGTTATGCGCCGGGTGTTGAAACCACCACCGGGCCACTGGGTCAGGGCATCACCAATGCCGTAGGCATGGCTATTGCTGAGAAAGCGCTGGCTGCTCAGTTTAATCAAAAGGGCCACGATATTGTTGATCACCATACTTACGTGTTCCTTGGTGATGGTTGCTTGATGGAAGGTATTTCTCATGAAACCTGTTCGCTGGCCGGTACGCTTGGCCTAGGCAAGTTGGTGGCCTTCTGGGATGACAATGGTATTTCCATTGATGGTCACGTCGATGGCTGGTTTACTGATGACACACCCAAACGTTTTGAAGCTTACGGCTGGCATGTGATTGCTGATGTTGATGGGCATGATGCAGCAGCCATCCAAAAGGCCGTGGAATTTGCCAAGGCAATGACCGATAAGCCTACTCTGATCTGTTGTAAAACCACCATTGGCTTTGGTTCACCGAACAAGGCCGGCAGCCACGCCAGCCACGGTGCGCCCTTAGGTGAAGAAGAAATTAATCTGACCAAGGCTGCATTGGGTTGGGATCATGGCCCCTTTGAAATCCCAGGCGATGTGTATGCCAGTTGGGATGCCAAAGAAAAAGGCAACGCCGCTGAACAGGCTTGGAATGAAAAACTGACTGCCTACAAGGCGGCTCATCCAGAATTGGCGGCCGAGTTTGAACGCCGTATGGCGGGTGATCTGCCAGCTGACTGGTCTGCAAAATCAGCCGAGTATATTGCGTCTGTGAATGCGGATGCCAAGAGCCCGGCCACTCGCCAAGCCTCATTGGCGGCAATTGAAGCTTATTCGCCTATGTTACCGGAACTGTTTGGCGGTTCTGCTGATTTGGGTTGTTCCAATCTGACGGAATGGTCGGGTTACAAGCCCATGGATGCCAACGAGGAAGCCAACTATATTCGCTACGGTGTGCGTGAGTTTGCCATGTCGGCCATCATGAACGGTATTACATTGCACGGTGGTTTGATCCCCTTTGGTGCCACCTTCCTGATGTTCTCTGAATATGCGCGTAATGCGTTGCGTATGGCTGCACTGATGAAAGTCCGCAGCTTGTTTGTTTATACCCATGACTCCATTGGCCTGGGCGAAGACGGCCCAACCCACCAGCCTGTGGAGCAAATTCCAACACTGCGTATGATTCCAAACATGTCGGTATGGCGTCCTTGTGATGCGGTTGAATCTGTTGTGAGCTGGCAGCAGGCCATCGAGAAAAAAGACGGCCCAAGCTGTCTGATCTTCTCGCGCCAGGGCTTGCCACACCAAACCCGTACCGATGCGCAAATCGCCAACATCACCAAAGGTGGTTACATTCTGGGTGACTGTGGTTGCGACAATCCTGATGCGATTATTATTGCTACGGGTTCCGAAGTGGCTCTGGCCATGGGTGCTGCTGCACAACTCAATGGTAAAAAGATTCGTGTGGTTTCCATGCCGTCTACCAATGTTTTTGACGCACAGGATGATGCTTATAAAGCCTCTGTGTTGCCAAAGGGCGTGCCCACGGTTGCTGTTGAAGCTGCCGTTACGGATGCATGGTACAAGTACGCTGACAAAGTGGTGGGCATTGATCACTTCGGTGAATCTGCCCCGGCGAGTGAATTGTTCAAGGAATTTGGGTTCACAGTGGAGAATGTTGTTGCCACTGTTGAGTCGATTCTTTAAGAAAGCGCTTATTTAATTCCCTGTCATTCCGGTACAGGCCGGAATGATGGGGAAAATGAATTTTTGTAACATTTTTTATTTTTAGTACACTTTTGAGGGGATAACACTATGACAATTAAAGTCGGTATTAATGGTTTCGGCCGTATCGGTCGTATGGCCTTCCGTGCCATTGCAAAAGACTTTGGCGATATCGAAGTGGTTGGCATTAACGATTTACTGGATGCAGACTATTTGGCCTACATGCTCAAGTACGATTCCGTGCATGGTAACTTCGAGGGCGATATTGCTGTTGATGGCAACAACCTGATTGTCAACGGCAAAACCATTCGCCTGACGGCAGAGCGGGACCCTGCCGATCTGAAATGGAGCGACATCGGTGCTGATCTGATCATCGAATGTACTGGCTTTTTCCTGACGGAAGAAACCTGTCAAAAACACATCACTGCCGGTGCCAAAAAAGTCGTGATGTCCGCGCCGTCTAAAGACAGCACACCTATGTATGTTTACGGCGTGAACCACAACAGCTATGACGGTCAAGCCATTGTTTCTGCCGCCTCCTGTACCACCAATTGTTTGGCACCGGTTGCCAAAGTATTGAATGATAAATGGGGCATCAAGCGTGGTTTGATGACCACTGTTCATGCAGCGACAGCCACTCAAAAAACCGTTGACGGTCCTTCCTCGAAAGACTGGCGCGGTGGTCGTGGTATTCTGGAAAATATCATTCCTTCTTCCACGGGTGCGGCCAAGGCCGTCGGAGTGGTGTTGCCTGAACTGAATGGCAAGCTGACCGGTATGGCGTTCCGCATACCGACTTCCGACGTATCTGTTGTTGACCTGACGGTTGAGCTGGAAAAAGAAGCGTCTTATGAAGATATTTGCACGGCCATGAAGGCAGCCTCTGAAGGTGAGATGGCAGGTACTTTGGGTTACACCGACGAGAAAGTGGTATCGACTGATTTCCGTGGTTGTAGCCAGTCTTCCATTTTTGACAGTGGTGCAGGGATCGCTTTGGACGGTACTTTCGTCAAGGTTGTGTCCTGGTACGATAATGAATATGGCTACACCTGTAATATGCTGCGTTTCGTTCTGCACGTTGCGTAATCGTTCAGGTTTGTATTGTTAACGCAAAGATCGCAAAGCCGCGAAGGACGCAATAAGCGTTCTTTGCGCTTTTGCGGCCTCTGCGTTAATGACTTTTGTGATGGGAAAGTTATTTGCCAAATTTCCTGAGATTATTTGGCAAATGGTTTTCAAAATATAAGATTAGGAGTTAGACATGTCCGTAATAAAAATGACTGACCTGGATCTGGCCGGTAAGCGTGTGCTGATCCGCCAGGATCTCAATGTGCCTATCAAAGATGGCAAAGTCACCAGTGACAAGCGTATCCTTGCGTCATTGCCCACTATTGAACATTGCATGAAAGCGGGTGCCAAAGTTATGGTGATGTCTCATTTGGGACGACCCACCGAAGGTGAGTTCAACGAAGAGTTTTCCATGGCTCCTGTGGGAAGTCATATGGCCACACTGCTGGGTCGTGAAGTGAAAATGGTCAAGGACTGGATCGAAAAAGGGATTGATCCCATGAACGACGGTGATCTGGTGTTGCTGGAAAATGTGCGTTTCAATGTCGGTGAGAAAAAGAATGACGATACGCTGGCAAAGAAAATGGCTGAGCTGTGTGATGTTTTTGTGATGGATGCTTTTGGCACCGCGCATCGCGCCCAGGCCTCGACTCACGGTGTGGCCAAATTTGCCCCTGTAGCCTGTGCCGGTCCTCTGTTGTCGGGTGAACTGGAAGCATTAGGCAAGGCGCTGGATAATCCCGCCCGGCCCATGGTGGCCATTGTGGGTGGCTCCAAAGTCTCCACCAAACTGACTGTGTTGGAGTCATTGTCCAAAATTGTGGATCAACTGATCGTCGGCGGTGGTATCGCCAATACGTTTATTGCTGCGCAAGGCCACAATGTTGGTAAATCCTTATACGAAGCTGATCTGGTGGACACGGCGAAAAAGCTGACCGCTGATGCACAGGCACGCGATGGTGATATTCCTGTGCCCACCGATGTTGTGTGTGCCAAAGAGTTTGCCGAAACCGCTGAAGCCACTTTGAAAAATGTCACCGATGTTACCGATGACGACATGATTTTTGACATCGGTCCTGATTCTGCTGCGGCTTTGGCCGATGTGCTGAAAAACGCAGGGACCATCGTCTGGAACGGTCCGGTGGGTGTGTTTGAATTTGATCAGTTTGGTGAAGGCACCAAGGCCATTGCCCAGGCCATTGCTGAAAGTGATGCCTTTTCCATTGCTGGTGGTGGCGACACTCTGGCCGCAGTGGATAAATACAATATTGCCGACAAGGTGTCTTACATTTCCACCGGCGGCGGCGCATTTTTGGAATTTCTGGAAGGCAAGCAATTGCCGGCCGTGGCAATTCTCGAAGAACGTGCTAACAGTTAATAGATAGCCTTATACTTAATTTGATCTGACACACCTGGAGCAACAGACTTGGAAAGAAGAACAAAAATCGTCGCAACCCTGGGCCCGGCAACGGATGACCCCAAGGCCTTGGACAAGCTCATCGAGGCTGGTGTCGATGTGGTACGCCTTAATTTTTCCCATGGCACGGCGGAGGAGCATACCGCGCGCGCCGAAACGGTACGCAACCGCGCGCGCGCGCACGGGCGTCAAGTGGGTGTGCTGGCTGATCTCCAGGGGCCAAAGATTCGCATCGACTCCTTTAAAAACGGGCCCATCATGCTGGCTGACGGTGACACTTTTATTCTTGATGCAGACTGTGCCCCGGATGCAGGTAATCAGGAACGTGTAGGTATTGCTTACAAAGATTTGCCCAGAGACGTGAGTCGCGGTGATGTTTTATTACTTGACGATGGTCGCATGGTGTTCTGGGTCGATGAAGTCAAAGGTGCCGAAATTCATTGTAAGGTTAAGGTGGGCGGCAAACTTTCAGACAAAAAAGGTATCAACCGGCAGGGGGGAGGGCTATCGGCACCCGCTCTGACCGAGAAGGACAAAGAAGATATTAAAACCGCTGCGGCCTTGCAGGCTGATTATGTGGCCATTTCCTTTCCTCGTTCGGCTGCGGATGTAGAGCTGGCGCGAGGGCTGGTGGAATCTGCTGGCGGAAAAGGCGGTATCGTTGCCAAAATTGAGCGCACCGAGGCGCTGGATGTCATTGATGACATCATTCTTGCCTCAGATGCCATTATGGTGGCACGCGGAGACCTGGGTGTGGAAATTGGTGATGCTGCTCTGCCACAAGTGCAGAAAGACATCATCAAGCGGGCGCGCCGTCTGAACCGGGTGGTGATTACCGCTACACAAATGATGGAGTCCATGATTGAAAACCAGATTCCCACTCGCGCGGAAGTCTTCGACGTAGCGAATGCAGTGCTCGACGGTACTGATGCCGTGATGTTGTCCGCAGAAACGGCCATGGGCAAATATCCAGATCTGGCTGTTTCAGCCATGGACCGGGTGTGCCGTGAGGCTGAAAAACAGGATGTGGCTATACGCTCCGATCACCGTATTGACACGTCTTTCGGTCGTGTTGACGAAGCCATCGCTATGGCTACCATGTACAGTGCCAACCATCTTGGTGTAAAGGCTATCGCCTCACTTACCGAGTCCGGCTCCACACCGCTGTGGATGTCACGCATCAGCTCCGGCATCCCGATTTATGCACTGACCAGCCACGTCGGTACACGACGCAAGGTGACGCTGTACCGTGGCGTTTATCCTATCAGCTTTAATACCGACAGCAAGGATCACGCCGTGGTAAATCACGAGGCAATTGATGAACTCAAACGTCGGGGTGTGGTACGTGATGGTGATCTGGTCATTATTACCAAGGGTGACTTGATGGGTGTGCTGGGTGGTACCAATGCCATGAAAATCGTCCGTGTGGGAGACGAAATGCCCAATAACTCAGATTAAGAGTATCGATTTTTCGGATACTTGCTTTGTATCATTTTTAATATTATTTGTATTTTTGTTAACATTTTTTTTGGAAAAATATTTAGGAGAAACTGATGGCCCTTATTTCACTGCGTCAATTACTGGACTACGCCGCCGAAAACGATTTTGGTATGCCCGCATTCAATGTCAACAATATGGAGCAGGTACACGCTATCATGCAGGCTGCTGATGAGGTCAATAGCCCGGTTATCATGCAAGGGTCTGCTGGCGCACGCTCTTATGCGGGAGAGCCTTTCCTCCGTCACCTGATTTCAGCCGCTGTTGAGCAGTATCCACATATTCCTATCGTCATGCATCAGGATCACGGTTCTGAGCCTGCGGTCTGTTTGCGCTCCATTCAGTCCGGTTTTAGCTCGGTGATGATGGATGGTTCTCTGGAAGCCGACATGAAAACTCCCTCCAGCTTTGAATACAACGTCAATACTACTGCTGAAGTGGTGAAAATGGCTCACGCTGGCGGTGTTTCCGTGGAAGGCGAACTAGGTTGTCTGGGTTCATTGGAAACGGGTGAAATGGGTGAGGAAGACGGCCACGGTGCCGAAGGCAAGCTTGACCTTGATATGCTGCTCACCGACCCCCAGGAAGCCAAAGACTTTGTGGAGCAAACCGGCGTGGATGCCCTGGCCATTGCCATCGGTACCTCACACGGCGCCTATAAATTCACCAAAGAGCCCACTGGTGACGTGCTGCGTATTGACCGCATCAAAGAAATCCACAAAGTGATTCCCAACACCCATCTGGTGATGCATGGTTCTTCTTCTGTGCCCCAAGACTGGTTGGAAATCATTAATAGCCATGGTGGCGAAATGGGTCAAACCTATGGCGTGCCTGTGGAAGAAATCCAGGAAGGCATCAGAAATGGTGTACGCAAAGTCAACATTGACACTGATCTGCGCATGGCTTCTACGGGTGCAGTGCGTCGGCATTTGATGGAGAATCCCTCCAATTTTGATCCGCGTAAATTCCTCAAGGAATCCACAGCCGCCATGAAGAGCATCTGTCAGGCCCGTTTTGAAGCATTCGGCTGTGAGGGGCATGCTGCGAAGATTACCCCGCTTTCACTGGAGAAGATGATTAGTTTTTACAAATAAAATGTAAAAAATCATCTGTGTAGTCATTTTGCTACAAAAAAGTGTTTTAAAAAGAGAGGGAGTGTTTTCAGCGCTCTCTCTTTTTTTTGGAACAGACAAAATTGCCGGTTATCATGAACGTATCAAGTGGCGCTATGGGGTACCAGCCGCAAAATAAAAATCTTCAGAAATATCATAATCCGCCGTTGCTAGACCGTACCGGTGGTTTTCACTACCATGTTCCCAATATCTAACATTTCAGGGATTGTTTATGCGCATTAATGGTTCAAATCCTAACCAAATTATCATCACCGGAGCCTTCTCCACAATTGCCTTGTTATTGCTTGTGTCCTGTGGCGGTGGGGAGCCTGGTTCAAAATTTACGTCTGGCGGTGGTGGCGGTTCCTCTCTATCGTGCTCCAGCCCTTTTGCAGGAGCAGGCTGTACCCCAACGCAAGGTGGTGGGGTTGTTGGTGTAGTGCCCATTTGCAACAGTAATGAGACGGGTATTATTGATGCGTGTGGAGTCGCATTGACTGGCGCAGTTGATTTACATGACCCTATCGCCATGTCTGTCAGTGGCTTAGCCGCTAATACCCGTCATACCATTGTTATCACAGATCCACTTGCCGCGGAAATTACTCCAGCCGGAGGGCTGATCGCTACTTCAGACAGTGCTGGTGCGATTAACAAGGCTATCATTGTGCAAAATATGCCAGCTGCTAGTGAGCTTGGCCTTTATGCCGTTGCCGTTGCTGTTGAGGGTGGAGCAACCATGCAAACGCTTAATTACACGCTGGAAAACCGCAGCAGGGTGCAATGCGTTGATAACGCCAGCAATCCACAAGCTTCTTTTTTGGCAAGTGAGACGGTGTTTGCCAAAATTGACAAAAATGATGGTTTTCTGGTGGATGGTGATTACGACGTTTATGTGATGTCAGATGCTGAAAAAGTTATAGCAAATGATGGCCTCATTGGAGGTTCGCCATTAAATGTCACCATTGCCAGCGGTACGGGTACCGTGCCATTAGGCACTTTTTCTGCGGGCACCTATGATGTACTTGTCGATATCAATAGAAATGGCGTCTTCAATCAGGGCACTGACCTGATTTCTCGTCATAACCGCTTATTATCCTGTTTTGCTGTGCAATCAGCAGGCGCAATAACAGTGCAGCAAATCGCCTCGGATAAAAATGGCAATAAACGTGAGATTTTTGACCCCAATGCGAATGTCGCTGCAATTCGGGATATTCAAGCTTTTGTTACACCAACAGAACGTTCAGCAATACAACAGCCGGGTAGTGTGCGTACCTATCTGGTTAACCATCAGGCTACATGGTCTGACGGTGATCCGTTGACTGGAGTGGCCGCAGGTGCGGGCGATGATTTCAAAGTGAGCCCTGTTCAGAATGACAGTAACAGTGAGGCTCCTTGGGTACTGGCAACCCATATGAGTTTGAGCGCGTTGGGCGGCACAACATGTTATGACGTAGTGGTTGATACCAATGGCAATGGTAGCTTCGATATAGGTACCGACTATGTGGACAATGTTGATCACCTTGGCGGCACTGCCTGTGGTGTGCGAGTTTCCACCGCAAGTTGTACCAATGTAAACATTACCAGTCATATCGATAACATCAATCTTGTAGAGACAGCTATTACCTTGGCCGGTACGATTACCGGCTCACCAACTGAAGCCTATGTAACGATAACTGGTGGTGAGCAATCCAACACTATCGCCATATCTCTCACAGGTAACAATTTTTCACTGAACGTCCCCTTGTTTGCGGGCGGCAATCACATCACCGTCTCGGGTATTTATGCTGATAATAGCAGTTGCAGTCAAACCATTACCCTGACATCGTTAACCGACCTTGCCTTATTTCGCGCACAATTAACCTGGGATGGTTCCACCGATATGGACTTGCATGTTGTACGTGCGGTAAGTGTAAGCGGAACAGGGTATTCCAACGGAGGTGGGGGCGCTGATGATTGTAACTACAGCGGCTGCAATGTCGGTTTGGCCGGCACAGGAAGCAATAGTATTTCCTGGGGAACCGGTGGCGAAGAGGATGACCCGAAGCTGGACGTAGACTGTATCGCCTGTGGCAATGGCATCGAGAATATCTGGATGAACCAGATTACAGAAGATGGAAACTATGAAGTTTATGTTGATGCCTTTGCTGGAGCTGAAACCGATGTCACTGTGACCATATCCATATTAGGCACCGCCGTGGCTCAGGTGAACTGCGGTTCAATGGTCAGCGACACCGCTACCGATAGCTGTTTCGTTGGCACCATCACTTGGGCCGGTGGTACCAACGGTACCGGCAGCTTTACACCGTCTGGCATTAAAGCGGCTGATTTTTAACTATTTTGTTGCCTCGATATATAAAGGGCAGGCCATATGGCTTGCCCTTTTTTGTGCTTTAAAGTCCCAGCTTTTTCTCAAGGTAGTGAATATTGGTGCCACCGGCAGCAAACGCGGCATCGTTGAAAATATTCTGTTGTAACGGGATGTTGGTTTTGATGCCTTCGATAACACATTCACTCAAGGCTGTGCGCATGCGTGCCATGGCGATTTCACGGGTATCCCCATGTACGATGAGTTTGCCGATCATGGAATCGTAATAGGGCGGCACGCGGTAGCCATTGTAAATGTGAGAATCAACACGTACACCCAGCCCGCCCGGAGCATGGAACTGGCTGATGGTGCCCGGTGACGGCATGAAATTTTCCGGGTCTTCGGCATTGATGCGGCATTCAAAGGAGTGGCCGCGAATCTTGATGTCATCCTGCTGATAGCTCAGCGGCAGGTTGGCAGCGATACGAATTTGTTCCTTGATCAAATCCACGCCGGTGATCATTTCGGTGACGGGATGCTCTACCTGGATGCGGGTATTCATTTCGATGAAATAAAATTCACCGTTTTCGTACAAAAACTCAAAGGTGCCAGCGCCACGATAGCCAATCTTACGACAGGCTTCGGCACAACGGCCACCGATTTTGGCGCGCAGCTCAGGGCTGATGCCAGGGGCGGGGGCTTCTTCGCACACTTTTTGATGTCGGCGTTGCATGGAGCAGTCACGCTCCCCCAAGTGAATGGCGTTGCCGTGTTGGTCCGAGAGTATCTGGATTTCTACATGACGCGGGTTTTCCAGGTATTTCTCCATATACACCACGCCACTGCCAAAGGCCGCCTGGGCTTCGGCAGTGGTGAGTGAAATGGCATTGGCCAGATTGGCTTCGGAATGTACCACGCGCATACCGCGACCACCGCCACCTGCTGCGGCTTTGATGATAATGGGGTAGCCAATGTCGTTGGCAACGCGTTTGTTGGTCTCTTCGTCATCTCCCAGTGGGCCGTCGGAGCCGGGTACGCAAGGTACGCCGGATTTACGCATGGCCTTGATGGCGGACACTTTGTCGCCCATCAGACGGATTGTTTCCGGTTTGGGGCCGATGAAGGTGAAACCACTTTGCTCGATACGTTCGGCAAAGTCGGCATTTTCCGCGAGGAAGCCGTAACCGGGATGAATGGCCACGGCATCGGTGACTTCTGCTGCACTGATTAATGCCGGGATGTTCAAATAACTGCCAGCCGAAGCAGCAGGGCCGATGCAGACAGTTTCATCGGCGAGGCGGACGTGTTTTAAATCCTGGTCAGCTTCGGAATGCACAGCAACTGTCTGGATGCCCAGCTCTTTGCAGGTGCGTAAAATACGCAGGGCAATTTCCCCGCGGTTGGCGATAACGATTTTTTCAAACATGTTTTTTGCCTACATTCAGGGTCTACGTCAGAATCTGCATTACAATGTGGTTGTTTCGGTTGTTGGCAACACGTTTATTCAATAATAAACAGTGTTTGCCCGTATTCCACCGGCTCGCCGTTCTCCACCAGGATAGCCTTGATGGTACCGGCCTTGTCGGCTTCGATTTGGTTCAGTAGTTTCATTGCTTCGATGATGCACAAAGTGTCTCCTACTTTGACACTTTGGCCTTTCTCCACAAAGGGAGCGGCACCGGGTGAAGGAGCACGATAAAAACTGCCCACCATGGGAGAGGTTACTTTGTGGCCACTGATCTCTACTTCGTTGCTGGCGGTTTCATCGGGAGCCGCTGTTGGTGGTGCAGCGGGCACAGCGGCCAGTATCGGTGCAGGTGCTGCGGCAGCACCGGAACCATAACGACTGATGCGAACAGATTCTTCGCCTTCATGAATTTCCAGTTCGGCAATATTGGATTCTTCCAGCAGTTCAATGAGTTTTTTAACTTTGCGAATGTCCATTGGTTAGTGCCTGTGATTTTTGTTAACGGTGAATAGATTGTTTTGCATATTATTTTATTGGGGTGTCAGCTCAGTCGGCTGATTGCCGCCTCTAACGCCAATTCGTAAGTCTGGGCACCCAGTCCACTGATGACGCCCGTAGCGATATCAGAAAAATAGGAATGCTGGCGAAAGGCTTCGCGGGCGTGAATATTTGATAAATGTACTTCAATGAACGGGATGGCCACACCGGCCAGCGCATCGCGTAGTGCCACACTGGTGTGCGTGAATGCAGCAGGGTTGATGATGATGAATTCGACCTTGTCCGCCACCGCTTGATGTACACGATCCACCAGCTCATGCTCAGCGTTGCTTTGATAATGATTCAGTACGTGCCCTGCGGTTTTGGCAACGTTGACCAGGTGTTCGGTAATTTCCGGAAGTGTGGATTTCCCGTAGTGGTCGGGCTCACGGCTGCCCAGCAGGTTGAGGTTAGGACCATTGAGAACGAGAATGTTTGCCATGGTGTAATTGCTTTCTACTTTCTATCTATAGGCTCAACGGGTCAGCCGGGCCTTTACCTAGTTTTTACGGCAGAATGTTCGGTTTGGCACATACCTGTGTCCAGGTTTGCCAAGTGTGGCAATTACGGTGCCAACCGGCAGGAAAAAAGACATAAATGCGCTGAACATGTGTTTTTCCGCATAAGGCCACATGCAGTATGCCCCGATGGGGTTTTAATGTCTACGTTTTTGAAGATTTCCCGGATTTCGCCGACGTTGCCGGAGTGATCGTGGCAGAATGACAGAAATTGTAGGTTATAGCAGCTGACTGATGGTGTTTTCTATCATTTCCCGGGTCATTTCGCCGCGATGCACAAACTGAATGTTTCCGTTGCGGCTGATAATAACGGTGTAAGGCAGGGCACCATAACGGTTGCCATAGTCTTTGGCGACGTTAATCGCATCGTCTTCACCGATAAGCATGGGATAGTTAATGCCGTAGGTATCCATGAAATCCTGTACTTTTTCTGCTGTGTCGATGGCAACACCGATAAATTGCAAGCCAGTGGCACTGTATTCTTCTTGCATTTCGACGAACATGGGGGTTTCTCTGCGACAGGGCGGACACCAGGTGGCCCAAAAATTAAGGATGACCACTTTGCCGTCCCATTCATGGGAATTACGCATGGTGCCGTTCATGTCCGGCAGGCTGAATCCGGGTGCCGGTCTATCGACCATGGCTTGTGCTGCCTCGCGGCCTTGGGCGTTACCGGTTATTTGGTCAATGAGTATACGCCCACCCCATATGCCGACCACGAAGGTCAGCAAGTACGCGGTGTATTTCAGCAGCTTTTTTTTCTGTGGTGTGTTGCTGGCCATCTATTTGTCGTTTTTTTGGTTAACGGAGCGCTTTTTCCACATGCTCACGGAAGGGGTCGGCTTTCACAAAGCCTACCACACGATAGCTGCGGCGTTCTTTCCCATCGACGCCAAAGAAGAGAATGGAGGGTGGACCGAAGATGCTGAATTCTTTCATCAGTGCTTTGTCGATGTCATCATCAGCGGTGACATCAGCCTGTAATAATACGGTGTTGGCCAGCGCCTTTTGTACACCGGCATCGGAGAAGGTGTATTTTTCCATTTCCTTGCAGGACACGCACCAGTCGGCATAAAAATCCACCATTACCGATTTGCCCGCAGCAGAGGCAGTGGCGACTTCACGCTCCAACTCGGCTAATCCCTTGAAGCGCTTAAAGACCATTTCGCCGCCGTGCTGCATGTTGCCCATCGCTGCGCCACCGCCACCTCCGCCCATGGCCAAACCATGCAGGGGTTGCAGGGTATCTTTGCCGCCTGCGGCTGCGCCGAACAGTTGCAGGGCACCGTAAATGAGCAGCACGACACCCAAGCCTTTCCACAGTTTACGCCAGCCGGAGCCTTCGCCCACGGGATCTAATGCACCCATGTAAATGGCGGAGCCGATCATCAGTGTGCCCCACAGCATCATGGCCACACCCACAGGTATGATGCGTTCCAGCATCCATACGGCAACAGCCAGCATCATTACGCCGAATACGGCTTTAATGATGTCCATCCAGGCACCGGCTTTGGGCAGCAGTTTGCCTGCCGAGGCACCAATGACCAACAGTGGTGCTCCCATGCCCATGCTGAGAGCAAACAAGGCCATGCCGCCGAGTACCATGTCGCCGGTCTGGCCGATGTAGATCAGCGCACCCGCCAGTGGCGCGGCTACGCAGGGACCAACGATGAGAGCAGACAGCAGACCCATGATAGCGACGCCTGTCAGAGTGCCGCCTTGCTGGCGGTTACTGGCGCTGGTGAGTTTGTTTTGAATGAACGAGGGCATTTGCAGTTCGTAAAAACCGAACATGGAAAATGACAGCGCCACAAACACAGCGGCAAAACTGCCGAGTATCCACGGATTCTGGAAAGCGACTTGTAAATTCTGGCCAAAGGCACCGGCAGCGATACCGGCTACGGTATAAGTCAGCGCCATGGCCAGCACATAGACCAGTGACATGATGAAGGCACGACGAGTGGTGATGCTTTCACCCTGGCCAACGATGATGCTGGAAAGGATAGGTATCATCGGGAAAACACAGGGAGTGAAGGCCAGCAACAGGCCAAAACCAAAGAAGGTGAGAATAGTGAGCAGGATGTTGCCACTGGCCAGCGAGTCGGCAATGCGATCTTGTTCGGAGCGGGGTACGTCATCCGCACTGTTAGCGTTTGTATCCGTCCCGGTTGTTGTTGTCGTGGCTGAAGCGGCAGGCAGAGCAACGGGCATTTCTTTGGTGATGGGTGGATAACAGAAACCAGCATCGGCACAGCCCTGATATTTGACCACGAGGATAACGTCGGTGGCGTTAAGGTTTGTGCGTTCTAACGGGATATCGATGTCCACATCATGGTAATAAACCATCATTTCGCCAAAGGACTCATCAATCTTCTTTTTGCCTTCGGGCAATACGGGCGTGCCAAGGGTAATGCCGTTAGCTTCTTTTAATTCAAACTTGAATTTGTCCCGGTAGAGGTAGACTTTGTCGGCGATATCCCAGCGGACACGTAGAGTGTTGCCGTTAATGGCCTCTGCCGAAAAAGTGAAAGCCTGGTCGGGGTGTAGAAAGCCATCGTCAGAATCAATGAGCCCCAGACTGCTGCCCAGACTTTTTAATGCATTGAGTGGGCTAAAACCGCCCGAGTTACTGGTGGCAGTTTCGGCAGAGGCTAGCGGGGGCAGGTTAAAAGTGACGGTTTTGGTCTGTGGTGGATAACAAAGCCCGATGTCTGCGCAGCCTTGCGAGGTGATTTTCATGTTTAGTGTGTTGGCAGTACCCGTGCGGGTGATGGGAATATCGATGGCAACGTGCTTGTTGTAGGTTTCCATCTTGCCGAAAAATTCGTCGTCTTTGATTTTCCCTTTGGGAAAACTGGGCGTGCCGGGCTGGATACTTTCTGTTTCGCTGACGAATTTGAATTTGTCGCGGTACAGATAATATTTGTCGGCAATCTTCCATTCAGCACGGATGGTATTGGCATCGATGACTTTAGTGCTAAGCACGAAAGCCTCGTCGGGCATCAGCGGTTCTTCATCCTCGAAACTGTCAGCACCGGCCTGGATATTGCCGCCCAGCAGCAATATGAGAAGGGTGAGTAGCAGTCGTTGCGCAATGGTCATAGTGTGTCTCATCAGTTTGTTTTGGTTGCTGTTTGTTGTTCAATCCACTGGAGATAACCATTCAGCCCCTGGGCTATGGGGACAGCGATTACCTCGGGAAGTTCATACGGGTGCAGCTCTGTAATGGCCTGTTCCAGCGCCGGGTATGCTGTGTCCGTGGTTTTGATTAAGAGCAAATACTCCTGAGTCATTTCCCGTCTTCCCTGCCATTGGTAGACCGATGTCAGCCCCGGCAGGATATTTACACAGGCTGCCAATGCCTGATCCACCAGTTGATCGGCAATATTCTGTGCTGTGGTTTGATCCGGGCAGGTACACAGAATAAGTAGATGCGATGTTGATTGCTGTGCGGGCCTATGCATTACTTGATTCCTTACTTCTGTCATATCGTATCGTGGCTGGCATATCTTTACACGCTTGTTAATAAGAGTCGATGAGTGTTTTTCTGCTAACCGTTTGATTTATATGGTGGATGTATTAGGGGGCACTTTTGGAGAAGCCAATTGCAGGATGGGTGATGCTTGTTTCCGGCAAAAGTGATCACATATCACGGGAAAAGCTCTGATATAGTGCGGCTATTGATTTTTGGAAATGGTTTTTGAAAATAATTGATCTTGAAAACAGCCGGTCATCGGAACAGCCGCACTGGAAATAATAAATGAACCCCTTCTCAATATTACTTGTTCTGTTTTTGACCATTCCTCTGCTGGAAATCTACCTGCTGATCAAAGTGGGCAGCATCATCGGTGCTCTCCCTACGGTATTTATGGTGGTGTTTACTGCTGTGCTGGGTGCATGGTTGTTGCGTATTCAAGGTTTTGCCACGCTGGCCCGGGTAAAACGTACCATGGCCCAGGGAGGGATTCCCGCTATCGAAATGCTGGAAGGTGCAGTGTTGCTGGTGTCTGGCGCATTGTTGCTGACTCCAGGATTCTTTACCGATGCCATCGGTTTTTTGTGTTTGATCCCCTCATTACGCCGTACCATGATTCGCTGGATACTGGGACGATTTTTGACACCGCCGGGTGGTTTTGGTGGAATGGGCGACCCGCATCGAGGAGAGTCCTCGTCAGGCACGCATCGGCCAAATACCATCGAGGGTGAATATCGTCGCGAAGACGACTGAAAACAAAGCCGCCCCGGTGTTCTGCTCAATAAAATTCTCCAAACTTAAAAGAAATAAATATGACTCAAAAATTGATAGTGAGTAGCACGTTGGCAGTGAGTGCGCTGTTGACTCAAAGCACATTACAGGCCGCTGTGCCAATTAACGATACTTTCAGTCTGGTGGGGGATGTGCGTGCCGGGCTTTATATGCTGGATCGTGATGACCGCGATGGCAGCACGTCGGAAAAAGATGAGTGGCGACTGCGTTTGCGTGCGGGTTTACATGCGACGATCAGCGAATCGCTCAGTGCCCGGGTGCGCTTCGCCGGGCGTTATTCTACGCATCGTAGTGCCGCCGACCCAGAATTTGAGCTTTATTCATCCGGCATCACTCCGGGGTCTGATGGCCTGAAAATGGGGCAGGCCACTTTCGATGAAATGTGGTTGAATTATACCCGGGGAGCTTGGAGTCTGCGCGCAGGGCGCATGCAGACCAAACTGGAGTTAGTGGGCGTGGCGAAAAAATCCCTGGATCGCAATGACAGTCCTAACACTGATATCGCTTGGACGGACGGGCTTTATTTTAAACATAAAGGCAGCAACGGCTGGAATACCCATGCCATTGTGCAATACAACCCTGAAGAAGGGGCCACACAAGTGCGTCGCAAAACGCTGGATTTTGCCGATAGCGACAGTCGGGTCAGTTATTTTCTTGCGTACGAAAAAACCGATAAAAAAGCCACTATTGTGCAGCGCTCCCTGAATATCACTTACCTGCCATCCGCCTTGCAAACTGATGGTAGTGCTACAGGCAATATTGATGATTATCTGGCGTTTGTGGGACGTTTTGCCGCACAGTGGCCCACGGGGGCAGGTGGCATGAAGTTTTTGCTGGCCGGTGAGCTGGGCTATGCTCCCAACACGCCCACCAACACCGCGCTTAATTTAGGCAACAGTGGCGATGCCGGTGGCAATGCTACGCAGGTGACCTTCAACTTTATCGATATTGTGCCGCGTCACAGTGTGGGTGTCGTGGTGGGTAGAGTGGAGGGTGGTTGGTTGCTTTCACCCGACTTTAAAAATAATCAGCATCTGTACGAAACACGTTACCGTTGGAATATTGCCAAAAAACAGCGCCTCGAAATTCGCGTGCGTTATCGTACTGATATTGAACAACGTACTGACAAAACCGAAAAACGTGAAGACAAGGATCTCTACGCGCGTTATACGCGGAAATTTTAGGGATGGTGCTATGGGGGATGGTTTGGCGTCCACTTGAAACTACCGCCATTCCGGCACAGGTTGGATCGATAGTCTGATTGAGTAGCCCTGGGTTCAGGTAAAAATAAGTGCTTGAATTAAAGGCGCGCGTCCCTGCGCATTTTTCTTCCCTTTAGTCTAGAACTTGTAAATCAATCCAGCGGAAATGGAATTGGGGTTGCCACCTGCAACTGTTTTGACTTCGTCTCCATGGCCGCCATCGACAGCCTGAAATTTGGCATTGGCATCATTGTCGGTAGCAGCATAGGCCAGATAGACCTGAGCTTTTTTATCCAACGTGTGGAAAACGCCCACAGCGATTTTGCTTGCACTGGTGTCTTCGGTATTTTCAGCATCTTCTACCGTAATGTACTGAGCACGAATATTCGTGCGACCAGAGAATGCCCATTTCCAGTTAATACCATAAGCGGAGCGTTTCCATTCGTTAACTGTATCGGAGTCAATATCCTCATAAATGACACCAAGCTGATGGGTGCTTAGCTGGTAGACAGCGGCTGCTCGCCAAGCGGAACCGTCCGCCATTTTGCTGTGCTGTTTCCAGTTTTCGTAGCTGGCAGAAAGTTTCAGGTGACTGTTTTTCCACCACAGGCCCGCACCGCTCATGGTTTCATCATTGTTATCAACACCATTGGATGAATCTTCCGGCTCCACGGCATATATGGCCCGGATTTTTAATGCCTTGTTTTTGAATTGGTACATCACCATGTTTTTCACACGTTCGTTCAACTGGTTGCCGTTGTCATAACCGGCACCGAGTATGGAGCGACGCTCACCCACGGAGTCACCAAACAAACCCCACTTGGAAGCCACAGTCTTGAATGGTGTGTCGTAAATGCCAACACGGAGACTATGTACACCGCTGGCCAGTCCCAGATAACTGTTACGATCAGAAAAGTTACCTTTGGAGCTGTCGTCCCAACGTACCTCCTGCTCGGCCTGCCAGATTAACTTCATGCCATTCTCCAGAGGAATTTTTCCTTTGAATCCCAGGCGGGAAGAATTGCTGGAAATGCTCATGCCATCGTTATTGGTCGCCGGGTCATCCTGGTTGCTGTTGTCGATGGACATGTGAAGCTTGCCGTAAATTTCCAGTTTTTCACCAGAGACTTCGACAGCCATTGCGGCAACCGGTGTCGTCAGTGCGACGGCTACCGACAAAACAAACAGATTTTTTTTCATTTCATGACTCCCAAATTAAGAATAATTACCTGTGAATCCGCAGGTGATAAATAGAAAGGTGGGAGTGTGGCGATAATAAATGAATGTTTGATGAAGAATGTGTGACGGTTTGGTGACAGTGTGTATTTGTATTCGGTGATATTCCTGTGCTGTGTCACTTTTCTGCGTGATATTGATTGTAGAGATAAGGTGATCAATAGTGCTCAAAGAATATTTTAAATCTATTTCGTTGCTGGTTGAACAGCATTAGTTTGCGCTCCTTTATTTTAATTGATCGACGCGCAGCCCAGACAACCAGCGTTCGGTTATTATAGGAACTAGGTGAGTTGCTTTACCCCTGAACCAGTTGAAACCGTATGGCTTTTTCTCTATATCGGGAGCCAGCACTATTTTTTCTGCTCGCCCCCGCGCCTTTTTTAAAAGACCTGCAATCGGGTAGACACTAAGGGATGTGCCCACGGCTAATACCCGGCTTGCTTGGCAGATAAAGTCCCTGGCCACATCATAGTGATGAATTTTTTCGCCGAACCAAACGATATGAGGCCGAAGTTGACTGCCTTTTTCGCAAACATCACCCAAGTGGATAGGTTTATCACCAATCGGGTAGATGAGTGTTTCATCCACACAGCTGCGTGCAAAGTTCAATTGACCATGAACGTGAATAACCCGAGTGGAACCTGCGCGCTCATGCAAATCGTCAACATTTTGCGTAACAACCATGACCTCATATTTTTTCTCAAGTGTTGCAACGGCCAGGTGAGCAGCATTGGGCTGAGCTTGTGCCGCTTCCATTCGGCGTGAATTATAAAAGGAGAGGACGTGGCCAGGGTCTTTTGCCCACCCGCCTGGGGAGGCAACCTCCATCACATCACACCCTTCCCACAATCCCCCGCCGTCACGAAAGGTTTGTAAGCCGCTTTCGGCACTGATACCGGCTCCAGTGAATACTAAAATCTTTTTGTTATCGATGTTTGGTTTTGTCATGTTTCCAGTATAAATAAAATGTTTGTGAATGAGCAATATACTTTTCAAATAGGTAATTTAAATTGGGTGCATACAGGCTAAGAAGCTCTTGCTTAAGAGCGGAGAAGTTTGCTGATAAAAACCTATAATATTTTGAATGCTATTTTGTGATTTTCTCGTTTTTGGGGGGTGCTACTCAAAAAGGGTGGTAAATATAATCACAGTTTATATTTATAAAAGTTAAATACGCCCACAAGCAACAATATCATCCTCATCAAATACGATTTCGGCTAACGCATAGGGTGGGCCATTAAAATCACTTTCGGTTAAATGCTGGGTTTGGCTACTAAGTTGCAGATTAGGAGGCTCACCCGATGCTGTTGTTATTTCCGCATAATCAGCTGGAATGGCTACGATTACTCGTGTACCTATGTCAGTGCAGCGCCACAGACGTTCTCCGCACCGAAAGTCCTGTCCAATAGAAAATTCGTTATGTTTCATAAGGTGAATACTTGTAATTTAATGCTGGTTGATTATTGAGTTAACGTCATTTGCATTGAAAGATAAAGGGGCCTATGGTTTTCCAGCTTATCCATAGCCCATAAAGATGTAATGTAACATCACTAACTGGAAAAATAAAAAGTAGTAATGAGAGTTGGAGTCCGAAGGCAGATGGATTAAGAATGAAGGACCAGTATTGAGCCTAGAATGACGTTGCAGGTGTTTGCCACGCCGGTTTATAACCAGCATTAGTCAGCAGTAGGAGGGTTAGCAAGGCAGCACGCAGGCCGATGTGGCAGGTTTTGGTGCATTACATAATATGTCTCCTTGGGTTGTAGCGTTGTGTTTACTGTTGATAACGCAGTGATAAAGGAACGATTGATAGGGATGAGGAGGTATTTATCCATGCGTTATGAAAAATAATCATCACTGCTGACAGAATGCTGTCAGTAGCAGGTGTTTATAGTTGTCATTTATTCATGAATTATTCGGGTTGGTTAAGCCTAACAAGTGAAAATAACCCGTTTATTAACATTTTTTTACTGGAACAGCTAAAGGGAGATTTGATAATGGGTGGGAAAATCATTGAAATGGCAACGATAAAACTTTTGCCGGGAAAAACAGAGCAGGACTTGTTACGGGCATCAGAGAAATTCCAACAGGATTTTGTTAATAATTTAAAGGGTTTCATCAGTCGTGAATTGGTACATGTAAAAGATAACGAATACGCAGATATTATACATTGGCAAAGTATGGAGGACGCTAAAGCTGTGTTGACTCAGGAAATGAGTTCAGATGCCTGTATGGCGTTTTTCTCACTGATGGAAATGGATGAGACAAACCCTGAGGCAGGTGTGAGGCATTTTAAATCACTTGCCGTGTATGAGGCAAAACACAGCTGAGAATATAAGATACGACTGTACAACAGGCAATTAACCGGGTTTGGCTAGTTGCCTTATTTGTTGCATAAAATAAGAAGTAAGCGCTAAAAAACCCGCTTTTAAAAATTGCTGGATATTAATTCAGAAATCGCAGAGACGCAGGAGGCACAGAGTTTTTAGTGTTTTTCTCTGCGCCTTTGCGACCTCTGCGTTTATAACACGCCATTTGTCAGTACCACTACAATATAAGCTCCCAATGTACTGGAACGATTGTCCTAGGATGTAAACCTCTGGATTCCGGCTAACAACATGCCGGAATGACGGTGTTTTCTGTAAAAAAACGCTTATAGAGTAATTTGACCCTTAATTCACACTCACCTGGAATTTAATCTCCAGGAGATTTAATTTCCTGTGAGGTCATTTGTTTATCAGGACTGTTATCAAACAGTTCTCCCGTATCTTTAGGTAAGCGCCACGAAACAATTGTGGTTGCAATAATCACTAATGCCCCCAGCCACATCATAGTAACAACGGGATCCACGCCGATACCAGCGACGATTATGTAGATTCCGGTGGCGGTTAACATTGCCAGGTTTTCAAAAAAATTCTGGATAGCTACTGCACCACCGCTGCCTATGGATTTATGCCCTATTTCCTGTAATGCCGCATTAATGGGTACGACAAATAAACCACCGCAAGTGCCCGCCAAAAATAGCGCAAAGCGCGCCACCCAGATATTGTCCACTGTCGCCAGCAAGATGATAACGATACCCATGGCATAGGCCGCCAGTCGTGCGCGACGCAGATAAGCCAAGGGAATAAGACGCGGCACCAGTAATGCACCGAAGGCAATACCAATAGCGACAGCCATGGTCAGCATGGCAATGTCGGTGGTTGAATAAATGAATAGCATCGCCGGGGCCCACGCGATTAAAAGCACACGTAACACGGTGGCGGCAGCCCAGAATAAACTCACTCCGAGTGTCGAAAAGCGGGCCCGTGGTGTGGCCAGCAGAGCTTTCATTTGTGTGTGGAAATTGCCGAGTGCATTTTCTGTTTTTACCCCGACAATGACGTTGTGCCGAATGGTTAAGGCAATCAGTGCGGAAATAATGTACAAGGTAATGACAGTGAAAAGCGCGATGCTAATGGAGTATTCTGATAGTGCCGCACCGACCACAGTGCCACTGAGAATGGCAAGTATGGTTGATCCTTCTATCCAGCCGTTTGCTTTGACCAGTGTGTTTTCATCAACCATTTCCGGAAGAATGCCGTATTTTGCCGGGCTGTATGCCGCTGCCCCAAGACCAATAATGGCATAAGCAATAAGTGGTTCGATATTCAGGAATAACAAACTCGCACCAAAGGCTTTTACCGTGTTCGCACCGAACAATACGCGAGGCTTGGGGCGGGAGTCGGCAAGTCGGCCCACCCAGGGGGCCAACAAGACAAAGGCAACCAGAAACGACGCCTGTAAGGCAGGTATGTACCAATTCCCAGGCTCGACCTGTTGCATGATGATGGTAATGGCTGTGAATAAAATAGCATTATCAGCAAAGGCTGTCAGAAATTGAGTGGCCAGCACACGATAGATATTGTTATTTATTTTATGGGGCATTTTGTCTTTCATGCTCAAGCGGCTGCCAGTTTGTTGGCCGAAACATAATCGATTTTACCTGTACCTAAAACCGGCATCTTATCGATATGCATGACTTTTCGAGGTACGCTGATTTCCGCATAACCTTCATTTCTCGCTTGTGCCAGCAATGCCGCACGGTCAGCGCTATCAATTGTTGTCAGTAATATCACTTGTTCACCTTTTTTGGCGTCTGGAATGGCAATGGCGGCATGCAGAGCATCGGGCCACACTTTGCTGGCCAAGACTTCAACAGAGGTCAACGAGACCATTTCCCCGGCAATTTTTGCAAAACGTTTGGCGCGACCGCAGATTCGCACAAAACCATCGGCATCAATAGTGACAATATCACCCGTGTCATACCAGCCATCTCCCAGTTCCGATGAAGGCGGCACCAGCACACCAGGGTTATCATGAAACAAATAACCCTGCATGACATTCGGGCCTTTAACGTGCAAACGCTGACCTTCTTCCAGACCCGGTACGTTGATTAAGCGGTATTCCATGCCGGGCATTAATTGACCGACTGTGCCTGGGCGGTTTGCCAATGGTGCATTGCCGGCAATAACAGGACTGGTTTCGGTTGCGCCATAACCTTCAAAAATGCGCACGCCGAATTTGTCCTGCCAAGTGCGACGGACTTCATCCTGAAGTTTTTCAGCTCCGGCGAAAACATAACGCAGACTGTAAAAATCATAGGCATTGGCAAAACGTGCATAGCCTGACAGGAAGGTGTTGGTGCCAAAAAGAAGCGTGGCATTGATTTCATACGCAACCTCCGGCACGACGCGGTAATGTAATGGTGAGGGATAGAAGAAAACCCGCACACCCGATGTCAGCGGCAGGATCATACCTGCGGTTAATCCAAAAGAGTGGAATAAAGGCAAGGCATTAAGAGCGATATCCTGGGCATTAAAATCAATCCGTGACATCAGTTGCTGAATATTAGCTAACAAATTGTGATGAGACAGTACGACCCCCTTTGGTGTGCCTTCAGAGCCCGAAGTAAACAAAATGACCGCACGTTGTGATGTGTCACGGTTGGTATCACGTAACAACCAGCTGTCGATCCGGCTTTTTGCCAAGCCCAACAATTTGTCAAACAGTCCAATGGTTTCTGCGACATCTTCAAGATAAATCAGCTCAACTTTTTTACCCAGAGCTTCCACAGCTTTTTCAATTTTGGCCTGTTGGACGAAGCGACGGGATGTGATCACGCGCCGCAGACGAGCCGTTTCGCACGCAGCAATCATTCCCTGTGCGCCTGCGGTGTAATTCAGCATGGCCGGGATTTTATTATGCAGCTGTAAACCCCAGAATGTTGCCACGGTGGCCAGCGTTCCCGGTAACAAAACACCCAGGGTATCGTCACCATCACAATATTTGAGTAACTGGCGACCCAACACAACCGAGCGAGTGATCAGGCTGTTATAGCTGAGCGGTGTACGATTGATGTCTTCGGCAATAATGTGTGAACCACCGTGAATACGACGTGCATCGAGTAAACGCTCCGCCAGTGTTTGATTTGTGTTCGCTGTGCTGTACATCATTTCAGTCATCAACTCTGACAACAAACGGCCCGCCTGTTCACGGCGACGACGGCCACGATATTCGTCCGCAATATACAAACAACGGGGCGCTTGCACATTCAAGGTGATTTTGGGAAACCAGCTCAGACGTACACGACCACGAAGACGAGAAAAGGGTGTGTATTGGGCACCATCGATGCGGATTGGCAGTACCGTGGCATGGGATCGATCAGCCACCAGGCCGGGGCCGGGATACACTTTCATCAGAGAGCCAGTTACTGTGATGCGTCCTTCGGGAAAAATGACCACCGTGCCACCTTTTTGCAGGCGACGGATCAGGGCGCGGATGGAAAGCGGGTTGCTAGGGTCGATGGGAAACAGGTTGCCAATCACATTAGCCAGGCGGCCAATCCAGCGACGGGAGATGTAGGTGTTGATTGCAAAGGTAGCTGATATGGGGAGGTAGGCGTACAGCAGCACGGCATCCAGGAATGAGGTGTGGTTGGCGACGACCAATGTGCGTTCGCTGAACTGAGTCAGGTGCTCAGCACCTTTTACTTCGACGCGGTACAGGGTTTTCAGTATCCAACGCAGTATGACTTTAAACATAATTTTTTCCTTTGCTGTGATTATCGTGTTCTGTTGGAGGTGATAATCGTCAAAGGAGGCTAATAAATAAACCAAATAGGAAAAGATATCGGATTGGTATGTTTAAGGTATATTATTTGTGTGCTTTTTTGGCTGATATACGATGATGCGCATCGATTTTGATGCCAACATGACATGTCTTCAATGCAGGGTGTTGAGTTCAGTGTGATTAACGCAGAGGGCGCAGAGATGTAAAGAGCGCGGAGAAAAGTGCTTTATGTATACCCGTAGCGATTGAGATTTAGGTGTAATCGATTTCAAATCCGCCGCTCATTAGAGAAGTGATTTCATCAGCATATTGATCAATTTTCTTGAAGAAATTGATACAAGCAGCCCTGAATGTTTTA
>JAKIUF010000047.1 GCA_021647705.1 Gammaproteobacteria bacterium | reverse complement strand
GACGGTTCTCCTTATCGACTGGGTTAGTCTCAAAGGGGAAGTTATTTTCACCATGCATGCACGGTTTTGAACGAAATATATCCTATAACTTTCCGTTTTTAAAGAACTTTTTGTGGGGAGCCGTCAGGGTCAGACTCGATTGATCTTCTTCAAACTCGAAATAAAGGGGCCGTTACTCGGCACTTAATATCGAAGACAAAGAAGACACCCATCAAATAAAAAACAGCATTATAAAACATTGAAAATAGCCAACTGAAAAAATATCCATGAAGAAAACAATCATACTATTAACCTGTAGCTTACTGGCCTGTAACTCATTGCAGGCCGATGACAAAGCTGAAATCAAAGCAGTCAACCAAAAAGTTGTACAGATAGAGAAATCCAAGGAAAACCTGAATGTACTGGAGTTAAAAATACACACAGGAGAGCTGGAAGCAGTACCACCCAATGTTATGTATTATTACCGACCTGAAAACATGGAGCTGGTTATGCTTCAGGTTAGTGTAGGACACGAAACATTTCTGACAAAATACACTTATTACTTTGAAAATAATCGTGTCATTAAATTCCTTAAAAATACGGAAGGCCACCCTGATCCACCACCAAAATTCGCTATTTTTTATAAAGCTGACGGGAAAGTTCTGTGGAAAAATATAGATGAACCCGGTGTTATGGCAAAAACCGCACTGGATTTGTACAAAGAAAATATCGCTATACTGAAAGAATTTTCAAAATACTAAGAAAATCGATGGGGTCAAATTTGATTGATCTGCCTCTTATGATGTCCTTGTTCACCAGCTCGTGGTTTTAGTTGTGCGTCTGACTTACTTCAAACCACATCTCGCGGGCTAGCCCTTGCCTTTCGCTAGCAGTTAGCATCCGCTAGCGATATAATCGCCAAAAGATGATGGCCTTCCTACAGAGGGCTTCACCTCATGAGTTCATACCCATGCTGGGCATACACAAAAGCTCCAGCGAACAAACAAAAGCGGCACTTGTTTTGCCGCTGAGAAGGGCATTAGATGATGAAGGAAGCAATAAGCATGATAAAAAAGAGAAGCCCCATATGGACAGCAATATTGTCATTGATAGTGCCCGGTCTTGGACATGTTTATGCAGGAAGCCTTAGAAAAGGTTTATCATTAATCGGCATTCAATATGGTGTAATTCTATTAGCCGGTGTATTTGGCATTCTGTCTATTTTTTATGGCGCTGTATCGTTTATCGTATTTTCTATAGGGTTTTATATTTTTATTGTAATCAGTTCAGTGAAACTTGCTCTGGGAAACAAAGAATACCAACTACAGCCATATAACCGATGGCATTGGTATCTGGCAATATTTGTTGCTGTCTCGGTCATAGCTAATGTCTTATTTTCTTCTCGTGGGAATATTCTCGGTTATGAAACATATCGAATTCCTGCAAAATCGATGGTGCCAACGTTACAGATTGGTGATTTCATAACCGTTAATACGAGGTATCAACAGCCGAAGGTGGGGGATGTTATCGTGTTTCTATACCCTAAGGATAGAAGCATTCCATATGTCAAAAGGGTTGCGGCAGTTAGCAATGATACTGTATTGATAAGCAATGGTATTGTCATTCGAAATGGAAAACCTGAGAATGCACTGCTTGTTCCTGAAAGCAAAAGGCTAAAAAACTTTTCAATCTCAATGAAGGAAAGAAAAGTGCCTGAAAACGAGTTATTTTTCTTAGGAGACTGGAGAGATAATAGCAATGACAGTAGATTCTGGGGAACTGTTCCAGTAGCTGACGTTATCGGTAAGGTGACTTATATCTGGTTTTCTAAAGATGTAAATCGAATTGGTAAATCTGTTGAGTAGTAATCATCTAACAATGACAATAGCATCAGGTTTTCTAACAGAGTAAATCGATGGGGTCATTTAATGGCCCACTAACCATTTTATCTTTAAGAGAGCATCAGCCGATTCAACCTTGAGACTGAAAACCAAAAAAAGAGGGGGTATTGTTTGACATTTCACCAACACAAACAGCCAGTATGCAGTACGATACTGAAGTAACCCCGGCGTATAAAATACACCCTACCAAACGGCCTTGCCGGAGCCAGGATTCACGCTAACGAGAAGAATCAACCTTGCTCGGTCGCCCCCCTTTTATCTTGATCAAAACGTTAGCGGTTTGACACACCGTATCGATAGCTATAAAGTAATACCAAACTGAAATCGATGAGGTATTATTATGCTATCTGTAACAGTTTCCCCTAAATTTCAAGTAGTTATCCCCAAAGAAGTAAGAGAGTCAATGGGTATTGTATCTGGCCAAAAGATACAAATGCTGACTTATCGTAACCGTATCGAGCTAATTCCGATAAGACCAATGAAAAAGCTGAAAGGTTTTCTTAAGGGAATTGATACGGATATTGACAGAGATGATGGTCGCATATGAATGTCGTAGATTCTTCCGCATGGTTATCGTATTTCGCGGGTGACGCTAATACAGAATCATTTTCTCAGCCAATAGAAAACATTGACAAGCTGATTGTTCCAAGCATTACAATTACCGAAATTTTTAAGTGTGTCTTTCGTCAGAAAGGTGAGGATTTAGCATTGGAATGTGTGGCTCATATGGAACAAGGCAAAGTTGTACCACTAGACGCTTCACTAGCTATCAATGCTGCACATTATGGTATCGAATATAAGCTGCCATTAGCTGATAGTATTATCTATGCTACAGCACAAAAATTTGACGCTCTGGTCTGGACACAAGATTGTGACTTTGAAGGGCTTGCAGGCGTTAAATATTTTCCCAAAAAATGAAAACCTTGCAACAAAAAGAACCAGAGGACCACTTTTAATAATATAACTTTGATAAATCGATTCCCCCTATTCTTTTCAACATCCAGCAGGTACTCAGCAATAAGTCATTAATTTCTGAATGTGTTTGATAGAGTATTTGATGGAGCCGGGAATCATCGGCAAACAAATACCCATTTTTTGGACGAAATGCCTGAACTCCAGCTATTAATCTTAAAACTCTGAATGAATATGTTTACGCAATACACACATAAATTTATTTTGATGGCGTTTTGTATAATTGCCACTGCATGCGGAGCCACCGAAAAAAATCTGCTGAAATCAACGTCACAAATAGCTGTTGATTATCGTGACGCTTTAAACGACAACAATATAAATACTCTAATTCAGCTATCAGCTCTGCCTGTTACATTTATCAATCAGGAATGGGAAAGTGCCCCTGATGGATATGGTTGGATGCTAGGTAAAAAATTCACATCAAAATTTGATACACAAACAGGCCTTAATAAATTTTTGGAGACATTTTCTCCAGGTATCGAAATTAAGGGAACAAAGGCAACACTTATTCCCCGAGCCGAGTATGACCGCTTTAAAACTGAACTTTCTGGGTCAGAATCATTATGGAATAACCTGAAAGCGTACATATTCACAAGAGGTGAATATGATGTAGAACATATTACAATAATAGGCGTTAATCCTGAAACTCATAAAGTGCAAGTGTTATACGCTAACTAACTCAGCAGAAAATTACTGCTGCAAAACACCCGAAATACGCCGATAATCCAGTTCTATCCATCTGACCCGGAATCAATATGAATTCAAGCAGTAATACCGCCTGCACCGATGTTTGTGACTGGCAGGAATTTGATGCCGCCGTGGCACAAACCAGCACGCCGCTCAGCGTCTTCCGTGCCCAGCTTAAATCTTCCAACGCCGCTCTCCAGGCACGGTTTGAAAACGATGTGCCGGTGCAAGAGTTGGTGACACAGCGGGCTGAATTGGTAGACAAATTGCTGTTGCGTATCTGGCAACAATGCATTGGCAGCCATGAAAATATCGCTCTCGTCGCTGTGGGGGGGTACGGACGCAGCGAGCTACACCCCGCCTCCGATATCGATCTGCTGATTCTCATCTCTAACGATGAGGCCATTCCGCAACACGCGGAAAATATCGAACGTTTTTTATTATTTCTGTGGGATCTTGGCCTGGAAGTGGGCCATAGCACTCGTACCGTGCAGGACTGCATCGAACAGGCCACTGCTGACATTACCGTGGCTACCAATCTTATGGAGGCACGGTTGCTGATCGGGCCGGAAGCTTTATTTCTGCAAATGAAAAAAACCACTGGCCCGGACAGTATTTGGCCCGGTCTGGCGTTTTTTCGCGCTAAACGCGACGAGCAAATCGCCCGCCACCATCGTTTTCATGACACGGCTTACAATCTGGAGCCCAATATCAAAGAAAATCCCGGTGGCCTGCGTGATTTGCAGGTCATCGGCTGGGTGGCTAAACGCCACTTCGGCGCAAACACGCTGCACGACCTTGTTGCCCATGGTTTTTTAACGGAGGAGGAATTTCACAGCCTTAACAATGCACAAAATTTTCTCTGGCGCATTCGTTTTGCATTACACACATTAACCCGGCGGCGGGAAGATCGTCTGTTATTTGATCATCAGCGCACTCTGGCTACACAGTTCGGTTACAAAGACCAGAAAAATCGCCTTGCCGTCGAACAGTTTATGAAAGCTTACTATCGCACCGTGCTCAAACTCTCCCGGCTCAATGAAATGCTGCTTGATTTGTTTGAGGAAAGCATTTGCTTTGACGATAAAAGCAAAAGTGAGTACAAAAGTGCTTCCCCCATACGCATCAACGAGCGTTTCCAGTCACGCCATGGAAAATTGGAAGTTACCCATAATGCTGTATTCACTCAACAACCTTCCGCACTGCTGGAGCTGTTTGTACTCATGGCGCGTGATCCCCAATTACGTGGTGTCAGCGCTGGCACTATTCGTCTGGTACATCAGCACCACCACTTGATTGACGAAGATTTCCGCAACAATCCACATTGTCACCACTTGTTCATCGAACTGTTTCGCCAGGGTGTTGGCCTAACCCATGAACTGCGGCGCATGAATCGATATGGCGTACTGGCCGCCTATCTGCCCGTTTACGGCAATATTGTTGGACAAATGCAGCATGACCTGTTCCACGTTTATACCGTTGATGAACACACCATGTTTGTTGTGCGAAATTTACGCCGCCTGACCGTACCGGAATTTGCCAATGAGTTTCCATTAAGTACCCGTATTATCAAACGTATCGATAAACAGGAAATTCTCACCCTTAGCGCTTTTTTCCATGACATTGGTAAAGGTCGTGGGGGTGACCACTCCAAATTAGGGGCGATAGATGCTGCCATCTTTTGCCGTAAACACAGCATCAATGAACACGATACACAAATCATTAAATGGCTGGTGGAAAACCACCTGCTCATGTCTGTCACTGCCCAGCGCAAAGACATCAGCGACCCTGATATTATCGCCGAATTTGCACAACACATCGGTAATCAAAAACGCCTTGATCACCTTTACCTGCTCACCGTCGCCGACATTCGTGCCACCAGCCCCAGCTTGTGGAATTCCTGGAAAGATGCATTACTGGCCGAGCTGTACCACGCTACTTCGCGCGCACTTCGACACGGCCTGGACAATCCCGTGGACCACCAGGGACTGGCCACAGACACCCAGACACAGGCACTCACTCTGCTGAACGCCCAACGGAAAAAAGCGACACTAAACAAAGCAGATATCAACCAACAATGGCAACTGCTGGGGCAGGATTATTTTCTGCGCCATTCCGCTGATGAAATCGCTTGGCACACACGGGCCATTATTGAGCATGGCAACAACGATGCGCCACTGATTCTCATACGCGGTGAGACCCACCGTGGTGGCAGCGCAATTTTTGTTTATACGCGGGATAAAAATTATATATTTGCTACCATTACCGCCACACTTGAAGCCCTTGGCCTAAACATTATTGATGCGCGCGTAATCACTTCAAATAATGGCTTTACACTGGATACGTTTTTGGTGCTTGACCGCAATGCAAAACAAATTACCGATATCCACCGCCAAAATGAAATCTGTACACAACTCAACAACAATTTGCATCACCCCGATGATATATCACAGACAAACATCGCCCTGACCCGGCAGCAAAAACACTTCCCTATTGCGACAAAAATTCACTTTCGTGATGATGAAAAAAACCAGCGCACACAAATGGAAGTCGTTACCAGTGACCGCCCTGGCCTGCTCGCCCGCATTGCCAGCGGCATGCTGCACTGCAATGTATTACTGCAAAATGCCAAAATCGCTACCTTTGGTGAACGTGCCGAAGATATTTTTTTAATCACTAACACTCAACAAACTTCTCTGCAAGACAGCGATAAAGAATGCCTGCGTAAAACCATCACCCAATTGCTGGACCAATAGAAAATAACCGTACAACTTTACTCGCTTTTAAAAGATAATTAATTCCATGAACTTCTATTCAATCATTCTTGCATCCGTCGCCCTTGGTGGCATTGGTATCAGTATTTGGGGCTGGCTGATTTTGCAAAAGTCTCGAAGAATCAAACAATGGCCCCGTACTACGGGCACTATCGAAACGTCCAATCCCTCTTCGGCGGAAAATGATCTGTTACCAGAAATTGTTTTCAGCTACCAGCTCGATGGTAAAAAATACCGAAAACAATATGAATTTCCCGAAGGCACCCACCCCCTGCCGGAGTTTACTAAAGCCTATAACGACAAGTATCCTGTCGGTAAAAAGGTGGACATATTTTATGACCCGGAACAACATGAAACAGCAACCCTTGAACCCGGTGCGCAAGGTGACTGGATGATACTTGCTATGGGAATTGCGATGTTTATTGGTGGTGTATTGAGCTTGGTCCTGGTCTGATTGGGAGGTTATGTTGCCGTGGTACTGACAGGTGACGTGTTATAAACACAGAGGTCGCAGAGACGCAAAGGACGCAGAGAAAAACACAAGAAAATTTTCGTCCTCTGCGCCCTTTGCGTTAAATACCCGGTAATTTTTAAGAGTAGCGTATTTTTAGCGCTTAATTCATATTTACAGCCAGACAGGGGGTTCTCCCAGGTCTGCAAACTCCTCCAAGGAAATTGTTGGCTACTGACACGACGCTGTCAGCAGCATAAGTTTATACTGAAAGCAAAACAGATAAACTCACCCAACCAAGCTGATAGGAGAAAAACCGATGTTCATTGTGCTTCTTAAATTTTCTGAAAACAAAGGCCAAGCCAGTCAATTTATGGAAGGCCATAACGAATGGATTAAACGTGGCTTTGATGAGGGTATTTTTTTGTTGGCAGGCAGTCTTCAACCCAATTCAGGTGGTGGAGTGGTCGCACATAACATTTCACTGGCAGACCTTCAACACAGAGTAAACGATGATCCATTTGTCGCAGAAAATGTGGTCAGTGCAGAAATTCTTGAAATCACACCTTCAAAAGTCGATGAACGTCTAACGTTTTTACTTGATTGAATAAGCAAAGAAGCTGGGGGGATTCACGATTCAATTTTGTGTATCCCCCCCTTTTCTATCCGATATAGGTTTTAAGTTGGCGATGACACCCTCTAAAGCAACTTAAGTGCCGTCACCAACTTTTGACCATTATCATTTTTAATCAACAAGTGACAAGCCACTTGGCACTCTTCTTGGTACATCATTTCTAATATCGACACTGTCTGGATCCGTCAACGCATGTAAAAAATCCATCAAGTAAGTAATTTTCTTCTCACTAAGTTGTACTGTTTCAAGTTCATTCGCATCCTTGATATTCATGACTAATGCCGGATCATTCATAACAAAACAATCATGTGCATCGAGATCGGCTCGCGAAGGTAATCGGGGCTCTGTACTGCAATCATAATTGTCCAGTGATGCTTCCGGGTCAAGATGATGGCGCACAATGCCTTCCAATGTATCAAAAGCACCGGAGTGACCCCACGGCCCGGTCAGAGCGACATTGCGTAAAGGGGGGGTGCGGAATTGATATCTTTGGGTCTCATCACCGGTTACTGAAGCACGGCCCATATCTTCATATCCATCTTCCCCATGCCCTTTACCCTGACCAATCTGCGGCATCCCGATTGCGTGAAACTGCATATCAGTCAAATATGTACCACTATGGCAACCTGAACAACCGGCTTTACCATAAAACAGCCTCATACCTTTCCGTGCTGATTTACTCATGGCTTTTTTATTGCCCCGGAGAAAATGATCAAAGGGAGTGTTGTCGGCACGCCAAGCTACTCGTTCAAATGCGGATATTGCATTGGCCGCATGTGCAAACGTGATTTGATCAGCTGTAATACCAAATGCTTCATTAAACATTGAAACATATTCCGGTATGTTTCGTAAGCGATCAGCAAGTTGTGGCCAAACTCCGCCAACACCGGCAAGATTTCCTGCAGTCACAGCATCAGCAATCGGGTTTTCCCCCGTCTGGCCCGCCATTTCAGTTGCGGATGTCACCGGAAACATAGCCTGTGCTGCCAGCACATTCTCAAGAATCAGAGGTAAATCATCACCTGCGGGGGTACTAAAACCGCTGGGTTGTGTGGCATCGATCTCGACACGCCCATCATGAAACAGTGTATCGATTTCAATTGCACCTAACGTAAATAATGGTGGCGCATTACGTGGAACACGCTCATGAATCGCATCAGACCCGGTACCCGTATCGCGAGTCACGCCTATACCACGCGCGCCCTCACCGACCGGCAAAGATAGACCATCACCTGTATCAGTCAGACCATGATGGCATGTGGAACACGCAGTATTTTGATTACCACTGAGGATTTTGTCAAAAAAAAGAAATTTACCTAATGCAACTTTGGCTTCCATCGGGTTGCCATTGTCATAAAAATTGCTATCGACAGATGGAGGAGGCAATTGGTCATAATGATAATTGCTTGCAACTGAGCTTTCACTTAACAAAGTCAGGCCGGTTATCGGCACAATAAATGACATGACTATTTTTTTAACATTCATTTTACACCCTCTATTTTATTATTTATTTACCAAAAATAAACGAAAAACACTAACACCCTTGTTTATCAGTAGTAACATCCCTATTTATTGTAAATCAAACGATGAGGTCTCAGGCAACCTGTTGTTTAAAATTACAATTAACTAATACACGGGATCATATCATAATAGACATTATTATAAACAATGGAAATACATCACATAATTTTATGGGATTAATTACATAATTATATTATCCCGGGAATTATTTCTTATACTATGAGATAACATATCTTTGATATTATCTTTGGTTTATAACGTTTTACTAAATAACCAGAAATATTAATATTTAAGCCAATATTCTTAAACAGAGAGATAAAAATATTAATGATTATTAATATAAATAAATATCACATCACCGACTAGTATTAGTTAGAATTAATCCAAACTTGATATGGTTTAAAATCGTAGTATTTCAGGCAGAAAGGATTACCAACAAACCTGATTTTATTAAATACTGTCTATCACCTATTCGCCATATGCTATCCATAATTAAAAAATACACAATCGCTAATGCTTGTCCATTCTTGCTTTTTTTCAAAAACAATGTTTCATATGGCAGCATCACCCAGCAACATGATCGCCTGTAAATAATCTCACAATAGCGTTTCCTTTTACATTCCAGCATTATTTATTGGCTCTCATCATATTCATATGGTCATTATCTCCACCCCATCTTTGTTAAAAACATACTGTTGATACACGATTTCCGAATTGAAGCAGAATAATTTTTTCTGGACTTTTATTTATCTATACTAATAAGCGACAGGCTTTATATCCTTAAAATATATATAAACCTTTTTTACACTCCAGTTTTAAAATTCAGAGAAAATACTTAAAAAAGGTCGAAGATCCAATGTCATTAAGTTAGGAAATGAATGCTTGTTTTTGTCGGTTAAGCAAACATTGGGCAGCCAGCACCCGTGGCGAGTGATGTTTAGAGATTCAGTGTGTACTACAAAATGTGGAAATAAAAACACAGTGTCTGTCACGCAAAGGTCGCAGAGACACAGAGTTTTTAGTGTTTTTCTCTGTGTCTTTGCGTCTCTGTGGCCTCTGCGTTTACAAGCATTGGATTTGACAAAGCAACAGTCTTCCAGACAGTCTCGGTTTTTGACCAAGTGTGCTTAACTTAATGACATTGGTCGAAGGTCCGCAGTCACAAGCGGAAAAACAAAGAAATAGGTTTTGTTGGCGTGGTTTATTGGCGGGAATGTACTTAACCTTACCTCGAAGCGGACAACTGATTAATCCAGGATAATATCCTGCCTATTTTGCATAGGGATTACTCCCATCCGGCAACGCTTGTTGTACCATTGGTGCCTGCAAATTTGCATCATGGGCTGGCGACATGACCTCGATGCTTTGCAGCGTTTCCAATCTGTCTATACTGTCTGCAAGTGAAACAGACTGTGTGATGCTCTGCTGTAAAAACTCTGTTAATTGCGGATACATTGCCACTGCTTCATCCACCTTTGCATCCGTACCTCGTTGATAAGCCCCCACACTGATCAGGTCTCTATGTTGACGATATAAGGAGTACCATTGCTTGAACTGGCGAATAGCTGTCTGATGTTCCGCACTGGTAATTTCCGTCATTGCGCGACTGATCGAAGCTTCCACATCAATCGCCGGGTAATGCCCGGCCTCTGCCAATTCGCGTGACAATACAATATGTCCATCGAGAATCGCCCGGGCTGCATCTGCAATAGGGTCTTGCTGATCATCACCTTCCGTCAATACCGTATAAAATGCGGTAATAGAACCACCACCAGTGTCACCATTTCCGGCACGCTCAACCAGTTGTGGGATTTTTGCAAACACTGAAGGTGGGTAACCTTTTGTTGCAGGCGGCTCTCCCACAGCCAGCGCCACTTCACGTTGCGCCTGGGCATAGCGGGTTAATGAATCCATTAATAGCAGAACATTTAATCCTTGATCACGGAAATATTCAGCAATACGGGTCGCCAGTGATGCGCCGTGCAAACGCATGACCGGTACGTCATCGGCGGGCGAAGCAACCACAACAGCGCGTGCCATACCTTCTTCACCCAGTATATTGTCAATAAATTCCTTGACCTCACGACCACGCTCACCGATAAGTCCAACCACAATCACATCAGCATCCGTGTATTTTGTCATCATGCCCAGCAAAACACTTTTGCCCACCCCGCTGCCCGCAAACAATCCCATGCGTTGACCGCGACCTACGCTCAATAACGCATTGATGGCTCGAATGCCCACGTCCAGTTTTTCACTGATCGGGTGTCGGGCCATGGGATTGATTACCCGACTGGTAATGGAGACACGCTCCGATGTTTGCAACGGGCCTTTGCCATCCAGCGGATGACCAGCACCATCCAACACACGCCCCAGTAATTCTTTACCCACTGCCACATCGTAAGGTTTTTTGCTAGGTATCACCCGAGCGTTGGGAACAATACCAAGCATGCGTTCTGTCGGCATTAAAAATAGTTTTTCACCAGAAAAACCCACTACTTCGGCTTCAATGTCTTTTCCATCTGGCCCTTCCACTAAACACCGCGAGCCCACTGGGGCAT
This sequence comes from Gammaproteobacteria bacterium, assembly GCA_021647705.1. GTDB lineage: Bacteria > Pseudomonadota > Gammaproteobacteria > SZUA-152 > SZUA-152 > SZUA-152. The sequence continues at coordinate 24,333 of JAKIUF010000047.1, read as the reverse complement.
GACAACCAACCGCTTCCAGCGTCAAACCCACCATTCGGGTAAGATGTCCTTCCACAATGAGTTGAGGTGCTGCGATAGCTTCCTGTGCTTCAATAAGTGATTGTTGCCATTTGCGATGACTAGCACGAAGATTTTCTGCTCTGGACTGAAATGATGAATGACTCTGCATGTTTTTTGACTCGCTCGTCATTCAGACGACAGGGCTTTATCTGTCTCGCGCTCACCACCCAAAAGTCGGGATGCAATGGCTGCCAAGCGCTTTTCAAGTGTCGCATCAATGCGCGATGTTTCCGTTAGAATCCGGCAATCACCTCGGGATAAACCGGGGTCACCCACCAACGCCCAGCTACGTTCTATTTCCATTTCCACTTTTGTGTCGTGCATCACTCGCACATCATCCGGGTGTAGACAGACTTTTACATTACGAGAACCCACTGGCAGTACGGCAATGGCCTCTTGCACGACACCCACAATCTGCGCTGCATCAATTTTTAATTCCCGGCGAACCAGTTGCCGGGCAATGGCCACTGATAAACTCACCAGTTGCTGCGTAATATCTTCATCCAGTTTTTCAAAGGGTTGTGATAATGATTGCAACAAATCATCCAGTAATTGAGCATTACATGTAATTTCATCTTTTCCTGCTGCCATTCCTTCTTCACGGCCCTTTGCAAAACCGGCTTCATAAGCTTCTTTGTATGCCTGATTTTGAATTCTTTCAATTTGCTCTGCTGTCATCAAGCCTGGTGCTTTGTCATCCTTCGCATTTGCCACTGCCCCGGAGACATCCTCCACCATGGGCAAGTCCCAGCGTTGATATTGATCCGTTGATTGTTTACAAATGATTTTAACCATCACTATACATACTCTTCACCACCGGAGCCGCCCAAAGAAATATCGCCAGCATCAGCTAGCCTACGAGCCACTGAAAGAATTTCTTTTTGGGCTCCTTCCACTTCACTCAGACGCACCGGCCCTTTCGCTTCAAGGTCATCACGCAGCATTTCGGCAGCACGCTTAGACATGTTTCTCAGAATTTTCTCTTTCAGTTCATCATCCGCACCCTTCAACGCCAACACCAGCGACTCGGAGGAAATTTCCCGGAGAATCGTTTGAATGTCTCGATCATCAACGGCATTCAGGTTATCAAAAACAAACATCAGATCCTGAATACTTTGACCAAGGTCCGCATCAATCTCCTTGACGCTGTCCATAATCTCGCCTTCCATTGAACTGTCAATAAAGTTAAGAATATTCGCAGCCGATTTCAAGCCACCCACACTGGAAGACTTCACATTATTTTTACCGGTGAACTGTTTTTCCATAATGTCATTGAGTTCATTTAATGCAGCAGGCTGAATACCGTCCAATGTGGAAATGCGCATTAACACATCAACACGCACACGATCAGGAAATACGGCCAATACTTCAGCCGATTGATCCGGGTCCAGATACGACAAAACAATGGCAATAATCTGTGGATGTTCGAGACGAATAATTTCAGCCACTGCACGTGAGTCCATCCACTTGAGTGTTTCAAGCCCCTTGGTATTTCCGCCTTGTAAAATACGATCAATCAGGCCTTCGGCTTTATCATCACCCAGCGCTTTTTTCAGCACACTGCGCACATAATCATCGGTACCCAAACCCAGCCCTGTCTCTTCCTGCACCGTGGCACAAAAATCTTTTAACACAGAAGTCACCTGGCCACGCGAAACATTATTCAGCTGCGCCATGGCTGCGCCTACTGATTGCACTTCTTTAGGGTCCATGTGCTTCAGTACTTCCGAAGCTGCCACTTCCCCAAGGCTCATTAAAAAAATCGCGGCCCGGTCAATACCTTTTACTTCGCTGTTTTCAGCCATCACTGGCCACCCAGTTCTTCACGACCTGTGCCACCAACTTTGGGTCCTGTTCAACGGCCTTGTTCGCGGTAATCATATTTTGCTCGTAACTTCCAGGGGCTGGAATGGCCGGGATATCTTGTGCTGCACCTAAAGTCACGGTGTCCTCCGCCATACCCTCGACGCTACCGACGGCTGCTGATCCTGTCGCGCTGTTAACCGGTACCATTTCTCGTGACTGTGTCGCCAGTGAACGCATGATCGGTTTTAATATTCCAAACAAAACGATAATCACCAACAAAGCGCCCAGGATTTTTTTGCCAATATCCAGCGCCCACCCCTGTTCCCAGATAGGTACTTCAGGTAAAGGCTCTGGTGCTTCAGGCACCGTGAATGATGAATTCATCACATTCACCGTGTCACCTCGTTGCACATTGAACCCCACTGCTTCTTTGATCAAATTACTCAAGCGGGACAGCTCTTCCGGGGTACGTGGCAGACGTGTGCTATTACCATCGACTACCGTTATTTTATCGTCTACCACCACGGCCACTGACAATCTTTTCAGACGCCCCATAGAAAATCGTGTATGGCTAATGGTTTTATCCAGCTCATAGTTACGTATTTCTCGGCGATGTCTGCTACTGGGTGTCGCCTTGGCAACTTCGACACCGATATTTTCCTGAATGGCTCCGGCACCGGGAGGTTGGTTTGTCAACGCACCGGGTACGCCACCATTGATGGCACCGGAAGATTCTTCCACCGTGGTTTGGTCACTGCGTAAGGCCGGGGCATCCGGGTTGAAACTTTCCTGTGTTTGCTCGCTTGTGGTAAAATCAATATCTGCCGTCACTTGTGCTCGTACAGATTCAGACCCCAGAATGGGCTCCAGCAAACGTTCGATACGATCAATATAAGCCTGCTCAAATTTATTGATGTACTCAAACTGGGCTCCCGTCCGTGCAATTTGTAAATTGGCGCTTCCCGAGGTCAATAACTTTCCTCGTTGATCCACCACGGTAACATTGCTGACATCCAGTTCAGGAATACTGGATGACACCATATGTGTGATCGCAGATACCTGTCCACTTTCCAGATTACGACCGGGGAATAAATCAATCACCACCGAGGCACTGGATTTTTTTCGGTTACGCACAAAAACCGATTGCCGTGGCACCGCCAAATGCACTCGTGCATTTTTAACGTTACTCAGACTGGAGATCGTTCTCGCCAGCTCAATCTCCAACGCACGCTGGTAACGTGCTTTTTCCATAAACTGTGAAACACCAAAACTGCTTTTATCTTCCAATGCATCAAAACCGGCACTCACCCCTTTTGGCAATCCCATGGAAGCCAGCCTGATGCGCGCATCATGAATATTACCTTTGGGTACCAATACAGCCCCTGTGGCTTCATCAAGCTTTGCTTCAATCCCTCCCTGCCGTAACGCATCCAACACAGTGCTGACATCCCGTTCTTCCAGTGCGCCATATAACACACCGTAATTAGGCGTCCATGACCACAACACCACAGTCACACCGATGGCCACACTGGCAGCCAGCCCCAGCATCAGGCCTATTTGTCGAAAGGCATTAAGACCACTCATGCCCGCAAGCCCGGCAGAAACTTCTTCAGTATTGACTAATGCCATAGGGAACCTTCTTTATTATTGCCGATTACTTTTTGACGAATGCACAATATCAAACCTGCATTGACATTATTTCTTTATAAGCACTTAATAATTTTTTCCGCACCTGAAGCGCTGCCTCAAAAGCGATACCGGATTTTTGTTTGGCTATCATCACTTCGGCAAGGCTGACACTGGAATCACCGGAAAGAAAAGCATTAGTCAGTTTTCCAGATGTTTTTTGGACTTCATTGACCTTGTTAATACTATTGCTTAACAAGTCCCCAAAATTGCTTCCTGTTATATTATTTTGTGGTGTTACTGTGTTTCCCTGTGCAGCGGCAGCCATGGCGCGCATTTGGGTAATCAGTTGACTGGTATCGATTTCATTCATCATGATTCTCCTGTTCCGTTACATCGATCAACAAACCCGGGCTATACAGCTTCCATGCCATAACGACCGGGGACAGACATGCCCATTTCACGCATTCTTGCCAGCTTGTAGCGCAATGTGCGCTGACTAATGCCCAGCCTTTCAGCAGCACGTTGACGATTACCATTGTCAGCACGTAATGCGGCAAGAATTTTATTGTATTCGTGGTCTTTCATTTCGCTGCCCAGAGTGCGAGAGCTATCTTCACTGTCATCTGTTACATCAGGTGTATCCGCACTGATATTTTCAAATTGAATATCGACTGCATCAATTACATTACCCTGTTTCAAAATCAGCGAACGCTGGATCACATTATCCAATTCCCGTACATTACCCGGCCATTGATGGCTTAATAATTTTTCACGCGCAGACTTGCTCAGTTCCGATAGCTTTCCGGCATTTGATTTTAAATGTTTCCTGATTAACATATTGCACAGCGGAAGAATATCTTCTGCTCTGTCACGTAATGCCGGTATCTGGATAGGGAAAACATTTAATCGATAAAACAGGTCTTCACGAAAGCGTCCTTCTTTAACTTCCTGGCGCATATTCCGGTTAGAGGTTGCTAACACACGCACATCCAATGTCGTGGTTTTTTGTCCGCCCAAACGCTCAACTTCACGCTCTTGCAATACCCGCAACAATTTTGCCTGAAGTGCGGCATCCATTTCAGATATTTCATCCAGCAACAAGGTTCCCCCTTGGGCCAGTTCAAATTTTCCTGGGCAGGCTTTATAAGCACCGGTAAAAGCACCTTTCTCATAACCAAACAAGGTTGCTTCCAGCATGTTTTCAGGAATTGCCGCACAATTAATCGCAACAAAGGGCTTTCCTACCCGTTGTGAATGATTGTGAATATAATGTGCCAGCACTTCTTTACCCACGCCACTTTCACCCATCAGCATGATAGTTGCATCACTATCCGCCACCCGTTTTGCCAACGTGACAAGTTCCCGGCTACGGGGGTCTTCCGCAATCATATTGCTGATGTCTGCATCACGTTCGCCAACGTATTGATTCACCATGGCCGCTAGCACTTCTGCTTCAAAGGGTTTACTGAGATAATCCACAGCACCATCACGCATAGCTTCCACGGCCATTTGTATGGAACCATACGCCGTCATCAACATCACCGGAATATCCGGCCATTGTGTTTTGATTTTTTTGAGCAGTTCATGTCCGTCCATGCCCGGCATCTGAATATCCGTAATCACCATATCGATTGACTGGCACTGAAGAATCTCCATAGCAGCAAGTCCATCACTGGCGGTTTGTGCTTTATACCCCGCTAGCGCCAGGGTGTCGCAAAGTGCTGCCCGCAAATCGGCATCATCTTCAACAACCAAAATAACTGCCTGGCTCATAGTGCCTCCTCTGAGTTTGGCGTAGTGTTTTTCACTGTGCCCACAATCGGTAATTGCAGAATAAATTCACTACCTTGTGCCGGTATGGATTCCATTCGCACACATCCACCATGCGCCTGTGAAACCGCTTTCACTACCGCAAGCCCCAGGCCGGTACCATCATTCCGTGTCGTGAAAAAAGGTTTGAAAAGTTCATGCTGAATGTCTTCAGGAATACCAGGGCCGTTATCGATAACGCAGAGTTCAACGGTATTGCAGACACCATTGCGGGCCAGCAAGGTCAACCGGGATGGCTGGCCATTTTCTTTACCCATGGCCTGAATGGCATTATTGGCGAGATTAAGCAATGCGCTACCAAGAATACGCGGGTTACCTTTAATTTCCTGCGTGGGCGTTTCACACATCACCACTAATTGAATGTCGCGTTGCTGGCATAGACCGGCAATCTGGTTTTCCAGCTCTACAAATAATGTGGCAACACTAACGCACTCTTGCCCACTGTAACCGGTACGGGAAAAAATCAGCATGTCGGAAATCAGCGATTCCAGTTGACGTAACCGCTCAGTGACTTTGTCCGCCAATTGACTGCGGGCATGATTATCCAACCGGGTATTTTTGAGTTGTGCGGCAAATAACAGGCTGGATGCCAGAGGGGTACGAATTTGATGAGCAAGTCCTGCGGCCATTTCACCCATGGCAATCAGGCGTTGATGCTGACCGAGGTTATCCTGTAGTTCGCGCGTTTCCGTCAAGTCGGTGATCAGTAACACCTGACCGGGTTGATCGCCCAATGGACAAGTGGCAATGCTGACACGCCGCCCGTCACGTAATGAAATTTCGTGACCATCATCAGAACGTGGTGAAAACACGCGCGCAATCACATTTGCCCACATTTCACCGTGCTGGAGTTCACCCAGCATCGCTGTGGCACCTGGATTAAATTCACTGATCTGGCCTGAACCGTCCACCACCACCACACCGGCTGGCAGCGCCGTCAAAATGGCGCGCAGCAATGAGGCATCTGCAGTAACCGTCTGTGCCGAAACATGCCCCGCCAACTCACCCTGCAACTGGCTAACACGGTCTTCGAGCTGATGATATGAGGTCTCCAGTTGGGAGGAGACACGATTAAAAACCTTGAAACTTTTTTCCAGGTTTTGAATTTGTTGCGATACTGCCATGGCACGCCTTGCCTTTCTGTTTCAAACAGTCTGTGTGATACAACACAGAAGTAGCAAGTAGCGTGCCTAAATGATGACTTCCTTTATTATCAATCAGTTAGTGGTGATAGCCTGTTTAATGAGTCAAATTTCCGTCATGGTTTCAGTGCGTTGCAGACCGTATTTGCGCAATTTTTCCACCAGCGTGGTACGGCGCATCTTGAGTCGTTTCGCAGCATGAGCCACCACGCCACCCGCATCGTCAAGCGCTTGCTTGATCAGCGAGCATTCCATGGAACTGATATGTTCCTTTAAATCGATGCCTTCCCGAGGCAGACGGGATGTCTGAAAATCGGCACTGGGCATCAGGTGTTGTTCAAAGTGAATACTGGGCGCATCTTCGCTCACCGTGCCGGTTGGCCGGAATTTTTCAGGCAAATCCGCAACATCAACAATGCCATAGGGATACATGATCACCATGCGTTCCAGCAGGTTGGACAGTTCACGCACATTGCCCGGCCAACGATACTGGCACAGCGCTATCATTGCCGCTGGAGTGAAACGCACCGAGCCACGTTTCTCGTTCTCCATGCGGGCAATCAATTCGTTCACCAGCAGGGGTACGTCGTCCATACGTTCACGCAACGGAGGCATATCGATAGGGAATACGTTAAGGCGATAATACAAATCCTCGCGGAAACTGCCATCCTTGATCAGCTCTTCCAGGTTTTGGTGCGTGGCGGCGATAACCCGCACATCGGCTTTCAGTTCCTTGTTACCGCCGACACGTTCGAAGGTACGCTCCTGCAACACACGCAGCAGTTTGACCTGCATACTCATGGGCATGTCACCAATTTCATCCAGAAAAAGAGTGCCGCCCTCTGCCATTTCAAAACGGCCTCGACGGGCACTGATGGCTCCAGTAAAAGCCCCTTTTTCATGGCCAAACAATTCACTTTCCAATAATTCACCGGGAATTGCGCCGCAGTTAATGGGCACAAAAGGTTTATCACGCCGTACAGAATGATAATGCAAATTACGTGCAACCACTTCTTTACCAGTACCGGATTCACCCAAAATCAGCACCGTGGCTTCGGAGTTGGCAACTTGTTCAATCAACTTGCGCACTTCGATCACTCCGCGGCTGTTACCCACCAGACTGCGAAACAAATCCAGGTTGACACCACCGCCACCGCCGCGTTTTCGACCCAGGTTAAACACCTCTGCACGCTGCAATAAATCAGATAGTTCGGAATAACGTAAGGGAAGGTTCAACATGGCAAAGGCGGACTGCACCATGTTTTTATCCAGTGAACGATCACTGTCTTCTGCCAGAAAAAGTACAATGGGCGTACTTTCAGATTTTTTCTTTATCTCGTTGAATAATTCAACAAGGCGTTCTGTGGAGCCACAATTTCCCAATAAAACTGCTTCTGTTCGATCATCCAGAAAATCCAGTGCTCTGCTGCTGTCGGTAACATTCACCGCTCCCTGTGCAACAAATTCCAAAATAACAGCGAATTTCTGACGCTGTTGGTCATTATCTTCGACCAGCAACAGAGTCATTGAATCAGGCATTTTTTCCTCCCAGAATTAAAGCCATTTGCACACACCCGATGCGACAGTTTCCTTCGCAACGCACTAAGTTATACACCATATTTTCGGGATGTCAAAATATTGTCACGGATAAGCAAATAAAAATTACTTTATAAAACCGTATGCTGGGTGGGTTACTTCGTTTCTCCTATAAAGCTTGAGAGCTAATGCCCGATAAACTATGAACTTTCACTTTTTACGTGCCAAGGCAATGGCACGACGATGCTGGCGAAAAATATATTTGTCCAGCTGATCTTGTAAACTTTCTTCCAGCGGGCAGAAATTCACCGTGAAGCTTTGCGCCTGGACATCAACAAGCCGTGCGCAAAGTATTAATGGGCGGGGAAAATTTGGGTCAGGGTAGAGGCGGATTTTTAATAATGTGTCATTCTCAAGGCTGGCAACATCATCCTCAGCCTGCACACAAAGGCCGTACGCGCCAAAGGTAACAACATGCTGCATCGGCAAATGACTGTTGTTGGTCATCATTTCTGTGACCAAACTCAGCAGCAAGTCCAAACGTGCCTCAAGACGGTTAAATTGCTCGTGGCCGTTAACCACTTCTGCTTCGTCGCCCTCCTGAGATACCGTCTCATTCCTCAACAACAGGTTTTGCAGTAACTCTTCATTCGCACGATGATAGCGATACTGTTCACCTTCGCTGGGCAATGCGGTCAGCACCTCCCAATCTATCGGTAAATAATCATTAAAAGTGATGCCGTCCAACAACGAGTTGTGTGATTTGCTATGCATATCCCGCAGAGTAATCGAAGCCACTTGCTTTATGCAACCGATGAAAAAAATGGAATAGGAAAATTATTGTGTGGCACAGGCCAGTGGCCGATGATTATTTATTGCTGGAAGTGAAGCCCTGAATAGCTTGATAAGCCGCGCTGGCTTTACCGGAATTTTTAATTTTAAGTAACTCATTTTGAATAACCGGCATCTCTGCCTCTGCCAGACTTTTCGTTTTCTCATCAATGGAAAGCACTTCCCGGGCAAGTTCAACCTTGTCGGCAATGCCTTGGGAAAACACTTTATTCAGTAACGGCAGGCGAGCTTTTTCCAGCCCGGTTAGTTTTTCCCAGTCACCCGCTTGAGCAGACAGCAACATTTCCCGAGTGAATGTCAGCAACTGCTCAGCCGGTGAAAATTTTATCGCGGTGCTCATGGTATTTATAGCCTGTCAACCAAAATCTAAGGCTTGATACCATCCCAGCCTGATTTGATTTCCCGTAAAAGCGTATTCACTTCATCCAGGGCTACCGGATCATTTTTCGCATGCCCCACCATCAAACGCTGCAACATGTATTCATATAATGCATCCAGATTTTCAGCAATTTCTCCACCCGCGTCCATATCCAGGCTACCGCGCAATCCATCAGAAATAATCGAAATGGCTATTTTAATTTGTCCGGACTTATTGGGAATATCATTATTCAGCATATACCCTTTGGCTTCACCAACGGAAGAAATCGCTTTGGAAAGTAATTTTGCAATTAACTCATGAGGACTGGCACCCAAAACCGCAGCATCAACTTGTACTGTTTGATAAGCATTGACTGCCGTTTTTGTGCTTTCCATTCCGGGCTCCATTTAAAAATTAACCTGTTAAAATATTTTATTCTTTAACATTAATAAAACAACACGATCCAAAATCATTTACCAGGTCGTTATGTTGAAGGAGGATTTAAACTATCAAGTTGTTGTGTCAGGGCAGTATTTGTTGATGAGAGGCTGGCGACCAATACATCCAGAGCCGTAAATCTCGCACGCATGCGTGCCTCTATCCGTTCCAGCCTACTCTCAAGTGTTACCTGTCGGTCTTCCAGGTCATTAATTCGGTCTTTAAAGATATTCGTACGCGAATCAATCGTTCCATTGAAAACCAGCATCTCTTCCGTAACGCTGCCAAGCCTAGTAGCGTATCCATCGGCAGCAGAGAATAATTCTGCAACATTATTGCTGTCAGCCTGTATTGCGGTATCCAAAACGGTTTCATCCAGCGCAAGTGTACCGTCACGCTGAAAAGCAACACCAATGCTGGACAACGACGTGTATGAACCCGTAACACCTGTCGGTGCCTGATTCAACACATCACGAATCGTATTGAGCATTTGGCGAGTGGTTGAATCGTTTGCCAGGGCACCCGCTGTGCTTCCTTCAATACCCGGTGCCGTTTCTTTGTTAATTAATTCACGAAGATCATTATATGCGGTGATAAACGTCTCAATGGCTGCTTTTGCACTGTCGGTATCTTGCGACACAGACACATTAACCGGCCCTGCTGTCACCGCTGACAAACCCAAAGTGACACCGGCAACTACATCGGTAACGGTATTGGAGGATTTGGTGATTGCTATACCATCCACCGTAAAGTTGGCATCCTGTGCGGTGATTTTTTCTGAAAAATTCTGTGCCCCGGCAGGGTCCTGACTCAATAAAGCAGACAACGCTGCTTCGCCTGAAACCGCAACCCGTATACTTTCACCAGAGCCGCTATCTGTAGAACTTAATACCAGCCGGTATGGGTTTGTGGCATCACCATCATTGACGATAGTTGCCGTAACCCCTTGATTGGCCGTATTAATCGCATCTCGAATACCTTCCAGCGTATTGTTGCTGCTATCAATAACAATATCGAAAGAAGGATTAGCGCCTGCGGTAAACGTCGCACCACTGTAGGTTCCCGCCCCGGCATCAAAAGTACCGCCAGAAATAGTTCCTAAATCAATTGTCAGTGTAGTGGCTGTACCACCGCCAATCGCTGCTGTCGCATCGGCCTGCCCTGTTGCTACAATCTTTTGTGACTGAGCAAGCTGGCTGACTTCGATGGAATAATTACCGGCAATCGAGCCCGCTGTCCCTGTGGCAGTCACAAAAGCGGCATTGGATGAAGTGGCTTTATTGGCAAGTATGCTTGTGCCTGACTGCAAACCTGCCAACGCAGACTGAAATGATGACAGGGAACTTTTTATCGTTCCAAGTGAAGACACCTTGGCATCAAAACCGGTTTTTTGTGCGATGATCCGCTCAAGCGGAATACGCTCAAGCTTCATCAGGTCAGTAACAATACCGGAAATATTGAGATTCGAGCCAACCCCCTGAGAAGTGACTGTCCCAAAACCAAAACTAAAATCTGAAGACATTACTGCTTACCTCAATTCAGGCTGAAAAGTCATGCATAACACGCACGGTGCATGATACATGCCAAGCACTACACCTAAATTTTGTGAGTGGCCGTGCTTGCAGGCTTTAAGTTATACCCTTTCCTCGAACATCATACCCTGCTGAGCCTCATCCAATGCGCGGGCAATAGCCACCATTGCTTCTGAAGGAATTTGACGGATCAATTCACCTGTTTCTGCATCTTCAATCCGCACAATATTAATATCCGTTCCTTCTGCAACCGTAAACTTCAAATCACTAAAACGTCCCTGCAAAGTCATATTCACCTGCTCAACAAGCTTGTTCAGTTCTTCAGTATCGGGTTGTAAAACTGGAGTTACATCTTGCCGGGCTTCAATAGGGACACGAACCTGCCTCGCATCCGGCAAAGAATTGCCTGAAGTTACCGGCGATTGACGGGCAATCGAAGAGGGTACCGAACCTGTCTTTATTAAATCAGAGACATCCATACATACCTCCTACTCATATAACCCGGTCATGTTTATTCATAACCGGGTTATTACTACAGAGTTCCACCAATCATCAACTACCTCAAAAGCGACAACACGTTTTGCGGAATCGAATTGGCCTGAGCTACCATTGCTGTACCCGCCTGCACCAGAATCTGGCCACGCGCCAGATTTGCGGTTTCCATTGCAAAGTCCGCATCCATAATCCGGCTACGAGCAGCCGCATTGTTTTCACGAGCTGTTTCAAAGTTCTGAATAGTAAATTCAGATGTTGCGATGGTGGCACCATAACCCGCACGCGTACCGGCAAGCGTACCCAGTGATGTACCAATAGCAGCTGTAATAGCTACAGCACTGGCACCAAGACTGCCACTGATAGCAGTACCTGCCGTAAAGGTAGCCTGAAAGGTGTCCAGCGCATCATATTCGACTTGAATCTTCGATGCCTGGGCCGAACCATTTGTTCCTTGTGCCTGTACAGCCAGTTCATTCATTCGTTGTAACACATCGGTAATGACAGCAGCCTCACCATCTAATGTTTGCGCAGTAGAAATATTGTCTGCTGCATTGCGAATTTGTACGCTGAGCCCGCGAACGGTTGATTCCAGAGATATGCCCACGGCCAAACCGGCAGCATCGTCACGCGCACTGTTCACACGCAAACCAGACGACAAACGCTCGATAGAAGTCGCCAGACTCAGAGAATTTTTGTTCAAATTCTTCTGGGCGTTTAAAGACATGATATTGGTATTAATAATACTTGCAGCCATTTTCCTAACTCCTTATTTGTACCCCAATAACATAACTATTACGGACCAATTTTGGGGCACTCTACATATCAGCGGATATATCTCATTGATTCAAGTTTGAGATATTTACCACTCTCATCTTTATCTCAAAAGAGATAATACGTTTTGCGGAATCGAATTGGCTTGAGCCACCATCGCTGTACCGGCCTGCACCAAAATCTGTCCACGTGCCAGATTTGCGGTTTCCATTGCGAAGTCTGCATCCATGATACGACTACGTGCAGCCGCATTGTTTTCACGGGCTGTTTCAAAGTTCTGGATGGTAAATTCAGATGTTGCGATGGTGGCACCGTAACCTGCGCGTGTGCCTGCAAGAGCGCCCAGAGCCGTACCAATATTACTCGCCGTTCCCGACCCAAGGGTACCCGCAATAGATGTACCTGCTGCAAAGGCAGCCTGAAAGGTATTCAGCGCATCAAATTCCACCTGAATTTTTGATACCTGGGCAAGGCCGTTTGTGCCTTGAGCCTGCACTGATAACTCATTCATTCGTTGCAACACATCGGTAATAACAGCGGCTTCGCCATCCAGTGTTTGTGCGGTAGAAATATTATCTGCTGCGTTACGGATTTGTACGCTGAGCCCGCGAACAGTTGACTCCAGAGATATACCAACGGCCAAACCGGCAGCATCGTCACGCGCACTGTTTACACGCAAACCAGAAGACAAACGTTCGATAGACGTTGCCAGACTCAGGGAGTTTTTGTTCAGGTTCTTTTGGGCATTCAAAGACATGATATTCGTGTTGATAATACTAGCAGCCATTTTCTTGCTACTCCTATGCTATCCCCCTTGCTGGCACGACTGACGCGAGCGGAACAAAGGGTGCTTTATATTCAGCGGATATATCTCCTCAATTCGGAAATATTTACCGCTCCCGCGCACTATGTCGGACCTTCACCAAGATGCTTTAATCAAAACAGGTTATCCATCGGGCACAAACAGCGACTACACTGAAAACGACGCGTACATCGTAATAACTTCTCCAAATGGCACACAATTTGCTGACAAAACATCAACAATTGATCCAAACGCCATAAAACCGACACAGGAGATCGCCTCTTGAGCGACATCGACATATCGCAACAAACCGGTATAGGGGGCGTTATCAGTAATACATTCGGTGAGCACTATTTATTTGGTATTAATCGACATGTATTTCAGAAAACCGATGCCAGCACCGTATTTCGCACCTATTTTGGTGATTCTCTGTTTGAAGAGGATACGTTTCACATTATTGCCGGTACCGATAGCGGCTTGTTGTATCAATATATAAAGGCCCATGGCATTCCAAAAGGCAGCCAGTATCTCTTTGTCGAATTGCCCGAGATTCTGGCATTGTTGGAAGACTTTGAGCCTCAGCGGGTAGGAGGGTATGTAGAATTAGCCGTCACCAGTGAAAAAAACTGGTTGGTTCAAGCCGAAGAAATGGGGGCAAAAAAATACGCGGCTCTGGGTCGCTTAGTCCCTCTCCGTTCGCTGGGGGTCGTTCATGGCCATTACCATGTCTACCCGACATTTTGGCGTAAATTTAAAAAAGCATTTGATAATTTCACTTGGCAACAGGCAAATTTACGCGATGGTCGCCGCTTTACCCTTTGTCAAATTGAAAATCTGACGGAAAACCAAATCCCGGCAAAGTGTTTGAAAAATGCTTTCAGTGGTAAAACAGCTGTTGTGCTAGCGGGTGGTCCATCACTGGATGAATTACTGCCTTGGGTGAAAAAACATCGTGAAAACTTGCTGGTCATCGCGGTATCCCGTATCAGCTATGCATTGCTGGCAGCCCATATTCAACCCGATATTATCGTATCCATCGACCCTCACCCTATCAATTTGAATGTTTGTCAGGATATGCTTGCATTTCAGGACGGCACACTACTCATTAACGAATTTCACCTGACCCCTAATTTGTTATCCAGCTGGGGAGGCCAAAAAATATTTATGGGGTCTCGCTATCCATGGCCTACTCCATTGGAACCAGAAAATCTGCCACCCACCATAGGCACAACCGTCACTAACACTGCTTTTGCGCTTGCTGTTGAATTCGGTGTCGCACAAATTGTTCTCGGCGGAGTGGATTTTTGCTTTAACCAGCAAGGGTATACCCATGCCAGCGGCTCAGCCGAACATGCCATGGGTTCGATGCCTCAATTCAGTGACCAACAGGTGCAAACCAACAATGGCATGATGGCGGATACCACGAATTCTTTTGCGCAATCCGCAAACCCTCTCGATATTGTTGCTCAAAATGCCATTTCCAGAGGCTGCCGAACCATTAATCCGGCACCCGGTGCAATGCGCCTGCCTCATGTGGAATATACCTCGCTGGGTAATATTCAAGTTGCACCGATGAAAAAATTGGCTCGTGAAATTCTTGTTAACACGGTACCGGCCAGCAACACCAAAAATCGGGTCCAACTTTACAAAGAAGTACTGGGTGAAGTGGATCGCATATTAAAAGAGCTGAAAGCAATCAAAATACTGTCAGGCAAGGCACTGATGCACAACCGTAAACTCTTTGCCAAAAAGGAACCGGGAGCAGGCTTCCACAATAAAGAAAAAGTAGAGAATATAGAAGAAAAACTTAATAAAAAATACCCGGATACCACTGCATTCATCCGACGTTTTGGCATACACCATTTCACCCCTATTCTTCGCCTGGATGATGATCGTTATGCTGAAGACCTGGAGGAAAGCTGCCGACTTTATCATCAGGCAATGATCGACACTGCGAGTGAACTCATCACAATCTTCCATCTGGCTCGTGCTCGTACCCTGGCTCGTCTGGAAGAAGAAAAACCACAGCCCAATTTACAACGCCTGCTTGAACAGTGGCAAAACGACCATCACCCTGGCCGGGCCATTCAATGGGCAAAGCGGCATAACAATATTGTCAGCCAACTACCCGATTCACAACAACACAAGCTGCGTAAATTTCAGGACACCTTCGATGCTACTCTGGAAGCACTCGGCCAACAATACATCGCCCGCATTGAGCAAGGCACTGACCTGGATGGCAGTATCAACAAGGCAAAAGAGTATTTTTTGATTGAAGACAAAGCCGGCCTTGTGCGTTTGCAAGCCAGCCTGGAATCACACCGGGATAAAATACAAGCTGCATATTTTATCCCGCTTGTGCAGGGTTACATTGCCGAACTCAGCGATGAACCGAAACAGGCAATTGATTCATATAAAAAAATAACAGGGGGCCCTGCCTGTACTGAGGCTTTTATACAGCTTTTCAAACTGCATAGTAAAACCGGGGATACAAAATCTGCATTACATGCTTTAAAGAAACTAGCCGAAACAGACAACACCTACAATCCCATGTATGCCGACCTGTTACAGGCTACCGGTAATATCAATACTGCTATCGAAATCTATACTGATTATGTACTCGTCAACCCCGATGACCTGAATACCATGATGAAGCTGGGTAAACTGTACGAGCAATGTGGAGCAACAGACGGTGTTATTATGACCATGAATTATATTCTCGATAAAGACCCTGATAATCAAATGGCAAAAACCACTCTGTCATCTTTGACTCAAGCACAGGCCAATGAATGAAACTTAATAACAAAAAAATTCTCATCACCGGTGCAGATGGTTTTATCGGCTCACACCTAACAGAAAAACTGATTCGTCTCGGCTATAACGTACGTGCCTTTGTCTTTTACAACTCCTTTGGTCACTGGGGCTGGTTAGATGAATTACCTGATGAAATCAAACAGGAATTAGATGTTTTTACAGGTGATATCCGCGACCCATATGGTGTACGTACAGCCATGCAGGGTTGTGATGTGGTGCTGCATCTTGCTGCCTTAATCGGTATTCCCTATTCCTATCATTCTCCTGATACTTACATAGACACTAACATCAAAGGCTCGCTTAATATTGTTCAGGCTGCCCGTGATCTGGGCGTGGAAAAAATCGTTCATACCTCTACCAGTGAGGTTTATGGCACCGCGCACTATGTCCCCATTGATGAAAAACACCCCTTGCAGGGTCAATCGCCCTACTCCGCCAGCAAAATTGGCGCAGATCAAATTGCACTGTCGTTTTATCGTGCTTTTGAAACCCCAGTGACAATCGTCAGACCATTCAATACCTTTGGCCCTCGCCAATCAGCACGCGCGGTGATTCCCACCGTGATCACCCAGATTGCTAACGGTGAACGCCAGCTCAAACTGGGAGCCATACACCCTACTCGCGACTTCAGTTATGTGAGCGACACGGTTAATGGTTTCATTGCCATGGCTGAGTCTGATCGTGTCCTGGGTGAAGAAATAAACCTGGGCAGTAACTTTGAAATCAGCATCGGTGACACCGTACAACTCATTGCCGAAACAATGAATGTCGAAATAGACATTAAAACAGACGAGCAACGTCTGCGCCCATATAACAGCGAAGTAGAACGCCTGTGGGCAGACAATCGCAAAGCGCTCGAATTACTGGATTGGTCACCTGAATACGCTCAACATGATGGTTTCAAGCGTGCGCTTGCTAAAACCGCACAATGGTTCACCGACCCAGCCAACCTGACACATTATAAACATGGTATTTACAACATCTGATGCCCCTGACCCAATCCATTCTCAACATCCTGCGCGAGATACTTCCTGCGCAGCGTCCCATCAGTCTGCATGAACCCGATTTTGGTGATGCTGAAAAAGCGCTGGTGACAGACTGTCTGGAAAGTGGCTGGGTTTCTTCCGTGGGCCAGTATGTTGATCGTTTCGAGCAAAGCCTCATTACATACACCGGCATTCCTCATGCTATCGCCACCGTCAATGGCACTGCTGCGTTGCATACCTGCCTGATATTGGCTGGAGTTACTACCGGAGATGAAGTGTTATTACCGGCACTGACTTTCATCGGCAGCGCCAACCCCGTAGTCTATTCAGGAGCCGTGCCTCACTTTATCGATTGCGAAGCAGAGACTTTGGGGATCGATCCGCAACGCCTGAACGACTATCTCACTGATATCACTGAACAACGTGGCAACACCTGTTACAACCGCAGCACAGGTCGGCCTGTTCGTGCTTTGATGGTTGTACACGTGCTCGGTCATCCGGCACGCATGACCGAATTGGCGGAAATTGCCGCACGTTTCCAACTCGTGCTCATCGAAGATGCTGCTGAATCTCTGGGGTCGTGGCGTGATGGTCGCCACACTGGTAGCTGGGGACAATTAACCGCACTGAGTTTCAACGGTAATAAAATCATCACCTGTGGTGGTGGCGGTGCGGTATTAACTCGGGATCCCGAGCTGGCCCAACGCGCCAAACATCTCACCACCACGGCCAAACAACCTCACGCATGGGCTGTCGAGCACGATGCTGTGGGTTATAACTACCGTTTACCCAATCTCAATGCCGCTCTCGGCTGTGCGCAAATGGAACAATTACCCCAACTGCTGGCACAAAAACGTCAACTGGCAGAAGACTATGCCAACGCCTTTACCACACTCGACGGTGTACAATTTCAAAATGAGCCCGCGGACTGCCGGAGCAATCACTGGCTCAATCTGCTATTGCTGCCGGATCGTGAACAGCGTGACCAATTATTAAACGTTACTCATGCCGAAGGTTTTTTATTGCGCCCCTTTTGGACCCCGTTACACCAACAGTCTGTGTTCAACAATGCTCCGCGCATGAAGCTGCCACAAACCGAGGATCTATTCACGCGCGGCGTTTGCTTACCCAGCTCGGCAAACCTGAGGCAACCACACACTGTCACATGAGCAAGGTATGGCAGGAACATGCGTCTCTAAGCTTTTATTTCCAAACGCTCATGTTGTTGTAATGCCCATAATTTTGCATAAACCCCCTCACGCGATAACAAGGCATTATGGTCTCCCAGCTCAACGATTCGACCTGCCTCCATCACCAGGATTTGATCCGCATCAATAATGGTCGATAAGCGATGGGCAATGACTAACGTTGTGTGATCAGCACTGGCTACTTTCAGCGCACTGAGAATAGCCTGCTCGGATTCGCTGTCCAGTGCCGATGTGGCTTCATCAAAAACCAGAATACGTGGCCGTTTAAGAATCGCGCGAGCAATGGCCACCCGCTGTTTTTCACCGCCGGATAATTTCAGGCCACGTTCACCCACCACCGTGTCATAACCCTCCGGCAGGCTTTGCACAAAATCATGCAGCTGTGCCAGTTTTACCGCAGCGATGATTTCATCCTGTGTTGCTTCCGGCCGTGCATAGGCAAGATTATATTGCAGACTTTCATTAAACAGCACCGTATCTTGCGGCACAATGCCGATGGCAGCACGCAGGCTGGCTTGTGTCACCTCGCTGATGTCCTGCCCATCAATGAGCACCCGCCCCTGTCCTACATCGTAAAAACGAAATAGTAAACGTGCCAATGTTGATTTGCCTGCACCACTGGCACCCACCACCGCCACTTTTTTACCCGGCGCAATGGAAAAATCAATATCATGCAAAATTGGCCGGTCATCCTGATAGGCAAAGGCAACATGTTCAAAGCGGACTTCACCCCGGGTAATGTTTAACGGCTGTGCATCGGGGCGATCCTGTATCTCCGGCACCTCATCCAGCAGTTTTATCAACTGATCCATATCCGTTAATGAATGTTTCATTTGCCGGTAGACAATGCCAAGAAAACCCAACGGAATAAATAACTGCAACAGGAAGGCATTCACCAGCACAAAATCACCGATACTCATATCACCGTTGCGTACTTCATCTGCAGCAAAAAACATAATCAATGTTACCGCCACAGCAATAATGGCAGCCTGCCCAAAGTTCAACAGTGACATCGATGACTGACTGATAACCGCATTATCCTCCCACTTACTGAGAGTATTATCACAACGGCTCAGTTCTATCTTTTCATTACCGAAATATTTCACTGTTTCATAATTAATCAGGCTTTCGATGGCTTCATTATTGGCCTGAGATTCATAACGGTTCATGGCCAATCGATACTCCATGCGCCAGTTAGTCACTGCAAAAGTAAAGGCCACATAAACCGCAACGCTGCCAAAAATAATAAAGGCGAAAACCACGTCATATTGACTCACCAAAATACCGGCCACTAACAAAAACTCCACCATAATGGGCAGAATGCTAAAGGTAAAATAGTTAAGTAATGTGCTAAGGCTGGCAGCACCACGCGCAAGATCGCGACTGATAGCTCCCGTTTTACGCTCCAGATGAAAACGTAATGACAACTTGTGCAGATGTTCGAGGGTGCGCAGAGTTAAGCGCCGCATAGCTCGATAGCGCACACGAGTAAACAACACATCACGTAATTCATTGAACAGTGAGGCACAAAGTCGCAATGCCCCATAAGCCAATAACAAAGCCACCGGCAGTGCGACCAATATATCCACTTCCATGCCCAGCCCATCCACCAACTCTTTCAACACCAGTGGTACACCTACATTGGCCACCTTGGCCAATATCAGGCTGCTGAGTGCCAGCAGTACTCGACCCTGGTATTCCCACAAATACGGCATCAAGGCACGAATATTGGCCCAGTCTTTACGGTTTTCAGTGGGTGCGGCAGTGTAACGATGAAATGCAGACATATGTTGATAAAAACTCCCGGGTAAATACTCGTATATAAAATTTAAGTGGCTGCGCTCTTTAATTATTTTCTGAGGCACCTTATTGCAGTTCGCATGCAACAAGCTACACATGATAATCAAAATACAAGCGATAAAACATCAATACTTATTAAGTTAACGACGTTCGCCGGTGCATTCAATCATCGCATACTTTATTCCTCATATTTTAATCGCTGTTGTTTGTAAAGATATTGGCTAAACAACCGCTATTTTTCCTGTCCGCCTTCACTCCGTTACTGGGTTTTCAAACGTCAAAGTATTAGATGTTCTTCTCTCAAAAATCTGCCACAGGATGAAGAACGTTAAGTGGATGAAAAATAAGGATTAAATCACTATGGAATTGTGCCACATTTCTCACAAAACAGACGTAACACACCTGCTGGTTTCTATGCATATATCTATATTTCCAAAAAACTGCTGTGCCGCAACTGACCAAAAACCCGGTATCGAAACGAGAAAATACCATACCGAATGGAAAAACCAACAACAACTCCAGATTTTAAACCGGCATGAAAAGTAAATCACATCAATATCTGTAGGCATCAATATGATAAATATTCTTACCAAAGCACTTTCACATGTTGGCTGGCGAAAAAAAATATTGGGTTATTCTGCCCTGTATATTGTACTGGTATTAGGCATAGGTGCATTTGGTTCCTTTACTATTTATCAACAAAACCAGTCCATGGCTAATATCATTCAGGTATCACAACAAAAAGTGAATGGTGTAACCAATGCCCGCGTTGCCGTCGTGGAAATGGAGCGCGCCTTAGCGAAGGTGATTGCCACAGAGGAACGCAGTAAAATTCGTAAACAGGCTGTAGCCGCTATTCGTTCCCTTTCGCTGCTGGACGAACAAATTCAAACCTTATCTGAAACCTTAAAAGACAGTGAAGAAGTAAAAGAAATTCTGGTATTAATCCAACGCATGAGACCCATTCAACTACAGGTCATCAAAGAAGCCAGAAAAAATAACGATGCGGGTGCTGTAGAAAAAATGCAGTCCATCACCAGCGACGCTCAGAAGGTTAATGATCTATCACAGCAATTAGTAGAAAAGGAACGCAACGAATTAATTTCAGAACAAGATGCTTTGATCAAACAAGGTTACATCGCCATTACCATCATGATCTGGGTAGTCGGTATCGGTTTATTGCTGGGCATAATAACCAGTTTGTTTGCTGCCTACCTAGTCACTCGACCATTAAGTATGGTTGAAAAGGCAATGACCAGTCTTGCCAATGGAAATTTGAATATCGAATTGACGGATGAAGGAACAGATGAAATTGGTCGTACTGTAAATGCAATGTCAATAACAATCAGTAATTTACATGAAATAATCTCAGAAATTCACTCTGGATCAGAATTGCTCGGCGAACATTCTTCACAAATAGGAAAAACTGCTGAAATAGTCAGCACGGTATCAACAAAGCTTCACGATGGTATCGAAGCTATTAAAGGAGATACACAAATAGTACATTCTGTCACTGATGATGTAGCAGAGCGTTTGCGGCAAGCTACGGAAGGTGCCGATATCACATCGACAACCACCAAAAAATCAGCACAGCAGATGCTGAATACAGTGAAAGAATTTCAACGTTTCCAGAGTGATATGGAAAATACTGCGGATGTTACCCGCAGGTTATCCGTTGCAGCCGATCAGGTAACCAGTATCACTGACACCATTCGTGACATTTCATCACAAACGAATTTATTGGCCTTGAATGCCGCCATTGAAGCCGCTCGCGCAGGAGATCAAGGGCGCGGCTTTGCAGTAGTCGCTGATGAAGTTCGTCAATTGGCCAAACGCACAGAAGATGCCACAGCAGAAATTTCCACACTGGTTGAAGAAATATCAGCCAGCGTCAGCACAACTGTTGATGCGCTTGAAACCAGCGTTTCTGATGCAAAAGATAATATCAACAAACTCACAGGACTGGCTGATGAAGCCACAGTCAGCAGCGAACGTGTGCAAGATATGCGGACTTACATGACAGAAGTTGAAGGACTCATGTCATCACAAACCCAGGCAGTCGAAGGCATTATTTCTTCCGTTGCGACATTATTTGATGTTTCTGTTGATGCCAATCAGGAAACTGAACAGCTTCATCAACTTTCTCAAAATCTCGATAAAGCATCATCGAACCTCAACAGTGTTGTTGATCGTTTCACCCTTTAAATCAATTTATTTTAACCACATAGTGGAGATAACTGTGGACATTAATTCACCATTTAAAAAGTTCAGCCAAAAAATGCTTCTAGCTATATGCTTATCCTTTATAAGCGCACCGATATTGGCCGCGGATTTAAGCCATTATTTGCGGCCCAGTGAAATCCCACAGCCTGACAATAACCGCATGACACCAGAGCGTATTGAGCTGGGAAAAATGTTATTTTTTGATCCTCGTCTATCCGGATCTAACTGGATAAGTTGTGCTACCTGCCATAACCCAGGCCTGGGATGGTCTGATGGTCTGCCCACCGCTATTGGACATGGTCAGAAAATACTAAGACGTTCTACCCCTACCATTCTCAACACGGCTTACCAACCCTTGCAGCTTTGGGATGGCCGCGCACGATCCCTGGAAAAACAGGCATTGGGCCCCATTGAAGATGAGGGTGAAATGGCCCAGCATCTACATAAATCAAAGGATCGTTCACATGGTCTGATCGATGAATTAAAAGCGCTGAAAGGTTATCGTGATGCCTTCGAAGTTGCTTATCCTGGAGAAGGTATCACCAAAAATACCATCGCCAAAGCCCTTTCCAGCTTTGAACGCACCATCGTTTCCACTGACGCCGCTTTTGATCGCTGGATTAAGGGTGACAAAAAAGCCATGAGCAAATCGGCTTTACGCGGGTTTACGTTATTTGAAGGAAAAGCCAATTGTGTCAAATGCCATAGTAATTTTAACTTTACGGACAATGGCTTCCATAATATCGGCCTGGAAGATGCAACCGATGCTGGCCGTTATGCCATTCGAAAAGTGAAAATACTGATTGGTGCATTCAAAACACCGACATTACGGGATATTGCTTTAACCGCACCCTATATGCATAACGGTGCCTATGCAACATTGGAAGAAGTTATTGAGCATTATAATGTTGGTGGCATCAGTAAAGAAAATATTTCCCCCAACATTAAAGAACTTAACCTTACCGACAATGAAAAATCTGACTTGGTAGTATTCATGAAATCACTCACCGGAAAACCCACCCCCATCACCTACCCCATGCTACCAGTTGAATAATGCCTTAAACCCAACGAGGAAAATATAATGAAACAAAAATATTTATTTAATGTCGTATTTATCATTTTGACAATGGTATTTGCCACCTCAGTCTTCTCCAAAGAATATGAAATAGATCAAAACAGCAAAAGCTTCAAAATGGATGGTAAGAAAGTTGAAGCCGTCACAATTAAAGTGGGCGACACTATTCGCTTTAAAAATGAAGACCCTTTTTTCCATAATATTTTCTCCCTGTCGGATCTAAAAACCTTTGATTTGGGGTCTTTTCCTAAAGGCCAATCAAAGACCGTAACATTTGACAAAGCAGGATTGGCTGAAGTTGAGTGTGCTATTCATCCAGAAATGTACATGGAGGTCAGCGTACAATGAATACGATATCCGCCAGGATGGCATTCATACTATTTTTAACAAGCATCGTGGTATTTTTAACACCCGCATCAGCAGAAAAACGTTCTGCAATAAACACAGAATTATCCAAACCTGCTGTGCGTGGTGGCATTGTGTTCAAAAACTACTGTAAATTATGTCACGGGGAAAAAGCTGATGGTATGGCCCGTGCAGCCAAACTTTATGGCGTAAAAAATCTCACTATAGCTCCGGCTAAACCTGATTATTATTTCAAAATTATCCGTGAAGGTGGTTTGGTGATTGGTAAGTCAGAATTTATGCCTCCCTGGCAACATGAGCTTTCTGAAGAACAAATTAATGATGTTGTTGCTTATCTTCAAATAGTGACGAGCGGTTCAAAACGTGGAGAAGTCGTTTTCAAGACCAATTGTATTCTTTGTCACGGTATCAAAGCTGATGGCAAAGGCCGTGCGGCAAAACTGTATAACCCACCGCCTGCCAATTTGACCAAAAGTGATAAAAACGATGATTACAAAACCATGATCATTACCTATGGTGGCCAAACCATGGGACGGTCACAAATTATGCCGCCCTGGGGAGACCAGCTTTCCGAACAAGAAATCACGGATGTCGTAGCCTATTTACGCAC
>JAKIUF010000046.1 GCA_021647705.1 Gammaproteobacteria bacterium | reverse complement strand
TCCGCACGCCGGGACGGCACCCTGAGACGATGGCATTGCCACTCAGGCCAGATGGCCCAACCCGTCATCCGGCCCTCTGAAAAAGCCTGGGTGGTAATCGATGAAGAGCAGAACCGGGTAATCTCCTGCGGCCCCGAAGCGTGGCGCTATCTCGGCTGGGTGGGTAAAGATGAAAATGGCGAACTGCGACGTTATCCCGCCGAGATTAATGGCTGGCTACCCGAAGTGCCTGACTGATCATCCGCCACAACACTGGCTTTGACTACACACCCTTTAAATGTGAATTAAGCGCTAAATCACTTTGTTAGCATTTTTTATCGAAAACACCGTCATTCCGGCATTTTTTTAGCCGGAATCCAGAGGTGTACCCCCGTAGCCGTCAGGCCAAGCTGGGTGGAACAAGCGTAGCGGTTCCACCAAACGGGAAAGGGACATATCCAAAGTTCGACCAGTTATCGACACATCCACCTTAACTTGCAGTTTGCCGATGGTCGTTGTTGTTGCGTGAGGACTTTTTTCCCCTGTTTCAGGCAATCGGGTTTTTTGTTGCAGGGTTTTGATTTTTTTGTGAGCCGTAGTGAGCACAGAGGCGATTTGTTGTTCCTTTATTAGCCTGTTGGTGGAACCGCTGCGCTTGTTCCACCCTACGGTTTTACTCGGTGTTGAATAGGGCAGAACAAAGAATCTATAAACACCCCTTCACCATTTTCCCGGGCAGGACTTGCCTGACGACTATGGTGATGTACCCCCCCGACAAGCATTCCAGTACAGTGGGCGTTCTGTTGTAGTGGCACTGATAAGTGGCGTGTTATAAATGCAGAGGTCGCAGAGAAAAACACTTTGCGCCCTCTGCGTTAAATACCCGGTGATTTTTTAAAAAACAGGTGTATTCTATAAAACATACCCTCATACAAAATGCCACAAGGGTTAGGAATGAATAGAATATTATTACAATAATATCAAAGGGATGAACTATGGTACTTTCAGTAATGGTATTGTCAATAATGTTAGGGCTGATGCTGGTTAGCGCATTTATATGTCGTTACGTTGCCAAACGTCGGCAAAGTAACCCTGTTTTTTGGACTGCCATAGGCTTCTCTTTCGGACCACTTGCAATACCTTTCGTCTTTTTGTCAAAACCAAACCCGCGCAAACCAACGCCTGCTCACTAAATATTTCCCAGCTCTTTTCGATCATTTTTCCCAATAATTCTGGCCGCCCCGTCCACATCATATTTTCTCCATGGCAAGGCGAAATGACGCGGAATAGTCGTTCTATTGCAAGGATAACAACGCAGTCATGGGGTAAATAGGGCGTGCAATTAGACCTAAATCCCAATCACGACGGGTATATATTCAGGGTTTTTCATATCCTTTCAACAGCGCATCCTCCGCTCTGATTTGTGTCTGAAACTGCTCAGGAGTGAGGCTTATTTTTTTCAGCCATATTTGCGAGGCATGAATTTGTATAACGCTGTGCCCCTGACAAGTACGATCCAGTATTTCAGCAAACCGAAAATTGTCCCCAGCAAACTCATCCAGCAGTTTATCCTGAGCATTTTTATGCGCCAGAAAACGAAAAGAAATATCCACAGCCGTAAATTTTGTCATCCCTTTTTTGTTCAGCATCCGCAACTCTGTTAACTCTTCACGATCAGCAGGCCCAGCCTGACGCATCGACAGGCTTTCATTCTCCCGATAAAGAATCATCTGTTTGACGGAAAAGTCTTCCAGCGTTTTTTTCAATTCCGCAGCAGGACGAGGCTTTAGCAAAAACTCATCCGCACCCGCTTCAAGACAAGGTATCTTGTTGTCCGGGTTTACGCTGTGGGCAACAACCGGGAGGTAAGTGGTATTTTTCCGGATTACCTGAATGGCCTCGATACCATTCATGATCGGCATGTTGATGTCCATCAGGCAAAGATCATAATTCACCGCCCCCTTCTCCCCGCTTTTGCGAACACGCTCAACCGCTTCCCTGCCATTAACGGCGAAATCAACGTTGTATCCCCAGTGGATCAACTGCCTTTGGTGAAGTCTGCGGATGGCGGGATCATCTTCAGCGATGAGTATTTTCATTTTTCAACTTCCTGTTAATAATAATCAAATCGTTTTACCAAAAATTTCTTTCCGCCGACAAATCAACTCACTAAAATACCAAAAAAAACAAAGAGTTAAGCATATGCAATGCGCACATCCTTAATCTTCCCATATGCGGGAATCAGCTTATGGTTTCATACCACCATGAATTTAGCAAGAAAACTGGCGGAAAACCTAAAGGTGCTACGCGGGGAAAAATCCGTACCTGAATTTGCGAAAAAGCTGGGGATTAGCAAATCCACGCTTTATCGACTTGAAGGAGCAGACCAAAACACAACGTTACGCACAATTGAACAATTGCAAATGCGGTTGAACTGTTCGGCTGCTGATCTTCTTGACAGAAATTCTGAGAATGAAGAGTAGCAGTGGGATAAATCGAGCAGGGTAGGTTTTACGCACCGAAATTATTTCATCGCCACTAATAAATTTAAACCGTTAATCATATTTGGTGCCTGTGCCAAGCCATGTAGGGTGGGCACGTTTTGTGTGCCCACGCGGGAGATCCCCACATAATCCACCCCCCTCAAAACCTGGATCACATGTGCTCAATCCACAGAACATTTTCCTTCTTTAATGCGGTACGGTGATTTGGCTACCCATGCATCAATCTCAAACAGATACCATTGTCACGCTTTTTTATTCCTTCACCCGGTGCATTTGGATTGTTTCCGCGTGGGCACAAAAAACGTGCCCACCCTACCAAGCTGTCAATAGGTCAAACATGGATCAAAATATTTTCATTCTTTTGCTCATTGCTGTTTCCTCAGCCGGGGTCAGTGGCTGGGTCGTGTATCTGCGATTGCACCGACGCATTACCGCTCTCTCTGAAAAAAACACTGAACTCAACACTACGCTGGAAATGGAACGTGCGGCACAAAAAGACAAACTCGCTTCTCTCGAACAGGCGCAGGAACTGGCGCGCAAGCAACTCACTGAAACTTTTGGTCATCTGTCCAGTCAGGCCTTAAAACAAAACAACGAAGAGTTTTTGAAACTGGCACAAGAAAACCTCAAACAGTTTCAAAACAAGGCTCAAGGCGATCTGGCACAAAAAGAACAGGCTATCGAAAACCTGGTAAAGCCGATTAAAGAAGCCTTGGAAAAAACGGAAAAACAAATGCGTACTATGGAGCATGAGCGTAAAGAAGCTTATGGCGCACTCACCCAGCATCTGGAAACCATGACGCAAACCCAGCAGGCATTACAGGGTGAAACACGTAATCTGGTGAAAGCGCTGAGTCGCCCTGAAGTCCGTGGCCAGTGGGGAGAGCTGACTCTCAAGCGTTTGGCCGAACTCGCGGGTATGGTGGAACATTGCGATTTTTACGAGCAGGAGCATACGCAAACTGAAGACGGTGCCATGCGCCCTGATATGATTGTGCGCATGCCCGGTGGACGGGAAATTGTCGTGGATGTTAAAACTCCGTTGGATGCCTATCTCTCTGCGGTGGAGGCCGGTAACGAAAAAGAACGGGAAGCGCACTTGATCCGCCACACCAAAAACGTGCGGAAACGAGTGCAGGAACTGGCTGGTAAGGGGTACTGGAATCAGTTCAAGAATTCACCGGATTTTGTCGTTTTGTTTATTCCTGGCGACCAGTTTTTGAGCGCCGCACTGGATAATGACTATTCATTGTTAGAAGATGCCATGCAGAAAAAAGTGATTCTCGCTACTCCCACCAGCTTTGTTGCACTGTTACGTGCGGTGGCATACGGTTGGCGTCAGGAGTCTCTTGCTGAAAACGCACAGCACATTCGGGAGGTGGGTGAAGACCTTTACGGTCGGCTGGCAACTTTTGCAGAACACCTTGGCAAGGTTGGCAAAAACCTCAACAATTCGGTACAACATTACAACAAGGCTATCGCCTCGTTTGATACCCGGGTGTTACCCGGCGCACGAAAATTCACCGAGATGGGTATTTCAAGCAAAAAACCTGTGGAAAATATTGACCAGATTGAAACGGCAACACGTAACATTGAAACACAAAGCATTGCATCGCAAAATGATGATGCTGATCAAAATAACATAAACAAATAACACTTCTTTATATTTGGAGCATTGCTCGATGGGAAATTCACTCTTTGAACAATTGAAAAAAACCGGCTTGGTGGATGATAAAAAGGCGAAACAGGCCAAACACAAGCAATATAAAAATAAGAAACAAAAAAGTAAAAAAGGCACTCCGACTCAGTCCGATGAAGCAACGTTATTGGCCCAAAAAAAACACGCTGAAAAAGTTGAGCGTGACCGTGAACTGAATCAGGCAAAAAAAGCGGAGGCTGAACACAAGGCTATTGCCGCCCAGATCAAACAATTGATCGAAACCAATCGGGTTGCAGACGGGGGTGGTGATGTGGTTTATAACTTTACCGATGCTAACGTGGTAAAACACCTTTATATTTCAGAACAAACCCACACACACCTCATCGCTGGCCATCTGGCTATCGCCAAACTTGGGGACACTTACGAACTGGTCCCCGTGCCTGTTGCGGAAAAAATCAAACAACGCGATGAACGATGTATTATTTTATGCGAGCCTTCTACCAAAACTGAGTCAGTTGATAATGACCCATATGCGGACTATAAAATCCCGGACGATTTGATGTGGTAAAGGATAAATTCAGGCCATAAAAAGTCCACCAGGTAGACATATTAAACAGCATTTTATTGAACGGGATGCTGTCAGGGTCAGCCGGATCAGTTCCTGCCCAGCGCTCATCACCATTCAACACGCCGTCTTCGTCTCGGTCTAACGCAATGCGCATGCCGGACCCTGGGGGCGTGCAGGTATAGGTAATATTGTTGCGGCGTTTGGCTTTTCTACGCAATGCGTCGTCGGTAAGTTGCCTTTTATATATGGAGTCTCGTGCAAAAGTACCATCCCGCTGATAGAGAAAACCCTGCTTTTTCTTTTGCGCAACGAGGTCGCATTCACCAAGATCCGCTCGTGCAATCATCAAGTCAATGCGTGGACCAACAACATCGCCATTGTTTTTGGTCAACGTAATCTGTTGGCCCATAATAGGGAAGAAGTTGTTGGGAAACACCATCATATACTGTTCAAGATTACGGCGTATTTCCATTCCCTCGGGAGAGATAGGTAACGCTTCACCATTACCGGGGTCTAATGGCGATACCGTACCCGGTGCGCGTGGTAGAAAACCATTGGTATTGTGAAAACGGAATATGGTATCTGTGCTGCCGTCCTGAGTGTAACCAAAGCCTTTAATTTGGTCACCTGTATGCACGTTGTCATTTCCAAAGAAAAGCTGATGGGAAATTTTCTGGAAGTCTTCTGGCACATTCGGGTCCCAGGTGGGGTCCATTCCGGAGAAGGGATCATCTGCTAGATACTTACGACTGTTAGGCATACCAAACATGCCCACTTTGTTGTACAAATTACGCAGATGCGGAATCTTCAAAAATTGTTGAATAAAAGAAAAAGTGTTTCTGCTATCGGTGCCAAAAACACCCGGTTTGTCAGTCATGCCTTTATTGAAGTCACGGTCAACTAGATGGCAACCACTACAATTAAATAAGGTATCTGCCACTTTGCTGGGATCAAAAAAGAAATCCTTGCCCGCCTGCTGTACTGGCGTCAGAGAATCATCGAGGTAACGAATCGGGTTTGCCGGGTACATCAGTTCCAGCGCAAAGTCAGTGAATTCATCCATAGCTTCTGTGGACAGTCGAGCGCTACGTCCTTGAAGCCCTACAAACGTATTGTTGAACTTGGAGAATGCTAAGCGTTCATTATAAATACCCATGTCGGGTTGCACATTGTTTTCCTGAGAGCCATCGGCTTCCAGGTTGCCTCCTGTCTGGTCACCACGCCAATGCATCGCGCCGTGGTTGGCCATGCCGCGCATGCTCTGCGTAGCCATTGGGCCTTTAACGGGCGCAAAATGCGGGCTGATGGGCAGACCAAAATCTTCATGGTTAATGGCTAGGTCATTGGGCCCACCGGGATAATCGGCGGCGCTGGGATTTAATACTCCGTCAGCGCTGGGATCACCCAGGGACCAGGCGAGTTGATCCATGTCACCAAACACATGGCATAAGGCACAGGAGCTGTCGCCACGACTGGAGGTCAGTGATGCATCGTAATGATACTGACGGCCTTTAATGATGTGTGCAGGTTCGGGGTTGTACATTTGCACCTGCGAAAGTTCTCTATTGGTGTTGGTATCAACAATAGAAATCGCGTTGTTAAACCGTGTTAACACATATAAACGATTCTTTCTTTCATTCAATACAAGACCCGCAGGGCCACCACCACTTAATTGAATTTGATTAGCAAGATCAGGGACAAACGTATTATGTTCTAATTGAGCGGTATCAAACACACCGACTTTGCCTGAGCCAAACGCGGCAACATACAGGGTTTTACCATCGCTGCTGATGGCCATATCCATGGGCTGGGCCAGTGATCTGGCATTTTCATCATTGGGCAAATCATTACAACACACACTGTAATCAATATGTTTATTCAAATGTACCGGCGTTACATTGCCATCATCCAGTACGCTGATGCGGCTTTCAACAAAATGTCCGTTGAGGGTTGTGTAATCAGTTGCTGGTGTATCAGTCGTTTCAGGTAACGTACCGGCAGGGCCGGTGAAACGTTTCAGGTTCAGTGCTTCAGTATTGGTCACATAGACCTTTCCATTGACCGGGTTACTGATCATGTTGAAAATAATGGTGCCAACACCGGAAATCGCTTCAATTTCCATGGGTATGTCCGCATTGGCATCAATCACAAACACATCTTTATCCGGCAGATTAAAGTTAACCAGGTGATCCCAGACTTTACCGGTTTCATCAACCCAGTGTTCGCCATCATGCTGCACAATCAGGCCGGTTAACGGTTGCATATTGCCCGCCGTGTCGGTCATATGTGCTTCAGGTACACCATCACCATCGGTGTCCACATTCAGGCTGGCCAACGGAACACCACCATTGTCAGTCACCACCGTTTCCGCAACGGTCGTCGTTTTGTTGCCTGTCTTGAAACCGGCAGCATAGACTTTACTGCCATCCGCAGAAACCGTTAATGCACGGGGGGAGTCTGTAAACAGGGTGATGATGGTCAGAGGAGTACCGCCCAGGCTGGCATCATGATCCACATCATCGACATCAAAAACCCAGACATCCGCGCGCCCCACACCCGGCGTGGTTAATGCCGGATCAACGGGTGAATTTTGACCACGGTGTGCAGTGGTGATAAATGCTCGCTCGTTATGCTCTCCGGCAAAAACAATATCCATGGGTTCGTCACCCACCAATAAGGTTTTAATCACTTGTTTGGGTCCACGCCCCACATTGACAATACTGACACTGTCAGAAATGCTGTTAACGACCCAGACTTCATTACGATTTCGCACAGCAAGTGCGACAGGTTCCATGCCCACCAGGATAGAGCGCTGATGTTTTAATGTGCCGTTTCTTTTAATTCTGAATATTTCCAAACGATTATCTGGCGTATTGAGTGCAAATAATTTTTTGCCGTCCGGTGACATTGCTAAAGGACGTACCTGACCGGATTCAAAAAGTGTGTAAGCGCTATCAGAAAACACAGATGGGGCGAACAATAACTGTATTACGATAATCAATAACAACGATTTATATCTACGATCAAACATTTGCAGACCTCCCGCGCATAAGCAATTTAAAAGTTGAGAACCAAAAGCTGACTATTCCGAAATATTCTGGATGAGTCGTCAATATTTGCCTTGCAGTTAGCCACAACAAGTATTTTTCTATTCGAAAAATGGCCACTGAACGCACTACCTCGGAAATATTCCGGGCAGCATTTTTTCTAATCGAAATCCTTTAACCGAAGCGCATTCTGTATTTGTGCCTGCCACACAGGTGGTACACCGGCATCTTCAGCATAAATCTGCCAATTTGACACAACCTGCTGCACTTCCCGAATAATAGCTTCGGCACGCCCGCGTTTCATTGCAGCCGTTTTTGCACAGGCTTTGAAATCAGCCTGGGTAAAGTTATCGCGTTTGCCGTTGAGCATCATTTGGTGATTGGCTGTCCATCGACCAACGGGATTAAAACTGAATGTAAGATCAAAAGCCGGTGACAGCGACCAGGTGCCAGACTTGTCCATCAGAAAGGCGATATTTTTCACATGGTCATCCTGGTTACGAGCAATAATATTAAACACCATGCGCCGAAATTGTTCTTCAATAGCCTGCATCGGTAACCCTAGCTGACGAATCACTAACAATGCCTGTTCGTAACTGTAGGCACCCGCGAGGTTAAAATCAAAGTGTGCCAGTGCGCATAGCGATTGCATGTGCCGTTTTTCGCCATTGGCCAGACGATCAAAACGCCGTGTCATAAAATGCTGTCGGCCGTTTTCCTCGAACAGACGGCATTCGCTGATCTCAATGCCACAGTCTTTTGCCATCAGGTAATAGGCGTATTCAATGACACCAAAACCCTGCGGGTCTTCCAGCTCTTTGTCCTGGTTTCCCGTAACACCATCAAACTTCAACAGCCAGTATTCAAAACCCTCCCCCGCTGGCACCTGCCCGGAACGCACCTCATTGCTGGTCGGATTCCAGGCGATCACCGCTTTGGCACGAGCACCTCCGGCTGAAGTGCCAACGCGCAGAATATCGGCCAGCGCCTGCTCTTTTTTTGCATCCGCAAAAGAAGCGCGCAGATCACTGCGATGGCTAAGCACCTGCGATGCCAGCTTAACCAGTGTATCAATTTGTATCTGTTTTGCCTGGCGCGCCTGCGGTCCAATGCCGGGGGTAAACTCCAGCGCACCCATGCCCCGCTCTCCCGTGTAACACAGGCGTTCCAGCGCGTTAAACGAATCCGGCTGCCTCCCCTGGGTGGCCAGCCAGGCATCAATCAGCGCATTGCCAAACTTGTCTGGCAGGGAATCTGCCAGCAAACCCGGCAGACCGTGAAATGTCTGCCGGGACAGTTCAGGGAAACGATAAACACGGCTGGCCAATGGCATCATCAGTGGGGCAATTTCAATGCCGCTACCAATAAACGCAGGATCATATTCAAAACTGGCAACGTCATCACCATCAGCCAGCGATACCGCTCCGATACTGCGCCCCCACAACCGCACTTCGGTAACGCGGTTCATGTGTCGTCATCCCAGGACCATGGCTGCGGCTCTTCAGCGACATGATTTGTCTGTCGTTGACCGGAAGCACGTTGTCGCACTTTGCCTTTTTGTCGCAGTAAATCCATGGGGCTCGGCTGGACATCGGGCAGCAGTAATTCCAGATTTGGCAATAACTCCAATACCCGGAAAATACGGATCAGGCTGGCCATCTGCGCCGACGCACCGGCTTCAATGCGTTCCACTGTACGCTTGGCGACCCCTGCCTGTTCCGCCAGGTTGGCTTGTGTCAATTGCAGTTCCAGCCGACGTCGTGCAATACGGCCACCCAGCTCGGCCAAAATAGCCTCATCGGCAAGTAGTCTTGAAATCTTCATTTATCGCCACCTTTGACGAGTTAAGCCAGTAAACAGGCATTTCTCGTAACTTTTGACGATATATAGCTTATAGCAACCAAAAAATCAAATCGCCAGTACTGGCGAACTGTGATGATAACTAGCTCTTATTCGCAATTATTGACGAATTATCAAATAAAGAATACCAAAATTAAGTACGATGCGAGCAAAGTAATGTCCTCTACGTCGGGAATTCCTTGTACCCACCCGCACGAACAGCATTTATTGCCCATTCGTCATTTTCTCATGCATCACATACCCCGTCGGCCTATTGAGCCATCAGGAGCATGTGTATACCTCCCCCACTACGCTTCTTCTGAATACCCAATATTGAAAAATTAAATGAACCTTTTTTATAGGGTTAAGCGTTAATTACCGTGTATTCACAAAAAAATATTGCAGGCTCCAGAAGAACACACAGAGCCATGCTGAACAAAATAATAACGTCATATTCAACGAGGGAAATCGCATGCTGTTCAGAAAAAACACACATTATGTAGCATGGCACAAATGGCCAGGATTGCTCATTTTGGTATTATTAACAGCCGCCTGTTCCAGCGACAATTCCAGTCCTACAGACTCGCAATCTTCGTCGGAAAAATTAATACAGCGTGTTCCATTAGCCGCCTTGCGCCTGCAACAGGTCAATGATTGCGATGAATTAAAAAATTACATAACCACGTCATTAATCAAACGTTATGCATCCGTCCCACGTCACAATTATTATAGCTGCCCTTCAGACGGCGGCAGGTTCGAACCCGGCTTGCCCGGTGCGGGTGCGCCCGGCGTTAGTGATGAAGTCGGTTTATCCGGCGATGCACCCAATGACTCTCCGGCCACACCCAGCGATGTTTCTGATACAAACAATCAGGTAGCAGGTGTCAATGAGGGTGATATTGTCAAAACAGACCAACAAGGCAATATGTACATTCTTAGCGGTCGGCACTTTATTATCGCGAAGGGGTTTCCTCCTCACGACTTAAGCACACTGGCTAAAATAGACTTGGGAGCACGTGGCTTAAACCTCTTTCTTGACAAAGAAAACCAGCGGGTCACCATTTTAGCCCGGCATGATGAACCTTATTACATTACCGACACACCTTCACGAACCGATGAAAGCCTGACTGTGGTCTATCCGCGACCTGACAATGATTACACCACCGCTATCTTTTATGACGTTTCCACGCCAAACAAACCTGAGATCATTGAGCAGATTCAAATGCGCGGCTATTTCCGGGAAGGACGCCGGATTGAGAACCGTTTACACTTGGTGTCCAATCATTATTTACAGACTGCCGCGCTGCATACTGACCCCGAGTTTATCGATTTACAAAAAACATTTATCGATACCGTCAATACGGTTAAATGCGACACACCTGATGGCGACGTCGAAAATAATCCCGATGTGATACAGGCACAAAAAAAACTAGGTGACAAAATTGACAATATTATCAGCACCCTTGATCCTGCGAATTATTTGCCGGATGCCAGACGTATAACTGATGATACATTCGAACCTATTCCGTATCTTGCCTGTAATAACATCAATCACCCTGAAGTTAATATGAGCCTTGGGTTACAGATTATAACCAGCATAGACACTGACGGCTCTAATCTGGCAGCGACCGGCATTATTAATAATAGCCACATCGTCTATGCCAGCAAAAGCAATCTCTATCTTGTTGAAAACAGTCGGAACTGGTGGTGGATACTTCCCAACAACGAACGTCCAACCTCCCAATCAGCGATTTATAAATTTGCCATTTCAAAAGATGCGCCAAATTATGTCGCCACAGGTCGTGTGGACGGGTATATCAACAATCAGTTCAGTTTGAGTGAATACGAATATGACGGTAAAAACATATTACGCATTGCGACCACTCAAGATGATTTTTTGCGGGTTGACGACGACAGTGACACTCCTGACTGGCAACGTGTGCAAACGAATCATTTATCCGTGCTGGGCGACAATGGCGATGGTCTACTCAACATCGTAGGCGAAGTCCGTAATTTTGCACCCAATGAAAATATTCGAAGCGCACGTTTTATGGGTGAACGCGGTTTTGTGGTTACCTTTCGAAATGTTGACCCTTTATTTTCCTTTGACCTGAGTAACCCAACCTCCCCTGTACTAACAGGCGAACTCACTATTCCGGGCTTCAGTAGTTACATGCATCCCTATGATGACAAGCATCTTGTCACTATTGGCCGCGTAGGTGGTGAAGGTGGCATCGGCGTCGGTAATGGCATGCAACTGCAATTGGTTGATGTTAGCGATATGAGTGAACCAAAGGTGATCCATAAATTCACACCGGATGTACCTCAAAGCTGGTCCTGGAGTGCTGCCGAATATGACCACAAAGCATTTACTTTTTATAAACCGGCCAATCTGTTAGCCATACCTCTGCAAATATCGCCCCACTCTTCCAAAGAATATTTCAGTGGCGTTGTGGCTTACGAAATCACCTTAGCATCCGGCTTTAAAGAGTTAGGCAGGGTAGATCATTCAGATTTGGCATTTGATTATTATTGTCGCCCAGATGATTCGCCACTGATTTATCCTCATACGGAGGATTGTGACAATGGCTGGTACGTTCAATGGGCAGCACCACGCCGTTCAGTAGTGATGACGGATGCTGAAAACGTTTATCTCTATACCATTTCAGACATAGGACTAAAAGCTGCTTCAACCAAGGACTTATCAACGACTCTGGGAAGCATTGTTTTTCCACCACAGCCCTACCCATGGTGGTATTACGGTTACAACGGTCGTGGCGATATCTCTATAACAGATCAAAACATTGATGTCATGCCTGTGACTAACTAAGAAACATGCATGAAATAACTTCCCGGTTTTAGTGCATATTCTTTCGTTCTGATTAAAAAATGGACGAAGACGGGCTGAAGCTGGGAAGCCAATTCATAAGGAGAAGAGCGCGTTCGAACTTAGTGCGCATTCACTTTTTAGCTGCCCACTAGATATCTACTGTTGCGCCCGGAAATCTTCTTTATTAATAAAATAGCTGCGGTACAAACAAGAAGCGTCGCAATTGCTGCTAATAAATATACAAACAGGTTGCCTTGTGGCAATGCACCTAAAATCTCTTTATATGATAATTTACTTCCAGTAATGATGTATGAATGAATAAAAAATATTCCAAAGCTGGTATTTGCAATCACACTGACAAGCTTGGATTTAAGATTCGAATTATACCTGATAAGCAATCCAAGAAAGAAAACTGACATGGTGATTTTTTGCAGATAATTGACATAGCTCATTGTGCTTTCAATAAAAAATAATTCAATCAACCCTAATACAACAACTATTGCGAATGTAATACATAAGAAGCGAGATTTTTCAAAAATAGAATTTAATTCATCTTTGTATTTACTACAGGCCATACCAAGAAGATAAACAGAGAAAAAATGGATAAAGTTTATATTTGGAAGGTCTCCTCTGCCAAAAATGCAAGACAAAATTATAAAAACAGGCATACCATAATAAATTGCATTACCCTTATCAACTTTGATGAGCAGAGGTGCTATAAGGTAAAAAATAGCAATCATCGGAATAAACCACAATGGGGCAAGATGTTTACCCGTCAGATAAAACAAAACCACCTGTAACCATGTCGGGTTATCATAAAACCCAAGCCACATGGTTTCTCTCTCCATAACGGTTACAAAAACAAATATAGCGGGAATAGAAATTAAAAAGTAAGGGACTAGAACATTCTTGAATTTTGATTTGTAATATTTTTTGATTTCATATTTATGTGATAAATGCTGAAATAAGTAGCCCGCAATAAATACAAATAATACGCTACCATTGGATATGTATACCCTGAGAATTCTTTCTATATTTTCGCTATTTTCCCAAGTGAAAATATCTATGGAATGGCCGGCAACAATAAAAAAAATAGCCAAGGCTCTAAAATAGTGAATATAGCCTAAATACAAAATATCTCCTTATAACCATAAACAACGTGTAGAACACTGAGTCCGTTAAAACAGCCTTGACAATGTACTATCCTAAATTGCGGGAAATAAATGGCCCGACAAATTTTGAAACAGGCAGCGGAAGCCGTTTCCAGGCATTGATAAATAACCGGTATTTGGGATTTAATGGATTTACATCTGGAATTTCGTTTGCTTTCACCAGTAGATATTCATATTTCAGAGGCTCAGGCTCGAATCCCCAGT
Organism: Gammaproteobacteria bacterium; assembly: GCA_021647705.1. GTDB lineage: Bacteria > Pseudomonadota > Gammaproteobacteria > SZUA-152 > SZUA-152 > SZUA-152. The sequence continues at coordinate 22,588 of JAKIUF010000046.1, read as the reverse complement.
TTTTCTTGAAGCTATAAGATCCGGTGCCCATCTTGCTACGTCCATAATCGAAAATGCGAATGCCGCGTTCACCCGCTCGTCGCATAAGCTCCCAATACATAAAATCATTGCCTTTAACGGTGCGTGCTTCACTGGTCCCGCCCCCATAATAAGGCAACACTTCATCGCGAAAATAAAAACTCATCACACTGCTGATGAGCCGCCCCTCCTTGACCACCGTTAGCACTTCACAATGTTCTCCAAACACATCACGCAGTACGGAGAAAAACTTTTTGGGGAACACCGGTGTCCCTAGGTTTCTGACGCTCTGCGCATAAGCATCGTAAAAACGATGAATATCCGTATCTATTTCGCTGGTCAGCTCCGCTTTGATTCCTTTACGCACAACGGCCCGTTGTTTACGTGGAATGGACAGCAGATTTTTTTCGGCGTCGGGGTCAATTTCTTTTCGGAAGGTCACATACAGTTCTTTTTCCAGCCAGTTTTCATTAGGCAATTGTGATTCATGTGATTCAGTTTGGGCAAACTGTGCATTGCGCATTTCGAGATAATCGACTCCAAGACGATGTGCCAGTTTTTCTGCCGCTTGATGCAACGCGACCCGTGCTGCATCCGAATGCGCGGCAATCCCGCCATACACACAGAAGGGGGCAGACATCAGCGCATTACCAAACAGGAAACTTTTGATATGTCCCAACGGCAATACACCTTCGATGTTGCCATTGCGCTCTGCATACAAAAAATGGGCGCGATGTCCCATGCCAACTTCAATCGCTTTTTTCCAGCCCGCACGATGAAAAAACGTGGCCTCGGGACATGCCTCCACAAAGGCGTCCCAACGCTGTACCGATTGACTCTCCAGTTCTTTTATTTCTATTGATGTTTCCGACACGTCCTATCCTGCTCCTGTGCAATATCTCATTTTATTTTTCTATTTCTTAGCCTGAAAAAGTATTTTATTCGAGAAATACTTTATCCATCCGGTCCCACTGAAAATCCCTAAGCAATCTTTTCAAGCGTTTTTCCATGCGTCCAAGATTAAGGTAATGTCGAAATCGTGTTTTGGCGCTGATGCCTCTTTGGCGCGGCTGTCCCGGATCAATTTCCCAGGGGTGAAAATAAAAAACACCGGACTGGCCATCATGCCGGTTCACTCTGCGCATGGCCATACGTGAAACCGCATAGGGATAAAGCCGGAAATAACCGCCACCGCCACAAGGAAGCTTTTTATTCAACACTTCCACCGTAGTCACCGGAACTTCAAGAATGCCGTCATCGCCACGAGGCCGAAACGAAAAACGCGGTGCCTCCGGCATACCATACAAATCATGTTTGATAGGATAAATGCTGGAGCTGTAAACGTAACCCGCTTCTTTTAATTTATCGAGTGCCCACAGATTTTTGGCTCCGATAGAATAACTTGCTGCACGGTAACCACGCACTTCCTGACCCGACATATCTTCAAGTAATTTTTTGGTGCGTACAATGTCCTCAAAAAATTCTTGTGGCTTTTGATTAACAACACGTATGTGCGAATAACCATGGCTGGCTAACTCATGACCATCGTCAACAATACGCTTCACCAACCCTGGGTAACGCTCCGCCACCCAGCCCAACATGAAAAAAGTACCTTTCACACCGGCCTCATCAAACATATCAAGCACCCGCTCGGTACTGTTCTCTACTCGTACGCTAATGTTGTCCCATTCGCTGCGGGGAATAATTTTTTCAAAAGCGGAAACCTGGAAATAATCTTCCACGTCTACAGTCATTGAGTTGGTAATTGTATGATGAGTCACTGGGTCATCTCTGATGAGGGGTGGCCGTATTCAGCCAGTTTTCGATAACATCGATAATGCGCTGAGCCGCTTTACCATCCCATTTGTCCGGTACCTGTCCCGCCTTCCCGCCAGTTTCCATTGTTTCATTGAACGCTGCCAAAATTGCTTCAGGATCGGTTCCTACAATGGTATTAGTGCCCTGCTCAACGGTAATGGGCCTCTCTGTATTTTCACGCAGTGTAATACACGGAACGCCTAACGCGGTGGTCTCTTCCTGAATTCCCCCGGAGTCCGTCAACACCATACGGGCGTTGGCCATCAGTCCCAGCATTTCCTTATAACCCAGCGGAGTTAATTGGGTAATAGCGGCAGCGTCCAGTATATCACCCAACCCGGCTTTTTCGATGCAAGCCTGAGTTCGGGGGTGAACGGGAAACACAATGGGCAATTGAGTGCTGATGGTTTGCATGGTTTTCAACAAACGCTCAAGAATGTCTGGATCGTCCACATTGGACGGCCGATGCAATGTCAACAAGGCATAACCGTTTTCTAATACCGCCTCACTGTTTGCCACCTGTGACAAGGTCTTTTCCGGCAACGTGGCACTGTCCAACTGATGACGCAATGTGTCGATCATCACGTTACCCACAAAATGGACCCGGGTACGATCAATCCCTTCCCGTTCAAGGTTGGCAACCGCATCCGATTCAGTAATAAAAAGTAAATCGGAAATTTGATCCGTGAGTACCCGGTTAATCTCTTCGGGCATTTCCCGATCATAGCTACGCAGGCCCGCTTCCACATGAATAACGGGTATCCCCTTCTTTGCCGCGACCAGCGAACAAGCAATGGTGGAATTAACATCACCCACCACCAGAATCGCTGCCGGTTTATATTCGTCCAGCACAGGCTCAAACCGCAGCATAATTTCCGCGGTTTGCACTGCGTGTGTCCCCGACCCTACTTCCAAGTCTACATCCGGCTCAGGAATATCCAGCTGATCAAAAAAGGCATGTTTCATTGCCGCATCATAGTGTTGGCCGGTGTGTACCAGACAAGGTTTCAGGGTGGATGATGCTTTCAATGCCCGCATAACCGGTGCGATTTTCATGAAGTTGGGCCGGGCGCCAACCACGCACATAATCGTGGAGGTATTCATGACAGAGATTTCCTTTTTGTAAATTTATTATACTGATTATCGTTGGAGATCAGCAGGGTCAAGCAAACCAGTGGCAAACGTTAAAACCCCCACTTCACACCAACGCTGAGTCTTTTTTCATCGTAACTTCGTCCACCAGCCAGACCATCCTGGGATGTGCTTCGGGCCATTACACTCCCTTCCACGCTTCGCCCCATTTTCCGAGAAAAGTTGATATCTGTACTGCGAAGATTTGCACCCACACGGCCACCAGTACCATCAGGATATTCGCTTTTCAAGCCTCGAAAACGCAGCAACATGGTGGTGCGAGCAGCAAAGCGCCAGCGCCAGGAAACAGTCCCTCCACGTAGCTGCTGATTGTCGTTGCTCACAAGTAACTCCCTGCGTTCGTCATACAAGGTGGCACTAATAAGGCTTTTTGCTGTTTTGTATCCAAAGTCCATTTGCGCACGTTTGCGCAAAAAAAGCTCGTTAGACAAAGGAAGTGCTGAGGAAGATAAATTAGCGGATTGAGCACCTTGAGAGCCTGAGCCCAAACTCTGCAAACCCTGTACCGAAGTAGTATCTTCAAGATAACTGGCGCGCCAAGTCACGCGTCGATTAATCACTCGAAGAGCTCCTTGCCAGACCTTGCCCGGATTCAACCCTACTTTTTGGTTTCTCCACGAAACATCCAGCGCGCTTCGGCGCGTGGGAGCCCAGGAAACGAATGCTGAATCCAACCGGTTTCCTGACAATAAATCTATCCGAAATGTTGAATGCGGTGTAATGCTGATACCAGAGGCATAATAGGAACCATTCCGAAAACCCTGGTTTTGGGGCGTCGCGAGGTCGTTGCGCTCATTACCAGCGCGAAACAGTACACCCAGTTTTTTATTGATTTGATAACTCGCCTGGAGAGCAAATGACTCTCTGCTGTAATTACTTGTTTCTTCTCTTTTTGTCGTTTTTTGCGAATAACTTAACGACCAGGACATACGCCGAAAAGAAGGACCACTATCAAGGTTAGCAGTCACTGTTTCGATTTCTGCATCCAATGCCTCCCCCTCATAGGTCAACGTTTCATACGAGTAACTAGCTGATCCTTCCGCTTTCCCTCCGAAACGTTTTTTAAAGTATGGTTTGATACTCCGGGCAGAAACATCGGTGCGATTAACCGCATTGAGATTATCCAGCGGTAACCCGCCGGAGGGTGAAATCACTCGCTGCGAATCGCTGGCCTTCAGGTTCAGAAAAGCAAAATCTTTCATCAATTCTGCCGTTGCATCAGCTGCCAAATTATGAAATCGGGTATCTCGACGCGACTCTTTCGCATAAAAAATATTTTGTAATGTATATCCAACGCTGGCATTTAATCTGTTGCCATCAGCCTGTAATGCTAAACTTGGATTAACCTCAGTGATAAAATCCTCTTTCCCTGGGTCACTAAAGGTCACATTATCTGTGTAAGTTTCCCTGATCTCTAGAGAAGACTCAAACGATAACTGTACTGCAAACGTAGGTGCAGATATCAAAACCAACAGGACAGCCGCCAAAAACTGAGCACATAACCACATATAGCCATTATTGGTCCGGCGCAAAACCACCAACATGACGAACCAGGAGCCTGTCAGGCTCAGCTGGCTGTAGCGAGAAAAAGCCATTTTGAATCCATTAGCGGATTATTCACACAACTGCGTGAATGCAGAAGGTCGAAAAACACGGGCGTAGTTGCCAAATAATTTCATCCTAAATTCGACAGACTCTGGCAATCGCCCCATGTGATAATTGCGAGCGCCATCATTATCACACGGACAAAACACTGACCTTACTCCTCTCCGTACGCACAATAATAAGCACCGTATTGTCCTTTGCTGGAGCCTTTGTATTTGTTCAGCACAATACCAATCACTTTTCGTTCATCCAACAATGCTACGGCTTCCCTGACCGCGCTTTGGGGAGTTTCACCCGCCTCAACAACAAGCAATACCTGACCGACCAAACCTGCAACCACGTTTGCTTCACTGGTCATCAACAAAGGAGGAGCATCAAAGATAACAATTCTGTCAGGGTAGCGTGTTGCCAGTTCATGAGTCACTTGCCGCATTTGCTCACTCGCTAACAATTCATTTGCTTGTGAATGCCTGCTCCCGGCAGGCAATATTTTTAACTTCGGCATATTAGTAGAGAGAATGACATCTGAAAGCATGACATCAGGATCCGATAGCACATCTGTGAACCCTAATCTTGCCTCCAGCCCAAGCAACCGTGTAAGCGCCGGGTTAAGTACGTCAAGATCGACCACCAGAACGGTAATATCCATTTCGTTCGCCATACTCAAGGCTAGATTGAGGGTATTGAACGTTTTTCCTTCACCAGACATGGCGCTGGCAACCATAACCATGTTGCCTAACTCAACAGCATCCGCATTCTTGCCAAAAGCATTGCTCAACAATGGCCGCTTGATTCGACGATATTCTTCTGCCAATTTTGCACGGTCCTTGGGCGGGGCAATAAAACCAACGCCCTCCAACTTTCTCATATCTATATCGATGAAGCCGGCTTCGCGTTGCTTTGTTGCATCACCCGATATCGGAGATGTTCTGCCAGCAGGTTTTCGCTCCACCGTCTTACGCTGCTCCGCTTCATTGGGGGACGATGATTTCAGCTTCTCAACCATACGTTCGATAGAGCTCATATTTTTTCCTTCAACGTTTCCGCCAGCAATGAAACTTGATTGAAATCAATACCTTGCAATAATACCACACCGCCATAGACAATGAGCAAAATGATCCCGACACCTACAAAAACAGCAAACTCCAGGCGTTTGCGTCGCAGCAGCTCAGGTGTCCATAAGCGACTCACAACCCCAAAAACAGGCACCCCCGAAAATTCCTGCAACGTGCGATGATCATAGAATGCCGGACGGATTTGAGATAAAAGAAAGGCAAGCCCGATACCGCCAGCAATACCTGCGAGCAGCGCCAATGAATCAAGCGCTAAACGGTTAGGACCAGAAGGAGCCAATGGTGCCCGTGGCGGGTCGACAATTTTAAATTTGACGTCCTCTCCTGTTTTTTCTGCCTTCTCAGATAATTTTGCCGACTCAAGGCGTCCAATTAGTGTGTCGTAAGTTTTCTTATTCAGCGTGTAGTCACGATTCAGATTCTTTAGCTGTGCTTCAATTTCCAGGATAGTATCGACTTTCGAGGCTAGGTCATTGATCCGTTGAGCATATTTTTTAACTCGAAATTCTAAAGAAACCACGTTGGCTTCGACTTGCCCAAGTGAAATTCTAGTTTGTTGATAAACCGGATTTCGCTCTACAGATTGACTATTCGATTGAAAATTCGATATGGGATTTTTCTGATCTTGCTCACGTTGATTTTCCATATTTTCCAGCATTTTTCTGACGGCAATAACATCAGGATGCTCTTCAGTAAACTGTAACAACAAATCATCTAGCCGTTCATGCAATTTGGAAATACGGTCATCCAGCCGATGACTGATATTTTTAGTCGTATTTCCAAATCCAAATACCGGCTCTTCACCGACAAGCTGCCGCCTGAGTTCGTTTCGCCGGTTAGTCGCTTCTTCCAACTCCATTTGTGCCTGCTCCAACTGTGCACGAGAATCCTGTAACAGCCCAAAATAATCCTGGCCAGCTCGCGGCATTAGCGCAACATTTTTTTGCTTGAACTCCTTAATGCGGTTTTCCGCCTCGATAAGTCGTTTCTCATATTCCATTATTTGCTGCAAAAGGAATTTTTGCGCGGCATCAGAATCTAGCCGAGTCTCACCCAAAGTACTTTCCACAAAAATAGATAAAAGTGCTCTGACGACTTCTTTTGCCACCTTCGGGTCAAAGTGACTGTACGAAATCGTATAAATATTGGCCCCTCTGACACCTTTGATGCGAATCTTTTTTGACAAATTATCCAGCAACGATTCCATTTCCGCAGGGGTTTTCGCATGCAGGTCAAGATCCGTCATACGGGCAACTTTTTCCAGATTCGGCCGACTCAGCAAAGTGCGAGTCATCAAACCCAGCCGCTGATGAACATTGGACTCCACAGCAAGCCCACTCAACAATGGCCGTAACATAGAGTCAGTATCCACAAGCACACGGGCATTAGCCTCGTAGTGATCAGGCATCTTGGCGATGACAACCCAGCCAATAATGGGGATCACCCACGCTAGTAGCATGGCGTACCATCTAAAACGCCATATCCCGCGAAGATAGTTAAGTGTTTGTTGAATAATTTCCTGCATGAATAGCCTTGTCGATTAATTCGTTTGCATTCCGTAAATCTGGAGCCGGGCCTGTCGGACAATGAGGTGATCGTCGCAAGAAGAGGGCTATTTTGAGTCCATTTTTTTGCTCATTGCTAGCGAATAATTGAGCCTATTTAACGTTACCATCGAAAAAATAAACCAAAATGGGGTTTTTCACGGTAGATTCATTCTAAATTCAGCAGTATCTAAAACCATGCTTCAGGAATGATCAACACATCACCTGGAAGCATATCGACATTAGCAGTAATGTCGCCATCCTGAATCAAATCGGCCAGTCGCACATTATATTGCTGCTGCTTTCCATCAACTACACGGGCAATACTGGCCTTGTTGCCAGCCGCAAGTTCAGTTAACCCACCTACTGAAATCATTACATCCAAAAGTGTCAGGTGTTCCCTATAAGGTAACGATTGGGCTTTTGCAGCTTCGCCTATCACCCTGATTTGTTCACTATAGCGTCCGGTAAAGCCCGTTACGATAACGGTCACTACCGGGTTTTTTATGTAACGTGCGAGTTCTTTTTCCATATCCCTGGCCAATTGACTCGCTGTTTTGCCACTGGCAACAACATCCTCAACCAGAGGGGTTGTTATCCGGCCATCAGGACGCACGGGAACCGAGGAAGATAATTCACCATTTCCCCACACAAATATATTAACGTTATCCCCCGGACCAATAATATACAGTGGTGCCCCACCAGCATATGTTGCCGAATCAAGTGTTAATTGTTTATTCGAAGAGCATCCGGTCATCAAAATGATAAAAATGACCGAACAAAATACGAATAACTTATTCGCGTACGTTTTTTTCATAAATATCTCACTGAAATAAGAAGCACATTAATATACTGGGAAACTAAGACATTATATGCTTTCGATCCTAATGTATTGATACAGACTCAACTCTGACGCACCGCGCCATTCTACTAGAAATTCCACAGAAATTGCGAAATAGATACTGCCTGTCACCTACATTCTATCGAAGTTTTCCCGGGTATAATTACCACCGACAGAGTGAACAACCAGTTTTTGTTTTGCAAAGAACCTGAATCCACAAGAAAATCTCCCAACGCATAATTGAAGCACTACTCCTAGCGCACTTTTGATAATAATGCTCTGGCTTCTGCCGCTTGAGGAAAATCACCATGTTTACCCAATAACATCTCAAGCTCCTCTCGCGCCTTTTGCGCTTGCCCATTGCGCTCCAAAGCCACCGCATAATGAAACTGGATTTCCACAACATCCGGGGCTCTTTCATAGGCTTTTTGTAAATACTCCAGCCCCTGCTTCGGTTTTCCATCCTGGAGCAACAGCCAACCATAAGTATCGTTTACTGCCGGATTGTCCGGTGCCAGTTTCTGCGCTTTTTGCCCGTAACTCACCGCATTTTTATTGCCCACTTCATAAAACAGCCAGGCAATATTATTAAGTGTAGCCACATGCCTTGGGTGTGATTCCAATATTTTTTCATACTGGGATATAGCCTGCTGTTTTTTAGCCGCTTCGGAGTAAGCCTGCGCCAAAATCAGGCGCACCCCAACATCATGTGGATTTTGTTTCAGCCACTCCAGCAACAGGGTTTTATCCGCTTTCTTTGCCCGGTACTTTTTTTCCGCCTGGAAATGTTTTACAGCCAACACTCCGCTGGGAACTTTTGCAAATCCCGAGGCATAGGTCTTCGCTGCCGCCGAAAAATTCTTGTTATGCATCTGGAGGTCACCTTCCAACTGATAGCCAATAACTCGGGTCGGTTGTTGTTTCTGGAGTTTTTTGGCAATACGCATTGCCTTGTCCAGATCACCATTCTGAACCGCTAATTGGGCTAATGCCTGCTGCGCAGGAATGAACTTATCGTCCAGCCCTGCCGCCCTATTGAGGTGTCGCCCTGCCAACGTGAAATCGCCAGTAGCAAGGTAAGTCTTACCCAGGAGAGTGTGTGCCCCAGCAACATCGGGATAGTATTCTATAAGACTATTGAAGGTCTCAAGTGCATTGCTTTTCTGTCCGGCGGCTAATTGTGCCAAACCATAGGCTCTGAGTGCTGCAAAATTTTCCGGGTGCTTTGCCTTCATATCCCGAGCAATATCAACAGCTTTGATAAAATCACCGCGCCCCATCCAGTAACGGACAAGTAGTGTCCCTACCTGTAAATCACCCACATTTTGTTCCTGGGCCTGATTTAACCATTTGTCTACTTCAGTTCGATTTCCTTCCTGCTCTGCAATCTCCACCAGAGCAAATATCGCTTTGACATGTCCTTTATGCTGTTTCACGATTTGTTCAAACCTAGCCTTGGCGCGCTCTAAATTTCCCTCTGCCTGATCCAGTTTCGCCAAATTCATTACCGCCGGTACAAAATCAGGCTGAATTTTCAGTGCGGCCTCAAAACTCTCCCGTGCCGCAGGTAAATCCTCAAGCCCCGCGTACGCCGCGCCGGCAAGGTTTTCCGGAACCGCACTGTCCGGAAGTTTCAGCCCTAGCTTTCTGGCTTTATCAAGCGCTTTGCTAAATTCCTTGCTGCGTAAATGTGTGAGTATCAGTAAAACATCCGCCTGAAACACATCCTGACCAAGCTGAACCGCAGCTTCCAATGCGTCGACTGCTTCTGTGGTTTTACCGGATGCTAAGCGCCCCAACGCTAACTGTGTTTGAATCAAGGCATTTTCTGGTGATTGAGCCACAGCTCGCTCAAGATATTCCGTCCCTCTAACCGTATCCTTATTTTGCATATAGGCACCGCCCAACAAGGCGAGCAACTGGGAGTCCGCTTCATTGGCGGAAAGTATTTTTTCAAGTATCGGTATCGCCGATTCTGGACGTCCCAGCTTCAACCAGGTACTCGCAAGCAGTTTTCGTACGGCAATATCATTAGGAAAAACGTTAAGGACTTTTTCCAGGGAAACTCTGGCCTGTTCGAATCGTCCATCTGTAAAATAAATACTGCCCAGCATTTGATGGCTGGGCAAATGATCGGGGGCAACATTAAGCACCTTTTGCAAAGCCTGCTCAGCGGCCTCTGCCTCTCCCTGCTTGTACAAAACCACTCCCCTCACATAATGTGCAAGCGGGTTCTGTGGTGAGCGCTGTTGTATTTTTTCGGCGCTTTTCAGGGCCGCTTGAAAATCTCCCATTGCAACATTGATTCCGGCCTGAGCAAGTAAAGCCGACATATTGCGTGGGTCCAATGCCAGTGCCTTATCGTAATTTTTTCGAGCCGCAACAAAATCATCCTGTAAACGTGCGATTTCCCCTGCAATCAGCCATGCTTCAAGGTTATCTGATTGCTGTGCGAGAACCTGGTCAACGAGCTGCTGAGACAAAACCAGATCTTCCTGCATAACGGCAACGCGTGCTTTTACCAACAGCACCGCTAATAACTTCGGAGCTTTTTCAAGTGCGCGATTCAATAATTGACTTGCATCATCCAAGTCACCAAGCGCCACATGAGCCTGCGCTTTTAATACAAAAACTTCCGCACGAAGTGGGTTTGAAAAATCCGTTTCCAACTTCAACTCTTCCAATAATTCTTTAAACTTTCCCTGTAACAAATAGGCCTTGCCTAATGGAACCACAAGTTGAACTGATGATAAACCGAGGCTTTGAGCTGCTTTAAGCTCTTTTTCTGCTCCCGCCCCATTACCCAACCTGACATAGGTTTTACCTAACAGATAACGTGCCTGGGCATTTTTAGGGTCTTGTTGGAGGGCGTTTTTAAGATTAATAACAGCAGTTTGAATTTCATTTTTCTCAAGGCTATCCTGGGCCTGTTGCAAATATTCGTCGCTACTGACCTTGGAACATGCGCCAATAAAACCAAGCATCAATACCAGAACTGATATCAGACCCAGCCTCTTTATATAGTAAGTTTTAAAAGAAAATTTTATTTTCATAAACTGGATCGCCTGTAGGTGGCCATAAGAATGTTAAATTTCGACATTATTTTCATACATAAAAATACTATCTGATTTATTTAATTTTGTATTTTTTCATCAAATCATAAAATGTGGGCCGGGTAACATTCAACATAACAGCGGCCTGGGTCACATTGTCATTCACAAGAGCCAAAGCCCGCAATATTGCCTGCCGTTCAGCCTGTTCTCTAATTTGCCGCAAGTCAGAGAGCACAGGCGCATCATCAGCGTCACCAACAAGCTCCAGGTCATCTGGCTCAATAAAAGCACCTTCGGCCAAAATAACCGCTCGCTTAATTTTATTTTCCAATTCACGCACATTGCCAGACCATGGGTGTTTTTCCATGGCTGAAACGGCCGATGCCGAAAATCCCTTGAAGACATTCTTGTTTTCTTTAGAAAAACGGTTGAGGAAAACACGCGCTAATAACAGCACGTCTCCCTCACGTTCACGCAATGGTGGAATATCCAAAGTAATTTCACTAATGCGATAATACAAGTCTTCACGAAACGTTCCCGCTTCAATCAGTGTTGGCAAATCCTGATGTGTTGCACAAACTACTCGCACATCCACCGGAATTTCTTTTCTACCCCCTAAACGCTCCACCACACGTTCTTGGAGAAACCGTAACATTTTAGCCTGCAATGATTGTGGTAGATCACCCACTTCGTCAATAAAAAAGGTGCCGCCCTCAGCCAATTCAATTTTACCAGGAGTGGTTTTATTGGCACCCGTAAAGGCACCTTTTTCATAACCAAACAACTCACTTTCCAATAAGGTTTCTGGAATTGCGGCACTATTAATAGCGACAAATTTTTTGTCGCCGCGAACGCTGAGCTGATGTAAAGCCTTCGCCAAAACCTCTTTTCCTGTACCGCTTTCACCCAGCAACAGCGTCGTAGCATTCGTGGGGGCCACTTTTTCTATCATACGACACAACTTAAGCATCTGTGGACTGGAGGCAATAACGCCATCTAACGGAGAAGATGGCTGCTGAAGCAATTGTCGATTCTCGGCTTCCAGTTCGTAAAGTGTGTAAGCGCGCTCAATAATCAACGAAAGAATTTCTGGTTCAATGGGTTTTTGATAAAAATCATAGGCACCCATACCGATCGAACTTACCGCGTTTTCCCGGTCATCGTTACCCGTTACTACAATAACCTTGGTGTGCGGAGCCTTATTTAATATTGCCTCCAGCGTCGCCAGCCCCTCTGAAGCATTGGCCGGGTCCGGTGGCAACCCCAGATCCAGTGTAACAACAGCGGGTGCCAGAGTTTCGACAGCCTGCAAAGCAGATTCTCTATCTCCAGCAACAGTGACATCAAAACCTTCAAAGCACCAACGCAACTGATTTTGTAACCCAGGGTCATCCTCAATAACGAGTAATGGGCGTAATTTTTTGGTTTTTCCCATAATTAATTATCCACAGTTGAAAATGACGCTCCGTTTGGAGTCTCATTGGCATTGTTTGCAAGCCTTAATCGAATAAAAAATGTCGTTCCTTCACCTATTGCACTATGCACATCCAGTTGCCCGCCAAGACTATGAATAAATTCCCGGCTTTCATATACGCCAATTCCCATTCCAGCATTTCCTTTCGTCGTATCAAAGGGTCGAAACAAGCGTTCGCGTAAAAAAACTTTATCCATCCCGCAGCCATTGTCTTTTATCAGCAAAAGTGCATGATCACCTTCTCGACAGATACTTAAACGCACAAATCCATCATCAGCGGTCGCTTCTTGTGCGTTCTGAATTAAATGACCTATCACCACAGAAAAACGACCTGCACTGGCAATAATGATCATATCATCCCCAGTGGATATAAATTCGGGAGCTGGATGCTCCCTGGAATGATTCTCCACAACTTCGGCAAGAACAGCATTCAATTCGATTTGAGAATGATCACGGCTATCCACGCGCCCTTGTCGTAGCTGGGATAACATACGCTTCATTTTTTCTACGGTATTTTCTACGGTAGAAAAAGCATCATCAACAAAAACCGGGTTTTCTCTGTGTCGCTTGGCATTTGTCACAATCAGGGACAATTGTGCAACAACATTTTTTAAATCATGCACTACATAAGCCGAAAGCCGGTTAAAAGCCTCAAACTGTCGCGCATCCACAAGGTCTTCATTCGCTTTTAACAAGGCTAAATATCCTGCACACTGGCGGCCAATCGTTAATAATAAATCACGAACTTCCCAGTTAATCTGCATTTTTGTGCGCGGACGCCCTAGGATAACAAATCCCACGACAACGGAAGATGATGCCCCTTCATCTGAAGTAACCCGCGAAACCTCATCGCTCATAAAAAGCGGCACGATCAACCAGGCATCGGACAAATGCGCCAACCATGGGGGCACTGTCAAACCCTGATATGACTCCCGTTCTGCGTCCAGCTCATCAAGATCCACCACCCATTTTTTTTCGGATAAAAAATTCAATAATGCGGCATTATCACTTTGTTGAAAGGAGACTTCGTCCGGCATATTCCAGCCAGCTTCCAGATGATAGCCTCCAGTATCCTGGAGCAACCATAGCATGCCACTAGGGCTTTCAACGATTTTTGCCATAGCACTGACAACGGTAGTCTTTAAATTTGAATCAAGCCTCGCCTCTGACAAGCTCTGAATCAACCGCAACCATTCTTCACGATAATCATAACGATAATTAAAAAAATGTTTATTTAAAAAAACCCGGAAACGAGCCCGCATATGCCCGGAAAAAAGGGCTGTTAACAAAACCAGGGTCGCGCCAAAGAAAAACACAAGCTGACCAAGGCTGCTCCAGTCCCCTCCCACGTTTTTTATATAGTAGCCACCCGCCGCCATGGCTAAAAGATATATCCCGCCAGCCATCATCGCCGAGGAATGAAAAACAAAACTCCGCGATACAAAAACATCCAATGACCACTGCGGATTACGTGCTGCAGAAACGGCAATCAAGGGCATGATGATGGCATTGATATAGCCTCTCGCCCCCCAGATTTCTTCATCAAGGCTTTTCAGTAAAAACGCATCTGAATACAGGTAAAAGTCATAGGCAAAAAGACCACCTAGCCCAAGACAAAGATATTTAATCGTCCAACGTGATTCTAGCGGAGTATTACGAAATATTTGCTCAACCAGCACCAGCCCCAACAGTGCCAGCATCAAAAACAGAAAAACCTGTAAGCCGAAACCTGTTCCGGCCGGAATACTCTGCCCGTTCAGAATGATGTAGCCCAAAACCAATGCCACGACCAGCCCACCTCCGGCCCATAACAGTGAACGTGCGATATTCTGCTGTTGAGACTTGGCCATGACCAATAAAAGAAAGCCTAACCAACCGGCATTCCGCAATATTTCAGCGACCAGCATATAGAGGGAGGAGTAATACCCCAGCGAGGCCTGATATGCTGCACCACCCGCCCAAACAGCACTTAACACAGCTGCCAGCAATAACATGCCGCCTTCCGGTCGACCACGCCAAGCTGTCGATAATAAAACAGCCAACATCAGGAACGCAAAGGCCGCCACCGCGTAACCGAAAGTTACCACTCCTACCATCGTTTATGGTCCCGGTACAACTTTTCGGCTCATGAACGTCATCGTCCGCCCTTTCCGGCAATCACTGAGTGGGCTGTTTGCAAAATAATAACCAAATCGAGAAACAAGCTATAATTTTTGATGTAATACAGATCAAACTGCAATTTTTCCAGCGAGTCTTTTTCGGACGCTCCGTAGGGGTAACAAATTTGCGCCCAACCCGTAATGCCGGGTTTTACGCGATGGCGTTCAGCAAAATAAGGGATTTGCTCAGATAATTGCGTGACAAATTCCGGCCGCTCCGGGCGCGGCCCGACAAAACTCATATTGCCCTTTAACACATTAAAAATTTGCGGCAATTCGTCAAGCCGTGTTTTACGGATAAACGCTCCTACTCGTGTAACCCGGTCATCATTTTTCTTTGCCCACTGGGCCTTGCCGCCTTTTTCTGCGTCTTCACGCATGCTTCGAAACTTATAAACATTGAACAACTGCCAATGCTGGCCGACACGTATCTGGCGATAAAAAACAGCCCCCCGGCCCCAGCCTTCCATTTTTATGGCAATCGCTACCAGTAACATGAAAGGCCACGCCAGTCCTAAAAGCAGCAGGCTCACAATAATGTCAAAAATACGTTTTTGCGCATTCAGGCTTTTGCTTTGATTAAAGCCATCAGAAAAAATCATCCAGCTGGGGCTTAATATGTCCAGTTTGAGTTTTCCGGTTTCACGCTCAAAAAAACCCAACAAATCGATAACATCAACGCCGCTTAATTTACAATCGAGCAAATCATGTACAGGAAAGCTTTTACGTCGTCTTTCACCAACCGCAACCACAATCTCATCGACATGCAATTCTTTGGTTAATGTCAACAATGTCACCTCCGGGCGAATCACCAAGGCTTCATCCACTACATCATGTTCACCCCGTACATGAACGTGGCCAGCAATCACAAATCCCTGTTGGTCTGCCCTGCGTCGGAGTTGTCGTGAAATTTGCGCTGCATTTTCACCTGCACCTAACACTAAAATCCGCCGCTTGAGCTGCCCCTGATTCATAGAGCGCACAAACAAAAAACGGGTGAGCACAAGTAATAACGCCGCCGTCAAAAGACTGAATGCCAGCACACCTCGGTCTAAAAGCAGGTCTGGCACAATGTAATACAACAGGGTCAAAGCAACGGCGGTTACCGCAAGGCTGATACCAATACGCAATATCATACCCGCTAGGCCAAAACGGAAACGCCGCTGATATAAGCCCATGGACATCTGGGCCAGCAAGACGACTAAAGCGAACATAAGCGCCCTTGCCCAAAGAGGCAACACACTCACCTGAGCAATACCAGGATCGCCAAAGAAATTCCCTAACCTCGTCCCTGAATAAACAGAGGACACCAATAGCAAAAATTCTACCAATCCAAGCACGAGGAAAGGAATGGGAATATATTGTCGAAAAATTCTGACCACTTACTGGTAACGTCCTTACTTTGAATATCAAGCTATTGATGAGCAATGTGTCACGTAACAAAAACGGCCAACTAAAATCATCCGTTTATAAGCATTTCGATATATTTGGATTGAGCTGCGCCGCAAGGCAGCTATTCTAGTGACTTTCCGCAATGCTAACCAGCAAAACTAGCGGAAAGTAACTATCACCAATATTGGGTTGACGACATGATTCCAGAAATGCTGTTTTTCAACCATCTACAACCGTATAATGCGCCAAACTCGTATAAAGTTCGCCGCAAAAATGAGCAAATCATCGACAATCCGGGAAAATTTGCTGATTTGGGCAATATTACCTAATGCAGACTCAAGCGCGCTTACACAAGCCGGTACAATAAAACAATTCAATCCGAGGAGATCTGTCAGTCCATGAAAGTCACCATTTACGGTTCAGGCTATGTTGGTCTGGTTACCGGCACCTGTTTGGCAGAAGTCGGTAACGACGTGCTCTGCGTCGATATCGACCGCGCCAAAATTGACATGCTGCTACGCGGCGAAATTCCTATTTATGAACCCGGCCTCGATGCCATGGTCGCCAAAAATATTGCCTCCGGCCGCTTGCGTTTCACCACTGATGCCGCCGAGGGCGTCGCCCATGGCCTGTTTCAGTTCATTGCGGTGGGCACACCGCCTGACGAAGATGGCTCTGCGGACCTGCAATATGTACTGGCCGTCGCCAACAGCATCGGCGAACATATGTCGGAGTACCGGGTGATTGTAGACAAATCCACGGTACCTGTGGGCACTGCCGACAAGGTCAGCGAAACGGTAAACGCCGCATTAAGCAAACGTGGTACCGATGTGGAGTTCGACGTGGTTTCCAATCCTGAATTTCTCAAGGAAGGGGCTGCACTGGATGACTTCATGAAACCTGACCGCATCGTCATCGGCACCGATAATCCGCGAACCACCGAGCTGTTACGCGAACTTTATGCGCCCTTCAATCGCAATCATGATCGTTTAGTGAGCATGGACATCCGCTCCGCCGAGCTGACTAAATATGCGGCCAATGCCATGCTGGCCACCAAAATCACCTTTATGAATGAGCTGTCCAACCTCGCCGATTTGTTAGGTGCCGATATCGAAAATGTGCGTCTGGGCATTGGTTCTGATCCACGCATCGGCTACCACTTTATTTACCCGGGTTGTGGCTATGGCGGCTCCTGTTTTCCAAAAGATGTACAGGCATTGGAGCGCACCGCCAATGAAATCGGCTATAAAGCCGAATTGCTTAGCGCAGTGGAAGCCGTGAACCTCCGCCAGAAACAGGTGATGTTTAATAAAATCAGTCAACATTTCGAAAATGATTTAGCGGGCAAAACCATCGCGCTCTGGGGGCTGGCCTTCAAACCCAACACGGACGACATGCGTGCTGCACCTTCGCGGACACTGATGGAGGCTCTGTGGAAAGCCGGTGCCAAGGTGCAAGCCTATGACCCCGAAGCCATGGATGAAGCAAAACGTATCTATGGTAAACGTGCTGATCTGACGTTGGCTGACTCCCCGGAAGCGGCTCTGCTCGGTGCCGACGCCTTAGCCGTGGTCACCGAATGGAGCGCCTTTCGCAGCCCGGATTTTGAACAGCTCAAAACCCGGCTTAGCCAGCCTACTATTTTTGATGGTCGAAACCTGTATGACCCCACGCGCCTGCGTGCCGATGGTTTCAACTATTACTGTATTGGCCGACCATAATTGCACCGGGCGACAACAGAATAAATGCCGATAATTTTAAATATAATGAAAGGATGAGCAGATGTTTGATTTGAAGGATACCCGCATTGCTGTCATCGGTCTGGGCTACGTTGGTTTGCCACTGGCCGTTGAACTTGGCAAACACTACCCCACCAAAGGCCTGGATATCAATGCACCGCGTGTAGCCGAATTACAAGCAGGCAAAGACAGTACTCTGGAAGTGGATGCTGATGAACTCAAGCTTGCCACCCAGCTCACGTACACAAGCAACCCGGATGAACTGACAGACTGCAACGTCTATATCGTCACTGTTCCAACGCCCATCGACTCCGCTAAACGCCCGGATTTATCACCTCTGATCGGAGCCAGTCATACTATCGGCAAGCTGCTTAACAAAGGTGATGTGGTCATTTATGAATCCACGGTTTACCCCGGTGCCACCGAAGAAGTGTGCGTGCCCATACTGGAAGCTGAGTCCGGCCTGAAATTCAACCAGGACTTTTTTGCAGGTTATTCCCCGGAACGCATTAATCCCGGCGACAAAGAACACCGGGTCACGACCATACTCAAGGTCACTTCCGGATCAACACCTGAATCTGCCGATTTTGTGGACGACTTATATGCCAGCATCATCACCGCCGGCACTCACAAAGCCAGCTCCATTAAAGTGGCAGAAGCGGCCAAGGTTATTGAAAATACGCAACGGGATGTCAACATCGCTCTAATCAATGAGCTAGCACTGATCTTCCACAAACTGGACATCGATACCATTGAAGTGCTGGAAGCCGCAGGCACCAAGTGGAATTTTCTGCCCTTCCGCCCTGGATTGGTGGGAGGACATTGTATCGGTGTCGATCCTTATTACCTCACCCATAAAGCACAGGAAATTGGCTACCAGCCAGAAATGATCCTCGCCGGTCGCCGCATCAATGATGGCATGGGCAGCCATGTCGTTGAGCGCGTGGTAAAACGCATGACCCGCAACCGCATCCATGTGGTGGATGCCAACATCCTGATAATGGGATTTACCTTTAAGGAAAACTGCCCAGACCTGCGCAACACCCGCGTCATCGATATCATCGAAGAATTTCAAACCTACCACGCCAATGTGGACGTTTACGATCCCTGGGTGGACCCCGATGGTCTGGAACACGAATATGGCATTCGACCTATTCCATCGCTAACGAAGGGAAAGTACGACGCCATTATTTTGGCTGTGGCACATGATCAATTTAAAGCCATGTCTGCCGATGAAATCCGTACCCTGGGCAAAAATGACTGCGTATTGTTCGACGTCAAACATATTTTGCCCGTCGATAAAGTGGATGATCGGCTGTAAAACTCATCACAGCCGAGTCTGAAAAATGATGTGTAATAACCAGATTCAATAACAAGGTCTAAACATGAAAGTTCTCATTACCGGCACTGCCGGTTTTATTGGTAACCGCTTGGCGGAACGTCTGCTGGAACGCGGCGAAGAAGTTATTGGTGTCGATAATCTCAACGATTATTACGATGTCACCCTAAAAGAAGCCCGTCTGGCCAAAATCAAGGACCACCCCGGTTTTACCGAAGCACGTATCAGTATCGAAGACCGCCCGGCCATGGAAGCGTTGTTCGCCAAACACAAACCCAACAAAGTGGTCAATCTGGCAGCCCAGGCCGGTGTCCGTTATTCGTTGGAAAACCCACATTCCTATGTGGAAAGCAATATCGTGGGTTTCATGAACATCCTCGAAGGTTGCCGCTACAATGGCGTCGAACACTTGGTATACGCCTCCAGCAGCTCGGTTTACGGTGCCAATACCAACATGCCTTTTTCCATCCACAACAATGTGGACCACCCACTGAGCATGTACGCCGCCACCAAAAAAGCCAACGAACTGATGGCACATACTTATAGCCACCTCTACGATCTGCCCACCACCGGCCTGCGTTTCTTCACCGTTTACGGCCCTTGGGGACGTCCGGACATGGCACTGTTTTTGTTTACCAAAAAAATCCTCGCTGGCGAACCCATTGATGTCTTTAATTACGGTAAACACCGCCGTGATTTCACTTATGTCGATGATATCGTCGAGGGTGTGATCCGCACCCTCGACCATACTGCCCGGCCCAATGTAGACTGGTCTGGTGACAAACCTGATCCCGGTACAGCTGGAGGGCCATATCGCCTTTACAATATTGGCAACAACTCACCTGTCGAGTTAATGCATTACATCAAAGTGCTGGAAGACTGTCTCGGCAAAAAAGCGGAAATGAACATGCTTCCGTTACAACCCGGCGATGTACCTGACACTTACGCCAATGTGGAAGACCTGGTGGCCGACGTCGATTACAAACCTGATACCAGTGTGGAAGATGGCATAGCCAGTTTTGTTAACTGGTATAAATCTTACTATTCACAGGCTTAAATAAGCGACCAGCAGGCCCGGCAATTCAACCGGGCCTGTCATCCAGGGCCGGTGGCCGCCTTTCCCATCTCCCTGATTCTCTAAAGTTCCCCCCCCGTTTGACGCTATTTCCTGTAGTGCCCTGTCATTGCACGACCCAGTGCCTTGCTTTGTTATTTCCACCGGGCATCACAGGAAGCTGAGGCCAATATATGTCATGCATCATCCCTCCAAAAACAGCTATTTCACTGTGTGTTTTTCTGGCAGGCAGTATGCTTTTCAGCATAGTTTGGGCAACTGCCGCACCGGAATCCATTGAAGCCACCGTTAATGTAAACGCCGAAGAATTTATCGAGCTAGTGGAAAATAATCCTGAACTTGTCATTATCGACTCCCGCATTCGGGGTGATCGCATACAAGGTTTTATTGAAGGCGCAATCAGCCTGCCGGATACAGACACCACCTGCGACTCCCTGTCCAAAATTATCCGTAAAAAAGAGACTGCCAGTCTATTTTATTGCAATGGTATTAAATGCATCCGCAGCAGCAAAGCCATTAAAATTGCTCTCAACTGTGGTTACTCAAATATCTATTGGTTCCGTGGCGGTTTTGGGGAGTGGCTGGAAAAAGGCTACCCCTATTTGCAGGAATAAAACCCCGGATCACCAGAAAAACCCAAATCAATTATGCCCAAACTACAATCATCCATGCGTGCCAGTCTGGGACTCACTGTTCTGATCATGGGTTTGCTCGGTATGATGTTAGCGGTGGCGACGGGCGAAGCCTATCAGCGACTGGCATTGGATAATCAGCGTAAATCTTTCGTTTCTCTAGCAAAACTTAAAATCCAGGAAATCACTGAAAACCTGGCACAAGACAGCGTGGAGTTAGGCCTCAATGCACAAGCGACCCCTGGTTTTCATCAGGCTGTAATCAGCAAAGACTCTATACGTCTCAGCCTGCAACTGGATGAACACTTTCATCGCGCCTTCGTCACCCTTGGCCGCGTCAAACTTATCAAAATGTACGTCTATGATAAAGAATTCAGGCTTATCTCTTCCTCAGAAAAGGGAAACCCGACACTATCGGACAACAAACCTGTTTGCACCGGACTCTTAAGTACAATTGCCAGTCGCAGTAAAACAGCGCGTCTGAAACCAGACTCAGAACTCTGTCGCACCGGTATGCGTCCTGTACTTGCCACTATCGTTCCGGTTGGCGGTTTGCAAATCAAAGGTTATTTACAGTTGATCATTGACCCAACCCCTAACTTTGCAAAAGCGGATAGTGGCCTGGGTACACCGTTAAAGCTGACCGGGCCGGATAAAACCATACATTATCAATCTGCAAACTGGCCAAGGAAACTCAGCAAAAATATCCTACTGGCAGAATACCGTCTGTTCACTCCCCAAAACCAGCCGCTTTTTGATTTGACCTTCGCATCCAATATTGCCGAACTAAGGAAACAACTTTCCACAACCCGTAATTTCATTTTTTCCATTGCCGCTATCATCATGCTGGGCACAACCTTGATCGCCCTGCTCATGCTACAGCACACAGCATTGAACCCTCTCAGCACTCTGACCAATCATCTGCGACGGGTACAGAAAGATAAATCTCAGTTAGGGACAAAAGTAATCATCAGTGGCAATAGCGAAATTGTCGAGCTGGCCACTGATTTTAACAATATGAGTAGTGAACTCAGCACCCTGTATCGTACGCTGGAAAATATGGCATTTACTGATGCCCTGACCGGCATGCCAAACCGTGTCCTGTTTTATAACCGGCTTGAACAAATTACAATGACAACAGCACGTTACAAAACACCGTTCGCTCTGATGATGATGGATCTCAATCGTTTCAAAAACATTAATGACACCTTGGGCCATCACATCGGAGACCGCTTGTTAAAAACCGTGGGCGAACGCCTGCAAACGATACTACGTGAATCAGACACCGTTGCCCGCCTGGGTGGTGATGAATTTGCAGCATTGCTTCCTGCTATTGATCATGACGAAGGCGTCACCATTGTGGCAGAAAAAATTGTCAATGCACTCAACAAACCCATTGCTGTAGAGGGACATAACCTGTCCATTGGTATCAGTATCGGCCTGGTACGCTGCCCGCGTGACGGCGATAAAGCCACACTGCTCATGCAGCATGCCGATCTGGCAATGTACCACGCCAAACGTAAAGGCCTGGGTTATGTGTTTTACGACGAAAGCATGAGCAGTGAGAATCTGTTTGAACTCACGATGGAATCCGAATTACGGCAAGCGGTTGAAAACAGAAACTTTGAGCTGTATTTCCAGCCTAAAATAGATCCCCAGCCTGGCCATATTACC
>JAKIUF010000045.1 GCA_021647705.1 Gammaproteobacteria bacterium | reverse complement strand
ATTTTAAACTATAGAAAATATCGAGATATTACAGAAACTATTTTCAATATTAACATCAGAATATTCAAGAAAGGTGGCCGGAATTAATTTAGTCACGTAAACTTATGGGTAATAGAAAGCCCACAACGCCCTGCATGCGGCTCCGCACAGGGCGTTTCCCAAAGATGTTTAAAGCCAGCTGGCCGATTAGCTCCAACTGACTCCAATGCTGGCTTCTGATTTTGCGCTAACAATCCTTAACCCGGTCGAGCATGGTATTGTTAAGCTACACAGACTCCTCACTGACCTTCAGGTTCAGGCCTTCACCGTGTCCTACCCACTACGGAGTAGGCGTTTGGCTACTATGCCGTCTGTTGACTTCTGCTTAATCACCCCCTGGAGTTGCCCCCGTGGGCGCTATCGGTTTTCATCTTGTTTGCTCATGCAGGGCGATGGTTCCCACGTGCCAAGGTTTGATCGACCAGTGGCCTCACTGGTTATCTAACGAGCGCGTGTTAAGCAGATCTCCCCAGATAAGAGCATGAACTTTCCCTGCACTGCCGCATCATTTACGGTGGCCGTTAGATCACATGGCTTCGATGCCTTGTACCCAAAGCACTTCGTGGGGCAGGCTCTGCCATCTCGCCTCCAGACTACGCGGCTGTTTAGTATCGTTAATTGTGATTTCAAAGAAGTGATGAATTATGAGTACAGCAAAAGAAAAAGTGAAGGCACTTCTGGATAAGCTCCCGGACGATTGTTCTTTGGAGGATGTCCAATATCTATTTACGTTGTAGAAAAGATCAACAGAGGAATCGAGCGTGCCGAAAAGGAAGGGACTCTTGGTCAGGGTGAGGTAGAAAGGAAACTCAGTAAATGGACTTCGAAGTAGAATGGTCTCCTGAGGCAACGGAAGACCTCGAATCAATCGCGGAATATATTGCGCGGGATTCAGAGTTTTACGCCCGAGCAATTGTTGCAGAAGTATTGGCGGTTTCCCGAAATATCCGCGAATTCCCTTTGATCGGTCGTATAGTGCCAGAGATTGATAATGATCGTATACGGGAACGGTTCGTATATAGCTATCGTCTGGTATATGGGGTCGAGTTTTAGCGTGTGGCTGTTATCCACGGTAAGCGTTTGCTAGAAAATGTCTCGGAACGATTTGATGAACACACATAACCAAGTACTGCACCTGACCACTCCAGTCGCAGATTCTTTTTGCGGCAGGTGATTTTGGTCGTCGAGTTTCAAGCTTCATCCGTTGAAAGGAAAGCTCAAAGGGGTGTGGTCCATTTCTGTTGGTGGTAACTGGCGAATCATGCTTGAGCTTGAAAACGGGAATGCCCATATAGTTAATTACGAAAATTATCACTAATATCGATGAAGTCACGATTGGTTTTCGATAATTTTCAGTTTTTCTATCCCCTCCTCGCGCTTTCTGTGCGGCTTGTCGAATAATTAATTTTTTCAATATTCTTTAATATCAATCGATATCGGGTTCTATTGATGCTTGAAAAGCGTCAAATATTTTCATCGGTTGCGACAGCAAGCTATGTGAAGTCAGATATAGAGGCAATATTTAAAGAATACCTTGAATTTTATGATTGGTTTAGAGAACCATGATATGGCAGCTAATTCGAGTATGCTGGCTGCTGACAATACGTTGTCAGTAGGGTTGATATATAATTAGCATTTCAGAACGCATAAAAAACTGAGACTAATGTCAACATGAAAAATATAAAGGCAGTTTTTTCTGTGGCAATTATTGTGTACTGTTTTTTTTGAAAATACATAAATTGAACAAAAAATAAACTTAAAGAAAAATATATCATGATAAAGATTTCAGTGAGTATTGATGTCTCAAACTTGAAAAAAGCAGAGGTTTTTTATATTGAAGCACTTGGCTGTAAAAAAGTTCGTGACCAGGGTTCTGATATGGTTGTTCTTTCTGTAGAAAACTCTGATATATATTTGCAAGAAAAAGAGCCTGGAACAAAGCCTCTCATATCAAATAGTGTTGTCCGTGACTATGAACGTCATTGGACACCTGTTCACTTGGATTTTATCTGTGATAACGTCGATGAGCTTGTATCAAAAATACTGAAATTGGGAGGGTCGCATGAAGGAGGGGATAGCGGCGACTGGGGTTCTATTGCTTATTGTGCAGACCCTTTTGGTAACGGATTTTGTGTCATCAATGAATGAATTAAATAATAATCAGGATCAGTGTGTTATTTGTTTTGGCTTTTAAAGTAAACAATATCAAGGGCTGTTAATAATCTCTGTAAATGAAATCAAGTTTTCATATCGGTCGTGTTGAGATAGCAATCAACGGGGAGGCAAGCTCGATGGAGTTTGTGGGTTTGTTATGGTGCTACGGCAATCCTTTGGTTTAATCTCTTTGGGTTTAATTGCTGATCACACTTCTGGCAAAAATAACGGGCTTTTCCTGCGATTATTTTATTATGCCGGGTCGTCGTTAGCTGATGTGTCATGCAATCACAGGCATAAGAAAAACGATGTTGTTGCTTGATCGGTATTCCTGAAAGATCATAATTCCCTGTGACTTTGGGTTCCACTCCCAGCTTGTGCATAATGGCTTGCCACTCTTTTCCATGGGGGCGGATGTTTTTAATGCCAAACAAAATATCTGAGACATAATGTGCGACTTCATGAGGCACGGTGGTCGCAAGGCTGTCATCAAAGTATTTTGCAAAAATGAACGGGTTAAAGCGGAGGTAGCGTTGTTTGTTTTTTAGCACATACATGCCCGAACTTCTGCCACGCAAATCGAAGCGGACATCAATCGGCTTGAATGCCCGCCCAAAGTGGTGCTGACATTGCTGTAACAGCTCAGAAGTGCGTTCAATCACCTGCTGCTGTTGCTCAGGCGTTATTGGGACAATGATTGGTGTTTTTTGATTCATTGCAACAATAAGTCATTGTCATCCGTGTGTTCAAAAATCTTTCCGTAAATATCCACGATGGTGGTTTCTGAATAGGATAGCTTGCCATTGCCCACGGTGATGTGGTGCCGGAATTCTGTGGTCCGTGCGTTGTCTTGCATAAAGGGTGACTGAATAATACCCCACTGACTGTCATCAACATTGGCGGAAACTTCCAGCGTCACACTACCATCTTTATTTTTTGATCCGGTATGTTTCCCTCCTGCCAACACACAAACCGCACGGGGGATGGTGAACGAGTGCATAATGGTTTCGCTGCGCGAGTCCCACATCCAGTAACCGGATTCATCATGAAATACCTTGTCGGTGGACTTGCGGCGCACTACTTGCCGATATTGTAGTGCCATTAAAATTTGTGACTCTGCGTTGGTAACGTCACCGATGGGTTCAAAAATAATGGTTTCATAATAAGGGTTATTTTCGATACCATCTGGTTCTGGCGCGATATCAATCCCCTTGTTACCTTTCCAGGTGCCTATCAACTCTGTTAGGGGGCCGTAATCAAAATCGGTTTCATTACTCATGGGTTTGTCCTCAAATCAGGTGATGTGGTGTCTGCTAAGGATTGGAAGACAATAACTTATACAATTGCTATCTCTGCTTCAACCCGTCTTTGCCTAAGGCGCTTACTATGCTGTCTGTTTTTCAGTCATAAAATCTCTAAATAAGAGCGATTATTTGTACTCCAGAATTGTGCTCCAGAGAGTGCCCTGCACTTTTCCCCAATCAGAACGCCATTTATATAGGTTATTGTGTTCTATCCCTAAAGCTTGTCCGTTATCTGATTATGCACATTTTTTACCTGGAATTTCAAAGTTATTATCCAGGTTAATGTGTTTTATTTTGAGATTGTCTGAAGTGGTTCAGTCAGCCTGATAAATGGCATTGTCACTGCGAATCACTTATCCGGTATCGTCGGGGCGCACTTTCCCGGAAAGATAAATATGATTGTCGGTGTGGAGGGGCTGCTCAGGAAACGCTGAGCCTGATAGTGTTTGGCGAGGTAAAACAGGCCGAATGGATGGCGCATAAAAATGTTAAGTTTGTGATTTGTCTCTCGTCGAATACATATCGAAAAAAAACCGGGAAAGTAGGAGGGGCTTGGGAATGCGGTTTATTCAGGTGGGGAGGTGAGTGGCATTCATATGAAAGATTAATGGTTTGTATTGCCACTCATTACGGCACGCCAATACAGGGTCATGTTGTCGGTAAAAAAATCACCGCAACGGATGCAAAGGGAGATAAACTCTTGTCTTCGCATGCCTTCGCGGTGAAATATAAATTAAGCATTTATCGTGCTGATTCAGCTCTTAAAAAACAATATCACTCTCAACTTTTTTAACTTGTATACGGGCCATCCCGAGGTTGGCTGTTTTTCGATCTAGCGCCACATAGATAAAAATTGTTGGGTTTTTCGCAAGCGGGCGGATTAAGTGAAATTGTCCCCCAAGGGTGATCAGAATGTCCTCAATTTCTTCTTTTAAATTGAGTGTTTTGATTGCTGTTAGCTTTGCTTTTACTACGTCGGCATTTACAGCGCCAGCAAGCTCCATGTCCAGTCTGCCTGTGTCCTTGGATACCATGACCAAACCAGTATCAGAATCTACCAGGCATGCGCCAATAAATCCTTTGATTTCAGTAAGCGGCGAAATATTTATTGACATTGTTTTACCCCTGCTTGTTAGGCTTATGTTGTGGTTGTGAGAAGTCAAATGACGCTAAGTACGCTTGTCTACTGAATGCCGTTTTATCGACACTGGGGTTTCGATCTTTAATCTGTATTTTTTCGTTCTGATTGAACAAAAGTAAACGTGCAGGAATGGCTGTTCTATTTTGAGCTTTTGTGATTGAAGAACAGGCACCACCAAAAGTAGGGCCTTTTAGGCGATAGTCGGTGCTTTAGGTAACGAGGGGGCTGAAGATGCGAGGCAAAACCGGGATGTTATTGCGTGCATACCTTTTACTCGCTGTCGAAAAGTTACTGCCCCGCATTTTTCCTGATCGTGTTAATTCTTGGGTCATCTCGTTTGAGCCGGATTTTTTTGGCGGTTCCGCTGTTGCCGGCAATGTAGGGGGCGGCAGCTGCGGCCATAATGGGTATGGTGGTGCGCAGGTCGTTGGTTTCACTGGTGGTGTTCATTAGGGTTTTCCAGAGGATTTTACCCGCTGGTTTGATTTTGTAGGCTTCCAGTGCGGCGCTGCTGGTGTACAGGGTGTAGCTGCGATTTTCGATGACGGTGCCGGCGTAGAATGTTTGCAGGGGGACATGTACGGTGCTGCGCGTAGTGGTGGTTGCACCGGAGCCATCTGTCCGGGTTCGAGTAATATTGATCGTGTTACCACCAACGGTTTCGTATATGGGGCGAGCGAAGGTGTTTATACCGGTGCGACCGTCGGAAATAGCGTAACGAAAGAAAATCTCCACGTCGGCATCTTCGCGGGATTCGACGCGTTGGTAGCCTTTTTTCGTCAGTATGGGGATAAAGTAGGCACTGAACTCACGGAAAAAAAGGTCGCCTTCCTGTCCCTCTGTATTGCCGTTGAGCAGTATGTAACGGGTGCCGGTGGTACTGATTTTGGGGTCGGCAATGGCGCTGACTTGTACTATAAATGAAGAAGTACAGCCTGCCAGTACTACAATCACCAGCAGGGCCATTATTGTGGGCAATAAGCGTTTTATCTGCATGGGCATCCTGTTACGAGCATGTCGAAGGGTGAGTGAATTTCATACCTGTTCGAGTATACGGGGTGTGGTGAGTTCAACCCAATTTTTATATTAGACTTTTCTAATATAAAATAAGCTGCTAGGCTATTGATTCATTTAATTTTGTTGAGGGCAGCGGTGGCCGCGCCCGTTTATTGTTTGCAGGGAGTGTGGGTTATGGTGAAACATCGCGTGATTTTGTCCCGATATCGGTGGCAACAGGGAGTCGCTGCTTTGCTGATGTGGATGTGGGTCTCGATACCCGCTTTTGCCGCCGAGTCGCTGGCTGTGGCAACGGTTGAGCAACAGGTAAAGCCGGAAATTTTTGTTGCGGATGCGCTGATTGAAGCGGTACATCAGGCGACTCTGGCGGCCGAAACCACGGGGCGTATTACGCAAATCTTTTTTGATGTGGATGATGTGGTGACGCAGGGGGATGTCTTGCTGCGTTTTACCGACAAGGAGCAGCAGGCCGGGATGGCTCGCGCTGAGGCGGGACAAAAGGAAGCGGTTGCACGTCTGGTCCAGGCGCAGGCCGAGCATACCCGTATAAAGTCTGTGTTTGCCCGCAAGCTGGTGGCCAGATCAGCGCTGGATAAAAGTAGCGCTGACCTCAAAGCGGCAGAACAACGGGTGAAGGCCGCAGAGGCTGATCTTAAAGAGGCACGCCAGCAACTGGAATACACCGTGGTGCGCGCACCTTATGCAGGTATCGTGGTGAAGCGTCACGTCAATGTGGGTGAGCGGGTGCGTCCGGGGACGCCGTTGATGACGGGGTTTTCATTAGCAAAATTACGCGCGACAACGAGTGTGCCACAGTCGATGGTTGCCGCAGTGCGCCAACATGGTGAGGTGCGTATCAGCATTGATCGTGCTGAGCCTGTTATCAGTAAAGATATTACGGTTTATCCCTATGCAGATGCGGCCAGTCATAATTTTACGGTACGTGCAGAGTTATCATCAGTGCCCGCCGGGTTTTACCCCGGCATGTTTGCCAAGGCGTATTTTGTGGTGGGTGAAAAACCCCGTTTATTGGTGCCTGCTGGTGCGATAGTGCATCGCAGTGAAGTGACGGCGGTGTATGTGGTGGATGCGCAAGGGCAGGTGGGTTTTCGTGCTGTGCGCATTGGTCAGTCGTTTGCGGATGAGGCTGCGGGTAAAACGGTTGAAGTGCTGGCGGGGCTGACGCTCGGGGAGCAGGTGGCGCTGAACCCGGTGAAGGCGGGAGCGCTGTTGAAAACGCAGCGCATGAAGTAGGGAATAGCACAAATGGATACAAAACTGGGTTTATCCGGCCGCATTGCCAAAACGTTCCTGCTCTCTGAAATCACGCCTTTGCTGGCATTGGTGGGTTTGTTGCTGGGCATGTTTGCTGTGCTGGTGACGCCGCGTGAAGAAGAGCCACAAATCAATGTGACTTTTGCCAATATTTTTATTGCCTTTCCCGGTGCCAGCGCACAGGAAGTCGAGCAACTGGTAAGTACCCCCGCCGAACAGATTCTTTCGGAAATTTCCGGTATCAAACACGTTTATTCTGTCTCCCGTCTGGGGCAGTCGGTGCTTACCGTGCAATTTGAAGTGGGTGAAGACCGTACTCAGGCCATCGTGCGTTTGTATAACGCGATTTATTCTAACCAGGATTGGTTACCCGGAAATCTTGGTGTCGGACAACCGATAATCAAACCCAAGGGCATTGATGATGTGCCTATTGTTACTCTGACGTTGTGGAGTGAAGATACATCCACGGGTGCTTATGAATTGCAACAGGTGGCACATGCCATTGAAGCTGAACTGAAGCGGGTACCGGGTACCCGGGATATTTATACCGTGGGAGGTGCAGACCGGGTAGTGCGGGTGTTACCGGATGCCGCACGATTAGCGGGTTACGGTGTCGCGTTGGATGATTTGCGACGTACCTTGCAAATGGCCAACCGCTCACAACATGCGGGGCAGTTGGTCAGCGAAAACACGGAAATTCAGGTACATGCAGGACAGTTTTTGTCTAACGCGCAAGAAGTGGGTGCATTGGTGGTAGGGGTACGTGATGGCCGGCCGATTCGTTTGTCCGATGTGGCTGAGGTGCGTCTGGGTGCCGATCAGCCGGAGCACTATGTCTGGTTAGGTGATGCACAGGGTGACCACCCGGCAGTGACGGTAGCCATTGCCAAAAAACCGGGCGTGAATGCGGTGGACGTAGCCAACAACGTCATCAAGCGTTTTGAACAATTAAAAGGCACGTTTGTGCCGGATGGTGTTTATGCCACGGTGACTCGTAATTACGGTGCTACCGCCAATGATAAGGCACAAAAACTGATTGGAAAATTAGTGTTTGCCACTGGCTTTGTAGTGTTGCTGGTGCTGTTTACGCTGGGGCTGCGTGAAGCCTTTATTGTCGGAGCAGCGGTAGTGATCACACTGGCGGCCACCCTGTTTGCCTCCTGGGCCTGGGGCTTTACCATTAATCGGGTGTCATTGTTTGCGCTGATTTTTTCCATTGGCATTCTGGTGGATGACGCCATTGTGGTGGTGGAAAACATTCATCGTCATATGAAAATGAGCAATAAAAGTCTGCGGGAAATTATTCCGCTGGCCGTGGATGAAGTCGGTAGCCCTACCATTCTGGCGACCTTTGCCGTGATTGCCGCGTTGCTCCCCATGGCCTTTGTGACCGGCCTCATGGGGCCATACATGAGCCCCATTCCCATTAATGCCAGCATGGGCATGTTGATCTCACTGGCCGTGGCTTTTGTGGTGACGCCGTGGATGACTTATAAACTGTTGCACCGCAAACGGCAACGTGGGATGGATAACACAGAAGCAACCGGTGAAAAAGATAACAGCAAGTTGTTTTCCCTGTTTCAGCGTTTTATGGGACCGATGCTGCGTGGTAACAGCGGGCGAAAAAATCGCTGGTTATTGTTCGGCGGTGTCGTGCTGTTGATTGCTATTTCTGTTGCCTTGCCGGTATTCAAACTGGTGGTGCTGAAAATGTTGCCGTTTGATAATAAATCTGAATTTCAGGTCGTTGTGGACATGCCGGAAGGCAGCAGTGTGGAAGAAACCGCACGAGTACTGCGCGAGATTGGTCATTATCTGGTGACAGTGCCGGAAGTGGAAAATTATCAAGCCTATGCGGGCACGGCCTCACCGATTAATTTTAATGGGCTGGTGCGTCAGTATTATTTGCGTCGAGGTGCCAATGTGGGGGATTTGCAAGTGAATCTGGCACCCAAACATGAGCGTGAGCGCCAGAGTCACGAAATAGCCGCATCCGTACGTGCGCCGCTGATGGAAATTGGCCGACGCCTTAATGCCAATGTGAAAGTCGTGGAAGTGCCGCCGGGCCCACCTGTGCAGGCACCACTGGTGGCAGAAATTTACGGTATTGATTATGACGGGCAACGACAGGTCGCCCAACAGGTGCGTGCCGTTTTTGAAAATACAGCAGACGTGGTGGATGTGGATGACAGTGTGGAAACGCAAGCGCCACGACTGATCATGAAAGTGGACCGGACCAAAGCGGCTTTACTGGGTGTTTCCCAACAAAATGTGGTGTCGGCCATTGCCATGGCGCTGAATGGTGAAGATGTCAGTTATTTACACAGCGAGCAGGTAAAGTATCCGGTACCAGTGCGTATTGAATTCAGTGTGGCTGATAAAGGCGCAGTTGCCTCATTGATGTCACTGAAATTGCGAGCAGACCTACATGAAAATCTCAGTGGAAAAGCAAGTGCATTGATCTCTTTGTCCGATGTAGTCACGATAGAACACAGCACTCGTGAGCAGGCCATTTATCACAAAGACCTGTTGCCCGTTGTTTTTGTCACCGGTGACTTGGCCGGTAAACTGGATAGCCCGCTGTACGGCATGTTTGATATTGTCGCGCAACTGGATGAGCAAGTTCAAACAGCCACCGGCTCATTAACGCAATATTTCTTTGCGCAGCCGGAAAACCCCTATGAATACAGTCTTAAATGGGATGGCGAATGGCAGGTCACGTTTGAAACCTTTCGTGATATGGGTATCGCCTACGGCGTAGGCATTATATTGATTTACCTGCTGGTTGTGGCGCAGTTTCGCTCCTATCTTGTGCCATTGATTATTATGGCCCCCATTCCACTGACCATTATTGGCGTAATGCCAGGGCATGCATTATTGGGCGCACAATACACCGCGACTTCAATGATCGGCATGATTGCATTGATGGGTATTATTGTGCGTAATTCTATTTTGCTGGTGGAGTTTATTCAGCAACAAATCGGCGAAGGGGTGGGGCTTGAAGAAGCGGTGCTGCGTGCCGGTGCGGTGCGTGCCAAACCGATTGTGCTCACCGGTCTGGCAGCCATGCTGGGAGCGCTGTTTATTCTCGATGACCCTATTTTCAGTGGTCTGGCAATTTCGCTGATTTTTGGCATTCTGGTTTCAACGCTATTGACCTTAGTGGTCATTCCAGTGATGTATTATGCATTTCGGTATAAACATCAGTGATTTTTCAAATATCTCGTGTGCCATAAGCAAACAAAAACATCCAAACAGAGATATCGCACCAGCGGATAAATTATGTGAATATTTGTATTACTTTGTTTAATTGTTACTATACCCATAGCGGTTGAGATTCAAACCTGAATCCCAAACACTATGGGTATATTTCAAGAAGCACTCAATAGTTAGTACAGGGATAATATTTCAATTATGGCTGACCGCAGACTGCAAGTTTTTTATAGCGTGGCACGCTTGTTAAGTTTCACCAAAGCTGCCGAATCCCTCCACATGACGCAACCGGCAGTAACCTTTCAGGTACGCCAGTTGGAAGAGCATTTCAATACCCGGCTGTTTGATCGTACCCACAACAAAATAAGCCTTACCGCAGCCGGCGAAAGGGTATATTTTCATGCGGAAAAAATCTTCGAAATTTATGCTGAACTGGAAAACAGTGTGCGCGAACTCACAGGTGAAATCAGCGGTGTGTTGATTCTC
Source organism: Gammaproteobacteria bacterium (assembly GCA_021647705.1). Lineage (GTDB taxonomy): Bacteria > Pseudomonadota > Gammaproteobacteria > SZUA-152 > SZUA-152 > SZUA-152. Next base: position 25,796 of record JAKIUF010000045.1, on the reverse strand, counting down.
GGTGCCAGTACCACCATTGCAGAATATATGCTGCCCGCATTACTGGGCGACTTCAAAGAAAAATATCCCGATGTTAATATTCGTCTCAAGGTATCCAATACTGACGGTATTGTCTCCATGGTGGAAAATAATGTGATTGACCTGGGCGTGGTGGAAGCCCCAGTGAACAATAAAAACCTGGCAGTGGAACCCTGCCGCACAGATCGTCTGGTGGCTATCACACCGCCAGGGCATGAGCTGAGCAAGCTGGGTAACAAAATTCCAGTACAGGCTATTCTGGCCTACCCTTTTATTTGTCGAGAAGAAGGCTCAGGCACTCGCGAAGTTATTATGGATTACCTCAAAGAGTCTGGTGTAGATCCAAGTCAACTCAATATCATGATGGAATTGGGCAGTCTGGAAGCACTCAAAGGCGCTGTGGAAGCTGGCATTGGTGTCAGTATTGTTTCTCGGGCGACGCTGTTGAAAGAAATCAAACTGGGGTCGATAGAAGTGCTGGATCTGGACCCACCACTGGAACGCCCCTTTTCATTTGTTCACCAAAAACACAAATTCCGTCAATGTGCCATGGATGAACTGCTGGAGTTTGCACGCAACTATTGTGAAAGCCATAAAGCCGATAACGCATGATTGGCCGCCCCCGGGTCTTTTGACGTGAAAAACAAAAGGGCAGAAATATGAGCCCGGCTGAAAAAAAGCTGTTATTGGTCTTCAAAAAGCTGGCACCAGCAGAGCAGGACAATTTACAAGCCTATGGCGAGTTTCTGCTGGCCCGGCAGCACGAAAAATCACCACAACCCATTCCTGAACCGCAACACATTCCGCGAGGCGAAAACGAAAGCATCGTTGCAGCCCTCAAACGCCTGTCTGCAAGTTATTCCATGTTGGATAAACCGCAATTGCTGAATGATTCATCAGTATTGATGACACAACATGTCATGCAAGGCAGAGCAGTGGACGAAGTCATTGATGACCTGGAAGCGCTGTTTGCACGTTTTTATCAGGAACTGCTTGATGAGCAAGCAGCACTGAGCGAATCCTCCACACAGGAAAAATCATGAATATCTTTCGCCAGTGGTACCTGCGAAACTTTTCCGACCCCCAGGCAATTATTCTGGCGTTATTACTGGCAGGTGGTTTTTTTGTGGTCATTTACTGGGGCAGCATGCTAGCCCCGTTGCTAGCCAGCGTAGTGATCGCTTATTTGCTGGAAGCCATAGTGGCACTGTTAGAACGTAAAGGGCTACGCCGCATATTTTCAGTACTAATTGTTTTTTGTGTTTTTATTATTGTTCTGCTGTTTTTAATGCTCTGGTTGATTCCCGTGCTGTCCACCCAGGTTGCACAGCTAGTGCAGGAATTACCGCGACAAATTGATTCCGGGCAACAAATGCTGATGCAATTACCCGAACGCTATCCACAGTTTGTCTCGGAGCAACAGGTCAGTGAAATCATGAATGCCATTCGTGGAGAATTGGCAAGCCTGGGTCAAAACCTACTGTCACTTTCCCTGTCGTCTATTCCGGGACTGATCGCTCTGATCATTTATTTAATTCTGGTACCACTGCTGGTTTTTTTCTTTTTAAAAGACAAACAACTGATCCTCGGCTGGCTTGCGGCTTATTTGCCAAAACAGCGTGAATTGGCCACCACAGTGTGGGCAGAAATGGATCAGCAGATTGGCAACTATGTGCGCGGTAAATTTTCTGAAATTCTCATTGTTGGTGGTGCTGCGTATATCGTATTTATTTTAATGGGACTGAATTACGCCGCACTGCTGGGTGCGCTGGTAGGGCTGTCGGTGATCATTCCTTATATCGGAGCGGCAGTAGTGACCATTCCAGTGGCGATGATTGCCTTTTTCCAATGGGGCTGGGGCCCGGAATTTGCCTATCTGATGTTAGCTTATGGCATCATTCAGGCATTGGATGGAAATGTGGTAGTGCCATTGTTATTTTCCGAAGCGGTGAATTTGCATCCCGTCGCAATTATTGTTGCTGTGCTGGTGTTCGGTGGTTTATGGGGATTTTGGGGTGTGTTTTTTGCGATTCCGCTGGCGACCCTGGTAAAAGCCGTACTCAATGCCTGGCCTGTGAAAACCCAGGAGAGTTCCGATTAATTGTTAAGGGACGTGTATGTTCCCTAGCCTTTCTTCATATTATCGGAATGCTCAATAATCAAACATATGATGAAAACAAACGTAATAAGAATAAACATGACTATTTTTCAGCCAACAGTAAAGAGAAAGGAGTAGTTGGCAAAAATATAAGCATAATTTAATGTATCTACAGGTATTGCCAATATTTAAGAGGTCGGCCAAAAAGGGCTCTGACCGCGCTATGCGCGACGTTATGTGCTACAAGCCAAAAACGTATCAACTTAAAAGTATCAATATATGAATAGTAATAACCGAGTAGCGTTAATCACAGGATCAACATCAGGAATAGGTCTTGCTATTGCAAAAAATCTTGCAAGCAATGGTTTTGTAATTGCGTTCCATTCCAAAAAATCTGTTAATGTTGGTTCTGGATTGACAAAAAAATATAAAGGTTCGTCATACACTCAAGCAGACCTTAATAACGAAGAAGAAGCTCGAAACCTTATTAGAGAGGTTATTAAAAATCATGGTCGTCTTGATGTGTTAATAAATAATGCAGGTAGTAGTAAAACTATAGCGCATTCACAGCTCAAAGAGGCGACGCCAGAAATATGGCGGGAACAATACGAAGTAAATGTTATTGCGCCATGGGTTTTAATTTCTGAAGCTGAAGAGGCGCTAAAAAATTCTTCTAGTATTGAGTGCCCTAGCGTTATTCTTAATATTAGTACTCATGCAAGTATACGCCCAAAAGGGGCATCTATTCCCTATGCTGCAAGCAAGGCTGCATTGAATCATATGACAAAATTATTGGCTAAAACGCTTGCGCCAAATATTAGAGTGAATGCTATTGCTCCTGGGTTAGTTGATACTCCGCTAAGTAAAAACTGGGATGCTGCACGAACACTTTGGAATGAAAGTTCTCCAATGAGGCGTGAAGCTCAACCTGAGGAAGTTGCACAGATTGCGTCAAGCTTTATTGATAATAATTATTTGACTGGAGAAATTCTTATCATAGATGGTGGTTTAAATTTAACATAGTGTGAAAACTGGTTTAGTTGATAATTACTTGTGAAGCGAAGATCTGCTTAAGGGAGCAGAGTCCTTTAATGGAGCTGTCATACCGAGGGTTTTGTCCAAAAGGGCTCCGACTACTTAAATTGCATTGGTTCATGCCCATGCTGGGCGTACGCAAAAATATCCAGCGGTTGCCCAAAGCGCCGTTTTTTTGTTATTCGCTATCGCTCATTATCACACAAAAAATCGTCACTTTTGGCAACCGCTGATGTAGGCGTTATATTTTTAGGAGAACACATACATGAACGAGCAGGAATATGCAGGGTTTTGGATTAGAACTGGAGCAGCAATAATAGATACTATATTAATATTAATAATAATTTTGCCAATACTTACTGCTATATATGGCGTAAATTATTGGGTAAGTGAGTCTTTTGTTCAGGGTTTTTGGGATGTCCTGTTCAATTATTTATTACCCGCAATTGCGGTTATTGTTTTCTGGGTTTATAAATCTGCTACCCCTGGGAAAATGGCAACAAAGCTGACCATCGTAGATGCAAAAACTGGGGGAAAACCATCTACAGGTCAATTCATAGGGCGCTACCTTGGCTATTATGTTTCAATAATCCCATTATTTCTTGGAATAATATGGGTTGGAATTGATAAACGAAAACAAGGATGGCATGACAAGCTTGCTGGCACAGTAGTAATTAAAAGTAATAAATCTGAGCCGGTTAAATTCGAAAATCAGGTATAATAATCGCGTCAACTCGGATGGCATAAAGCGTCGGTTAGGAAGGGAAAGGGGTCAAGTATCATATCGACGTTTAGTTAATGGCAGGTTAATTTCTCATTTATGCCTAAGGAAGGGAAAGGGGTCAAGTATCATATCGACGTTTAGTTAATGGCAGGTTAATTTCTCATTTATGCCTAAGCCGCTTAAAAACAAATATGAAGATGTCTGTTATCACGTAATGAACGGTGAAGGAGGGTGGCAACACATATTCCACGGAAAATACTTTTTCGCTAAACTGGACACTAAAATAAAACGATTTTGATACCGAATTATAAAGTTTGTAATTGCGCAATATACAGATTCTGTATATTGCACTGTTAGCTTCTTGTTAAAAATTTAAGTGGTGTAATTTAGCGGCAAAGCACAATGCGGTAGTGTGCTTGTCCAGTTCTTAATTTTTTAATGGCTTCATTTATTTCATCAAATTTAAATTTCTCTATTTCCGGTTTGATATTATGGCGGTTCGCAAATTCCAACATATTTACAATAGTTGTTGGGCTACCGCTCGGAGAGCCGGATACTGAACGCTGCCCCATAATGAGTGAAAATACATTGATATCGAGGGGATCTGTAACTACACCAACGAAATGTAAGCGACCACGGGGGGTTAGTGTGCTGAGGTAGAGATTCCAGTCAAGGGTAATGTTAACCGTTGATATAATAAGGTCGAAGCGCCCTGTTGCAGACCCGATCTCTTTTGGGTTGCGGGAGTTGAGAACATGGTGAGCACCAAGACCTATGACTTCTTCTTTTTTATCTTCGCTGGAGGTAAAAGCTGTTACTTCACAACCCCATGCATTAATAAACTGCAACGCCATATGTCCCAAACCACCGATCCCAATCACGGCAACCTTGTCCGTTGGCTTGATATCATATTGCAATAAGGGATTGAAAACCGTGACGCCACCACAAAAAAGAGGGCCAGCAGATTCCAGGTCAATCCCATCAGGGATGGCAACCACGCTATTGGCTGATGCATATACTTTGTCGGCAAAACCCCCGTGGCGTCCAATAATTGTCGCTTGAGCGCTATTGCATAAGTTTTGATTGCCCATATGGCATAGCGAACATTCATCACAGTAGCCGGAGTGCCACCCCAGTCCAACGGCTTGACCAATTTCTAAATGATTTACATGTTTTCCTATTTTGGTGATTTTTCCCACAACTTCGTGCCCAGGGACAACGGGGTATTGGGTATTACCCCATTCATTATCAATAACACTTAGATCACTGTGGCAGATGCCACAGTAGTGGACATCTATTTCGACTTCGTGTGATTTCAAGTTGCCGGGATCATATTCAAAAGGTTTGAGGTCACCTTTCGGTTCAAATGCTGCAAAAGCTTTTATCATGCTCAAATACCTGCTGGAAGATTACGTGAATTAATGGTTTTCGTGCGCTATTTTATGAGTCCTAGTTGCTTTTGAAATCCATACATATCGTAGTAGTCTTTTTGTGAAATGATCTTGCCTTCCTCGTTGATTGTGGTTGTGCTGATTCCTTTGATTGAGAATTTTTTATTTTTTATTTTTTATTTTAGTATCTCCCCAGCTACCATTATATGTGCCACCGTAAGTCCATTCGTATGTCATGGTGTTTCCACTTACAAAAACATCCCCACTCTTTGCCCAGTACATATCAGGGACATACCCCATGAATGCATCTGTTATTGCTTTAGTTACTTTCAATTTCCCTTGGGTTGTGCTGTCTGATGGCAAGTCATACCAAATTACATTTGTGGAAAAATAGGAACTTATCTTTTCGATGCTGTGTTCTTGCCATGCGCTCATATACCCATGTAGTACTTCTTCTTCCCGCGTTTCAGATGCCTGGGATGTAGATAGACCGATTGCAGAACAGCTTAACAAAAGCAGATAGCATGTTGTTTGAAGTTTTTTTGTAAACATAAATTTTCTCCATTTGAACGTTAATGTTGGCCGCTATTGTATGATGGTGATTTTGCGTTAAACATCCCCTATAATCCTCAATCGGGTATTCATAAATGAATAGTGTTTTAATGACAGGGCGGCCATGAAGATTGATTGGAATGATATTGAGGTCTTTTTGGCAGTAGCCAGGGATGGAACTTTGTCTGCGGCGGGGCGACAATTAAATCTATCTCAGCCCACCGTTGGCCGTCGTATTCAACAGCTTGAAGAACGGTTGTCACTCACTTTGTTTGTGCGTACACCTTATGGTTACAAGCTAACGGATAATGGGGTTTCTCTCGTTGAAATAGCTGAGGAAATTCGAGAAAAAATAGATCGTTTCAAAGGTTGCGCAAAAATGCTGAACGAGCAGCCATCAGGTGCTGTCAATATTGCCTGTGGGGAATCATTTGCCCAGCTGCTAATGGATAATATGGAAAATTTGATCTTTCAATATCCAGATATATCCATACAGATTCAAACCGGAACCCGGTTTGTTAATATTGAAAAAGGGGATGCAGACGTGGCAATACGCTCACAAAAGCCAACCAGCCCAAATCTTTACGCTCGCTTCCTAGGAAATTGTCGTTACGCTGTTTACGCTTCCAGCACATATGCATCCCAAAACCCCGAGTCAAAAACAGAACGACGCAAGGAAGACTGCCGCTGGATCTCTTATCATGATGACAAGAGCGTGCTGCCGGTGACACGCTGGATGAAACAACAAGTTTCTCCTGAACAGGTTAAGCTCTATTGCAGTACATTAATGGCGCTATTACAAGGGGTGAAAAGTGGGCAAGGATTAGCCGCTTTGCCAATTTTTGTGGGCAAACAGACACAGGGTTTGATTCAGCTTACGCCAGCATTGACTGACCTTAATCAGGAGACTTGGTTGGTGTTAAGCCGGAATGCTGGGAGAGTTCAAGCCATAAAGGCTGTATCTGCGTGGATAGGTGGAATATTTGATCAGCTGGATGATGAATTTTTTCAAATTTAGCAATGTGGGATCACTCATAGCTAATGAATGCAGCGAAGAGGGGAAAGTATCATATTTACGCTTTATTTTAGTGGCCAGTTTAGCGAGAACGTATTTCCGTGGAATATGTGTTTCCGTCTTCCTTCGCCATTCATTACGTAACAACAGGCATCTTCATATTCCTTTCTACGCAGCTTAGGCATAAATGAGAAAATAACCTGCCATTAACTAAACGTCAATATGACACTTTCCCCCTTTTTTTGCGGACGCTCACTTCGCGCAGCTTCGTTTACGCCGCATAGCTTGGTCATTAGTATTGAAAAACAACAACAACATTGTTATAAATATTTATGTTGGTACGTTAAATTGCATATTACTAAAGTAAAGGAATCTTATGAGCAAGATTGATAAAAACCCAACATACATGCGAGAAATCGAACTGCGATATAAAAAACATCGCGTTAAGTCAGATGCACCTGTAAATGAGCCATTAACGAACCCTCAAAAAGTATATGAACTATTTTCTGATTTACAGAATGATGCAAAGGAAAAACTAATAACAATAAGTTTAGATGCTAAACTAAAGTTGTTATGTTTTGAAATTATAGCTATTGGTTCAGTTAATTCGATTTACACAAGACCGATAGAGGCAATACGTGCAGCTATACCCCTGAATCCTTATGGTATTATTATTGTTCACAATCATCCGTCAGGTGATCCAACCCCTAGCATTGAGGATGAAAAATTCACATCAAATCTTTTAATTAACACCACCTCACTTGGTTTAACATTTTATGATCATATAATTATTGGCCATGATAGTTATTTTAGTTTTACTGAGGAAGGTATTATGGAACGCTTAGTATCAGAATTAATAAACAAATAAATACTAATAAAAAATTGAAGTCTGTCTCTGCATTGAAGGGGCTCGCCCTTTAAGGGAGCTATCATGCCGAGGACTCCGATTAATTGCGCATTCCTAACATCCGCGTATCAATTTTCACCTGCATTTTTCGCAATATACTCAGCAAGCCAAAATAACTTCTATCAAAATACACTTGATCCTGTTGTATGCTGTTAACAGCTTTAATCGATTCTTTCATGGATGACAGTTTTTTCTGCGGCATAGGAGGGAATTCAGCAAAGTTAAAAACTTTCTCGATACCGGGAGCAGACATCCATGTATGTACAGGCTCTATTGCTGGAAAAATATCGTTTGTAAATTTATTGAAGGATAACTGATTGCTGATGATGCCCAGTCCCTGATACGCTTGATGGATTTGTTGCTGGTCGCGGCTGAACAGGCGGGTAACCGCCGTTGAATAATCAGGTGACAGGCGTTGAATGCACCCGAAGTCAATTAAGGCAATGCTGCCGTCATCGCAGATTAAAAAATTTCCAGGATGCGGGTCTGCATGCAATACCTTTAATTCGTGAAGTTGATAACAAAACGTATCAAACAACAATTGACCATAGTGGTTGCGAGTGGCTTGATCTGGTTTTTCTGCTAACCACTGATCCAGGTGTTTTCCCGAAATATATTCTGTAGCCAATACTTTTTTACTGCTGAATTGAGGATAAGTTTTTGGGATGCGTATATTGGGCAGTTTAAGGTTCTCTGAGAACCAGCGCGTATTTTCGGCTTCCTGAACATAGTCAATTTCTTTTTCCAGTTGTTTTTGTACACATTCAAGAACATGTTCAATTATTTCCCAGCGAGGAAGATAAGATGTGCTGAGTGAAATTGATTTCATAATGCCACGAACCAGTTGCACGTCACTCTTGATGCTTGCGGCAATACCGGGGTATTGAATTTTAACCGCTAATAGATCATGGTCTGATGATACTGCTTTGTGGACCTGTCCCAGGCTTGCTGCTGCAAAGGCATCAGGCTCAAACCGTTCAAATACATTTTCAGGGCCATTATTAAATTCTGCCAAATAGACTTTGCGAATGTGCGCACGATTTAATGGTGTCACACGATTGCAGGCTTTGCCAAGTTCTGCCCGGATGCTTTCGGGTAGCATGTCCAGCTCCATGCTCATCATTTGCGCGATTTTTAATGCAGTGCCACGTAATTGCATTAATGCGCTGATGGCTATTTTCCCAATTTCTTCTTCATGTTGCTGATTTTTTTGTTTGATGTTTTTGGTAGAGGATAAAGTTTTCCTGCCCAGATGGGCGACATGTTTTAGTCCTATTCTGGCTGTCGTTATTGCGGTGATAGCCGTGCGTTTATATTTTTCTGTTGGAATATTTTTATGGCTCATTTACTGGTTGCCATTTTATTGGCATTCAACAGGCTTTGTAATAAACCGTTGCCAGGGTTGAGGGTGCGCAGCATTTGGCCTTTAATCATGAAACCTAAAAAGTCAGCGGCCTGATTAATAATGCCGCTCTTTAGCAGGGTGATCATTAAATTCAGGGATAAGTCGATGAGTTGCGTTGTATCGTGGAATTCCTCTGATTCATCCTTGATCCAGAAATGCAATACACCGATCATGTATTCACACAACATATCGGGTAATACGCTTTGAAAGGGGAATGTGGGGATTTCTTCTTTTTCCCAGGCGTCATCAAGAAATTGAGCAATGATTGGTGTCAATTCTTTGTGTATGGGGTTCACATGGCTAAACAAAAACATGGGTGATTGATATATCAGCGGAAAGCTCTCACAAACGAATTCGCGATTAGGCAGCATGTGGCTGAGGTAGGTGTCGAGCAGGACTTGCAGTTTTTCATGTAGTGCATACTGTTCAATGTCGTCGATTTTTTGTAATGCTTCTACTGTGTCTTCGGCACAAAGTTCGTAATAACCCGTTAATAGTTTTTCTTTACTGGCGAAATACTTATAGATCGTGGCATCGCCAATCTTCGCGGCGCGCGCAATTGTGCGCATGCTCACCTTGTTGTAGCTTTTTTCTCCCATGAGTTCTACGGCGGTTTTTATGATTTTTCGTCGGGTTCGGAGCTTTTCTTTTTTGGATACTTTCATCTTAACCCCTCTAATCACTAATAGATAATTGCTGTCTATTGAATAATATTTTCACGCTGAATGGCGATAGTAAATATCTTTTACAGCTTGTGGTCAAGGGAAATGTCGCCTAAAGTATAATTGCTATCTATTAGTGTGAGTATTATCTCATTTAATATGGTTGTTTTTTTCATAATGGGGGTATGCAATGCGGCTCTGGCAATATAGTGGTCTGTTTCTGATTGGCACAGGGGTTATTCATAATCTGATCGGTTTTGTTGCGGGTTGGGATATGTTGGTGGGAATGGTCTACGAAGGGCTATGGAATACGGTTACGGTTCCCATTGCCGATGGGGCGCAGCACACCAGAGCAGAATTGCTTTGGTTTTTAATGCTTGGTTTTGCCTGGATGATGGTGGGCACGTTACTTCATGGCAATATTCAGCGTCAGAAGATACCACCTGCGACGAGCTGGGGATGGATACTGTTTGCTCAGGGGTTGTTTATTGCAGTTGTATTACCGGCTTCGGGTGCTTGGTTATTTTTGCCTCAGGGATTGATCATCATTTTTGCAAATCGCCAGTCGTAACCCAGGCGTGACAGAGCGCAATAGCTTTGTTAATCGATACTATTCAGCTACCGGGGTATTTTTGTGATGTGCGTAGGCGTACAGTTGCTCTAATTTTTTTGTTTCAGGTAATTGTGTTTGGGTGTGTGCAAGGTCATGGTGGAACCGCAAGCTTGTTCCACCCTACGTTTTATTTTGTGTTGGATAGAGAGCAGCAGAACAAAAAACGATGAACGCTTAGCGCTACCACCTTCGGGGTTTACTCGGCGTTGAATAATGTGGAACAAAAAATCGATGACCACCCCAGCCCATCATTTATCCGGGCTGGGCCTGACGGCTATGCCATTTGGGGGTAATCAGGCGTTTACAATGCCTTCGCCGCAGCCAGTACTTCATCCACATGGCCTGCGACTTTCACTTTGCGCCATTCCTGACGCAGTACGCCTTTTTCATCGAGTAAAAAGGTACTGCGCTCAATGCCCATCACTTTTTTGCCGTACATGTTTTTTTCCTTGATCACATCAAACAGTGTACACAGTGTTTCTTCTTTGTCGGATAACAGGTCAAAAGGGAATTCCTGTTTGGCTTTAAAATTTTCATGTGATTTGATGCTGTCACGCGATACACCCAGCACGACGGTATTAGCACGTTTAAATTTGTTGTAATCATCACGGAAGTCCTGGCCTTCGGTGGTGCAGCCGGGGGTGCTGTCTTTGGGATAAAAATAAATCACCAGTTTTTTGCCTTTGAAGTCGGCCAGTTTGAGAGTTTGCTCCCCTGTGGCGGGTAGTTCAAAAGCGGGGACTTTTTTATCGATACTGACTTTACTCATGTTTTCTTTTTTCCTTTGTTTTTCTTAAACCTGGGTTTAAGGCTTCATGGGTTCCATGGTGGCATCCATGTTTTGGGTTTCGCAAAAATCCAGAAATTCGTCACGCAGCCCGGCAATGTGCATGCTGGCTGGAATATTGGCAGTGAGGTGCAGGGCAAACATGGGGGTGCCGGTGTGTGCGGCGGCATATTGTGTGGTATTGAGTTCGTGAATGTTAATGTTGCGGCTGGAGAAAAAACGCGCCAGTTCATGCACAATGCCAGGCTGGTCGATGGAGATCACTTCGATACAGTAAGGCATTAAATCTGCTGCGGATTTACCGGGTTCGGTGCGTTTGCAGATGATATCGAGGCCAAGGGGTTCTCTGGAGGCGTTTAATGTATCTTCCAGTTTGGCCAGCCGGTTCCATTTGCCGGAGACCATGAGCATGACCGCGAATTCGCCGCCAAGCACGCTCATGCGGCTGTCAATGACGTTGCAGCTGCATTCCACTACGGTTTTCGCAAGTTTGTCGATAATACCCGGTTTGTCTTTTCCGAGAGCGGTGATGACCAAAAAACTTTCCATATGTGATCTCTTCTCTGCGTCGCTTTGAGTATAGTTTATCACCATTGACTGGTTTCGTCGGCCTGCGCTCGTTAAAACAGCGACCGGATGTGCAGACTAAAGCGGTACAGATGTTGTCATCAACAGAGCAGGTCAGTACCATTGCGTCTTTGTCTTTTTCAGGCTTGTTTGTAGCGGAGAATTCCCATGTTTCACGGCAGTATGGTGGCCTTGGTCACACCCATGAAGGCCGACGGTGCGGTCGATAACGAAGCCCTTGAGGGTTTGGTGGATTTTCACATCGAGAACGGGACCAATGCCATTGTGGTGGTGGGCACCACGGGCGAGTCGGCAACGCTGGACGAGCATGAGCATTGTGCGGCTATTCGGTGTGTGGTTGAGCATGCAGCCGGGCGTATCCCGGTTATCGCCGGTACCGGTGCCAATTCTGTTCGTGAGGCTATTACCCTCACCCGCTGTGCTATGGATGCGGGGGTCGATGCTTGTTTGTTGGTTACTCCTTATTACAACAAACCTACACAGGAAGGATTGTATTTGTACTATCGTACTGTGGCAGAAACCGTTCCTATCCCACAGATCCTGTACAATGTGCCCGGCCGTACCGCCGTTGATATGTTGCCGGAGACGGTGGAACGTCTGGCGGACATCAGTAATATTATTGGTATCAAAGAAGCGACAGGTGATCTTGCCCGTGGGCGGGAGATTCTTGATCGTTGTGGTGACCGGCTGGATCTTTACAGCGGTGACGATGCGACGGCCATGGAGTTGATTCTCATGGGGGCCAAAGGGGATATTTCTGTGACTGCAAATGTGGCCCCCAGGGTTATGCAGGAAATGTGTGCAGCGGCCCTGCGTGGTGATCGTGGCGAAGCTGAACGTCTCGATCAGCAGCTGATGCCTCTGCATGAAAATCTGTTTCTTGAATCCAATCCGATTCCAGTGAAATGGGCGTTGCAGGAAATGCGGTTGATTTCCGAAGGTATTCGCCTGCCTCTGACACCATTGGCTTCGGCCTGTCATGCGCCGTTACGTGCGGCTATGCAGCAAGCGGGTGTGTTGTGATGTGATCACTGACATCGCAAATTTATTCACCGTTTTAGACTTGTCCCATACGAGTTGCCCAATATCAGGAGAACGCAGTGCCGATGCCGTCTGTTTTTCACAAGAGAGTTTCCTCCTCCGCTTTGCGCGGGCTGTTTTTGCTGATGATTGTTACCACCCTGAATGCCTGTAGCTGGTTTGCGGGTGAAGATGGACAGGCCGGTGATGCCCGGTTACTGGCACCGTTGGAAGTGCCGCCGGATTTGGTGACTCCTCAGGCTGACCCACGATTGGCGCGGCCGGTATTGCCCGAATTGGGCAGCTCTTCCGCTAAACCGGTAACGCAGACTGTCGATTGTCAGTGCAATGAGCCGCCACGTATCGGTGAGCAGGTATTGCCTGCGGGCAAAGGAGTGCAGCGTATGCGTGAAGGCCCGCGCCGCTGGTTGGTGGTGGAAGCCGAGCCTGAACAGGTCTGGCCTCTGGTGCGTAAGTTTTTCGATATGCGCGGTTATCGTGTGCAGCGTGATGAGCCAGCTATTGGCCTGCTGGAAACTGACTGGAAAGCGCAATATTCTGATGAGCAACCAGCCGGGAATGCTCAAGCTAACTGGCGCGAAAGCCTGCGTATTCGCATTGAGCCCGCCGAAAAGCCCGGTTATACGGAGATTTTTCTGACACAGCGTAATAGTCAACGAGTGGCGAGCGAGGGCGAACAGGCGAGCCGCTGGGAATTACGTCCGACTGATGAAGACCGTGCTGTGGAAATGCTGAATCGTCTGGCGCGTTATCTTGCTGCTGAAGATGTGAGTGATGCGGTACCGCTACAGTCGCTGGACGCACGCATTGATGTGGACAGCGAGCAGAGTACGGTGATTATTGTTAAAGCCGGGTTTGAGTTGACTTGGCGTCGCACCGGCTTGGCGCTGGATGCTCTGGGTTTCACTATTGAAGACCTTGACCGTAGCAGTCGTATTTACCATGTTTATAATGACTTGCCTTCGGGCTTGTCGGAAGAAGAGCTGAATTTTGGCAAAAAGAAGAGTGCCACGGTGCGTGAGGAGTACTGGATTCATGTGCGGGAAAAGGGTGAATTTACCCATATCAGTGTGCGCAATCAGGTAGGTGATGTAGACGAATCTCAGATTACACGGAATTTGCTGGTGCTGTTGCTGGGTCAACTGGAATGAGAAAACTGCTGAACCTGACCAGCGGCTTCTGAATGCGTTTTGCTTCACTGGGTAGTGGTAGTCGCGGTAATGCGATGCTGGTTGAACAGGGCGATACCTGTGTGCTGGTAGATTGCGGGTTCTCCATGAAAGAAACCGAGGCTCGGCTGGCAAAACTGGGAAGCTCTGCGGAGGCCATCAGCGCGGTACTGGTTACTCATGAGCATGGTGACCATATTAATGGTGTGGGCGCGCTGGCACGAAAATACGCTATCCCGGTATGGGCCACAGGAGGCACTTTTGCGGCAGACCGGTTGGGTGTACGGATCGAAAAAAAACGTATTTGCAGTCACAGTACATTTTCCATTGGTGATATTGAGGTGCAACCGTTTCCTGTGCCGCACGATGCGCGTGAACCGTGTCAGTTTGTCTTTGGTAACGGTGACAAACGCCTTGGCCTGCTGACGGACGTGGGCAGTCGGACGCCGCACCTGGAAACGCAGCTGTCCGCTTGTGATGCACTGGTACTGGAATGCAATCATGATGTGACATTGCTGGCGAACGGAGAATACCCTCCTTCACTCAAACGACGGGTGGGCGGGAATCAGGGGCACTTGAGCAATGTACAGGCTGCAGATATTTTAGGCCGGATTGATACCTCAAAGTTGACGCAGCTGGTGGCAGCGCACTTGAGTGAAAAACACAATACGTCGGCTTTAGCCCAGGCTGCTTTGGCTGATGTGATGGGGTGTTCTGCTGACTGGGTAAGCATCGCCGATCAGCAGACAGGGTTTGCGTGGCGTGATGTTTAATCGGGATACTATTGAGTGCGCGTTCCCAGGGGTGTTAACACCTCCCTAAATAAAAACAGATTTTTTGTGAAACTTAAAAGGGTAAAAAAATGGAAAAACGTGAAGAACTTTATGCTGGTAAAGCCAAGTCCGTCTATTACACCGATGATGAAAACAAATTAATCCTGCATTACCGTAACGATACTTCTGCTTTTGATGGTGAAAAAATTGAGAAGCTGGATCGCAAGGGTGAAATCAACAACAAATTCAGTGCATTCATTATGCAGAAACTGGAAGAAGCGGGTGTGCCCACTCATCACGAAGAACTGTTGTCTGCTGAAGAAACGGTGGTTAAAAAACTCGACATGTTTCCTATTGAATGCGTGGTACGCAACATTGCCGCTGGTAGTATCTGCAAACGACTGGGTGTGGAAGAAGGAATTAACCTGAACCCGCCTACCTTTGAATTTTTTCTCAAAAATGATGAACTGCATGATCCGATGATCAACGAATATCACATTCGTGCGTTTGGTTGGGCGGATGATGAAGCCGTAGAAAAAATGAAAGAGCTGACTTTTAAGGTAAATGGTGTTCTTACCAAATTATTTGCCGATGCCAGTCTGCTGCTGGTGGATTACAAATTAGAATTTGGCCGTTTCCAGGGTGAAATTTATCTGGGTGATGAATTCACCCCCGATGGCTGTCGTCTGTGGGATATCGAAACCCGCAAAAAACTGGACAAAGACCGCTTCCGTCAAGGGCTGGGCGGTGTCGTTGAAGCCTACGAAGAAGTCGCTCATCGATTGGGCGTTGATTTGTCATAAAAAAATAGTACCTCTGGACCAGAGATTTTCTCTGGTCCATTATTTCTGGAAGTTCACCACCAAACCTCTAAAGTTTATTTTTTCCCCTGCCGATGCATCGGTAACAGAGGCTTATGTCCTCACAACGGCTGAGTATGAACGGCCATAATTCCTGGGGAAAAATGTGTATTTTTTCAAAAACCTATCGATCAAA
The DNA here is from genome assembly GCA_021647705.1 of Gammaproteobacteria bacterium. Classification (GTDB taxonomy): domain Bacteria; phylum Pseudomonadota; class Gammaproteobacteria; order SZUA-152; family SZUA-152; genus SZUA-152. The sequence goes on along the minus strand of JAKIUF010000045.1, from coordinate 10,022 downwards.
GTGAAAGTTACGGCCGGTTTTGGCCTGATGCAGCTGATTATTGTGGCGATTTCGCTGAGCGCTTTAATGAGCCTGTCCACGTTGCAAAACGACTTGACGAATATGGCGGGTGAGATTCAACCAGAGGCGCTCAATGGGTTAATTGCGCAGATGAATGCCACCGAGGTATTGCTCAGTTCGATGTTGGTTTTTGGCCTGGTGTTAGGGTTGATCATTGCCTGGGGGATCTTGAAGATGATCCTTACTCCTTTGCAGGCCGCCCTGGATGTGATGACTGATATTGTGGGAGGTGAGGGTGACCTGACCCGACGGCTGGATGATTCCAGCAACGATGAAATCGGTAAATTATCCAGCGGTTTCAATCAGTTTGCCAGCATGGTACATAATATTATCCGGGAAATTATGGGGCACACAGAACGATTAACCCATTCGGTAGACCGTCTGACTGTCGTTACCGAAGAAACCAGCCAAGGGGCTGATCGTCAACAGCATCAAACGGATGCCGTAGTCGCAGCGGTGAATGAACTGGCGGCCACGGGTCAGGAAGTCGCACGCAATACCACAGAAGCAGCCGAAGCAGCACAAAATGCTGAGAATGCCTCCAGTGAAGGACGTACTGTGGTGGGTAAAACCATCGATGCCATTGATAGTCTGGCCGGGGAAGTGGAACGCGCAGGAGAAGTGATTAATCGCCTGGAAGCTGACAGCGAAGCCATCGGTGGTGTGCTGGACGTGATTCGGGGTATTGCCGAACAAACCAACTTGCTAGCACTGAACGCCGCGATTGAAGCGGCGCGTGCAGGTGAACAGGGGCGAGGGTTTGCCGTAGTTGCCGACGAAGTGCGTACCCTGGCTTCCCGGACCCAGGAATCCACCTCGGAAATCCAGACCATGATCGAACGCCTGCAAGCCGGTTCGCAGGAAGCGGTAAAAGTGATGAACAAAAGCAAAAAAGATGCCGATGCCACCGTGGAACAGGCCGTGCAGGCGGGTGCGTCTTTGCAAGCGATTTCCGAGGCCGTTACGGTGATCAATCAAATGAATGTGCAAATCGCCACCGCTGCTGAAGAGCAGAATGCGGTAGCGGAAAACATTAATCAGTCGGTGGTTAACATCAGCGACATCACCGAACAAACTGCCGCGGGTGCGCAACAAACGGCCTCAGCCAGCAACGAACTCAATGAACTGGCAGGGCATTTGTCGGGGATTGTCAGGCAGTTCAAAGTCTGAAAGGGCGGTTTTGGGTATCTGAAAACGGGGATTTGGGTTTAGCGCTTTGCAACCAACGCAGAGAAAAACATTTTATTGTCATTCTTCGCCATTTTTGTGGTAGAAATACGAAACTGAAAATTGTGTTCCATTGGTTGTTAGTATGGTGGAAATGATTTTTCTCTAGGTTGTTTTAACGTGCTATAAGGAAATCGGTATAAGTTTGTACAAGATAAAAAAACTCATTTTACCCGTAGTCATAATTTTTTTTGCCGTTGTATGCACCACAATCAATGCTAATCCCAAAGCTCAAAACAACAATAATGCAACATCTCTCATTTCTATAGTAGATTCTCCAGGCTTTAAATCATTTAAGCTGACGTTGTCTCATATTGTGAAAGAACGGAATCCCGATGCTAATGGGCCTCAGCACTTTTATGTCGCCAAATATACCAAAGGTAAGGCATTTACTTACATGTTTTGGCCAGAAATGAAGCTGCTCTGGGTTATGTCGCTAGGTGGGCTTGATGAAGAAAGCTGGTTAGGTGTTCGTTACCCCAGTAGTGGACAACTCATTGATTTACAAAACAGTGTGGTATCTACAACTGACAAAGTTGGTAGCAGCAGTTATCTGGTTACTAAAGATTGGGCAGCCAACCGACTTTTTGACGCTGTAATTAAAGGTGACTTAATAGTTATTAATGAGAAGGGGCTTTAATCGACTGGCTCTTGATCAGATAAATTCCTCATTAATTTTTTTGCTGGGGAAATGTTAAGCAGTGACCTCGTTGTTCGTATTATCGCAAAAGCATTAGCTGTCGGGTTATTTTTTCCCGTAGTTTATTTTATTTCTTAGCATACAAAAAACAAGCGCGACTATTCCCCAATAAATTATTGCAGGGATAATGTATAAATATAGGTCGTCTAAAGTTGGGATGCCGCCAAAGGGTACGAATACCACCATAATCGGTGCAAACATTCCCATAAGCGGATTATGTGTGTGTTGTGGTAGATATTCTATATACGTGGACCAAAATACTATCCATGCAAGCGACCAAAAACCGATGAGTATTAATTTTTCCGGTAAGTTTTTTAGATTAAAAATATACCTCATTTTATAACCATTTGCATTCAAAGGTTTTTCGTCACGTAAGCGCATTTGAGTTTATGGCGCTTGTTTTTGCATACATCATCAAAATAATGGTGGATGTATTGTCGAAGAGCCGTATGCGTAAATAGCGCCAGCATGGTTCTACGAGGGGTGTGGCAACATTAGAGGTAGGGTGGGCACGCAGTTTGTGCCCACGCGGTGAGATACCATACCCGCGCGGACAAAAAATATGTTTACCCTACAGTCTGTGTGTCATTATGAGAAAAAGCGAAAAATATTTAGCATGTAACCACTTTGGTTCGTGATTGTTATGGCTGATTGCCAAATTGACTGATGCACAATTTAGCTTGCTCATTAGTTAAGTGTTTCGTGAATATGTTTTGATTTTTTTCAATAAATCCCTGTTTTTTGTTGTCGTTTTTTCCTTCAAAACCAAAAAATGCATTTAGCCGGTCACAATTTGATGGAATAAGAAAAGGAAGTTCTTTTAATGTTTTCATGAATGATATCTGGTTGTGGGTATATATCGGCATTAAGTCAGTCGCCAGATATTCCTGAAATGCCGCAGATTTTTTTTCATCAGCATAAAATGAGAAAAACATAACCGTTTTCAGTCGTTTGAGGCTGAATTCATCCCCCTTAAGGTCGGGCTCAATGTTTTTTATATAAACCCGTTCCAGTTCTTTAAAGCGTCCAAGTGAGTTTGCCTGCTTGTTTCCTTGTTCGTCAATGTAGGTGTGCCGGTGTTGGTTTACGTTTAAAAGGTTTGATAGAAGAATGTCAAAATCACCCTCTCCGGTATCGGTGTTTTCTGATGCATTGATGTTTGAGCATGCAGATAATAAAAAGATAAAGCTGTATAGGGGTAGGTTTTTCATAATATTAATCATCGATTACAACGATTACGTTATGGCCGTCTTTCGGAGAAATGGCATTGTATATTTCAATCATCTTGCTTTCTTCAATAACAATGCATCCATCAGACCATTTTTGGTAAGGTGGTTTTCCCATATGTATAAAAATACCCGAAAATCCGGAAACATTGGGTAAAAATATAGCTTCTCTGGGGGTTCCTTTTGAATTTTTCTTTCTTGCCATTGTGGTAGCAGAACAGCTCATATAAGTTCCGGATGGTATTTTCTTATGTAAGTTCCAGTAACATTTTGTGGTAATGCTTTTCCCAGGCGCGCTAAATGTTAAGTCGCCATCTTCAGTGGATCTTTTTATCGTGATTTTATAGGTCATGTTTAATCCTTGGGGTAAGAGGTGGATGATTGTTGTAATAGGGCCACCATATCATCATGATCGCTGCCATATGACAATGTGGTATTTGTGCGACTATTTTGGTCGGTTTTATGGTCGGCTTCAATTTTTATTTGTACGTTGTACATATCACTGCCTAGCATTTCTTTTTATTAAATGTGAATTGCTAGCTAGTCACGATTAATGAATGCCACCTGTTTAAATTGATTCTCTGTATTAAGGCATTCTTTGATGGCGATGGTATTTTTTCAGTCGCCCAGGTAGTTAGCGCTAAAAACACGCGGTTTTTAAAAAGCCATCAGGCCTTAACGCAGAGGATACAGTGTTTTTCTCTGCGTCCTTTGCGCCTCTGCGACCTCTGCGTTTATAACACGTCACTGGTTAGTGCCACTGCAACATAACTTCCCACTGTACTGGAATGCTTGTTCGGGGGGGAATCACTGGAATCCGGCTAGAAATGTGCCGGAACGACGGTGTTTTTGGTAACCGGTGATGACGTGCTAACAGAATGATTTAGCCCTTAATTTACATTAATTCCCGCAAGTGTTTAAACAATGCTCGCGCCGATTTCGGCGGCTTGTTTCCCAAGGCTTCTTTTTTCGCATTACGCACCAGTTGTCGCAGATATTGCCGGTCCGCATTTGCAAATTCTGCCACCAGTTCAGCCAGTGCAGTATCGCCGTCTTCCAGTAGCCGGTCGCGCCAGCGCTCAATATGGTGCAGGGTGGCAACGGCCTGTTTGGATTGTCCAGTGAGGGTGTCCAGTTGTTCACGAATTTCTTCGGCATTTTCGGAGCGCATGCGTTTGCCAATGTATTGCAGTTGGCGTTTGAGTGCGCCGTGTTGATGAATGTGTCGTGCTTCGGCAATGGCGTCATACAATGCTTCAGGCAGTTTGATGTTGGCAAACTGTTCTTTAGGGAGGTTGACCAGCTCTTTACCCAGCTCTTGCAGCGCATGCATTTCCCGTTTGAGTTGGGATTTGCTTTTTTCGTCGTCGGCGTCACTGGTGGGCTCGCCAATAAAGGGCATTTTTTTCTTCACATTTTTCTTCACATTCTTCACAGCAACACCTGCTCAATGCCGCCTTGGTTAATGTTGGCAATAAATTGTTGCTGCCAGTCTTCGCCCAACAAGCCTTTGGCGAGTTCGACGACGATGTAGTCGGTTTCCAGTCCTGTGTCATCGGCGTAACGCGATAAACCTTGCTGACAGGCGGGGCAGGAAGTGAGTATTTTGACATTACCGGCTTTTACTTTGTCTGTGCCGGTGAGTTGTTTGATGCCGTTGTGTAATTCTTCCTGTTTGCGGAAACGTATCTGGGTGGCGATATCAGGGCGTGATACGGCAAAAGTGCCTGCTTCGCCGCAACAGCGATCTGAGGATACGACATCCGAGCCCATCAGTGTGGAGGCAACATTGATGGGCGCGTAAGTTTTCATCGGGCTGTGGCAGGGGTCGTGGTACAGGTATTGTGTGCCACTGCTATTGTCCAGAATCACATTTTTTTCCATCAGGTATTCGTGAATGTCCAGCAGTCGGCAGCCGGGAAATATTTGTTGGAACTGATATTTTTGCAGTTGGTCCATGCAGGTGCCGCAGGAGACGATGACGGTTTTGATGTCCATATAGTTCAGTGTGTTGGCCATGCGGTGAAACAATACCTGATTGTTCACTGATATCTGCTGACCTTTTTTGGCATCACCACCGGAGGTTTGCGGGTAACCGCAACACAGGTAGCCGGGGGGCAATACGGTTTGTGTGCCGATGTTGTGCAGCATGGCGAGTGTGGCCATGCCGATCTGGCTGAACAGGCGTTCTGATCCGCAGCCGGGAAAATAAAATACGGCATCACTTTGCTCGTTGACCTTTTTGGGGTCGCGCAGGATGGGGACATTTTTGGCGTCTTCCAGTGACAGGAGTTGGCGCATCGTTTTCGGCGGTAGCTTGCGGGGCAAGGGTTTGTTAACGAAGTTTACAATTTGCGTGGTGGTGGTCATTTTGCCGGTGGTGGCGGCAGGACGGGATTTTTTCCGGTTCAGCCCAAGTTTTTTCGCCCAGCGATAAGCCAGATTTTGGCCACGGAAACCCCATTGCAAGAGCATTTTGTACATCAGGTTAATGGTGCGTGGATCGGTGGCATTGAGATAGGCCATGGAGGCACGAGTGCTGATGCCGGTGCGTTTTTTGCCGAAGGATTTGAGCAGACTGCGCATGCGAACCGATACGTCACCGAAATCGATATCCACCGGGCAGGGGGAAAGACATTTATGGCAGACGGTGCAATGGTCGGCAATGTCGTTCATTTCATCGAAGTGTCGCAGGGAGATGCCGCGCCGGGTTTGTTCTTCGTATAAAAAGGCTTCGATAATCAGGCCGGTGGCGAGAATTTTATTGCGCGGTGAATACAGCAAGTTAGCGCGAGGGATGTGAGTGGTGCAGACGGGTTTACATTTTCCGCAGCGTACGCAGTCTTTAATGTCGTCGTTGAGTGCGCCCAGTTCGCTGGCTTCAAGGATGAGTGCTTCTTGTTGCAGCAGGCGTAGCGAAGGCGTGTAGGCATTATCCAGTCCTGAACCGGCCAGTAATTTTCCGGGGTTGAAGTGTTCTTCGGGATCGACGGATTTTTTATAGTCTGCGAAAGCGGCAATGGTGGCCTGATCCAGAAATTGCATTTTGGTGATGCCGATACCATGCTCGCCGGAAATAACACCGCCCAGTTTTTGTGCGGTTTCCATGATGCGTTTTACCACATGTTCTGCTTCGTGCAGCATATGGTAGTCGTTGGAGTGTACGGGAATGTTAGTGTGTACGTTGCCATCGCCTGCATGCATGTGGGTGGCGACGAACAGGCGTGAGTTGCGAATGTCACCATGGATGGCGTCGAGTTTTTCCCGCACAGCGGAGAGTTCACGACCATTGAAAATCTGTTTAAGCGGTTGTTCGATATCGTTGCGATAAGAAATGCGCAGTTCGCGACGTTGCAGCAAACGGAATAGACTTTGTGTGTCGCGTGGTGGTGTCTGGTCCGCAAAAATGTCCGGGTGGTTTTTGGCAGGGTCGTCGAGATTGTCCAGCACCGTTGTCCAGCGGGATTTTATGGTGGAGAGATGCTCGTGCGCCGCCGCTTTTTTGTTAGTGAGTATGGTGTCGATCTCTTCGCAAGGGGCATCGCCGGGCTCGTAGTCAGCGACCTGTTGATGTTCAGGCATATCGCTGGCCAGGTATTCGAGCACGGCATCAATCATGCGTAATTTATTGCGCGTGGAGTATTCGATATTGATGCGTTCGATGACTTCGTTGTAGTCCGCCAGCCGGTCCAGCGGGATGACCACGTCTTCGTTGATTTTAAAGGCGTTGGTGTGGGCGGCAATGGCGGCGGTGCGGGCGCGGTCTAACCAAAAGCGGTGACGGGCTTCGGGGCTGACGGCGATGAAACCTTCTGCATCACGGGCATTGGCCATGCGCACCACTGTGGAGGCGGCCTCGGCGACCTGATCAGCATCGTTGCCAACGATGTCTATCAGCAAGATCATTTTTGGCATTTCGCGGCGCGGTGCTTTGGTACTGTATTTTACAGCGTGAACATAGCGTTCATCGAGGTGCTCCATACCTGCCAGTTTTACGTCCGGCAAGGCATCGAGATAATCTTTTGTTTCGACGATAGCGGGTACTGCGCGTTGCAGGTCATTACCAAAAAACTCCAAGCACACAGTGCGGATGTGCTGTGGCATTTTGTGCAGAATGAAGACGGCGGATGTGATCAGGCCATCGCAACCTTCTTTTTGCACGCCGGGCAGACCGCCGAGAAACTTGTTGGTGACATCTTTGCCCAAACCCTGTTTGCGTAATTCCGTACCCGGGATATGCAGGGTTTCCGGTTTGTCTTTGGGGGTTTTACCATCGGCTTCAAAGTGATTGATGCGGAATGTGGCTTCAGCCTGCTCATGAATCTTGCCGAGATTGTGATTGAGGCGCTCCACTTCCAGCCAGTGGCCATCGGGCATGACCATGCGCCAGGAGAGCAAATTGTCCAGCGTGGTCCCCCATAACACGGCTTTTTTACCGCCAGCATTCATGGCGATATTGCCGCCGATGCAGGAAGCGTCTTGTGACGTGGGGTCAACCGCGAACACGTAGCCGCTGGCTTCGGCGGCTTCTGACACACGTCGTGTCACCACACCGGCTTCGACCTGGATAGTGGCAACTTTGTCTGCGACGCCTTCAATATGGCGTAGCTTGACAGAAGTGAGTGCTTCCAGTTTTTCAGTGTTAATTACTGCGCAACGTGTTTTTAATGGCACGGCACCGCCGGTATAACCGGTGCCGCCACCACGAGGAATGATGCCCAGCCCCAGCTCCACGCAGGCTTTTACCACTTTGGCCATTTGTGTCTCGGTATCCGGGGTCAGTACGACAAAGGGGTATTCAACACGCCAGTCAGAAGCGTCGGTGACGTGGCTGACTTTGGCCAGACCGCCGAAATCAATATTATCGCGGCGGGTAATGCGAGAGAGTTTTTGCAGGACTTTGCGGCGCAGCGCCTGCTCTGCAGCGAAGTCATCTTCAAATTTGCGAATGGCAGTTTGTGTTGCGTCTACCAGCTCCAGCGCAAATGGGTTTTTCTCGGCGCGGGCGATGATCTGATTCAGGCGGTGGTGCAGAGCATGTATCAGTGATTCGCGGCGTTTCGGGTTTTGTAACAGGTCATCCTGGATAAAAGGGTTGCGGGTGACCACCCATAAGTCACCCAGCACTTCAAATAACATGCGTGCCGAGCGGCCGGTGCGACGACTGCCCCGTAGCCGGTTTAATGTTTCCCAGCGTGCGTGACCGAGGAAGCGGATGATGATTTCGCGGTCGGAGAAAGAAGTATAGTTATAGGGGATCTCGCGCACGCGGGTGCTTACGTTAGAAGGAGTGGGTGTTGTCATGAGGTTTGCGGGTGGTTCCCTGGAGGTAAATGGTGAGTCACGCTGGGCACCATGGTTTTAAAATTGCTAAGTAGCTAAAAGGTGAAGTTTAACACAGGCCGGGCATTCCCCCGCCGGACTGATAAGAAATGTTGCGAATGGTGTTGACCCGCTGAAATCGGTGTGTATAATGCGCCCCTCGCTCGACTGAGGTTGGCGATGCAGAACGGCGGCAAGATTCATTTTTAACTCCGGTTTGAAATGAATTAAAAAAAAGCTTGACGCCAAGCGAGGTTAACGTAGAATGCGCGCCTCGCTGTTGAGCAACCAAGGTTGTTCAGCAAGAGTTTCAGGCCAAATGGCAGGAAACAAATTGTCGGTCAGTTGACGACAACGCAGGATGATGTCACCATTGTCCGTCTTTGCTTCAAGGCAAGCAAAGTAGCTCTTTAACAAGATAAGATTAGGTAATTTGTGTGGGCACTTGCGCCGATGGTTTGATGTACAAAAAACTGTTGATGTAAGTGACACCAAGTCAGTAAATTCATGAGGATTAACTGAGTTTGGATCATCTTCATCGCAAAAGGTTTGATTGCTACCAAAGCAGTCACAAGCTATGCAATTGAAGAGTTTGATCATGGCTCAGATTGAACGCTGGCGGCATGCCTAACACATGCAAGTCGAACGGTAACAGCAAGAGCTTGCTCTTGGCTGACGAGTGGCGGACGGGTGAGGAATACTTAGGAATCTGCCCAATAGTGGGGGACAACTCCGGGAAACCGGAGCTAATACCGCATACGCCCTACGGGGGAAAGCAGGGGATCTTTCGGGACCTTGCGCTATTGGATGAGCCTAAGTCGGATTAGCTTGTTGGTGGGGTAATGGCCCACCAAGGCGACGATCCGTAGCTGGTCTGAGAGGATGATCAGCCACACTGGGACTGAGACACGGCCCAGACTCCTACGGGAGGCAGCAGTGGGGAATATTGGACAATGGGCGAAAGCCTGATCCAGCAATGCCGCGTGTGTGAAGAAGGCCTGCGGGTTGTAAAGCACTTTCAGTAGCGAGGAAAAGCTTAAGGTTAATAACCTTGAGTCTTGACGTTAACTACAGAAGAAGCACCGGCTAACTCTGTGCCAGCAGCCGCGGTAATACAGAGGGTGCAAGCGTTAATCGGAATTACTGGGCGTAAAGCGCGCGTAGGCGGTTTAATCAGTCGGATGTGAAAGCCCCGGGCTCAACCTGGGAACTGCATTCGATACTGTTAAGCTAGAGTATGGTAGAGGGAAGTGGAATTCCAGGTGTAGCGGTGAAATGCGTAGATATCTGGAGGAACATCAGTGGCGAAGGCGACTTCCTGGACCAATACTGACGCTGAGGTGCGAAAGCGTGGGGAGCAAACAGGATTAGATACCCTGGTAGTCCACGCCGTAAACGATGTCAACTGGGTGTTGGGGAGCTTGACTCCTTAGTATCGAAGCTAACGCGATAAGTTGACCGCCTGGGGAGTACGGCCGCAAGGTTAA
>JAKIUF010000044.1 GCA_021647705.1 Gammaproteobacteria bacterium | reverse complement strand
GATCAACTCATCTTTTTCTGTGTCGCTGAGATTTTTTAGATTGGGCAGTGATTGCATGGCTATGGAGCTTACATCAAAATTCATTTGTTATTCAATAATTTGAGGGAGATCAGGCTGAGTAGTTACCAATTTTCTAACAAAATGAAAGATGATTTATACAAGCTATCAAAACTTGAGATTGAATCAATAATTGTTCTATTTCACAGGTTCGAGTATCCGAACATCAAGGAGAATTCGATCCTATCGTTTATCGAAGCCCTAAGTGATCTGTTTGTAGATTACATAGATGACATGGAATTTCATTTTGGTTTGGAATCACTTAGGCAGATATTAAAAGAAGCAAAGAAAAAAGGATCGTTACCTTTTGTTATGGATGAAGAAGATTATCTTTTGATAAAAGATTTTTCTCATTTTTATTTGCGCCCCGTCTATCTGTTTAAGAATTCAACACATATATTCGATAACGAAGACTCAATATCTGAATTAATGGGCGGTTACAAAATAATAGATGGATCGGAGGTTATAAATAACTATTCATTTGTTGATTCAAAATCAAGCAGGTTAACACAGCTATCAGATGTGTTGGTTGGCCTGATCGGGAAGCTATCCTCCTATTTGAATACAAGCAGCAGAGATAAAATACGTTCAGATTTTTTTTTGCTGAATTCAATACAAACTGAAAATATCGATTTTCTTTTGGATTTAATTGACAAGTCACACGCTAAAAACATCGGATTTTTACATGCTTCAGATAGTTATGAAGAAATGTCTAAAATCGAAGTAATTCGAGCAAGCAGGAATAGATGTAATGCATGACAAGGCACTTGTTCGGATACAAACTATGCTGCACTTTGTTTGCGCTGCACAGTTTTGCCATTAACCATGAGAAGTATAAGGGTTGTATGTAAAATACCCTTATTTTTGCGTGACGGGCAAGTTTAACAGACATTGGGCAGCCTAATTTTGTATTTTATGGTTTATTTATGAACAAAATGATTATTAAATATACATTTTCACTGCTTGTAGCGTACTCGATTGAAATGTTAAGACCACTTTGTGACTATAAAACATCCAACGTTGGATTTTCTTCGTTTGTCCGCGCCAGAAAATTGTCATGTATTTCGTAAAATCCAAAATATTGGAGCATTTTTACTCTACTTGAGCATAAGTTAATCATATATTTTCAATATCTGGCTGCCCAATGCCTGGTTTAAAAAGCTGTTTTCATAACTAGCCCATGTGTCAATCACCGGGTTTGCCCAACAAGCCGGTCTTACCTTTGCGCAAAAATTTTGCGACAGCCGTAGCCAACAGTAGAATGCCCCATGCCAAATACACTCCCACCCGCCATTTTTCTCATGGGTCCCACGGCCACAGGCAAGACAGATCTGGCCATTGCGCTTTGCAAGGAGTTACCTTGCGATATTATCAGCGTGGATTCGGTGATGGTTTACCGTGGTCTGGACATTGGTTCAGCGAAGCCTGATGCGGCAACTCTGGCTGCTGCTCCTCACCGGCTCATTGATATCTGTGATCCCGCCAAGCCGTTTTCAGCGGCGCAGTTTCGACAGCGGGCACTGGAGGAAATCAATGACATTCTGGCCCGTGGCCGTATTCCGTTATTGGTGGGTGGCACCATGTTGTATTTTCGGGCGCTGGAGCAGGGGTTGTCGGTTTTGCCGTCGTCCGATCCTGTGGTGCGGGTACGTCTGGAGGCCGAGCTGGCCGAGCAGGGTCTGGCCCATTTGCATGCCCGGCTGGCACAGGTGGACCCCGAGGCTGCCGGGCGCATTCACGTCAATGATCCGCAGCGGACTCTGCGCGCACTGGAAGTGTTTGAATTGAGCGGCCAGCCCATGAGCACTTTTTTACAACGGGATATCGATAATGATTTGCCCTGTCGTCCCATAAAAATTGTGCTGACACCGATGGATCGTGTCTTGCTGCATCGGCGTATTGAACAGCGTTTTCAGATTATGCTGGAGCAGGGTCTCATGGCGGAGGTGGACGCTTTGTATCAACGGGATGATTTGCATGCAGACCTGCCTTCAATGCGTGCAGTGGGTTACCGTCAGGCGTGGGCGCATCTAGATGGTCAGTGGGACTACGATACCATGGTAGAAAAAGGCATTATTGCCACCCGTCAATTCGCCAAACGTCAGCTTACCTGGCTGAAACACGAGCCGGAGGAGGCGGCGTTCCGGCTCAACTTTGAAGAAAAACCGGAGCAAATTCTGACTCAGGTCTTGAAATATCTTGCCGCTAGTGCCATATGAGAGACACAGGGGCGGGAGTTGCCAAATTCAGGCACCTCCCGTAATTGTGTGAAAGCTGACTAGCGCGTATTTGCTAGTGGTTTTTACGGCCGAGTGGTTGGGTTTTCCCTGCGTTGTCCGAGGAAGCTGGTGCGTTTTATAGTACAGCAAGCAGCGAACGATTAAGGCGCGCTGAGTTCCAATAACTCTAATAAGGATACATAAAAGGAGAAACACCATGTCGAAGGGGCAATCATTACAAGACCCTTTTCTGAATGCGCTGCGTAAGGAGCGTGTTCCTGTCTCAATTTTTCTGGTTAATGGTATAAAACTACAGGGACAAATTGATTCGTTTGATCAGTTTGTCGTGCTGCTGAAAAACAGCGTCAATCAAATGGTTTATAAACATGCTATCTCCACGGTGGTGCCTGCGCGCAACGTAAAATTACCGGTAGCCGGTGAAGGTGGTCAAGATTCTAATAATTCCTGAAGTCTCTATCGTTATTTCGGGGAGGGACGTGTTTGTTTGAGCGTCCCGGTACCCTGGAAGATGCATCCGGCCTGCGTGACCCCTCAAGAGAGCGTGCCATTTTGGTGCATGTGGATTTTTCTCACAGCATCTCCCCTCAAGCCACTTCTTCGCGCATAGATGGCGAAGCCTTGTCTGAGTTTCGTGAGTTGGCTATATCGGCGGGCGCGGAGCCTGTGGCCATGGTGTCTGCTACGCGGCGTAAACCCGATCCGAAATATTTTATTGGCACCGGCAAGGCTGATGAAGTGCTGGCGCTCATTGAACACGAACAGGCGGAGTTGGTATTGGTGGATGCACCGCTGGCTCCTTCGCAGGAACGTAACCTGGAGCGCCTGCTCAAGTGTCGGGTGCTGGACCGTACCGGGTTGATTCTGGATATCTTTGCCCAGCGTGCGACCTCCCATGAAGGGCGATTGCAGGTAGAGCTGGCTCAGTTACGACATTTATCAACACGGCTGGTGCGGGGCTGGACACATCTGGAGCGCCAAAAGGGCGGTATCGGCTTGCGTGGGCCGGGTGAAACCCAGCTGGAAACAGATCGACGTTTACTGGCTGCGCGCATCAAACAATTGAATAAACGCCTGGACAAGGTGCAGAATCAGCGTGAGCAGAGTCGTCGCTCCCGGCGCAAGGCGGAGGTGCCTACGGTCTCGCTGGTGGGTTACACCAATGCGGGCAAGTCCACTCTGTTTAACCGGTTGACGGAATCCGGGGTGTACGCGGCTGATCAATTGTTTGCGACTCTGGATCCCACCCTGCGGCGTCTGGTGTTACCGGATACCGGCACGATTATCCTCGCCGATACCGTGGGATTTATTCGGAATCTGCCCCATGATCTGGTCGCCGCCTTCCGTTCGACATTGGAAGAAACCCGGCAGGCAGATTTATTATTGCATGTGATTGATGCGAGTAACGAGAATTATCCGCAACAAATCGAACAGGTGAATGCTGTGCTGAAGGAGATCGGTGCGGACAAAGTGCCGCAGATTGAGGTATTCAACAAGGTGGATCTGTTGACCGATCATCCCGCCCGTTTGGATCATAATGAAGACGGACAGGTGCGCCGGGCCTGGTGTTCTGCACAAACGGGCGAAGGTATGGAATTGCTGAAAACCGCGCTGGATCAACGTTTTAGCGCTGACCAGTTGCACGAATGGATTCGTGTGCCAGCGGCCAATGGCCGCTTGCGTGCCAGACTGTTTGATCTCGGCAAGGTGCTCAAAGAGCAGGTGGAGGAAAATGGTGATCTGCTGCTGGAAGTCGAGCTGGCGCGGCGGGATTTTGAAGCCTTGCAAAAGACAGAAGGGGTACGGGCTGAGGGTAATCGTCCAGTTTCTTGAGCGCGTAAAACATTAACCTGAGATATAACGGTTGCAGCTAGGTACCGAAACCCCCTAAAATCCACATCTTGTGTTGGCGGAAAGCTAGCGACTCACTTATTCATGTTTGGTGCGTATTGCCTGTTGCCAGATTAGTGGCGTGTTGGGTGCGTATGCCAAAATGCAGTATTTTACTGACATCGGTCAGAGTAATAGTTTTTGTCGTAATTTTTACAGCAGTTTTATAAAATAGTTTTTAAACGTGGAGCGTAATATGGCCTGGAATGAACCTGGCGGTTCAGGGAACAAAGATCCCTGGGGCGGACGTAAAAATAATGAGCAGGGTCCACCGGATCTCGATGAAGTGGTGAAAAAACTTCAGGAGAAATTTGGTGGCTTGTTTGGTGGCGGAGGCAAACGTAATGGAAGCTCCGGTTCCGGCAAAGCCGGTTCTATCGGTCTTGGTTTGATTGCCTTTGTGGCGGTTACTGTATGGGCGATTTCTGGTGTATACATCGTCGAGGAAGGTACTCGTGGCGTGGTGTTACAGTTTGGCAAATACAACAAAACCACCCAGCCAGGGCCGCATTGGCATCCGCGAGGTATTCAGAGTGTGGAAACGGTGGATATTGCCAACATCCGTGGCATCAGCATCGGTTTTCGTGCCGGAGGCGGTAATCGACAGACGGGCAGCAGCGTGGGGCGTGAGTCACTGATGCTGACCGAAGATGAAAATATCGTCGACGTCAAACTGGCTGTGCAATATAAAGTGAAAAGCGCCAGCGATTATCTGTTTAACGTCAAAGATCCAGAGACCACGTTACGTCAGGTTATCGAAAGTGCGATACGCGAAACGATTGGTAAAAGTGAGATGGATTACATTCTTAAAGAAGGCCGTGCTGATGTGACAGAGCAAACGCGCGCGCAGGTGCAGGAAATTCTGGATCGTTATAAAGCGGGTCTGCAAGTCACTACTGTTAACCTGCAAGACGCACAGCCTCCTGAGCAGGTGCAGGAGGCCTTTGCTGATGCCGTTAAGGCGCAAGGTGATCAGGCGCGTGTGATTAACGAAGCCAAGGCTTATTCCAATGACATCGTCCCTCGTGCGCGTGGTAAGGCTGCACGCCAATTGGCTGAAGCCAATGCGTACAAAGAGCAGGTGATTGCTGAAGCTACAGGTGAAGCATCGCGTTTCACGCAAGTGTTGACGGAATACGCAAAAGCTCCTGAAGTCACACGCAAGCGTCTGTACCTTGAGGCGATGGAATCGGTGATGACCAACAGCAGCAAAGTGCTGGTGGATGTCAAAGGCGGCGGCAATCTGTTGTATTTACCGCTGGATAAAATGATGTCTGGCGGTTCCGGTGGTTCATCGGATGGACGACGCATTATTGAAGGTGATTCAGCATCACGACAAATTGTAGAACAACGACTGCGCGACAATGTTCGCGGTAGAGGAGTACGCTAATGGGACAGGCTAAAGGATTGATTGGCATCCTCCTGGCGGTTGCCGTGGTGATTGCATCGTTTTCGATCTTCACTGTGAATGAACGTGAAAAGGTTATCCTTTTCCGTCTGGGTGAAATTGTCAGCACAGATTATGGCCCCGGACTGCACTGGAAAACACCTTTTGTGAATAACGTGCGCAAGTTTGATGCGCGTATTCAAACCTTGGATGCAGAACCGGAGCGTTACCTTACCGGCGAAAAGAAAAACCTCATCGTGGATTCGTTTGTGAAATGGCGCATCAATGATGTATCCAATTATTTCACCGCGACTGGTGGTGATGCGGTACGGGCCAACCTGCGTCTGTCACAAATCGTCAAAGATGGTTTGCGTGGTGAGTTTGCCAAACGCACCATCAAGGAAGCCGTGTCGGGTGAACGCCTGCAAATCATGGAATTGATTACCAAACAGGCCAACAAGCAGGCCGAAGCATTTGGTATCGAGATCATTGACGTGCGTATTAAACGTATTGATTTTCCACCTGAAATCAGTGATTCCGTCTATCGTCGCATGCGTGCGGAGCGTGAGGGTGTTGCCAAAGACCTGCGTTCCCGTGGTGCAGAATCAGCGGAAATTATTCGTGCCGAAGCTGATCGTCAACGTACGGTTATTATCGCGGATGCCTTTCGTGACGCGGAAATCATTCGTGGTGAAGGTGATGCCGGAGCCACAGAAATTTACGCCAAAGCGTATGGTAAAGATGTGGAATTTTATTCCCTGTATCGCAGTTTGAATGCTTACAAAACAACCTTTGCTAGCAAGAGCGATATTCTGGTGATTGAGCCGGACTCGGAATTCTTTAAATATTTCAAATAAATCGTAGGGCGGGCATTGCCCGCCGTGTTTGTCTGCCCGAATCGCAATGGTGGGCGGTGCCCACCTTGCGAGGAGAGCGACCGATTGCGTTGAGTAATAAACAGAATGTGGGATGATTTGCTGAGCGCTTTGGCGCTGGTGTTGGTGATAGAAGGTTTGTTTCCTTTTTTGAGTCCTGCCGGGTTCCGCAAAAAAATGCTTGCGATGTTGGAAATGGGGGATCGTCAAATACGCATCGCCAGTCTGGCCAGCATGGCCATTGGGCTGCTGTTGCTGTACCTGATCCGTCAGTAAGTTTTATCTTAGCAATAGAAATTAAATCTGCGAGCCAGTTTTACACACAGTGCATCATCATGAATAACGAACGTTGGCTATTACCCGAAGGTATTGAAGAACTGCTGCCGCCCCAGGCTGGGCGTCTGGAGCAGTTGCGCCGTGCCGTGCTGGATTTGTTTCACGGCTGGGGCTACGAACTGGTGACTCCGCCCCTGGTGGAATATCTGGATTCATTGTTGACGGGTACCGGTAATGACCTCGACCTGCAAACCTTCAAACTGACCGATCAGCTCAATGGCCGCATGATGGGCGTGCGTGCCGACATCACCCCGCAGGTGGCACGTATTGATGCGCATCGTTTGAGTGAACGCAAAACGCCTGTGCGTCTGTGTTATCAGGGTACCGTGTTACATACCCGTGGTGATGGTCTCGGTGGCCCACGCAGTTTTACACAAGTGGGTGCTGAGCTGTATGGACACAGCGGCGTGGAAAGCGACGCGGAAATGGTCAATCTGATGCTGGATACTCTGGCACTGGCTGGTGTTGATTCGGTTTATGTGGATCTGGGGCACGTCGGTATTTTTCGTGCGTTAACGCAAGCTGCCGGACTGGATGCACAGCAGGAGAGCCAGTTGTTTGATGCCCTGCAACGCAAGGCCGTGCCGGAAATACAAAGCCTGCTTGAAACGTTATCGGTGGCTGCTGATGCCCGTCAGGCACTTGAAGATTTAGTATGGCTGAATGGCGGTGCTGAAGTATTGGGCAAGGCACGTCTGGTTTTGAAAGGGAATGCCGCTGCGTTGCAAGCGCTTGATGAAGTGGAACAGGTTGCACAGCGCGTCAGCCGACAGCAACCGAACCTGCAACTGCATTTTGATCTGGCCGAGTTACGTGGTTTTCACTATCACACCGGTGTGATGTTCGCCGCTTATCAGGCAGGGCAAGGCAGGGCAATTGCACAAGGTGGACGTTACGATGATATCGGTGCCGTGTTCGGGCGCGCCCGCCCGGCCACCGGGTTCAGCGCAGATTTGCGCGCATTGGCCGTGCTGGGTGCGGATAACAGGGACGCAGAAAAAAGTATTTTTGCCCCCGCAGATGACAGTCCTGAGCTCATCGATAAAATTCGTGAACTGCGCAAAACAGGGCAACAAGTGATTTGTGAATTGCCGGGTCAAAACGGCAATGCTATTACGGCAGGATGCCAGCAGATTCTGGTTATGCAGGATGGTCAGTGGTGTGTGGTTGATGTTTCATAAATTAACGAGTGGGAATTAATACCTGAATCATTCTGTTAACACTTTATTATTACTGAAAACACCGTCATTCCGGCCTGTTTTTAGCCGGACTCCAGGGGAGTAAACCTCCAGAGAAGCGTTTCGGCACATTGGGACGTTATGTTGTCGTGGCCTGACAAATGGCGTGTTACAAACGCAGAGGCGCAAAGAACGCAGAAAAAAAACACTAAAAACGCTGCATTCTTTGCGCTAGATTTTATGACATTGTGATTCGTGGCAGGGGAATGGCCCGTCTCGCTGAATGTAAGCCAGTGATTTTATTTGTTTGGATATTTTTAGCGCTTAATTCACATTTAACGACAAAACAATTTTTAACACAAAACAGTGTGGGTACTTTTGATGGGTAAAAACGTTGTAATCATCGGCACACAATGGGGTGACGAAGGCAAAGGTAAAATTGTCGATTTGCTCACCGACCAGTCGCAAGCCGTAGTACGTTTTCAAGGTGGGCATAATGCAGGCCACACGCTGGTTATCGACGGTGAAAAAACCGTATTGCATCTGATTCCTTCTGGTGTGCTGCGGGAAAACGTCGTGTGCATGATCGGCAATGGCGTAGTGGTATCGCCCGCCGCGCTTATGGAAGAAATCGATATGCTGGAAGCGCGAGGCGTACCCGCCAGCAAGCGAGTGCGTATCAGTGAAGCCTGTCCATTGATTCTGCCGTATCACATTGCCCTGGACAACGCGCGTGAAGTGGCGCGTGGTGAAACCAAAATTGGCACCACTGGTCGCGGCATTGGTCCAGCCTATGAAGACAAAGTATCGCGCCGTGCCCTGCGCCTGGGCGACCTGTTTCATCGTGAGCGCTTTGCCGCCAAACTGGGTGAAGTGCTGGATTATCACAACTTTGTCCTGCAACATTATTACAAAGCCGAGCCGGTGGATTTCCAACAGGTATTGGATGAAGCACTGACATTGGGTGAACGTATCAAGCCCATGGTAGCCGACGTACCGGAATTACTTCATGACATTCAGCAGCAGGGTGGCAGTATTTTATTTGAAGGCGCGCAGGGTGCGTTGCTGGATATCGATCATGGCACCTATCCCTATGTAACCTCCTCCAACACCACCGCAGGTGCGGCGGCAGCGGGCAGTGGTGTTGGCCCCGCCAATCTTGACCATGTCATTGGCATTACCAAAGCCTATACCACGAGAGTGGGCTCCGGGCCATTTCCCACGGAGCTGTATGACGGTGATGGGTTACTGGACAGTGTTGGTGAACACCTAGCTAAACAAGGCCACGAATTTGGTTCCACCACCGGACGGCCACGCCGCTGTGGCTGGTTTGATGCCGTGGCACTGCGTCGCTCCAATCAAATTAACAGCACCACCGGTTTGTGTATCACCAAACTGGATGTGTTGGATGGACTGGACGTGATTCGTCTTTGCGTGGGTTACACCATTAATGGTGAAGAACGCCGAACACCACCTGTGGGTGCTGAAGCCTTTGCCGATTGTCATCCTGTGTACGTGGAAATGCCCGGCTGGTCAGAATCCACCGTCGGTGTGAAGAACTACGATGACTTGCCGGAAAATGCGAAAAACTATCTTAAGCGCATCGAAGAAATTACCGAAACGCCCATTGATATTATTTCCACCGGCCCGGATCGTAACGAGACCATTGTTTTGCGCCACCCTTTTAAACCCAAAGCGTAATTGCAAGACCAGTAAGGTTTTTCAATACTCTTCAGGAACAATCAACTTTTATCAAGTTAGGATAAAGAGGAAAATGTTATGACGTATTTATTAAAAGCATCGTTCGTTATGTTGTTTCTTTTGGCTTCAAGTGCGCAGGCCGGTGAATCGCAAAGAGCGCCATCACCCGAAGGAACCAGGCTATATATTATTTCTCCGGCCAATGGTGAAACAGTCAATAAAACGGTAACGGTAAAGTTTGGATTGCAGGGCATGGGAGTGTCGCCAGCAGGCCTGGATAAAGCGGCAACCGGTCATCACCATTTGATAATTAACGGAGATGCTCTGCCTGATTTGAATAAACCTATGGGAAGTGAAGTCCTGCACTTTGGTGGTGGTCAGACTGAAAAGACCATTGAGCTGCCCAAGGGTAAGCATACGCTGCAATTGATTCTGGGCGACCACCGCCATATCCCTCACAATCCACCGGTAATATCAGAAAAAATTACCGTTTATGTCAAGTGACCAGGGTTGATGTGTTTTGTGCCCAGTGAAATGTGAAAGCCTGCCGTTTGGCAGAATGTATTAGTGTTTACTCAAGTGTCTGCTAATGGCTGTCCCCATTGATTTTAATAAGTGCTTTTACTCATATACCCTCCACGCCAAATTCTCGGCTTGGACAGCTTGATCACATCTCTCGTTTTATATTTATAGCCCTCAAAAAACCACATCGATATTTCTTTTTTTAAAACATCAAGAAACCATTGGTCTATGCGATAAAGATTTTTTGTTCGATTTGATTCCTC
This sequence comes from Gammaproteobacteria bacterium, assembly GCA_021647705.1. Lineage (GTDB taxonomy): Bacteria > Pseudomonadota > Gammaproteobacteria > SZUA-152 > SZUA-152 > SZUA-152. The sequence continues at coordinate 26,132 of JAKIUF010000044.1, read as the reverse complement.
ATATCGATATAACACTCTTTGGCTACGCGTTCAATTTGAGGCACTGTAAATTGATCAAGCGGCCCATAGTTCTTTACCAGCTTGGGTGTCATTTCATATATGTATGTACTGATAATCCGCTTTTTTAAAAAGTCATTAATGATTTTCACAAGTAAACAATTTCACTCCCATGAAGAAAAAGGGTTAAAGAAAAATGAGCCAAGTATCATATTGGCGTTTTATTTTAGAAAAATAAGGGGCAGAGCATGATTATTATAAATTCTCCCCCTACGCTTTCAGTGCTGTTTGGCGAGTAGTTAACTTTCCAATATTCTCGAATATCAATTGAGTCTGGCCTCATCAATTTTTTCTACTCTACCCTATCTTCGAGCCGTAGGGTGGGCATGCTTTTTTGCCCACGCGGATGGGGAATCACCGCCTAGGCACATAGTATGTGCCCACCCTGCATAAATAATTAAGTTCCCTTATCTATTCTTGATAGTCAAAAGACACGACCCCTATCTTTTTATCTTTTCAAATGAGGAAATGAATTATTTTGTGGTAATACCGGAACCCGATCAGAAACGTAACGAGGTTTGTTGTTGTCTGACTTATAGTGTTGTAACGCAGAGAGCGCAAAGAGTTATGAGAATGACAGACAAAAGAGATAAAAAGATCTCAAATGATATGGAATTCCGCGTTCTCCGCATCTTTCGCCTTTGCGTTGGGTTTTGTGATTCGTGATCGAGGAGCCGCCTGTTGGATTCTTGACAGCTTACCCACCAAACAAGTACAGTTCCGCTACTTATCTTCAGGTGTCCCGACGGCTTTCGCCCGAGGGATGAAACGGGAAGCCGGTGCATTTCTGCCCTTATGGTTGGCAGGGAATAATCCCGGCACTGCCCCCGCAACGGTAAACGAGTCAAGGGTCTGCATTATGCCACTGTGTTTTTCACGGGAAGGCGCAGCCTTCGGAGTATCCCCTCGTGAGTCCGGAGACCGGCCTGAAGATGTTGCTTACGTTGTTATTAAGTTAAATTTTCTGCTTGTTGTAAGTTGGTGGTGAGCTTGCAAACCCCAACGGGGCCGATGATGTTGGGGTTCGCGGACTTACCGCCAACCTACGGCGTATCGCTGTTAACTTAATGACATTTATACATTGCGGCGGGCGATGTTACGGCTGACAGAACCTTGTTCAGTGCGTGTCAGATTTTTTGTTCCCCCCGCAGGTATCTCACTTTTGTGATCGATGACGATCACTGATTTGTGCGCGGGTGGGCGTGCAGGAAAATGACTATGACAAACGAGAGTGTGCCGACAGGCAAGGCAGAGCGTCATCGCAACCGCATGCAGCGCAAAAAGACGGTGGTGGATGATGCCATTGCCCGTGCTGATCGTGACCAGGGTGTGTTGCTGGTGCTTACTGGTAACGGCAAGGGAAAATCCAGCTCGGCTTTCGGTATGCTGGCCCGTGCCCTGGGACATAATATGAAGGTGGGTGTCGCGCAGTTCATCAAAGGCCGGGGTGACACCGGTGAAGAAGCTTTTTTCCAGCGCCAGCCCGGTGTGGTGTGGCATGTGCTGGGTGAGGGTTTTACCTGGGACACGCAGAATCTGGAGCGGGACATCGAAACGGCTCAGCGCGGCTGGGACGTGGTGCGCGAGATGCTGAATGACCCTTCTTTTGATTTGGTCGTGCTTGATGAACTGACTTACCCGCTCAAATTCGGCTGGCTGCAACTGGATACCGTGCTGGCGGATCTCCGGCAGCGTCCGGCCATGCAGCATGTGGTGATTACCGGGCGTGGTGCGCCCGATGCCCTGTGTGAAGCGGCGGATACGGTGAGCGAATTGCAGGATGTTAAACATGCTTTTCGTGATGGTGTACGTGCCCAGCCGGGGATTGATCTGTGAGAAAGTGCTCCGCATTATTTGTTGCCGCGCCGGCTTCCAACCAGGGTAAAACCACGATCACCGCAGCGCTGGCGCGTTTTCATACCGAACGTGGCCGTCGTGTGCGTGTCTTTAAAACCGGCCCGGATTTTCTCGACCCGATGATTCTGGAGCGGGCCTCCGGTAACCCGGTTTATCAGCTCGATTTGTGGATGGGCGATGAGCAACACTGCCGCGAGTTGTTGTATGAAGCGGCGGGCGATGCTGACCTGATTTTAATCGAAGGGGTGATGGGGTTGTTTGACGGCGAGCGTTCCAGTGCGGACCTTGCCCGTTTGTTTGGCATCCCGGTATTGGCAGTAATCGATGGCAGCGCCATGGCGCAGACTTTTGGTGCGCTGGCCTATGGGCTGGCCAATTATCAGCCGGACCTGCCTTTTGCCGGTGTGTTGGCGAATCGTGTGGCCAGTGAGCGTCATTATGAAATGCTGGTGGAAAGCCTGCCGGTGGAGCAAACCGCCTTCGGCTGGCTGCGACGTGATGAGGATATTTCCCTGCCGGACCGCCACCTCGGTCTGGTGCAAGCGGATGAAATTGCCGACCTTGATGCACGCATTGACCGGGCAGCTGCGGCCTTGCAGGGTGTTCCAGATCAATTACCATCTACTGTAGTCTTTCATAGTGCAACGAGTGATGAACCCGCAGAACAGCCCCCGTTGAAAGGTGTGCGCATTGCCATTGCCCGTGATGCCGCTTTCGCATTTTTGTATCGCGCCAACCTTGATCTGTTGCGTAAGCTGGGAGCTGAACTCTGTTTCTTTTCACCACTGAGCGATACCTGCCTGCCTGATGCCGAGGCGCTTTATCTGCCCGGTGGTTACCCGGAGCTGCATCTGCAACAACTGACGGCCAATGCGTCCATGAAGGCAGCGATTCAGACCCATCACCAACTTGGCAGACCTATTGTGGCCGAATGTGGTGGCATGCTTTATCTGATGGATTCACTGACGGATGTACAAGGGGAAACCGCCGAAATGGCAGGTCTGTTGCCGGGTCATGCGAGCATGCAATCGCGCCTGTCAAACCTGGGTCTGCATGGCATTGAATTGCCGGAAGGGAACATGCGTGGCCACACTTACCACTACTCAACGTTAGACAGTCCACTGGCACCGGTTGCCGTGAGTAAAGGTGCGCGCAAAGGGCGGCGTGGTGAGCCGGTATATCGGCAAGGACGACTTAATGCCTCGTATCTGCACCTGTATTTTCCGTCGAATCCCGTGGCGACGGCACAACTGTTTTTGTAGGGTGGGCACGTTTTTTGTGCCCACGCGGGTATTGTGAATATTGTCAGTATCGCCAGCATCCGCGTGGGCAAAAAAGCATGCCCACCCTACGGCTGTTTATTAACATCAACAACATTTGTTTTTATATTGAGAATGAAGCATAAACAAGAGGATAAAAATCATGCATAACCATTTAAACAATACGGTATCAAATGCCGCCACAGACATTGCCCAGCCTGTTGCTGGTGTCAGCAAATACACCGCCGCTGCTCTAGCTGCTTCCGTGGGCATTGTGCTGTTATTCATCGCCGGTTTTGCCGAAACCGGTGTGCTGCATAATGCTGCCCACGACTCCCGTCATTCAGTGGTTTTCCCCTGCCATTAAGAGTGTTATCGACAATGACTGTTTCGCTTAAAAACCTGTTTACCGTTGTCGCCCTGAGCAGCCTGTCAGCCGGAATACTGCTGACCCTGATTCAGCAGTTTCAGGTGGTCCCTACGATTATTGAAGCCGAAAGCTACGAGCAGTCTCCGGCTGTTGAACACGGTGCGTCAGAAAGTGGGCATGTACATGCACATACAGAAAGTGATCATGCACATGATGATTCGACATGGGCACCACAGGATGGTTTGCAACGCACACTCTTTACTGCCGGTGCCAACATAGTTATCGCCCTGGGTTTTGCCCTGTTGATAGGAGCCGCAACGGTGCTGAGAGGCACCACACTCAACTGGCGAACCGGCCTGCTGTGGGGGTTGGCGGGTTATGCGGTATTTTTTGTTGCCCCCTCACTGGGTTTACATCCAGAACTGCCGGGTACCGAAGCCGCTGATCTTCAGTCGCGTCAATACTGGTGGCTGGCGACCATTGCCTGTAGTGCCGTGGGACTGGCTCTGCTGGTATTCAGTCCCCGTGTAGTGCTGAAAATACTGGGTGGTTTGTTAATCCTGCTGCCGCATGTGGTGGGCGCACCTCTGCCTGATGTACACAGCGCCCTGGCACCTGCTGATTTGATACAGCGTTTTATTATCGCCACGATTATTGCCAATGCCATATTTTGGTTAGCTCTGGGTGGTCTTTACGGTTTTTTCCAGCAGAAGCTGGCGCATTAATATGAGCAAGGTGTGGTTTGTGGGTGCAGGCCCGGGTGACCCGGAACTGATTACCGTCAAAGGCCGGGGATTGATCGAACAGGCCGATGCCATTTTGTTTGCTGGTTCGTTGGTATCACAAGCGGCCATGCGCTGGGCCAAGCCGGGCTGTGCGGTTGAAGATTCCAAGGGAATGGACCTGGAGCAGATTGTCGCCTGGTTGATTGATAAAGCGCAAAATGGCCAGACGGTAATTCGACTGCAAACGGGTGACCCCGGTTTGTACGGCGCATTGATTGAAATGGTACAACCGCTGGACGAGCAGGGCATCGAGGTTGGTGTGGTGCCCGGCGTCTCATCGGCCATGGCGTCTGCCGCTGCCGGAGTGGAAAGCCTGACCCTGCCCGAAGTGACGCAGACGGTAATTCTGACACGGGTCGAAGGCCGTACCCCCATGCCCGAGGGTGAATCACTGCCTGAATTGGCACAGCATCATTGTACGCTTTGCCTGTTTCTTTCTATTACCCTGTTGAAAAAAGTACAGGCCGATTTACTGGAGGCCGGTTGGTCACCGGATGCACCGGTACTGGTAGTACATAAAGCCAGTTGGCCAGATGAGGAAAAAGTCATTCGCGGTACGCTTAACGATATCCGTGAAAAATGTCGTGCTGAGAAAATCAACAGCCAGGCCATGATTATCGTCAGTCCTACCATTGGTGCGCGTGACTGGACTGAACTGAAGAAATCAAAGCTTTACGACAAAAATTTCAGTCATCGGTTTCGTAAGGCGACGCACAAAACTGTCCATGAAACTTAGCGCTTTTTATCAGAGTCTTCCAACTAATAAATGAATATGAAATCAAATATAAAAACCAAAATTTTATTGGTGGGCCACGGCTCACGCAACCAAGATGGTAATCGCGAGATTGATCGCTTTGCCGATATTTGGCGGAAAAAAAATCCGCAATGGCAGATTGAGACCTGTTTTATTGAGTTTGCCGATGTGTTGCTGGATCGTGGCCTGGACAATGCGGCAGAAGGGGCGGGGCGGGTGATCGTGGTACCGTTGATTTTAAATGCCGCCGGTCATGTGAAAATGGAGATTCCACATTTCATTGCAGATGCGCGCCAACGTCACCCGCAGGTAGAATTTATTTATGCCCGTCATCTTGGTGCAGTTGAACCCATTCTTACTATTCTTAAACGCAATCTGCGTAAGGTGATGATGGCGATGGATGCGCCGGACCCAAAAAGCACCGGTGTCATTCTGCTGGGACGAGGTTCATCAGATCGTGTTGCCAATGGCGAAATTGCCAAAATGGCCCGTTGGTTATTTGAAGAAAGCGATCATGAACTGGTGGACATTGCCTTTACCGGCATCACTTATCCCCGCCTGGAAATGGCAGTGCAGCGTCATGTGCAACAGGGTATGACGCAAATAGTGATTTTGCCGTATTACCTGTTTACCGGTACCTTGATTGAACGTATCAAGCGTCAGGTTGTACGATTGAAAGTCCAGTATCCGCACATTGAATTCGCCCATGGCCAGTATTTTGGTTTTGAAGAAGAAATCTACGCACTGCTTAATGAACGTGTACTTGAAGCCAGCGGTGAGTTAAATGATAACGAACGCCGCATGATGGAATGTGATGGTTGTTTGTATCGACAGGAAGCAGAGGCGGATCACCACCATCATCACCATGAGCATAACCATGAAAAGGCAGACGCATGAGTAATGTAATCACCGAACAGCTGACCCAGGCAGGGCAGAAAATCGAACACGATTCATTTGCCATTGTTGATAACGAAGCCGGATCACACGAAGCCTATAGCGAAGATGAATGGCAGATCGTACGTCGTATGATTCATGCAACGGCAGACTTTGAGTTTAACGGTCTGGGTTGTTTTCATCCGAAGGCGACGGAGGCGGGTATACAGGCGCTGGTTTCCGGAGCGCCGATTGTGGCTGATGTGGAGATGATTTGTGTGGGACTTTCCAGGCCTCGCTTGGCGCATTTTGGCGTACATACTCATCATTTTATTGCTGATGAAGATGTTATTGCTCAGGCTAAAATGGAGAATACCACCCGTGCGGTACAGGCGATGCGCAAAGCGCATAAACAAGGTTTGCTTGATGGCGGTATCGTTGCTGTGGGTAATGCGCCAACCGCCTTGCTGGAAGTATTGTCATTGATTAAACAGGGTGCAGCGCGGCCCGCTTTAATCGTCGGTATGCCGGTAGGATTTGTTTCTGCCGCAGAATCCAAAGATGCTTTGAGTGAGTTGAAAGAAGTGCCATGGTTAATTACCAGAGGACGCAAAGGGGGATCAACATTGGTGGTGTCGGCTTTACATGCCTTGTTAGCATTAGCCGAAGCGCAGCAAAAAAATGCGTAAGACATAAATAGTTATAGCGCCAATACAAGCATGCAAAAACAGAAAAAAAAGAAGGGTACCCGCAAGGGTTTTACCACAGGGGCATGTTCTGCCGCTGCGGCCCGTGCTGCGTGTCTGGGATTGCTGACCAATGAAGTGCCGGATGATGTGGAGTGTCAGTTACCCAACGGTCAGCAGGTGCGCTTTGCGGTGACCGAGGGTTATTGCAAAAACGGTCGGGCCCATGCAGTGGTGATCAAGGATGCCGGTGATGATCCGGATGTTACCCACAAAGCACCGTTGACCGCCGACGTGCGTTTACTGCCGGGATACCCGGATCAGGTGCTGATCAAAGGTGGCTCCGGTGTGGGTGTGGTCACGATGGCGGGGCTGGGTCTGGAAGTGAACGGCCCGGCGATTAATCCTGTTCCGCAAAAAAATATCGAGGAAAATGTGCGTCTGGTGGCAGGGTCGTTATTGGAGACGCAGGGGCTGGAGGTGACCATCTCCGTGCCCGGCGGTGAGATCATGGCGAAGCGTACTCTGAATGCGCGATTGGGGATCATCGGTGGAATTTCCATTTTGGGTACCACAGGTATTGTGCATCCTTATTCCACGGCGGCGTTTCGTGACAGTGTGATTCAAGGTATTCAGGTGGCGTCCAATCAGGGACAGGATACAGTGGTGTTGACCACCGGTGGCCGCACGGAAAAATTTGTTATCCGTGAACTGTCATCATTGGCTCCCGCCTGCTTTGTACAAATGGGTGACTTTCTCAAATATGCACTGGACACTGCGGTAAAAGAAGATATCAAACATGTGATTATCGGTGGCATGGTGGGCAAGCTAACCAAAATGGCGCAGGGCGAAACCATTACTCATGCCAATCGCAATGCGGTGAATACCGGTTTGCTGGCGGAGCTGGCAGCGGGTATTGGTGTGCCTGATGATGTTTGTGATGATATTCGTGCGGCGGAAACGGCACGTTATGCGGGTGAGCGCATTGAGGCTTTGGGGAAGGGCGCTGAGTTTTATCAGGCGCTGGGCAATAAAGTGATCAGCACGGTTATGGCACGTTATCAACATGCACCATTTGATCTTAACGTGCTGATTTGTGATTTTGACGGCAACAAGTTGGCGGAGACCTAATGGTGGCATCCAACACTCCCATCTATATTATAGGCGTGCTGGACAACGGCACCGAGGGTATGACTCCCGTTGCGCTGGCACATATTGCGGCGGCGGATGTGGTGATCGGTGCTCATCGTACTTTGGCATTGTTTGCTGACAGTTTTGCCGCTGGCGCAATACAGCATGATATTGCGCAGGGTCTGTCAAAAGTGCCGGTGTGGATTACTGAAGCACAGGCCGATGACCTGAAGGTCGTGGTGCTGGCCACAGGTGACCCCCTGTGTCATGGCATCGGTCGTTATCTGATGAATAAACTGGGTAACGAACAGTGTGAAGTGATACCTAATGTCTCTACCCTGCAATTGGCCTTTGCACGTTTGGGGCTGGCTTGGCAGGAGGCGGTGATTGCATCCGCTCACAGTAAAGATGCTGGAGAGTGGTCAAATGAAGCCGGGCCGGAGCATGGTTTGTATCCACTGTTGCAGACGGTACAAAACCATTCTCTTATTGCCCTGTTTACCAGCCCTGAAAATACCCCGGACCGTATCGCGCGCATGCTGCTTGATGTCGGTTTGGGTGAGTTATTTACAATGTCTGTGGCAGAAGCCCTGTTGACCGATGACGAAAATATTATTCGTGAACTGTCGTTGAGCGATGCGGCAGCGGCCTATTTTACCAGCCCTAACGTGGTGGTGTTGCAGCGCATAACACAAAATAGCCTTCCTGTGTTTGGTTTGGATGATGCCTGTTATGCACAACGAAAACCGGATAAAGGACTGATCACCAAGCGTGAAGTACGGGCTGTGTCATTGGCACGTCTGCAACTGCATGCAGACAGTATTGTCTGGGACATCGGTGCCGGCTCCGGCTCGGTGGGGCTGGAAGCAGCACGTTTGTGTCGCTCGGGTTATGTTTATGCCATTGAAAAAAATCCGGCTGATTTCGCCATTGTCCAGCAAAACCGTGAAAACATGGCCATCACTAATTACCGTGTGCAGCACGGCAAAGCACCTGAACGGTTAGACACCTGGCCTAACCCGGATGCGGTGTTTCTGGGTGGGTCGGGCGGAGAGCTGGCAGAACTGATTCGCTTGTGTCTGTTGCGCCTGAAAGCGGGAGGCTGGTTAGTGATGAACTTTGTTACTCTGGAAAATTTGGCGCAGGCAACCCAAACGCTTAAAGAAGAAAATGCCCAATGGGATGTCACTCAATTGCAGGCCAGCCGCAGCCAACCAATTTTGCATATGCATAGAATGGCCGCTGAAAATCCAGTGTGGATTGTCTGTGCTCAGGCAGCGGAAAAACCGACAGAGATGAAAGAGTAATGAATAACGGTATCTTGTACGGGCTGTCACTGGGGCCGGGTAATCCGGATTTAATGACGCGCCGTGCCTGGGCATTATTGCAGACGGACAAAGTCTGGAGTTATCCCATTCGTAATGCAAAAAGCGACAGTTATGCGCTAGGTATTGTTTTGCGCGCAGGACTTGAATTACCCACCGAGCATATGCCACTGATTTTTCCCATGACACATGATACCGAAAAGCTCGCCAAATACTGGCTGCGTGCCGCAGAGACTGTGCTGGAAAAATTACAGGCCGGGGAGGATGTTTTGTTTCTGGTGGAAGGTGATGCGTCAACCTATTCGACCTTCGGTCACCTGGCGAAAACCGTTGCTGCACTGGATGAAACAGTAATGATTGAAACGGTTGCAGGCGTGCCTTCGTTTAATGCTGCCGCTGCGCGCGTGCAGATGCCATTGGCGGATGTGGACGATACTGTCGCGATTATTCCGGCGGGTTATGGGCTGGATGTAATCGCCACCATGCTGGATGAATTTGACACGCTGATCTTACTTAAAGTCAAACCGTTATTGGATGACATTATTGATTTACTGACAGAACGTGAATTGTTGTCACACAGTCGTTTTATTGAAAAAGCAGGTACACCGGAAGAGCGGGTGATTAACGAAGTCAGTAGTTTGTATGGAGAAAAGGTTAATTACCTGTCTTTGTTGCTGATTAAGAATCCCAATCGACAACGGGGTGAAATGATTCGTGGCTGTCGTAAAAAAACGGTATTGAAAAACGTTTCGTAATATATGTAGGGTGGGCAGTGCCCACCGGCGGTGTTGTTTGGAGTATGAATGGTGGGCGATGCCCACCCTACACAAGCAGCGGAAAACTAAAGTAAAAAGGTTTAAAGATGAATAATACTGTAACACCTTCAACAACACCCCGTGTGGCATTCATTGCCATCACCAAACACGGTGCCACTCAGGTGGCGGCGATGGCTTCACGTATGCCCGAGGCTGATATTGTAGTGGCGGAAAAATTTGCGCCATTAATGGTGGATGTCCCCAATAAGGTTAATGCCTACGTCGGCCCGCTGCGTGAACAAATGGCCGGGTTTTTTGCCAACTATGATCAACTTGTGTTTTTTGTATCATTGGGTGCCGTGGTGCGATTGATTGCTCCACACCTCAAATCCAAAGACGAAGACCCTGGTGTGCTGGTGGTGGATGATGCCGCCCGGTTTGTGATTCCAGTGTTGTCCGGTCATGTCGGTGGTGCCAATGCCTATGCTGAACAGTTATCAAATATGCTGGGTGCCACTGCTGTGCTGACCACGGCCTCTGATGTGGGTAAGACCATCCCGGTGGATATTTTGGGGCGTGAATTGGGCTGGAAGGTGGAAGCCCCCAAACTGAATATTACCCGTGTCTCTGCCCATGTGGTGAATGAGGAGCCCATTGCCCTGGTGCAGGAATGTGGCTCAAAAAACTGGTGGACCCGTCCAACGCCGCTGCCAAAGAATATTCATCTGTTTGATAAATTTGAAGATGTTGACCTGAATAAATTTCCGGGACTGTTATGGATTACCCAACGGGAAATAGATGATAAAACCTGGGCCAGTCTGGATGAACGTTTGGTGGTTTATCGTCCGCCACAAGGCCAGTCCGTTTGAAGAAGCATCTGATATTGGGTATGGGCTGTGATCGAGGTGTTTCGCTGGAGACATTAAATACAGCGCTTGATCAGGCTTTGGAAAAAATTGATCAAAGCCGTGATGCAGTGATGGCTTTGGCCAGCATTGATAAAAAAAGTGACGAGCTTGCTTTGTTGGCTTTGGCAGAACAGCAATCCTGGCCATTGCATTTTTTCAGTGCTGCGCAACTGGCGCAGGTTGAGGTGCCTAATCCCTCTGCTGTGGTTATGAAATACATGGGTACTCCGGCGGTGGCCGAGGCAGCTGCCATACTGGCGGCACAGGCCAGCATGCAGGATTTATTGGTAGAGAAACATAAATATAGAGGTGTCGATGGAAAAAATGCCACGGTGTCGATTGTAAAAAGTTTGCGATAAAGCTTTTTCTTGCTCCGCTTGAAGTGTTTATTGGTTTTTCATTTTTCTCTATTTAACACAGAATAAACTTGTAGAATCTGGTGGAACCGCTGCGCTTGTTCCACCCTACGGTTTTATCTTACACCGGATAGAGCGGAATAAAAAACTGATGAACACTCCAGATTCACTCTCTATCAGAGCGAAACAAAAAACAATGAACGCTTCAGCTCTACTCTCGATCAGTAGGGTGGAACAAGCGCAGCGGTTCCACCATGACCTTGCATAAGCTCTGCAAATTCGATGGCCTGAAGTCGGTAAAATAACCCTCATACAGCCATTGCGTTTTAAGAACCGACGACTCTAATGAAGCCATCGACATGATCAGTATATTCAGAACCAGGAATTAGAAAAAGTACCAGGAGCAAATGGGACTGGTGGGGGTTTAACAAACCTGTTTAGCCTGACGGCTATGCCCTTGAGGGGAGAAGGTCACCTCTCTATCCCGGTTTTTCTATAAAAATTAACGATAAACAGAGGTTGCACAATGAGTAAAGGTAAAATTCTGCTGGTGGGTTTTGGCCCCGGTGCCAAAGAGCACATGAGTGGCCGTGCCGTCGCCGCCATCGATGAAGCCGATGTAGTGATCGGTTACACCACCTATATCAAGTTGGTCAAGGATCAGCTTGAAGGCAAAGAGGTGGTGAAAAAAGGCATGACTGAGGAAATAGACCGCTGCATCGAAGCCTATGAGCAGGCGCAACAAGGCAAGGTGGTCGCGCTGATTTCATCGGGTGATATCGGTGTGTACGGTATGGCAGGGCCAACTTATGAAGTGTTGCTGAAATCCGGTTGGACACCTGATAGCGATATCGAAGTGGAAGTGGTACCGGGCAGTACTGCGTTGTCGGCCTGTGCTTCTTTGGTGGGCGCGCCACTGACTCATGATTTCTGTTCAATCTCCCTGTCGGATCTGCTCACTCCCTGGCCGGTGATTTCACGGCGATTGGAAGCGGCGGCGCGCAGTGATTTTGTGGTGGCTTTGTACAATCCTAAAAGTGGTCGTCGTACCGGGCAGATTGTCGAGGCGCAACGTATTTTGTTGCAACACCGCAAACCTGATACACCTGTTGCTATCGTTAAGTCAGCCTATCGTGAAGCACAAAATATACAAATTGTGCGTCTGGATGAAATGAAAGATTGCAAAATTGGTATGTTAACCACGGTGTTGGTGGGTAACAGCAGCACCTTTCTTGAACAGGGGCTGATGATTACTCCGCGTGGTTATGCCAATAAATACAGCAGTATCACGGGCGAAATAAAAGAGGGTGAAAAACGGGGCCGCTCGTTGAGCATGGGCTTGGATGGCTGGCAGGAATGTGCGCGCGAATATTTGCGTGACGGTTTACAGCAGGGTAGCAAACCATCATTGCGTGACGTGATGACTTATTTTGATATGCCCCTGGGACAGATTCTCAGCGCCATTACGGCAGGCAGTGAAGACGATACTGCCGGTGAGTTTTCCGCAGTGGCTGTGACGGGTGATCTGCTGGAACTGGTGCAGAAGGACGCAAGTGAGTGGGGGCGGTTGCGGGCAGTGGTGCGCAGTGAGGCAGGAGCAGTGACCGAGCTTATGTTAGATGCGGGTGATTTTGAATCTCGTGGTGAATGGTTGAATATGGAAAATGCGCATTTTCATCTGCATATTCACTGGCATAAAGTGACAGCTGCATGGATGTTGCAACGGGGTGATTCACTGCGCAGTGTGCATTTTGTGGATGCGGTAGAGGATTCAGTGTTTAATCTTTCGCTGATTAGATCAGAAGGTGAATTTGATGTTGCTGCTTTAAAACATTACCAGCAAATCTGGCAACGACAAATAAATTAAGTAGAGTGGGCAATGCCCACCCTACGAATAAATTGCATAAAGAAAAAATATACAGAGGTAGAAAAATGAGTGAGTTGGAAAAACCAAAAATGATGGACTACGCACGTCACATGCTGGTGTGTGTTGGCTCGCGCTGTACGGAAGAAGGTGAGGCGCAGGAATTGTTTGATACGCTGGGCGAGAAATTCAAGGCTGCGGGTATCGACAAGGGTGAGTTGCGCGTAAAGCGTACCCGTACCCAGTGTTTTGCCACTTGTAAATCAGGCCCGGTGCTGTGTATTCAGCCTGACGGTATCTGGTATTACAATGTTACCGAAGCCAATTTGGATCGTATTATCAAGGAACATCTGGTGGGCGGTGTGCCGGTTGAAGAATTAATTTATCACCGTGGGCCTGAATGTGCGGCCTGAAAAATCATTCGCGACAAATACTGATCAATAATATGACTGCCCGCCACTTTACTGAAGCTGACCGGGAGTCACTATATCATGTTATACGTGAGCGCCGTGATATGCGTCATTTTATCGCGGGCAGTGAAATGGATGATGCGGTGTTGGCCCGCATTCTTGATGCAGCACATGCCGCACCTTCGGTGGGCCTGATGCAGCCCTGGCGTTTTATTCAAATTAAGAAAAACGAGTTGCGCGACAGCATAGCAGCACTGGTTGAGCAGGAGCGTATGCAAACAGCCAGGCAGATGGGTGAAAGAGAGGCGGAATTCCTTCGCCTCAAGGTTGAAGGTTTACGTGAATGTGCAGCCTTGATTGCCGTGGTGCAGGCACCGGATGATGGTACGGTATTGGGTCGCCGTACCATGCCGGAAGAAATGGCATTGTGCTCCACTGCTTGCGCTATTCAGAATATGTGGCTGGCATCACGGGTGGAAAACCTGGGTATGGGGTGGGTTTCGTTTTTTGACCCCAGAGCGTTGGCAGATTTGCTGGCCTGTCCGGAAGGTGCGAAACCTGTCGCTTTGTTGTGTATTGGTCCGGTGAGTGAATTTTATGACCGGCCTATGTTGGAGCAGGAAGGATGGCGACAGGGCCGGGCGTTGCAGGAATGTTTGTTTGAGGATCGTTGGCCGGAATGAATATGTCATTATGGTCAATTATCACCGTTATTGTGGCAGCAACTGGATTCAGTGTTGCGCTGGCGATGTTACTGGATTATTTGTTGGGTGAGCCCCGGCGCTGGCATCCATTGATTGGTTTTGGACAGCTGGTGAGTTGGCTTGAACAGCGTTTGTGGCAGGCAGATAGTTCACCGTTAGTGGCACGCTTGCGCGGTCTGTTGGGTGTTGCACTGTTATTGATTCCAATCAGTGCAGGTGTGTTTTATATCTCACAGTTTGAATGGTTGGCTACCGTCCTCGGTGTACTGGTCTTGTATCTTGCCATCGGCGGTCGCAGTCTGGCCCAGCATGCCATGCAGGTGCGCGATGCCCTGCGGGAAAATAATACCGTTAAAGCCCGAGTCATGGCCGGGCGTCTGGTGAGTCGTGATACCCGCTCCTTGAATGAAACACAGATATCCAATGCGACGGTGGAGTCAGTATTGGAAAATGGTTGTGATGCCGTATTTGCTGCGCTGTTCTGGTTTGTTATTGCAGGTGCGCCGGGGGTGATTTTTTACCGGTTAGCCAACACGCTGGATGCGATGTGGGGTTATCGTAATGATCGCTATCGGCATTTTGGCTGGGCAGCGGCCCGTCTGGATGATGTGCTGAATTTTATTCCGGCGCGTCTCACCGCATTGACCTACGCCGTGTTGGGCGAGTTTCAAAAAGCCATACGTTGCTGGCGTCATCAGGCTTATAGCTGGAAGAGTCCCAATGCCGGTCCGGTGATGGCAGCGGGGGCGGGTGCATTGTCATTACAACTGGGTGGGGCGGCGACGTATCACGGTGAGTTGCAACAGCGACCACCGCTAGGGCTGGATAAACTACCACAGGCCAGTGATATTCAGCGTGCTGTGCGTTTGGTTAATCGTGGCATGTTGTTGTGGTTGCTGGTTATCGTTATAGGAGGATGGTTATTTGCCTGACTCCTGTTTAAGTGATTCTGATCTGACAGAAAACGGTTTGCTGGTACACGGTGGCAGGTTACGGCAGGCGGCTTCCCGTTATGGTCTTGCCCTGGAGAAATGGCTCGACCTGTCCACTGGAATTAACCCCAATGGCTGGCAGAAGGCAGTGCCACCAATGTCAGTTTGGCAACGTTTGCCGGAAGATGAAGACGGCTTGCATCGTGCGGCCTGTGATTATTACGCCGCACAGGATTTGTTGCCCGTGGCGGGATCACAAGCTGCGATTCAGGCCTTACCCGGACTGTATGCACGCAGCAGAGTTGCCGTGCTGGCTCCCAGTTATAACGAACATGCCCATGCCTGGTTGCGCGCCGGGCATCATGTTGATTTGATTCGCGCAGAACAGTTGCATACCGCCATTGATGATCACGATATTGTTGTTGTGGTCAATCCCAACAATCCCACGGGTGTGTGTTTTGATGTTGCCCTGCTGCTGGACTGGCATCAACACCTAGCGGCACGCGGTGGCTGTTTGATCGTGGACGAGGCCTTTATGGACTGCACACCGACTAACAGTCTGGCAACTTACAGTTATCAAGAAGGTTTGATTGTCTTGCGTTCCTTGGGCAAGTTTTTTGGTTTGGCGGGTGCTCGGGTGGGTTTTGTGTTGGCGGCAAAAAAGCAGTTGCGCTCTTTGGCACAGGAACTGGGGCCATGGACCATCAGTGGCCCGGCCCGCTGGCTGGCGACACAGGCACTGGAGGATCGTGTCTGGCAGACGGCTATGCGTGAACAACTCAAGCAGCAATCACAGCGCTTACATGTTTTGTTAAACGCTGCTCAGTTAACCCCTGATGGGGGAAGTTGTCTGTTTCAATCAGTCGCCATGACACAGGCGGCAACAATACATGAGCAACTGGCAGGGCAGGGCATATTCACCCGTTTGTTTGAAGCGCCTGCGCGTTTACGTTTTGGTTTACCCGCCAACGAACAGGAATGGCAGCGCCTGCAACAGGCATTACTGGAATTAGATGTTTCGTTAGCGGAGTTATCGGCGTGAATCAGCGTAGTTTGAAACGGGGCCTGATGATTCAAGGCACTTCATCGGATGCAGGCAAAAGCACGGTGGTGGCAGGGCTGTGCCGTTTATTAAAACGACGCGGTATCAGTGTCGCCCCGTTCAAACCGCAAAACATGGCACTTAATAGTGCTGTTACTGTTGATGGTGGTGAAATTGGCCGGGCCCAGGCCGTGCAGGCCCAGGCCTGTGGCATCGAGCCGCATACCGATATGAACCCGGTATTGCTGAAACCTAATAGTGACTCGGGTTCACAGATTATTATTCACGGCCATGCTGTAGCGGAAATGGATGCACGCGCCTATCACGCTTACAAACCCAAAGCGATGGAAGCCGTGCTGGCATCTTATCACCGCCTACAACAGCAATACGATGTGGTCTTGGTGGAAGGCGCAGGCAGTCCGGCGGAGATCAACTTGCGTGACAACGATATTGCCAACATGGGTTTTGCCGAAGCGGTGAATTGCCCGGTGTTATTGGTGGCCGATATTGAACGTGGTGGCGTTTTCGCACAATTGGTGGGCACCCTGGAATTATTATCCCGAACTGAACAGGCATTGGTAACAGGAATGTTGATCAATCGTTTTCGTGGCGACGCAAGCTTGCTTGAGCCAGGGGTAAACTGGTTACAACAACGGGTGAACAAACCCGTGCTTGGCGTGTTGCCGTATCTGCATGAACTGCACCTGGAAGCAGAAGACAGTCTTAATCTTGCTAACCACCCGGCTGCTTCGGGTGAGAATGTGTTGCGTGTTATTGTGCCGCGATTACCGCGTTTGAGTAATCATACCGATTTTGATCCACTGGGTTTGCAGGCACAAGTTGAGCTGTTATTTGTGGGGGCAGGAGAAACACCGCCACCTGCTGATCTGATTATTCTGCCCGGCAGTAAAAGTGTGCGCAGTGACCTGGATTGGTTACGTGACAATGGATGGGACGTAGCGATTCAACGTCACTTGCGTTATGGCGGAAAGCTGCTAGGCATTTGTGGTGGATTTCAAATGCTGGGGAAAATGGTTCACGACCCCGAGGGTATCGAAAGTGAGCCCGGATCCAGTGCAGGGCTGGGATTATTGCAACTGGAAACCAGGCTGGAAGCTGAAAAACAACTGTGCACAGTAAAAGGCAATTTATTGTTAGACGGTTCTACTGTTCATGGTTATGAAATTCATGCTGGATGTACGACCGGCGCAGCATTGTCACGCCCGTTATTGAAATTGGATAAGCGAAATGATGGTGCTGTTTCGGATGATGCCCAGGTTATTGGTACCTATCTACACGGCCTGTTTGAATCACAACCCGCATGTGAAGCACTGCTGCGCTGGGCCGGATTGGCCAAGCCTGAAATAACGGATTACCACACCAGACGGGAAACAGACATCAATCGTCTGGCAGATACCCTGGAAGAATATCTGGACATGCCGCAACTGGAGATGATGTTAGGTTTACAAACAATGTAGGGTGGGCACGTTTTGTGTGCCCACGCGGGAAATATTTTATCGTTTAAACTGTGTGAGGCATGAACTCCGCGTGGGCACACAAAACGTGTCCACCCTACAAGTGCTATATGTCAGAATATGTTATATGCACCAATAAATATAGTTTGTAAAAAAGGAAATCAAGTGAACAATTCCGAGTGGTTAAAAGTACCCGTTGCCCAATTGAACAGTACAAGCAAGGCAGCAGCAGAAGCCCGTCAGGCAGTATTAACAAAGCCACTGGGCGCATTGGGCCAACTGGAATCCATCGCAATTCGCTTGGCCGCCATGCAAGGAAAAGAAAAACCTACACTGGAGCGGGTACGCATTGTTGTTTTTGCAGCAGACCATGGTATTGCCGCCGAAGGTGTCTCCGCCTTTCCTCAAGCAGTTACCGCAGAAATGGTGCGCAATTTTGCCAATGGTGGTGCAGCCATCAGCGTAGCAGCGCATGAATTAAATGCACCATTGGAAGTGATTAATCTCGGCACCGTTGTAGACCCCGGCCCTTTGCCTAATGTCAGTGACCAGAGAATCGCTCCCGGCACAGCGAACTTTTCCAGACAAGCCGCGATGACTGAACAGCAACTGGCACAGGCCATGAACATTGGCCGACAAAGTGCCGAACGTGCTGTCACCAAAGGCATGGACTTGTTTATCGGTGGTGAAATGGGCATCGGCAATACCAGTGCTGCAACGGCGCTGGCATGCATACTCACAGACAATGCTGTAGAAGCATTGGCCGGTCCGGGCACCGGACTGGACAGCAAAGGAGTCTCACATAAAATAACAGTTATCAAAGCCGCACTGGACCTGCATAAATCGAAAATCGATTCACCAGTTACCGCACTACAATATTTAGGAGGGTTTGAAATCGCCGCACTCACTGGCGCATTTATCGCCTGTGCGCAAATGGGTGTGCCGGTGTTGGTGGATGGTTTCATCGCCAGCACTGCTGCACTGGTGGCAACCCAACAATGTGATGGTGTTGGAGACTGGTTATTGTACGCACACGCCTCGGCTGAACCGGGCCATAAACACATTGTGAAAGCATTACAGGCGGAGCCACTGCTCGATATGGGAATGCGTCTGGGTGAGGGCAGTGGTGCGGCCATCGCCGTCCCTTTGCTGCGCATGGCTTGTGCTTTGCACAATGGTATGGCGACATTTGCTGAAGCAGAGGTTTCCGGAAATTTGTAAATCTCCCGACAATACACAGACCATTATCGACCTGTTGCGCCATGGCGAAACCGTCGGTGGATCGCGCTTTCGTGGCAGCATTGATGATGCCCTGACGGAAAACGGCTGGTCGCAAATGGATGCGGCGATAGCGCAGGAAATGAAAAACCACTCGCAAACATGGCATCGCATTATCAGTTCTCCACTGCAACGTTGCGCAGACTTCGCACACAAACTGGGGCAAAAGCACTCGCTACCGGTAAGTCTTGATTCACGTTTTAAAGAAATGCACTTTGGTCGTTGGGAAGGGCGCACCGCCGCCGAATTGATGAGTATTGATGAAGATGCCCTGACACAATTCTGGAATGACCCGGTACAGAATACACCCCCCGAAGCAGAGCCATTATTGGAATTTGCACAACGTGTATTATCGGCCTGGACTGATCTCCTGCGGGATTACCAAGGTGAACGCATCTTGCTGGTTACCCATGGTGGAGTGATGCGTGTATTGCTTTGTCATGTTCAGCAACGCCCCATTAAACAGTTGCTGGAAATTGAAGTGAAACATGCAGCGTTAAAACAATTACGGATTCCGGAATGATGCGACCATTTCTTATCGCATTACAATTTCTTACACGTATTCCCGTGCGCTTGAAAGACACCCCGAATGAAAAGCAAATGGCTTCGTCACAGTTGTATTATCCATTAATTGGTTTGTTGATCGGAGCAGTACTCGTCCTGCTTACCTGGATGTTACAGGATACGCCGACGATGCTGAGCGCTGCCATTGTGTTGACAGCCTGGGCGCTCATCAGCGGTGGCCTGCATTTGGATGGTCTTGCTGACAGCGCTGATGCCTGGGCCGGTGGGCTGGGTGATTGTGACAAAACTCTGGCCATTATGAAAGATCCGTCTTGCGGCCCTGCCGGTGTGGTCAGCATTGTGTTGCTGTTGCTGCTGAAATTCGCAGCCCTGCATGCCCTGCTTGAAGCATCGGTATCGACCTCATTGTTCAGTTTGCCGATGCTGATGATATTGATTGCTCCAGTGTTGGGCAGAACCATACCGTCACTGTTATTTCTCACCACACCCTATGTTCGCCAGAATGGCCTGGGTTCTGCACTTGTTGCCGGTTTGCCACGCCGTGGCCTGATTTTTGTCATTGCTGTTGTTGCTGCCAGCGTATTGTTATTAGCAGGTGGTATTGGCTTGTGGTTATTGCTTGCAGAGGTGATCGTGTTTGTATTGGCACGACGTTTGATGATTCAACGCATTGGCGGTGTGACCGGTGATATTGTAGGTGCGTTGATTGAAATCACCGAAACAGGTGTATTGGTTTGTGCGGTGTTGTTTTTATGAGCAATAAACTTGTGGTGTCATGAAAAGTGGTTGCGATATAGCTGTTTTTATCGTTGTATTGAAACTTGTGGTTTTCGAAATGTTGAGTTGACATGGTGATACCCGAGGGATAGGGTTTGGACGAAAATAACAGAGTATATCTGCCTTGATAGTCCATCAATATCAAGATATCAGGTCAAATTGACAGGCTTTGTATGATTATCGGAAAAATTTTCCTGGTTTTTCGCTCAATGCTGTGGGTAGCAAAGCAAAACAGGCTTGATACTAATAAGTTAGAATTAATTCATAAAATGGAAAGAATATGGAACTAATAACGATGGAAGACCTTAGGCATATAATAATCGAACTCAAGGAATTTGTGAGAATTGCTGATCCAGGTAGTCACAGCACTCTTACCGAAGATTCTATTACGCCAGTTGACTTTAATCTCAGTCAAGATAGAGCACAAGTAAATAAGGATTTAACAAAAGGATTTTTATTTGCTACAAACATGAGGAAGCTCAAATCAATAATTAAATCCAAGGCTAGATTTCATACAGATATTGATATTTATGCGATAGATGAGCATGCCCCCTTCCCGAAGGGCTTAAATTTATAAGAGACAGGCCTGGCCATGCTTCGCTGGTTGTTACTCAGAATATGTCAACTGCTGATTTAATTAAAAAACTTAAAAAAGTTGAAAAGGTTCTAGAGTCAATAGGAGCTGTGAAGGTTGAATTGTGAATAAAATTGATGATTATATAAAAAAATATATTCTCCACTATGCTAAAGAGTTAAAATCAAAAGTAGGTCAAAGCCTATCGAAAGAAAAAATATCGTCGGAGCAGGAAGCTAAAGATCTTTTGAGTTTTGTTGATGCTATGTGTGACCAAAGTGCGCTTGATATGAAAGAGAAGAAGATTGTTTTAGGTCATCCAGCTAATACATATGAGGCCGAAAAAGCATCAATGATGATACAAAATTTCATTGAAGATAGTGGATTTGATTATCTTCTCGACGATGATTTGGAGCTAGAGTAATTCTACAGTGTAGTCAATTTGACCGCCTTATAAAACATCGAGGTTAGGTCTTGCAGTGCAGTATAACAAGCGAACTTGATGCTGATGATTTGTGTGTTTACGAAATTTTTTTATAGTTGTAACCTTTTGAATCCTCTGGAGGGAATATATTCCTTGATGTGTAATCTAAGGTGTATAGAATTAAGTGGTCATATTGCATGTTGCTTCTGAGGTAGCTATGAAGGTACCTATAGTAGATTTGGGGTATAAGACAAATGATATTCTGAAAGCTCTTGATAGAAGTGAGAGTGTTACAGTTCTTTATCACGGTAAAGTAAAAGGCATAATAAAACCTGCTAGAGGAAAAACGGAATTGAAAGTCAAAGAGCATCCTTTTTTTGGAGTGCGAGGTGATTCAGGAACAACAGTACTTGAAGAGCTGGAAAGCTTGAGAAAGCCTCATCATGGTCTTTGATGCCGATATTTTATATGGGTTCAAAAAGGGAATGAAAAGACGGACAAGATTATCGAAAAAGATGAAGATAGGCACCTTTTGTTTTCCTCTATCGGTTTTGCATTCCTCCACGTTTATTTTTCAGGAACAACACATGAATTACAGGCGCGCCAAGCCATCGAGTTATCGAAAAATTTATTCGGTCATTTTCAGTTCACTTCTTTTTTTATTTATACCACAACAGGTATTTGCGAATCCCACCGTCAAAAGTGTCATTCTCCTGATCGGTGATGGCATGGGGCCTCAACAATATGCATTAGCCCTGTCATATGCCCGGCTGGCACCCAATGCGCATACTCGGGAGCTGAACCTGGAAAAGTTCATGTCCCGGGGCGAGCTTGGGTTAATGATGACCCATCCCCATAATGCGCTCGTCGTTGATTCTGCGGCATCAGCTACGCAACTGGCGACGGGGCATTATTCGGGATCAGAAATGATTGGTCTGGATTATAAAGGTAATCCACAAAAGACTATCCTGGAGCGTGCGCGTGATGCAGGGAAATCGACAGGGCTGGTGTCTGATACCCGTATCACCCACGCAACGCCTGCTGCATTTGCCGCTCACCAGCCTCATCGGTCAATGGAAAATAACATTGCTTCCGATTTGATAAATAATCATGTTGATGTGATGTTGTCTGCCGGTCTGCGGTCGTTTCTTCCGCAGGGTGTCGAAGATAGGGAAAGCAAAGTGTATGCTCACCTTCGTCAACAAATTCCTGAACACATTACGCTGAATTCCAAAAGAACGGATGATCGTAACTTGTTAAACGAAGCTGAAGCTAAAGGTTATCATCTTGTGTTTGATCGGAAGTCAATGTTGGCAGCACCCAAAAACAAGAAGCTATTGGGCCTTTTTGATACTAAAAAAATGCCTAATGGTATTCGTGAATATCAAACGGAGAATCAAAAATCCAGAAAGCATCCTACGTTGAAAGAAATGACCATCAAGGCACTTGATCATTTGTCCAGAAATAAAAAAGGATTCTTTTTGATGGTTGAATCGGGCCAAATCGATTGGGCAGGTCATACCAGTGATGCGGGTACAATGCTTCATCAGATGTTGCAATTTGATAAAACGATTGGGTATGTCATGGAATGGGCTGAGAAAAAGGGCGATACTCTGGTTGTGTTAACAGCAGATCATGAAACCGGATCATTCGGTTTTAGTTATTCAAACTTTGATGTTCCAAAGGCAAAAGAACTGGAAGGTTCTGCTTTTAAGGATATCAAGTTTAAGCCAAAGTACAATTTTGGTGCGCCAAAAATAATCGATATGCTTTACCGGCAGAAAAAATCCTACACAGACATGATATCTGAATTTACTGCTTTGCCTGAAGAACAGGAAACGGCAGAAAGTTTGATGAATATTGTTAATGGAAGTTCTGAATTCAAAATATCCCTGGAGGAAGCAGAAGAAATATTACAGCCTGTGGATGATGGGTTTTATGTGAACGATTTTAAGGAATTTTATGTTTATTTTAATAATCATCGACAAAACAGGCTCGGGATAATTTTGTCGAGGCACCAAAACGTAGTGTGGGGCACAGGCACGCATACGGACACACCCGTTCCGGTGGTGGCACTTGGGCCGGAAGCAATCACCCGGCAATTTAATGGTATTCATCACAGTACAGAAATCGCGATAATGATGAAAAAAGCACTGGGCTTGACAATCCCGCAGCCCCACTGATTTTCAAAAGAAAAACGGTTAAAACAGGCTGGCAGGGTAAATGACAATGTCTTTAAGAAATGGAACACAATAACGTATACAAAAAGGTAGGGTGGGCATGTTTTTTTGCCCACGCGAATGCAGAGTCACCGCGTGGGTACAAACTACGTGCCCACCCTACGGCTGCGAGCCCCAACAGGGCCGCTAATGTTGGGGTTCGCAAGCTCACCACCAACCTACGAATTTGTTAACTTAATGGCATTGAGGTAAGCACTATTCACCCAAACCCGGGTCGTTTTCGGTATAGTATGGCCCCTCGGCTATTAGACCCTAATCATCTCCATGTTTTTCACAGATAATCGCACCCATTTTTTCCGCCCCTTTTTCGGTAAATACCGGGAACAGGTGGTGGAATGCCTGCGTATTCTGCATGCCTCCCTTTATGGTTCACTGGCGGATTACAAGCGTGCCTTTACCCGGGATCAGGTGCTGGAATCCTTCACCGAGGCCATTACCCGTACCCCCGTGCTGGACGAGGAAGAGGAGGATTTTTCCGCACCAGTGCGCAGCGAGCGGGAGCAGGCCAACTGGGTTCTCAATCTGCTGCTGGAGCATGGCTGGATCGAGCGCCATGCCGATGAGGCTACTCTGCAAAGCAGTTATGCCTTCAGTCGTATTGGTCGCTTGTTTACTCAGCCCATGGTGGAAACAGCGGGTGGCGGTTTTCGTACCCGGCATCGCAATACCCGTAACACTCGCAATGCCCTGCACTCCTTTCTTGAGCGTGGCGAAGTGTATGACCTGCTCGATGCCTACGAATACTCGGAACGCATTATCAGCGACTTCAGCGATGTGATTGCTGAGCTGGATGAGCGTAAACGCATGCTGGTACGGGAAGTAGAGGCTCAACAGGTCGTCCAGCAGGCCAGTGACGAATTTTTCGATTTTATGGAAAAGCGTTTCATGCCGGATCTTTCCGTGCGCCTCTCGGCAGACAGCGTAGAAAAATACCGTGATGAAATTGAGTCACTGTTGCGTAAGGCCAAACGCAAACAGAAAAAATTCAAGACCGGTGCCGAGATTGAATTACGCAAGCTAGCACCGGAATTATTACAGGACAAACAGGCTTCACTTTATTATTTCATTCTCGACAGTATCGAGTCACGCATTCACAGTGCCAGTGACATCATGCTGCCCGCGCTGCGCAATGCCCTGCACAGCTTCACCCGCCGTGCTGATATCATCATTCGCCAGCTCAGTTACACTCTGGGTGGTGAACAGGGTGATCTGCTCAATCTCTGTCAGCAACTGGGCGCGTTGCCGAAGGAAAAACAACCACAGGCGCTGGATGCTGTGGCCGATGCCATGGCTACACTTGACCTCGGTGTGACTGACCCCGGCGCATTGCGACTGCATGCCGGGCGGCAGCGGCGGCTGGTTAACAGTTCTGTCGAGGTGCAGACACCCATGGACAAAGCTTCGCGTCGCGAGCTGTTTATCCAGCAGTCACTGCAAAAGGCTTTTGTGGTTAACAACCAGCAGGTAGGGCAGTTTATTGTTGCCGCACTTAAAAACGGCCATCGTATTCACAGCAAGCAGTTACCGGTGCAAAATGCCCGTGACCTGTTGATGGCTGCCCATGCCATTGAAGCAGGTGCTGCGGGGCGTCGCTCCAGCGAATTTTATTTTCGTGTAGAGCCTACCGGCCAGCAAGTGCAAACGGATTATTATGAAATGACCGATGATTTCATCATCGAGCTGGTGGAACACACTCAGGAACATTTCCAGGAAAAGAATCATGCTGACTGACGTACTGAGCCAACGACTCGAAAAGGAAAACCTGGGTCTTGATGAGTTTCGTGAACTCACTATTCGCCTGCTCAATTATGGCGTGTTATGCCGGAGCGAAAGCCAGACCGAACAACAGCTTTATGACCGCTACCTGCGTATTGCTGATCTGGTGCAGGATTACCTGCATATTATGAATATCACCGTATTTCACGACCGGCGCTTTGAATACCTGCGGCTTTATCCGCCGGGCAGCGAAACGCCCGGAATGGAAGAAGCGGAGATCTCGGCCTTTGCAGGCAGTTTGCGCAACCGGTTGTCTCAGTCCGAAGTAGCCATGGTGCTGGTGCTGCGTTTGCAATATGACAAAGCGTTACGCGAAGGTCAGGTAGACGACAAAGGTTACGTCACCGAATCCATGGAAGCCTTGAGCATTGCCATGAAAAATATCCTGGCCCGTAGCCTGCCGGAAAAGCTCACGGAACGAAAACAGTTGTTTATTCATTTGCGCCGTTTGCGCCTTATCGAATTTCACAGTGAAGAAGACCTGGTAAGCGGCGAAGCCTGGTTGAAGATTCATCCGATGATTGTCAGTTTTGTTAACGATGATGCTGTGCAGGCGTTGTCCCGGGCAACAACGTCGGAAAATAAAGAGAGTGAAGGCATTGTCACCGAAACCGAATAGGTTCGATCAAGAGAGCTTTTGCTCCAATGTTATTAAATATGAATTAAAGGGCCAAATCGTTCTGTTGGCACTTTCGTCACTGACAACACCATCATTCCGGCATATTTTTAGCCGGAATCCAGAGGTGTAAACACTTGGGCAATCGTTTCGATGTATTGGGAGATTATGTTGAAGTGGTACTGACAAGTGGTGAGTTATAAACACAGAGGTCGCAGAGGCGCAAAGGACGCAGAGAAAAACATGAAAAACTTTGTATCCTCTGCGTCTCTGCGATCTCTGCATTAAATACCCGGTGTTTTTAGCACTTAATTCATATTTAAGTTATAAGCCGGGTAGGGTGGAACAAGCGCAGCGGTTCCACCAAATGGGAAAGGGG
>JAKIUF010000043.1 GCA_021647705.1 Gammaproteobacteria bacterium | reverse complement strand
ATTTTTAGGAAGGGCGGGTGATGGAGACCCGGGAATAACAACGTTGTGGCGAGGCTGGAAACGACTCAATGATATTTCGCGAGGCTGGGTTCTTGCGCAGAGTATATAACTTATGGGTAATAGAAAGTGTTTGTGGTGGGTTGTGGGGCGTTGAGTTTTCGGGAGTTGTTCCGGGTTTTTTCACTGTGAATTAAGCGCTGGAAACACGCTGCTTTTAAGAATCACTGGATATTTAGCGCGGAGGTCGCAGAGACGCAGAGGACACAAAGTTTTTGGGTTTTTTCTCTGCGTCCTTTGCGCCTCTGCGATCTCTGCGTTTATGACACCTGATTTGTCAGTATCACGAGAACATACCTTCCAATACACTGGAGCGCTTACCCGAGGCTTTATTCGCTGCTTTTTTTCCCTTTCAACGGCTTTCCCGCTACAGTATAAACATGCATACATCCATTCGTTTTTCAGCTTTGTTGGTACTTTCTGTCGCTATCGCTGCGCCTGCCGTGGCGGAGATTTACAAGCGCACTAATCCTGATGGCAGTGTGGAGTTCACGGACGTTCCCCGCTCTGACGAAGAAAAGCCGGTGCCATTGAGTCCCATGAGCACTTTTAAAACAACACCGGTACCGCAGCAACGAAGGACATCCACTACCCGGGCTGACACCAAAAAATACGATGCGATCAGTGTCTCCAGCCCTGCTAATGAGGCCACAATTCGTGACAATACCGGTACGGTCAAGGTTAGCGTTTCCCTGTCACCTGCTCTGCGCTCCGGGCACAAGCTGGTGTTGCTGGTTGATGGTGAGCAAAAAGGTGAATCCAGGTCCGGCAGTTTTACGCTGAATAACCTTGATCGCGGTAGCCACAGTCTGGTTGCGCAGGTGGTGGATAAGGCAGGTAAAGCACTTATCAGTTCTGCCCCGGTGACCGTTTATTTATTCCGTCAGTCTGCTATCAGGTCAAACCGCGCCAAATAGAGCGCGGCTCATTATCTGGCAGGGCGCGCACTAATATGGTGCGCATCGTTTCCGTTTGAGCTATCCTAGTGGGGAGCACCGTGCTTTCCCGGTCAACATCAGTCTGCCATGCTTCAATATAACTGACTGTAATTGCGGTAGTTTTCTTCCTGGATAGTGAAAGCCCGGTGCATTTTACAGATTCCGTGTAATTTGGTTTGGTTCTTGCTATCTCTATTGTTATGAAAGCCCCTTCTCTGCAAACACCCTCGGCTGCTGCACTACACCAGCGCATTCTGGACAATTTGACTCATGCCGTGCTCATGTTTGATGCAGACCTGTGTTTGGATTACATCAATCCGGCGGGTGAAATGTTGTTTGCGGTGAGCGCTAAACGTTTGATTGGCCAGTGTGCCCCGGTATTGTTGCCTGCTGACAGTCACTTGTTGGAGGCTATCGAAACGGGGCTGGGCAGTGGCCACCCTTTTACCGAACATGAGGTGCAGATCACCTTGCCCGGACGCCGTGAAGTTACTGTGGATTGCACCATTACCCCGTTGATTTCAGCGGCTAATGAGTCGGGCCTGTTGGTGGAGTTGCAGCAACTGGATCGGCAATTGCGTATCTCCCGCGAGGGTCAGCAACTGGCGCAGCAGGAAACCATGCGCTCTCTGGTGCGGGGTCTGGCGCATGAAATCAAAAACCCGCTGGGCGGTTTGCGCGGGGCTGCCCAATTGCTGGAACGTGAATTGCCGAACCCGGAACTGAAGGAATATACCAATATCATCATTGGTGAGGCTGACCGCCTGCGCAATCTGGTCAACCACATGCTGGGCCCCAATGCCTTGCCACAAAAAGAGGCGCTGAATATCCATCAGGTTCTGGAGCATGTACGGCAGTTGGTTAACGTGGAAAAACGCGGTGATATCACTTTTGTCAGCGATTATGATCCCAGCATCCCGGAGATTCTCGGTGATCGTGACCAGCTCATCCAGGCGGTGCTGAATATTGTGGGCAATGCTGTGCAGGCCATTGGTGATCGGGGTGAAATTATCCTGCGCACCCGTGCCCAGCGGCAGTTCACCATCGGTCAAACCTGCCACAAGCTGGTGTGCCGGGTGGAAATTATCGATAACGGCCCTGGTATTCCTGAGGACATGATGGAAAGCATTTTTTTCCCCATGGTCACTGGCCGTGCGGATGGCACTGGGCTGGGGTTGTCTATTTCCCAGTCATTGATTAACCAGCACGGTGGCCTGATTCAGTGCGAAAGTCGTCCTGGTCGTACCCGTTTTGCTTTGCTGCTGCCGCTGAGCTATGCGGAAAACCATGTGAAAAATAAGGCTGAAACACAGAAACATCAATCCGCTTTGAGGCACAGCGCATGACTGATACACAAAACATTTGGGTTATTGATGACGACCGCTCCATTCGCTGGGTGCTGGAGCGTGCGCTCAAGCAAGCGGGTATGTCTGTTAAACCGTTTGACAGTGCCGAAGGTGTGCTCGACAAACTGGCAACCGACATGCCTGCCGCCATCATCAGTGATGTGCGCATGCCCGGTATTGATGGCCTGCAATTGCTGGAAATGATCGGTGAGCGTTACCCCGATCTGCCAGTGATTATCATGACCGCCCACTCGGACTTGGACAGTGCTGTGTCTGCCTATCAGGGCGGTGCATTTGAATATCTACCCAAACCTTTTGACGTGGATGAGGCCATCGAGCTGGTTAACCGTGCGATCCGGCATCGTCATATGTTGTTGCAGGGGCAAACCGGCGGCAGTGTCAGCATCGCACCGGATACCACACCGGAAATTATTGGTGAAGCGGCTTCCATGCAGGAGGTGTTTCGTGCCATTGGGCGGTTGGCGCGTTCGAAAATCACTGTGCTGATTAATGGTGAGTCCGGTACCGGCAAGGAGCTGGTGGCCCGTGCTTTGCATCGGCACAGTCCGCGTGCCAACCAACCCTTTATTGCACTGAATACCGCAGCGATTCCGCATGATCTTTTGGAATCAGAGCTGTTTGGTCATGAGCGCGGTTCTTTTACCGGTGCACAAAGTGCGCGTAGCGGTCGTTTTGAACAAGCTGATGGCGGCACTCTGTTTCTTGATGAAATCGGTGATATGCCTGCGGAGCTGCAAACCCGGTTGTTACGTGTGCTGGCTGATGGTGAGTTTTACCGGGTTGGTGGGCACTCACCTACCAAGGTGGATGTACGCATTGTTGCGGCGACTCATCAGAATCTGGAACAACGGGTTAAAGATGGTCAGTTTCGTGAAGATCTGTTTCACCGGCTTAACGTCATTCGTGTACACATGCCGCCGTTGCGTGAACGCCGGGAAGATATTCCGTTACTGGCCAAACACTTCCTTGCTGAAGCGGCAAAAGAACTCAACATGGAGTCCAAGCAGCTGGATGAAGAAACGGCCCGCTATCTGGCTCAACAGGAATGGCCGGGCAATGTGCGCGAACTGGAAAATATCTGTCGTTGGCTTACGGTGATGTCGCCGGGGCAAACCATTCACATGGACGACCTGCCCGCTGAGTTGAAAAAATCCAGCCGTACCCAGTCTTCCGATGACAACTGGGAAGCCAGCTTGCGTCGCTGGGCGGATCTGCGTTTTGCTCAGGGTGAAGAAGCTTTGCTCACGGATGCGGTGCCCCGTTTTGAACGCATCATGATTGAAATCGCGCTGAAACACACCGGTGGCCGACGGCAGGATGCTGCCAAGTTGCTGGGCTGGGGGCGTAATACGCTGACCCGGAAAATCAAGGAACTGGAAATGGAAGAGCCTGCTGCGAGTGTAGTGTGAAATTAAAACGGCCTATTTACAGCCAGGAAAGATGTGCATATTTAAGGAGGAAGAACATTGGAAACCGCGCGTCCGGTTCTAATTGCATTGTAACATTCGACGATAATGCTTATATGTGCATGTTGTAATGCGAGAACTGACCCCCCTTCTCTCTCAATTGATGAAATTGAAGAGCAGTTACACGAATTAATTTTCCAATACAACCATATATGTCCGGCTTCAGGTGTCGTAGTAGAAAGTAAGGATGTATCCGTGAAACGAATTGAACACCTAAACAATGTATGGAATTACTTGTACCAAGCTAGAAGAAGTTTATCAAAGTCTCACCGTGAATTAACATTTTGGAACGTAAGCCTTACAAATGATTTCACTGAACATTACAAAACAATGAACAATTCACTGGACAGCATTAGTGTTGTTTCATCCGCACTCAATAATCAACTATTTCATTTCATTGACCGTGAAATGAATAACATGAGTGAGGTTATTACGCAAAAAAAATTGTTTGATGATCTATACAGCTCAATTCATGAGGTTACTCGAAAACGTGTCACTTTAAATTGCCGGTGAGCAAGGCGTTAGCATAACAAATAAGGGAGAAGTTGGATGCCTGTATATATTGCAGCAAGAGATTTGGATGGTTTAGCAATTGGTACTCATCAGTTTATAATAATCGAGAATGAAGCCAACCCTCATCCATTAGCAAAGTTAGATGGAAAGATTATTTCTTTGAAAGATTTAGGTAATGGTAAGTTAGGTTATGTCATTGGTGCACATAATAAA
The DNA here is from genome assembly GCA_021647705.1 of Gammaproteobacteria bacterium. Lineage (GTDB taxonomy): Bacteria > Pseudomonadota > Gammaproteobacteria > SZUA-152 > SZUA-152 > SZUA-152. The sequence continues at coordinate 33,693 of JAKIUF010000043.1, read as the reverse complement.
ACTAATTTGGCAGTAGAGTATTTTGAAAAAAGCGACTACGCGGCTACGTTAGAACATTTTGATCAGAAAAGAGTACGCTTCTATAAGTCCGATTATGACACAGAGGTGATACAAGTAAAATTCCCTAAGACACATGTTCAAATTGCGATTAAGGAGATTATTAAACTGGTTGACATTTATCATATGAATCAATTAATAGATAAAATAAAGTACCCTCTTGCAGGCTTGGGGTTTAATAGCAATAGTTGGGCTCAAACTGTTATAGAGTTAGCAGGGGGTAAGGTAAAAAGTGATTTAAAAGGGTTGGATGTCGCCAATAAAAAAAGAATCCCTAAAACATATTTTATGCCTCACTGTCCGAGGTCTAGGCCGATAATCAACTAGGCTAATTCAATGAACTATAAATCAAGCATTATATATGCCTGGGGATTTTTTCTTGGAATTCTCTTCTTAGAATTAGGAGTTGACTACCTTCTCAGGATATCCAGCGATGACTTCCGCTATTCTGGAATTCCGGAGACAATCTGGTTCTTGGTACACATAATAGCAGCAATAATTGCAGGATATTTCATAACCTCTGGTGTTAAATATTTAAAAAACACTTATCTTAAAATAATTCATTTGGTTGTTAATTTTATAATAGGCTCATTCCTTTACATAGTAATTACCGGCTTATATATACTAGGGCTAGGAATTGACTCATTGTAAAATGCTAACAAACAAGCCACGCTTAAAATGGCGAGTTATTGGTGACGTTAGGTGACTAGAGAATCTATGAGAGTAAGCTAAAGGGGCCAGTTCTCGCATTGTAACAATTGATAATAATGTTTATACGAAAACCCTATTTCCTTTCATTTGTGGTATGAGCCTCCGACACTTCCAGTAACTTGCGACTAAAGGCATTCTTTGCCGACGTCGTGATTAACAGACATTTCTGTGCCCGTGTCATACCGACATAAAGCAGGCGGACGTTTCGTGCTTGTTGTGTCTCATCATCATTTAGTTGGCCAATTCCGAGCATGATAACGCGGGAAAATTCCAACCCTTTGCTGCTGTGAATAGTCAGCACGGTAACCTGCTTATTGCTCGGGTTGTAAGTGCTCTTATACTGCTTGCTACCCAGCCAGGTATGAGGAATATCAGCAATTTCGAGTTGCGCTGCCATTTTGCGACCTTGGCGTCCTTCAGCATATACCACTGCCATATCGCCCCAGGATATACCTTGCTGATGCCATTTTGTTAAGCACCGAGATGCGTAGGTAATCTCTTCCTGAAGACTGTTGCTTTGGTGGACGACCGGTGCTGGTCCACTGTTACCTGCGGCTTCCGGTTCGATCAAAGGGATGTGATCGTCATCTGCACTTTTTGGATGGAGATAGTGGCTGGCAAAAGTATAGGCAAAGTGGAGGATTTCACGCGTATTGCGATAATTAAGCCGCAAAATAGTCGTGCGCCCTTTTCCCTGGATGCCAACGCTGGAGAGGCTGAAACCAAGGCCGGTGTGTTTGTGATAAATTGATTGGGCATCATCGTAGAGCAATAGCAGGGCATTGGTTTCAGGATCGATCATTTGTACTATAAGCTTCAGCCACTCCGCTTCAAAATCATGACCTTCATCAATCAGCAGGGCACCATATTGCGCTCTGGGTATGTGTCCCTTGTCCACTGCGGCAATCACACTCTCCACCTGACGTTCCCAGAAGGGTTTGTCGGATTCCAGTAGCTCCACATGGTAACTTTTGAGTTGTTGGCCGCACCAGTCGTGGAAATGGTAAACCTGTACCTGTCCACCGATGCCTTTGTCGGTGATAAAAGTCCGTAGTTTGGCGGCAAGGGTGATGTTAAAGCAGAGCACCAGAATCGGTTTGCTCATCACTTGTGCCAGATGCAGACAGCGATAACCCAGGATCAGGGTTTTGCCGGAACCGGCAACTCCGTGAATGACCCGGTGTCCTTCGCCCAGACTGCGCGCCAATTGCTCTTGCTGAATGTCCATGATTTTAATGATATCCGGCAGGGTTTTTTCAAGTTGTTGTGTCTCTGCGTCTTCAGCGGAAAAAATATCGATCTGGCTACAGTCATCAATGCGAATTTCGGGAAACAGGTGCCAACGAATGCGATCAATTTGTGGCAGGGTGAGGGTGCTCCCAAATCGATAGTGGAACATTTCCCATAACTGTTCCTGAAATTTTTCGGCATCAGTGTTTTCGGTGATCTCATTTTTATAGATCATTAAGTGATCCGGCAACAATCCTTCACGCTGGTCATCGGGAATCGCCTTCTCAATCTGCTTTCGGGTAATATTGGTAAACACCACACCCCAACCATAAGGTATGGACAGGTTGCCTTTATAGGCTCCGGTGGCCTGACAGAGTTTGGGGTCGCATGATAATGCTCCAACGACGTTATAAGTGTATTGACGAGCCTGTTCCAGTGGGTGTGGTCGGGTAACCAAACCGGTATTTGTCAGTAGGGTTACATCAGATTTGCTGATCGTTTTTAATGTTTCCGGCTTCCAGTCTTTCACTTCCAGAAACAGCAATCCCCGTGACGGGTGCAGGATGATAAAGTCGGGATAGCGACGCTTTTTTCCTACCGGGATGTCGAACCAGACCAGATAATCGTTTTCCAGCAGCGCCTGTAGACGCCTTGCCACGCGCTTTTCTCCGGACGTCATACGTCCGAGAGTCTGTCGGTTCAGGGGAGGGATGATTTCTGCCATTGTTTGTAACCCACTTGTATGGTTTGTTTTAGCGCCCATGAAAAAGAAGTCAGCTACTATACACCCGAGGTGACCAGGCTTAACCAGTGATTTTGTGAATACGTTTATTGTAAGCCCTGTATGAGATTATTAAAAACAACGCCTTGTCCTGGTTAGTATTTGTACTGTTCTTAATTATTTCAGCGCCTAATTTATATGGGGAGCGGAATCATTGGAAGTATCGAGAAAAATAAATACAATAATGGGGTGTTAGCAGTGTCATCCAAGCAGGAGGCTTCCTTCACTTAATGACATGGGCAACGTTCCCTCTTGCTATTTTGTGACAATCAGGAAGCCCGTTTGTACCGCTGAGCTGGGGATGTAATCTGTTGGTCCGGAAGATCAGAAAGCTGGAAATGGAAGAATCTGCGGCAAGTATAGTGTGAAATGTGGAGCTTCCAGGCTTAACCCGCAATTGCCCCCACACAGCGTACAGGGTCAGTTACACTTTTGGTCGGTTTTGTACACAAGGCGTTGGAATACGTTGGGACAATATACATTACACCTGATATCGGTATCCGCACGCCGTTGGCAGCCGCAGTGGCAGCGGACATTTCAGCTGTCAGGTTTACAACGGTGGGTTGCTCGTTGCGGTTTGTGACAGCATCGTGCGCATTTTTAACCGCGATACTGTGTGCCCACAGTGTATCGTCTTTTGCCTGTTGTGCAGCATCGATGTAACGGGGTACCGCCATAACAGCAATAACACCGATCAATGCCATGCCCGTCAGTAATTCGATAAATGTAAATCCGTGTAACTGTTTTTTCATATTTTTCCCACGCCTGTATATATGTCTGTGCGATTGAAAATCAGTGCTTTCATTTTTCTAGCGGCATGAGGGGAGCGGACTGGAAGTTAAAGCTGACAAGTTGTGATCGTTGTCACAATCCGAGGAAAATATATCCAGAAAAAGGAGTATGGCAATGAGGACGACACTGTGCTGTTGGAAAACCTCTTGATGGGTTGTCAGCATCCAGGGGGTATTCAGAACTAAAGAGCAATCGGCTCCTGGCGCAACACCGCTCCAATTGCCGATAAACAATGCGCTTGTTGAGATTCCGAAAGAGGCGTATCGCAGTCCACAATTTCATTGATATCCAGATGCCGGACAGACAGACCTAAAGCGTCATTCAAATATTCACTCAGGCCGGAGATTGGTACTTCAGTGGGTGCCAGCACCAGCCCTGCCACGGGTGGCTGAGAAAAATAACGGTCGTAATAATCCAGTGAACGTTGTATCTCCAGCACCAGTCGATCAAACTCGGCATTGTTTACAACATTGCCTTCAGTGTTCAAGCTATCACCATCATTGATATTTTGGGTCAGGTATTCATAACCGAGATCCAGTGTCCGGGCAAAATACAATGTGGATTGACGTGCTACCACGATCAGACCCCGTTCACGGGTAAGGTAGATCATGGCAACACCTGCTTCGTTTTCCGGTAAAGAGGAAATAATATTGCGCAATACCAGTTCAGGAATATCAATGGTGGTGAGATTGACATCAGCATCCTGTAACTGATCGACATGTGTGCGTACTGTGGATGTGCGTGAAGCGACCACGTACAGTTTATTTTGCTGGCTATGCGCACTATTACCGGGTGCATCAAATACATCAATCACTGCATCATCGATATGAAAATCAATCAGGTCTTTGACTTGCCAACGTACCGCAGCACGTAATTCGTTGGGGGGTACGTCCGGTGCATCGACACTTAATACGCTATATTCGCCTAGTCCCATGACGGTGGTACAGGCATGTTTTGTCAGTGAAAATTCTTTGGCTTTTTGCAGCAATTGTTTTCCATGATCACGGCCCTCGTCCCAAAGCGAAAAGTCACAGATTTTTAAACAGGGTTTTTCTTTGCCGGGGTTCAGTGTTGCGATGGCAATGCCCATTTCACCCGGTACGATTGCGGCAATGGACTGTTTCTTATTTTTTCCGAATAGTGAAAACATGGAAGTAGGCTCCGTCTCCGTTGTGTAGAAAAAGTGTGGCCGAAATGCAGCACCCATCATCAAGGCATATAGTGGACGACGATTTGTCGTTGGGTGCGCGGGTTGCCGGACGTACCACCTGCTGTACCTGTGCTGGTAATGGTGTACACATTATTGCTGCCGTTAATGGTCAGTGTGTTTACGGTGGTGCTCACCCATACTTGGTCATTGAGTATGGTGTTATTGGTACTTACGCCGGTACCGCTATTAACGGTTAAATCCCATATTGCCCAATCGACGCCGCTTTCTGCGGCATACAGTGCTTGTGATGAATACCATTCATCAATGGTTTCTTCCGAGCCTAGTACCAGCATTTGCGTCATTAAAGCACCCAATGCCGCCAGCGCAGTAATCACAAAAATGGTGGCAATCAATGCTGCCCCGCGTTGCCGGGCCGGATGTTCTGTATTTATGAGTCCTTTATTGATTAGCGGCAGGAAAACAGTCGGCTTTATCTTTGTCATCATGGTGTATTCCTTACATGGATTTCACGATAAAGCCGGATGGTTTCGCCGGTAGTAGCATCGGTAATTTGCAGGTCTACACGTAATACACCGGTGGATTGTGGTGTGCCTGGGGTATAAACAAATGCCATGGCAGAAACACTGTCTATTAACGAAGGGTCGCTACTGCTCCAGTCCACGGCTCCGTCATAGTTTGTCAGGCCCGTGGCAGTGAACCAGCGCAGGTTACTGCCGCTCAGGCCCACTTCAATGGTTTGATCCGCGATGGAAAAATGTTTGCCTGGAGACTCGGTTGTGAATTGTTGCCCGGTAAAACTCAGAATCCGACCATTGGTCGTGCCATCATTTCCTGGGCCTATTGCTGTTGTTGCTGTGATAGCGGATAGGGGTGTTGCCGTATTACCGGCCTGTAAATCCGCAGGTGAGGTATTGGCAATCACCAGCACATCACCTGCTACATAATTTAAACCGGTGCCGACGATGTAAAGACTGGTGAGGTTGGCGTTCTTGCGAAAACGAAGATTGATGCGCGAGAACTCTGTACCAAAATTATCAAAACGTTCTACATAGCGCCCTCCGGCGCGGCTGCGCGCAAATTCAATTCCCGAGCCGCCGGAAAGTACGGACAGGCTGTTGGGTATTGCCTGATGGACTTCGCGTGTTAACCGTTCCAGTGCCAGGCGTCCTTTGGCCACCAGTTCTGCTCGTGCCTTGCTGTGGGTATAAGCTTGCATGGTTTTGGCGATAAACGGTGTAAGTATTCCGGCAATAATGCCCAGCAATACAATCACGGTGATCATTTCGATGAGTGTAAAACCCGTTTGTTTGGTTTTCCGGGGCGACATTAGAAATTGACCCGGTAAGCTGAAACAGAAAGGGTTTCGTTGCTGGAAGACGTTACGCTGACAGTAATCAGGCGAACGTCTGCGGCAGGTACAACATTCCAGTTTGCGCCGGGCTGAACCACACTGACATTCACGGTGTAACCGGTATAACCCGGCATATCTGTGCCCGATGAATCCTGCGGCGGGCTTTGGCTAAGTCCGTGATAATCATCAATGTCATCGTAAGTGGCACGCGACTCGCCATCTGTGCCAATGGCGATGACGGCTGGCCCTGTAACACAGGAGCCACTGGCGGTATTGACACAACCACCACCGAGCGGTGTTGCTTCGTTCCACTGTTTGCGTAGAATTTCATCCATAAAGGCGTTGGTGACGGCCAGTGCTTTTTGCCGAAGATATGGCCGATGACTGTTGCTGACGTTGTTCATAAACAGTGAGGTCATGCCCGCCATCATCACGCCGACCAATACAATAACGATGACGGTTTCTACCAGGGTGAAACCTGCTTGTGGGTGCTGTTTGTTCATCGCGTAAACCCGGTAATATTTTCCACGGTTACGCTATCGCTATCTGATCCTTTGTTCAGTGTAATGGTCAGCGGTGTACCCAGGCCCAGCGGGTTACCGTAAGCATCAAAAATAATTGTAGTGGTGGTATCCAATGTGATGTCGGACCAGGTTTTTGTGTAATTGGTAGCACCAGTGAGTGGATGAGTAATGGCCGTGCCAGCCTGGGTTACTGTGTACCCTGTTCCGTTGATGGCAATTTGATAATTGCTTGCCCCGGAATGGCTCATGGATTTATTTTGGGCATAACGAATGGCTTGTACCAGTTCGCCGGATGCAGCAGCGACATCAAAAGTATTTCGATTGAATTTACTCACGGCCAGTGCTGACAGTGCGCCCATGATAACAATCACCATAACCAGCTCTATTAGAGTAAAACCGGATTGTCGTTTGTTAAGCTTTCTGTTCATCAAGGGGACTCACGCCAGTATAGATAACGGTCGTCGCCGCGAAAAATGCCAAAGGTGGCTGTGGCAGAAGGGTTGTCATCATAAAAATTACTGTCGAGGAGTTGATCAACAGCGTCGTAATCGTATTGCAACCAGTCGGGCCAGACAGTATTGATGATACTGCTGCCACCGGGGTTACCTGTGCCGGTCAGTGTCAGCGTCAAATTACCTGTGCCACTGGTCAGCGTTACCGGGCTTGCGGGAGCTGTCGTAGCAGTAATGCTGGTATCGGTTTTGGTGTAACTATAGCTGGAACAGGAGTCATCGGTGTTCAATGCCCAATTACTGCTGGCATCAAAAAACCAGCTGTTGACAGGCATGAGCAGGCTGTCACCCACCTGGCTCATGGTGCCATATGCATCCTGGGCATAAGCACGACCAAAGCGTTGAAGATTACCGATGGGGTTGATATTGCGGGGTGTATCATTGGAGCTGGCCTCGCCATCATTTACCGCCGTCAGTGAAATTGTCAGGTCGCTGGTGAACGGGGGTATTTGTCCGGCACTGCGCTCGTAGGCAAAGTTATCCGCACTGGTACCACCTAGGGTAAAAGTCAGTGAGCCATTATTATTGTCAATACGCGCGAGTGTGCCTGCTGTTGCAGTAACGCCTATTGCCAGCACGCCATTTTCGTCTAACTGCGAATTGTCATCAGTGGGATAGCCGAGGCTGATGCCAGCAATGGTGAGTTTGGCCCAGGATCCGGTGTAGTTGGCAGTAGTGATATTCACGGCACTGGTGGCTGTTGCGGTGATGGTGGGATTGCCCAGATAGCCAAAATCTTCACCCAGATAGGTGAATGCCGTGCCACTTGTGCAGGTGTTGGCAAAACTGCCATCGATGGTGCTGGTGATAAAATGATCGGGATAAAAACGTCCGACATTGACACTGGTTGTGCCGGCTACATCCCCACTGCCCAGATAATCACCATCGGCCACACTGGGCGTCAGTGTGATAATGCCGACTTCATCCCAACGAAAATCGTTGCCGGTGTCGATACCGGCAATGAAACCGTCAAAGCCCGTAGTGAAGGCAATGGCGGGATTATTTGCCGCACCAGCCGCCACTAATGTCGGTGTTAACACCACTGATTCCGGGATGCTTTCCTGACCGTAGTTCGGTGTCGGATTGCCCAGTGCATTCACTGCGGTTACGGTGACCGAAAAAGTGTCGCCCGCGGCCATAAATGTGGCACTATTTTCATCAATGGCTGTACCGGGGTTTGCAAAATTGTCACTGCTGCGCTCAATGCTACTCAAGATAAAATCAGCGGGTTTGACCACAAAGACATCACTGGTGCCACGAATGCCTGTGGGCAAATCAGCGGTCACTGAATCATCTTTCATGGCCAGAGTAATTTGCCCCACGTCAGCATAATCAACCGTAATTGTTGCCTGACCATTGGTGAACGTCACGGGCTGTGTTGAACCGGCATTGGCCGTTGTTTCATCAGCAAAGGCATTCACGGTATTGACCGTCACGGGCAGAGTACCCGTGCCCGGATTGTTATACGTTGACCAGAATTTGAGATTTTTTGCACCGGTGTATGCTTCAATAATACCGCACACCGGGTCAGTGGGCGTTACGCCATAGGCGGCCAGATATAATGGGAAATTACTGGCGGCTGTTTGTGCTGGAATCGTGTTATCAACAACCCCCAAAAATGGAACGGCCAGCGGTGATGCTGTCACGGTAAAACCATTGGGTGAAAAAACCAGATTACCTTCGGTGTCATCGTCGCGGGTTGTGCCATCATAGACATCAACATCAATACTGGCAGTGCCACTTTGGTAATCAAGACCAAAAATGGCTACGCCGTTATCTGTGGCATCAAAGGTGTAAGTGGCTAAACCATCGTTGGCAATGGCATCAGCAAAATTGAGTGCTGTGCCAGTATTGAGTGTCCAGGTGCCGGTGGTACTTTGTGTATCCAGTACAATATTGCCAGTATAGCCGGTATACGTTGAGCCATTCGATAATCTGGCGGTCACGGTAATGGATTCTGCCAGGCAATTAATACCCACGTTATTATGTGAAATGACAAAGTGGCTCAGTATTGAGCTGCAAGGATGTGTGGCATTCATGTCGGCTTGAACTTCAGCCTGTGATAAAACAAAATTATAAACACGGGCCTCATCAATAGAGCCATTGGCGGAATTACCCGTCATGCCAGCGATTTGGTAAGTGCTGCGATTATCCCCCAGATAAAGCGTATCCATATTTCCCAGCACACCATTGGTGGAAAAAGTCTGTTGTGCATCCAGGTTTCCATTGATATAGATTTGTAAAACATCGTTGGGTAAATCCCAGGTCACGGCGATATGTACCCATACATCGGCATTGAAATTATTATTCCCTCCCTGGAAAGAATAATCACCATCAACGGAGTCTTCCAGACCAAAACGCAAACGGCTATTGTCCAACAACGTCAGAAAAAAATACTTTTGTCCAAAGGATGTTGTAGAGGCGTCCAGTAATTGCCGGTCACCTTGGTTGCCATCCCAGCTATTATTGCTTTTGTACCAGAAATCAATGCTGCCCACGTTGCCGATGTCACTATCCACATCAATGCCAGTATCAACAGCGTCGTAAATGTTGTTAGAATTATTAAAAGGAATTTCAGCATAACCACAAGTACCAGGACTTCCCGTTATCGCAGGAGAAATATTATCCGGCACTATCCCGCCTATTACCGAGCCATGATTAGCATTGCCGCTGCTGTCATTTACCGGTCCCCAACTTGTTTCATCAAGAAAATAAACAGCGATTGGACCTGGTGGTGGTTCAACGCAAACATCATCTACATGCCAATAGTCCCAGTCAACACCATCACCATCGGCCATTGTAAAACGAATACGGAATGCATTATGCAGGGCATCAGCAGGTAGCTCGTAACGTCTGTTGAATATTTCACCTGGTGTACCATTGCCTGGAAATATTTCCAGATTTATCCAGTTGCCAGAATTATTAAAATATTCAACGATAAAATCTTCACCAGTGTCGGGGTCTTCGCTAAAACTATCTTCACCACGACGCAGCCAAAAATTCAGATTGGCCGCACCAACGACAGAAAGGTCAATATCATACGAAACAATATTGCCTCCACCCCAGCGCAAGTAGAGGCTATTGCTGGCAGAGTTTGAAGTTTGGTTCCCCGTACCGATATCTCCGCTGCCCGGAAAAACCTGCCAATTACTGAGCCCACTTTCAAAGTCATCACAAAAGGGAAAGGAGAGAGAGGGTAGTCCAGCCGTTTCGGTCAAAACAACGTCATCGATATGCCAGTAGTCCCAATCGATATTATCGCCCCCCACTTGCCTGAATCGAATTTGAAAATTTGCATGTAATGCATTGGTTGTTAAATTAAAAACAGGAGTAAAAATTTGTCCGGGTATGTTGCCAGCAACATAACGGGTTAATAGCTGCCAATTTCCAACATCATCAAAGTATTCGATGATCAAGTCTTCAACCCCGGCAACTTCCGGGTCTTCACTGAAGGCATCACTGCCCCGGCGCACCCACATAGTTAATTCCACCCCGCTAATGGTGGAAAGATTAATGCTTCTGCTAGTGACGGAGACGGCTTGCCAGCGTGTGTATAGTGAACGACTACCTGAATTAGCGGTATGGGTACCGATACCGGCATCACCTCCCCCGCTATTATTAATAGTCCAGTCTACACCCACAGTGGCACGCTCAAAATCATCGGTGAATAATACGTCGCCCGGAGCAGCCAAAAGAGAGAACGAAAAAAAATATAAAAACAGAAAAACAGTTATTGATGTCAACAATGCTCGCACATCGTTGGTGAATATTTTCTTTTGTATAACGGTTTTAATATTGAGCACAATAATTATCCAGAAAAAAAGCCAGGTAGCTTACGCAACCTGGCTTGTTTCCAATGGTTTTCACAATATGGGCAGTGTTGCCCTGGTGAGAAACCAGGTCGTTTAATTAACAACCCGCGCCGAGAACAGTGCTGATAACCGGAGCGGCAGGGGAAACTGCTTCTGTATAAGTAAAGCTACAGGTAGCTGAGCCATTGGTAATGGTTAATACAGCAGGTGGACCAGGAACGGTTGATCCCTGAAAATCCAACCCCACACCGACGTTAAGGCCCGCCAGATTGACAATGGTGGCTGCATTGGGATAACCATTTTGATACGTTACAGCAGTGCCTTCAATGGTTGCTGTTGTGTTGTCAATCAAAAATGCTGCATGGGCAATAGCTGCCGCAGAGGAAACTGCGCCGCGTGCCCCGGCGATAGATGCACCCTCTGCCCGGGTAGATAAATCGGCAAATTTTGGTAAGGCTGTTGCCGCCAGAATTCCCAAAATCACAATAACCATCACTAGCTCAATGAGGGTAAAACCACTTTGTTTCTTCATGTCACTTCTCCAGCTTTATCTACTTTAAATGTGTCAATGGTTCGGGATGGTTGTACCCACAATGCTCTGACGTGGCTCCATTCTTTGTAACTATCGGTCTTTCCGAAAAAATTCTTTACCTATATATCGATTATTTATTTGATGGTGATTTCAGATAAATTCCACATAGGCAGGAATACACCCAAGGCCAGTACTAATACAATGCCTGCAATTATCACCGTTAATACAGGCTCAATACGCGCACTGAGTTTATCGATGTCATTTTCGACTTCAGCCTCATAAAATAGAGCGACTTCAGCCAGCAATGTATCAATAGAACCGGTTTCTTCACCCACCGCCATCATTTGCATTACCAGGCCATCAAACAAACCAGTAGCCGCAGCAGTACGTGTAATGGACTCACCGCGTTCAATACCCGTTTGCATGCCTAATAGGCGTTCTTCTACATAATGATTATCCAGTGCTTTAGCTACTACAGTGAGTGCCGTAATCAGTGGTACGCCCGCCTTTATGGACATGGAAAAAAGCCGTGTAAACCGTGCCAGTGTGGCGCGATAAATAATATCGCCAGCCAATGGCAGTTTAAGTTTTTGTTTATCCCAGCGATAACGCCCGTTATCTGTTTTTATGTAATGTCGTACGCCCAGCGTAGTTGCCAGTAATATGCCCAGTAGCTCCGGCCAATAAGTCACGCTAAAATTTGAAATATTCATCAGTACTAATGTTGGTAGTGGTAACTCCGCACCAAATTTGGAAAATACACCTGAAAAGGAAGGAATCACAAATAAATTAATAATGGCGATAGCGATGGAAATTGCGATGAGTACAAAACCAGGATAACGCAGCGCAGATTTAATCTGATTGCGCGTGCGTTTGTCACGTTCCATGTAGCGTGCCAGCTGATTAAAGATTTCATCCAGTTGACCCGTGGTTTCACCAATGCGAATCATCGATACATAAAACAGCGAAAATACTTCCGGATGTTCATTGAATGATGTTGCCAGATCCCGGCCAGACTCCAGACTCACCGTTATATTACGAATAGTTTCGGACAAAGTGGCATTTTTGGTAGATTGTGACAAACCATGCATGGCACTTAACATTGGTACGCCCGCTTTGGTGAGACTGTACATTTGTCGGGAAAACTGAATGATGTCAGTGTCGGTCACTTTTTCGGTAAAAAGTTTACCAAAATCAATTTCAGTAGATACACCTATTTTTGCCGGATTGATATTGATGGGGACAACGCCGTTTTCCAATAATTGTGAGGCCACGGCATCTGAGCTTACGGCTTCCATAGTGCCTTCAATGGCATCACCCCGATGGCCGCGTGCCTTGTATTGAAAAAGTGGCATAAATTAATCCGTTAAATTCCCGTTAATGCTCAATCAATCCAGCCACTGATACGGATCACTTCATCGATGGAAGTGACACCTTGTTCAGCCAGAATCAGACTATTTTCCAATAGCGGAGTAAACTGCTCTTGTGCTAATGCCTGTTTTTTGAATTTGGTATAATCCTGATGACGCAAGGCATCGGCAAGCTCGCTGGTAATATCCAGCATTTCGTGTACGGCGGCACGACCGTGATAACCGGTATGCCCGCAAGCAGGACAGCCAGTACCATGTTGAAACGTCATTTCTGCGGCACGCTCTTCACCCACTACCACTTGCAACCAAGCCAGTTGACCTGCATCCAGGGCATGGGCAGTCGTACATTTATCACAGATACGGCGTACCAGACGTTGTGCAACAATGGCATGCACTGCTGAGGCTACCAAAAAACCTTCCACGCCCATATCGATAAGTCGTAATGCGGTACTGATGGCATCATTGGTATGCAATGTTGACATCACCAGATGGCCGGTAATTGAAGCACGCAAGGCAATTTCTGCGGTTTCCTGGTCGCGAATCTCACCAACCAGAATAATATCCGGGTCCTGTCGCAATGCGCTGCGCAATACCCGTGCGAAATCCAGCCCCACTTTTTGATTGACTTGTACCTGATTGATACGGGGTAAACGATACTCCACCGGATCTTCTACGGTGATAATCTTTTTTTCCGGTGTGTTTAATTCATTTAATGCCGCATACAGCGTTGTGGTTTTACCACTACCGGTCGGGCCCGTGACCAACAATAAACCATGCGGTCGGTTAATGGCATTTTCCAGGCGGACTCGGATATCGTCCGACAAACCAATCTGGTTCAGACCTTGCACACCTGTAGAGTGATCCAGCAGACGCATTACCACGGCTTCACCATACTGTGTTGGCATGGTGGAAAAACGTACGTCTACAGCTTTGTTTTTTAATTTGATATTAAAACGACCATCCTGTGGTAAACGTCGTTCGGCAATATCCAGACTCGCCATCAATTTCAGGCGGGATACCAACGCAGGCACAATGGCTTTTTCATCCATCACCTGTTCGTATAAAACACCATCAATGCGGCGACGAATGCGTAACACAGTTTCGTCGGGTTCGATGTGAATGTCAGAGGCATTGGTTGCCATGGCCTCTTCAAATATTGTTTCAATCAAACGGACTACTGGCGCATCAGACTGACTGACAATTTTATCTAATGATGCCAGATCAAAGACATTTTCCTCCATGTCTTCGCCAATTTCTGTGGCAAGGCTTTGTATTTCAGTACCGTGTTGGTAAACCTTGTCGATGGCGGCGATCAAGTCACCTTCTTTTACTACAGCGACTTTGATCGGGCCTTTTATTACTCGTACCAAGTCATCGTAGGCAAAAATATTGGTCGGGTCAGCCATGCCAACCAATAAGCCATCCGGTGTGTCTTCCAGTGCCAGTGCTCGGAATCGACGTGCCGCAGTTTCTGGAATTTTATTCACTATTTCCGGTTTGAACTCAAAAATGCTCAAATCGACAAAAGGAACATTGAGTTGACGAGACAATAAATTAAGTACGTCATCCTCTTTTACATAACCATTCTCAATCAGGACCCGACCCAATTTATGGCCAGATTTCTTTTGCTCATCCAATGCCGCAATCAATTGGCCTTCAGAAATAAGCTTATGCTCAACCAGCAAATCACCCAGACGAATACGTTTTATCTGTGCTGACATGTTTATTCCTCAAACTCGTCCAACACATGGTTAGCATCTGTACGCAAAGGTGCTACAGGTGTTAATGCCACGATGCGTGCCTGTATATATTTCAATACTTCATTACTCAGGCCACCAGCACGTTGCGCCCGCTGAAAAGCATCCAATGCGTGTGTAGTTTCACCCATGGCTTCCTGTGCTAAAGCCAGCCCCATCCACCAGTGCGCTGCCCCAGGGTTCCGTAATAAAATTTGCCGATAGACTTGCGCCGCTTGCGCATGTTTCTCCAATTGCTGATACAAGGCTGCCAACAAGGCATAATATTCCGAATCAGCAGCCACGGCTGGACGTGCCCGTTCCAATACTGCGACAGCGTTAACAATATCACCCTGGTCCACCAGAATACGGGCATACAGTTTTGCCAGTGGCGCGGCATCCGGCATTAAATGCAGGCCTTCGTTCAAGCTGTTTGCAGCCTCGCTTATACGACCGCTATTTAACAAAATTGCCGCCAGTGTTTCACGAGCCCGAAGATGAGCCGGTGAAAAAGACAATGCTTCTTCCAGAGCCAGTTGTGCATCCTGTGAATTATTACGAGATAACATCTGTATTGCACGCTGAAAGGCCAACTGTGATTGTTGTTCATTAGTCAGTGGGCGGATTATTTTATTGATATTTTGTTTTCTGCTGACAGATGTTGTTTCGGTTATATTTTCAACATCCGGTGTGATGTTCACAGGTGTAATTTTTTTCACAACAGGTTTTTTTATCACAGTTTCGATAGTTTTTTTTCTATCAATCACCGTGGAATTAGGGTTGGCCATTGCAGGCAATGTGGTTATTTTTGTATTTTCTGGCGCAGTGTCTGTGATAAAACCGGGTGCTTCTTTTTGAAATATATTGGCCCCCATATTTTCTGTTGCCACGGCTTGTTGCTGGTCACCCAATAAATATGCCACCATCACGCCACTTATAAAAATCACTGCCACGACAATAGTCAGGGTCATATAATGAGTTGAAACTTCCGCCGGTTGTATTATTGAGCCACTGGCACTGAGCCCTCCCAGGGGCGATGATGCTATTTCTGAAGTACGACGGTGTTCAAGATCGCGCAACATTTGATTAATCAGGCTCATGTATCAGGCTCCCAGGCTTATTGCCGCGGCGGCTGCTGCTGCACTCATGGCAGAAACAATGGTTGTGCCCATACGTGTCAAGCCGGAAGCAGGTAGTGGTGTTGTGCCATCAGTGTCTTCTGCGGCCAGCTGTAAATGTTGCAAGGTAATATTAGACGCGCCCTGACCATAGGCCACCATCAACATTTTGTGCGCCAATACATTAATTACCCGTGGCACACCCTGGCTGATATGATATAAACCTTCCACAGTATTTTTATTAAACAGCGGTTTACCGTGGTAGCCAGCAACCAATAATCGATGTGCCAGATAACCTTCGATACCGTTAATATCGATGGTTTCCAACTCCTGAGAGAAAGTAATGCGTTGACGTAGCTGGCGCAGTTTATTTTGAGCCAGCCGCTCATCCAGTTCGGGCTGTCCAAATAATACGACTTGAAGCAGTTTGCTTTTTTCGCTTTCTAAATTGGTTAACAGGCGCAAAGCTTCCATAGAATCATCCGGCAAAGCCTGTGCTTCGTCCAAGAATAAAACCACTTGTTTTCCTTCGGTATTTAATTCGATCAGGCGATCATTGATCAATGATAAAATGCGATGCTGGCCCATGTTTCGGGCATATTTGATATCCAGCTCATCAGCCAATGCCATGCGTAAACCCGCAGGCGTCAAACAGGGGTTGGGAAGCCAGGCAGTAATAAAACTATCATCCAGAATATTCAATATTTTACGACATAATAATGTTTTTCCTGTGCCCACTTCGCCGCTGATTTTTATAAAACCTTCACCACTGCGTAATGCGACCAGTAAAACATTCAATGCCTCTTGATAACTCCCATAGCTGTAGAAGTAACTGGTATCCGGCGTAATAGCGAAAGGCATTTCCTGCATGTCAAAGTGTTCCAGGTACATAAATTATCACCGCCGCCTTTATATTTATTCTACAGGTGTATCATTAACAATTGACGGTGAATTGAGCTGGGTAATTTTGCCAAAACGTGTTGTTACTTTTTGTATTTCATCAGCCCAGACATTATCGCTATTGACAACAATCGGTCGTAATAAAATGACTAATTCACTCTTGCGGGTTACTTTCTGAGTATGCCGAAACAAACCACCTATCAATGGTAGATCACCCAATAAAGGCACTGAGCTTTTTTTATCTCTGGTCTGGTTTTGCATCAAACCACCAATGACGACTACCTGGCCACTGCGCGCACGCACAATACTGTCAGACTCTCTGATCATGCTCAAAGCCAGTGGTACATTAAGCTGGCTGCTTGAAGACAGGCTGATTTGTTTGACGCGTTCGGTTACTTCACTGACGGATGGATGAATATGCAAAGTCACCATACCGTCTTCGCTGATCTGTGGGATAACGTCCAGTGCCACGCCTGAAAAAAATGGGGTTAATTCAACGTTGACAGATTGATTGGCACTGGTACCACCTAATGAAGTATTGGTATTAGTGTTTACATCGGTGACAAAAAACTCATCAGTGCCTACTTTAATAACCGCTTTTTGATTATTGACGGTAGATACCCGAGGGCTGGACAGCACATGCACATCACCCTGTGTTTCAAGAAACTCCAGGAAACCAGTGAAATCACCAATATCGAAGCTCATGGCAAACATGCCGCCAAAGGCCGAAGCCACGTTTGAGCGCAGGCCAGATAAATCGGCTGGATTCAGGGCATCGGTTTGCCCTTGTAAGTTGCTGGCACCCGAAGTAAATACGCTGGACCCACCAAATTGTCCAGCAATGATACTGTCCCCGTTTTTACCTTTGCCTAGCGCAGACCAGTTAACGCCTGACTGAAAACCATCACTGAGTTCCACCTCCAGAATTTTTGCTTCGAGAATAACCTGTCGCTCAATGACGCTCTGAGTCGTTTGTAAATATTTCGATACCGCACGTAATTCCGCTGGCATGGCACGTACCACAACAATGCCTGACTGCGCATTCACAATAACTTTACGCCCTTCTTCACTACCAATGATGGCCTGCAATGCCACTGTCAACTCTGTCCAGAAATTGGATTCGGAGCGGGTGCTTACCTGACTGCCAGAAACCGCTGTGCTTCTATTCGATCCATTACTATTATTTGTACCGAAGTTACCATCGGTTCTTCCCGTGCCTGATTGTGAGCGATTCTTTTGTGATGTTTGAACTCGTCCGGAGCTTACACGTACATTCGATAATCCTGAGCGTTTCACATTGAGATAATCGATGGTAAATATTTTTGAACGTAATTTGGCAGATAATACTTCATAGCCATTTTTAGTACGATTAAATTCATAACCATAAACATTGCGCACAGTTTCCATGGCTTCATTAATCGTGACATTTTTCATGCTCAGGGATATTTTCCCTGTAACGCCCGGATACGTCACCATGTTGTAAGGTGTATCTTTTACCAGACTCATAAAAAATGAACGTGCATTGACACGATCAACGGTAATATCAAACCTGCGCTCCAGTGGAGTTTGATTCATACCTGAGAATTCAATATTCAATGGAGGCATCAATGCAGCAGATACTTCCGGTGGCAATGTTCCCGGTTTATTTTTTATGGGAGCCTGCTGGTTGATTTTTTGCAGGTTTTTATTGATTTCATCTGCAACACTGCCACCTCGGGGCGGCTTGCTTGAGCATGATGCCAGCAATAATGTGAAGATAATAATTATCAATATAAAATGTTGTTTAATTTTTTTTCCAGTTTTCATTATTATTTCCCTTGTCTCGATGAGGTCATCTGAGACAATGACTTAACATTCTTTTTCAATATCATTACTGTAATTTCTCGTCTGCCGATGCGTAGCCGGACTGCGGTAGGTTGAATATTTATGACCTTTGCACCATTAATGCGATCACCATGGGATACCACAGTGTCATTAATCACCGCCGTGCGTCTTTGCGCCGATACCAATGTTGATGTCAGCACCCAGCGTGGTCGCTGAGTTTTTTCTGGCACCGAAGAAATTGCTGTTGTTGCCGTGGGTGGACGTGTAGGGTCTTTCAGGGCCGCTTGCAATGGCATAATCAGTAATAGCATTGTCGTTACAATGATTATGACTTGAGATTTTTTTAAAAGATTACACACCAATCCAGCCCTCGTGGAGGCTCAGTGTGTGTACCGTAATGACCACGCTGGCTTTTGGGTATTTTGTGACTCTGTATTCCACATTGTCCCAGTACAGGCTCCAAGGCATGGCTTCCAGCGCACGTAAATAATTCAATGTCTTGAAATAATTACCTTCAAACACAATACGCAAGCCATGTTTGTAGATTTCCGGTTGCTGTGTGCGAGTGCCCTTTTTTTCATTTTTTGTTTTGTTGTCCCCTTCTGTGGGAAACAATGGCTGTACACCCAGGCTTTCCAGGCTTGTTAACACCAGTCCACTTTCGGCATGCAGCATGTCACGCAACACGCCCGCCATTTGCACCGGTTGGATAAATTCGATAGTCAGGTCTTTCTGCTGTTGTTTTAATTTTCCCAACAGTGTTTGTAATTCATTGACTCGGGCATTGATATGTGTGACTTGGCTGCCTCGCAATGCTGCCGACATTTCCTTAATTTTTTCGGCAACTGCTTCGGTTTGTTGATTGGTGTTATACATCTCGACAACAATTTTTTTTTGCTGAATTTCCTGTGGGCTCAATAACAAGGTGTCCCAAAATAGAAACATCACTACAATAATGCTTGCTGCAATCAAGCTCCGTTCACGTAACGAAAAAGCCTCAAAGCGCTCTCCCCATGCGGCAAAACGGTTTTTCATGGTGATGTCTCCATCAGGGTGCCGGTCTGTGGTGGTTGTGTGCCGGTGTATACGGTGAAATCAACAAAACGGGTATTCGGTTTTTCACGCTGAATTTGCAGCAAGCCAAATTCTGTACCACTCAATGCACTTTCACTGGAGAGTTGTTGTAAAAATGTTGGCACCAATGCTGCCTGCAAAGATCTGCCGCGAATCACCAGGTTTTCACCACCAGCCTGTACGCTAAAACCGGTAAGCCATACTCCCTTGGGAGCCTGACGGGAAAAACTCTCCAGATAATTTGAGACGCCATGTGTATAACTGTCTTTTGCTCGTCTCAGAGCAGCAACGACTTTTTGACGGGCGGCTAATTCCTGTTCCAGGCTGGTTAGTGCTAATTGAGGGGCCGTATCTGTTTTCATTCCAGCCAAGCGATCGCTGACTTCGGCCAATTGCGTGGAAAATTGTGTTTGCTGTTTTTTCAGTTGTACCAAATCAGTTTTCATTTGTTGCGTTTGTTGCACACTCCAGCCGTACATTGTGAACAATACCACCACCACAGCTGCGCAAGCCTGGGTCAATACCTTGAACGACAGCAGTTTCCGTTCCTTGCGGAAGATGGGCTGAAACAAATTGACCTGCTGGTTGATCATGCCTGTTCTGCATCCTTTTAAATGTTATGCCATCATTTTAGGCGGAAGTTTTTGTTAACTCATTGAATCTCAGTTAGATAAGGCAGATTTCATGCCGTAACCCAATAGCGACACCCCGGACAACAAGCTTGAATTCATCGTGAGCCATATCACAAAACATAAACAATCAACGATTTGTGTAGTGGGTTGAGTTTTCATTCTTTCCTGCCGTTATACGAGACAATAACTGCCACTACTTCCCGGTTTTGACACGGGTGTAGGAGAAATGATGGCCGACCAACAGCTGCTGCCTGTAAACAAACCCCGTGTGTTGATTATTGATGACTCGCGCGTGGTGCGTGTTTCATTGAAAAAAATACTCAGTAATGAATTCGAAATTGTTGAAGCCAGTGATGGTGAAGCTGGTTGGGAAGCACTGCTGGCCGATGAGCAAATTCAGGTGATACTCACCGATGCAGGTATGCCCCGGCTAGATGGTTACGAGCTGATTGCACGCATTCGCGCCCATGATGATGTGCGTATCAATGATATTCCCGTGAATATGGTGACCGCAGCAGATGATGCAGCTGCCCGGCAGCGGGCATTGGATTTGGGCGCAACAGATTTTATTACCAAGCCTTTTGACAAGGCTCAGTTGCTGGCACGGGTACGTGCTCAAGCACGACTGGATCAGACCACGAGAGATCTGGCGCAAACCGCCGTAGCGCTGCGGGATCAAGCCACGGATGATGCACTTACCGGGGTGCGCAGCCGACGGTATTTGCTTAAACACGGTGACCAGGATCTGGCTTTTGCTGTTCGTCACCAACAGGACTTATCCGTATTGGTCATCGCGCTGGATAATGCCGACCGGCTAAAAGCAAAATACGGTATTACCATACTGGAGTTACTATTGACCGGGGTGGCGGGTTGTCTGCAAACCGCCATTCGTAAAGAAGACACCCTGGCACGCATTGCTGATACCCGGTTCGCTATCATCGCACCCACGTTGGGGGGTGCTGAAGCGCACAAGGTCTGCAACCGCATTCGCCAACAGGTGACCAGCCAGCTTTTTAATGTGGGTGAAATGCAAACTTCATTAACGGTAAGTCTAGGGCTGAGTCACCGTGGAATAAACAACATCAAACGCATTGAAGAGTTTCTCACACTGGCAGAAAAATATGCAGTCAGTGCCCAGGCTGCTGGAGGTAATCGTTTGATACCTGCTGAATACAGTAGTGTACAAGCGCCGAAAAAACGCATCAGTATTGATGCCGCACTGCGTATTCTCAGCAAAGGTGATTCTGAAAAGCTTACGCCACATATCGATATTATGCTGGAGCAACTTATGCCACTACTGGATTTTTGTAACCGGAAACAACAATGGGGTGCTGATCTTGAATTAGCCGCTATTCGTCAAAAGGCCGGGAGTTTGTCAGGCCCGGATGAATACAGCAAAAGGGAGTTGTCTTGAGCCCGGTAGATTCCTGAGCAGCATTGCTATCTGGCCAAAAAATCAACCGCTTTGGCGTGTCGAAACTGCCAGTTTGTATTTTTTTAGAAATTTTCAATTTGAAGAATGAGGGAACCTGACCGCAGGAAATAGCGTTTATAGGCTGTTGTCAGATAAAAACTGCTTTGATATCAACAATAAAGCTATTTGTTTTTTTGTATTTTTATACGGCTCGTGTCAGGTGTGTGACCGAGATCACAGTGTTTTTATCGCAATTCCCGGAGTATAGCAGCAGGTGTGCAAACTATGCCTTACGCAACGGCAGTCTCACCTGGCAGCAGAGCCTTATTAGGGAAAGCGCTGTAAAAGGGAAAACAAGGCCAGGAAAGCCGCATAAAAAAACACGGCGGATAATATTAATAAAATAGCTGTTTGCTGTAATGACAAACATGCACCGGCCGATATCGTATCGAAAGCTAAATGTAGTTGGGGAAAATATAACATGCTGTATGACGCTAAAAAACAACAATCATTGAAATCTGTTGCCTGCACACAGGGTCATAGCGGCACGGATGTTTGTTTACACCCGCTGAGCAGTTTTGTTTCTCCGTATGCAAATATCAACTTTGCCTCCACCAATCCCGTTTTTAAGGATGCATAATATGAGCACTAAAATTTTCCCCCTAAGCATTTCACAAAAAATGGTCTGCGCTGCGCTGGCTCTGGTTTTATCGGCGACGTTTGCGGGTAGCGTACAGGCTGGTTCGCGTGAACAGGCTAAACGAATTCATGACCGGCTGACGGGTGTGCCCCCCAGTGCTGCCTGTCTGACTCAATTGGAAGCCAAGGTGACTGCGGGCGATGCTGTTGGTGCGGCCATGGATGCCATTACCAACGATGGTGGCGGTGACAACTGCATAGGTAAAGAATTTTATCAGGTAACCCTGAAAAATTTCATCACCCCCTGGACCAATGAAGAGCAAACTGTGTTTGCACCGCTGAATGATTACACGGCGACAGTGATCGGGGTAATCCGTGATGGCCACGATTTCCGTCGGATTCTCTACGATGACATTCTCTATACTGGCTCCGATACAACAAATTTGGTCAGCAACAGCAACGCACACTACAAGGCATTGGAAGATACCGGTGCCGACTTACAGGTGGTACTCACGGAAACCACGCAGTCTGCCATTTCATCGACAATAGAACCGGCCGGTGTACTCACCACTCGTGCTGCTGCCAAAGCTTTTTTTGTGGATGGCACCAACCGCGCTATGTTCCGTTTTACCCTGCTCAATCATTTATGTACTGATCTGGAGCAAGTGAAAGACGCCAGCTACAGTCCGGACCGTGTTCGTCAGGACGTTTCCCGTAGTCCTGGTGGAGACAGCCGTATCTATATGAATGCTTGTGTTGGTTGCCACAATGGCATGGATCCTCTGACTCAGGCCTTCGCTTATTACGACTACGAATATCCCATGAATGGCAATGAACCTGATTACGATGCCGGGCAAATAGTCTACAACGCCCCCGGTTCCATCGATATCGGTAAAGATGGTAATCCTACTGGTACTCGTGTGCAGGAAAAATATCATATCAACGCCAATAACTTTGAAGGTGGTTACGTTACTCCCAATGACGAGTGGGCTAATTATTGGCGCACCGGCAGTAACAGCGCGCTGGGTTGGGATAGCGCAGATAACACATCAGGTAGCGGTAGCGGCGCTGCATCCATGGGCCGGGAATTGGCACACAGTGATGCTTTTGCCCGCTGTCAGGTAGAAAAAGTCTTTAAGGCGGTGTGCCTGCGTACACCGATTGACGCTGAAGACCATGCACAAATTGATACCATGATCACTGGCTTTCGGGGTGACTACAAGCTGAAGCAGGTATTTGCCGATTCCGCAGCATTCTGTAAAGGCAGTTAAAAACAAGACGCGTACAATCTCTCTTTGGTGGTCACGCTGTTAAAGGGTGCCATAACAGTTTTTTTTGGAGCATTACAATGAACATTCCAGGCCGAACAACTCTCTGTATAAAACATCAGTCATGGTCGTTACCACTTATTTTGCTCAGTGGTTTGTTGTTATCAGCTTGTGACAGTGTGCCCAATGAGCCTACGGTCACGGGAGGTGTTGGTAATGGCAGCACCGCAGCGCTTTATACCGGGAATGCCTGCAACGCCGTTGCTACAGAGACTGACGCGATAGAAGATATTTGCAATTTCCAAACCGAGTTTTGGAGCAAGATGCTGGATGCCAGTAATTGCGAAAACTGCCACAACACCAATACCGGCAGCCAGGCTCCCTATTTTCTGGATACCGCCGATGTCAATACTGCCTATGGCCAGATGATCAGTAGCAATCTGGTTAATCGAGATGTTCCGGGCAGCTCAGCACTTATTACCAAAATCAATGAAGGGCACAATTGCGGCACGGCGAGTGCTTGTAGCGCTTTGGCCACGAATGCCACGGCATATATCAGTAACTGGGTTGCTGGTGGCGTTCCTGGTGGTGGTATAGATAACGAACCTAACGTTATCACGCTTACTCCACCAACGATCAAAGAGGTTGGGAGCAGCAAAAACTTTCCAGCTTCGGCACCTTCTGGTTTTAGTGACGTGCATACCCTGCTTGTGGACAATTGTGCCAACTGTCACAGGGATTCAGCCTCTGTCCCGCAAACGCCCTTCTTTGCTGATGTCGATATAAATGTCGCCTACGATGCTATTGTCACCAGTCAGAAAATCAGCCTGGACATACCACGGGATTCACGTCTGGTGTTACGCATGGACGAAGGTCACAATTGCTGGGATTTGAGCAGTACCCTGCAACAAGCGGTTACTGAAGGCCGTAAAAACTGTTCCGTGGAAATGGAGCAGGCCATCGTTGCTTTTGCAGATACTATCAGCACCACCGCAGTGGATACTGACTGGAAGATCAGCAAGGCTTTGGCTTTGCTTGACGGTACTGTTGCTAGCGGGGGTGCTCGTGATGATTCCAGTACCATCGCATTGTACGAATTCAAAGCCGGTTCTGGTGCCACAATACAAGACACCAGCGGTGTGGGTGTGCCACTTGATCTCAAACTCTTCGGCAACGAAGGCACAGACTACCGTTGGGTAGGTGGCTGGGGTATAGAGTTTCTTGACAGCAGTGCAAAGGCACAGGCGACCACACAAGACAGCCGTAAATTGCTGACTCAAATTCTTGGCAGTGGTGCTTACTCTATCGAAGCTTGGGTGGTGCCTGCCAATGTGTCGCAAGGCGATAACAATCCTGCGCGCATCATCAACTATTCAGGCGGTGCTAACGAACGCAACTTTACTCTGGGTCAGGCTGAGTACCGATACGCATTCATGAATCGTAGTTCCACAGAGGACAGTCCCAATGGCAATACCCTGCTGACGGATGACATGGATGAAGATCTGCAATCCACCCAGCAGCACGTTGCGGTGACATTCAGTCGTGCTGAAGGCCGCAAGATTTATGTGAATGGTGTTGATGTATCCACAATTGGCAACGATGAGGGTTCTGTTGATCCTCTGCTTCCTGCGGGTGATCTGGCTAACTGGGATCCCACCTACGCCTTCAGTATGGGTAATGAAGCGGACCTCAGCGAGCCCTGGAAAGGCAGACTGCGTCTGGTAGCTATTCATAATCGTGCCATGACACCAGAGCAGGTCCAACAAAATTTTGAAGCCGGTGTAGGACAAAAATTCTTCCTCATGTTCAGTGTCAGTGGGTTGATGGATGACCCCAACTGCTTCCGTGTTCCTGAGGGGGGCACCAGCCCGGTTGACCAATGTTTTGTTTACTTTGTAGCCAGCCAGTTTGATGATTACAGTTACTTGTTTGCTCAGCCGACTTTTGTCAGCCTTAATCCTGACTTCACCCCCAGTGGTACGGTTATCAAAAGTATGCGCATTGGTCTTAACGGTAAGGAACCCGTTGGCGGTCAGGCTTACATTAATCTTGATACCACAATTAATGGCACAGATTTCGACAGCACCACAGGTCAACAGGTTTTATCCACTATTGGTACTATTATTGCCGTGGAAAAAGGCTCAGGCAGTGACGAATTCTTTTTGACCTTCGAAGATTTCGACGGCAAGCAGTATAGCCGTACCCCGGCGATTTGTGGCAGTGCGAATAGTCCCCCAAACTGCAACATTGCGCCGGTGTTTGGTACTCCAGTACCTAAGACCGGTCTGCGTACTTTTGAGGAGGTTCTTCATTCCATGTCGGTTATGACGGGTGTTGATCCTTATCTGCCACAATTCGCCAGCGTACTGGAAACTTATTACAAAGAAGACGCAGGTGTTGTTACCGGTATCAAACAACAGCTACCAGCCGACGAGAATATTAATGGTTTCCTTGCTGCACACGAAATGGGTGTCGCCCAGCTAGCTATTGCCTATTGTGATGCTCTGGTGGAAGACACCAGTTTGCGAAACACCTTCTTTGGTTCTGGTTTTGGCTTTACCGATGATGTGGCTACTGCTTTCAGCACAGGTGATTCCGCAGCAAAAAATCAGATTGTGGATGCCTTGTACGACAACATGGTCGGTATTGGTGGTGTGATTTTAACCAATATGCCGGATCGCGCAGATCTCAAAGCTGAGTTAATCAGTAAGCCAGCAGACCTTGAGTACCCAGGCAACCTGTTTGATCGTTTGCTGACGATTTGTACTGCCGATCCAGCCTGCAACAATAACGCTGCCCGTACCCGCGCAATG
Organism: Gammaproteobacteria bacterium; assembly: GCA_021647705.1. GTDB lineage: Bacteria > Pseudomonadota > Gammaproteobacteria > SZUA-152 > SZUA-152 > SZUA-152. Next base: position 7,432 of record JAKIUF010000043.1, on the reverse strand, counting down.
GTCAAGGCGATGTGTACCACGACCCTGGGTAGTGCAGTGATGATGATTCAATAGGCTCACATAACAAGTAACAGACGTATTTGAGGATAAGACGATGGCTAATAAAAGAACAGTTAACCGAACTGCGAGACGCTTGAAAAAGAATCGCCACGGACTTTCACTCGATGCACCTCTGTTGCATCAGGACCATAGTCGACCAGTAACGCGGCGGGATTTCCTGCGCCAGGGCTTTATCACGGGCACAGGTGTCACGCTTGGTGGTTCGTTGTTTAGTTTGTTTGCCAATCCTCGTGCTGCACACGCGGAGTTGTCAGACGATTTGAAAACCATGTTTACCAACAACCCCAATTGTGCTTTGGGCACCGCTGGTGGCAACATCCCTTTTATCTGTTTTGATTTGGCGGGTGGTGCCAGTATGGTTGGTTCCAACGTGCTGGCCGGTGGACAAGGTGGTTATCTCAATGATCCCATCAGTGCCGCAGGCTACAGTAAAATGGGTATTCCCGGTGATATGGTGCCCGGTATAGTGGATGCTGCCTCGACCATGAGCGGCCCTAATAATGATTTCATTGACACTCGCCTGGGTTTGCCTTTCCATTCAGACAGCGGTTTTCTGCGCGGCATTATGGAAAAAGTCAGTATTGGAACCGCCTCACTGATTAATGGCGCGGTCATCCCCGCCCGCTCTGATAACGATACGGGTAACAATCCACATAACCCGATGTATGGTATTGCTCGCACAGGTTCTAATGGCAGCGTAGTCACTCTTATTGGCTCGCGTAATTCTGAATCTGGTGGCAACTCTGTGGCACCGGCCATGAGTATTGATCCTTCTGTTCGTCCTACCAAGGTGGACCGTCCCTCGGATGTCACCGGCATGGTAGACACTGGTGATCTCACTGCTGTCTTGACCAAAGATGATGCCAAGGCTGTGATGGAATCCATTGCTCGCCTCAGTGATAAAAAAGTGGCTCGCATCGACGCAGATAGCGTGGTCAGGGAGATGGTGAACTGTGGTTACCTCAGCGCTGCGGATATTGCTGATCGTTTCGTCGGTGTAGAAATCAGTCCTGATGATCGCAATGCCGAAGATCCTGCCGATCGGGTCATCGTCAATAACAATGGCGGTATATTTACCGAGGCTGAATTTGATGGTGAAGGCGAATTCCGTAAAACCGCCGCCGTCATGAAAATGGTTATCGATGGTTATGCCGGGGCTGGTACCATCACCATGGGTGGTTTCGATTATCACACGGGTGACCGCCAAGCTGGTGAACGCCGTGACCTGCGCGCCGGGCGTTGCATGGGCGCTTGTCTTGAATATGCTGCGCGCCGAACCGCAGCAGGAGTCCCTACACCATTGATGATGTACGTTTTCAGCGATGGCTCCGTGGCCAGCAATGGTTCCATCGATGGTTCTCAAGATGGTCGCGGCAAAGGCGTGTGGACCGGTGACAACTCCTCCACTGCTGGCAGTTTCTTCCTGGTTTATAACCCGACAGCCAATGGTGGTCAGGCTACCCTGTTTAGTGGCGACAATCTGGGTGACGAGCGTCATCAGCAAATAGGCTGGTTCCGCTCAGATGGTTCAGTAGAAACTGCTTCCAGCGTGGCGGCCAATAATGTCAACCTGTTGGTGGACACGGTAGTGCTCAATTATCTTGCCTTGCATGGCACGGATTATCGTGATGTCTATCGTAGTCTGTTTCCCGATAACGACCTGGGTACTGATGCACACATGATGAGTTTGACGGCCTTCAATTCTATTCGCTGAGCGGATTTGTTAAACAATCCACAGATTGGCGAGGTGATGAACACCCCATAGTCGTTGGGCTAAGCTCTTTCCAGGTAGATGGTAGAGCTGGGGTGTTCATCGGTTGTTTTGTTTCGCTTATATGCAGGGCTAGGCAGGTCAAAAACGGGTTACCACCCATTATCTAAAAACGTTCAAAATAGCTGTATCTTCTGACTATAAAGAATAGCAAACCGCTGCTGTGCTCACTAGCGCCGACAAAAACCGAACCTTGAATATGTCCTTTTCCCGTTTGGTGGAACCGCTACGCTTGTTCCACCCTACTCGGATAGAGGGTGGAATCCCGGATAGATGGTGGCGTTGGGGCGTTCATCGATTTTTTGTTCTGCTCTATTCAGTGCAGAGTAAAACCGTAGGGTGAAACAAGCGCAGCGGTTCCACCATGACCGTGTATACATCCTACAAACTCGATTGCCTGGAGGAAAAATAAGCACCCCCCGATCTATGGGTTTTTAGGTCGGCATCTCTGCTGCACGCCAGACTCAGTCACTACGCCTTCCAACGGCACATCCCAGTGTTGATGAGGCAATTCCGTCGGACTTCTTTGCGCATCAAACGCCACCCCCCATAAATGTGGTTTGCGCCAGTACTGGCGACGGCGTAAAAAGGCAAAGGTGCGATCATAAAAACCACCTCCCATGCCTAGCCGGTTACCCCACACATCAAACCCCACCAGTGGAGCCAGCACCAAATCCAGCCGGGTCAACGCAGTGCTCTGACGCGAATGCGGCACTGGTTCAGGAATACCAAAACCATTAGCGACCAGTGTATCGCCCGGCGCATAAGGTAAAAAATGCAACCGGTTATGGTGGCTGGCACTGACCACCGGCAGATACACGATTTTACCCATGGTCCAGGCACAGTCCATCAGCGAAGTCAGATCTACTTCAGCATCGTTAGATAAATAACAGGCAATATGTTGCGCGGCACGAAACAAACGATGATTAACCAGCTGCCGGGTGATGGCCGCACTGCGCCAGGCGTGTTCATGCGCATCAAAGGCATGTCGAGCTAAACGTAATTGTTGGCGCAAAGCCTGACGTTCAGTCACAGGATTAATCCAGGAGAAAAAAGAGGCGTCACCCACATGTGCCGGTTGCATCGTCGCTCTTGGGACCGGAGCGATAAAGTGGGAACAACGACCAGCATATCAGGCTTTCCGTAACACGGACATGCACACAACACCGATGTAATGTCCCCAACAGGGTTAAGCATAGGCCAAGAAAATTCCGATACAGTATCGAACACCACAGGCAACGCCATTCTTTGAAAACGTATGTTTCTAAACAAATTTACTACAACCCAATGCCATTAAGCTCACCACCAACCGACTTAATGATATTGTGCTACAACCCCAATTGTCGGCTACGGGTAATGGCAGCCTCCACTTTATTTTGCAAATTGCGCAATCGGGTTTCCATCACCGGGCCATCGTTGCCACCACCTGATTGCAATTGCAGAAGATCGTGGGCTAAATTCAATGCGGCCATCACGGCTACTCGGTCTGCGCCCACCATTTTACGCGCATTCCGAATCTCGTGCATTTTTTCGTCCAGTAAACGTGCAGATTCCAGCAGCGCCGGTTCCTCATCCACTGGGCAGGCTACTTGATATTCTTTGTCCAGTACCCGGATGCTGATCACCTTGCTTTCTACAGATTGCGGTGGTTTGGTCGTCCTGGCATTCATGCTTCGGTCTCCATTGCCTTGAGTCGCACCAGCATGGACTCTACACGGGAGCGCGCCAATTCGGCTTTTTCGATGAGCCGGGCGCGTTCTTCCACTAACAGGTTTTGTCGTTCGCGCATAAGGCTGTTTTCACTGCTCAACTGGTCTGTCAGCGTGATCAACTCATCAATACGCTGTTCCAGTTTGCTAATTTCAGATTCAGACATGCTATCCAATCGTCCAGGGGGAATTTGTTATTATCGCATCTATGTCACAATAAGCCCTCACTATAGAGCGGTGCACAAAACGGGTCAACGACTGTTACCCACTGCTTACGGGTGCTAAAATCAGCGCCCCATTTTCTCCGCTTACCAGCGCAAAACACGATACCATCGCCATGCCCCAAAATTTGCCCGACTATTTGATTCTCGACAGTGCTTTGCACAGACTGGACACTGAAATCACCCCCAGCGAAGTCCATGGCACATTGTGTGGCCTGTTATGCGCCAACAGCAATGCCGGGGTCGATATCTGGCAACAGGCGCTATGGCCCAATCAGCCCGGCGGTGATTTGCTAGCCGCCGAAGCACACGAGATTTTCAAACAGACACATGACGTTACCCGGCGACAGCTCAACGATCCCACCTGTGAATTTCAGATGCTGCTACCCGATGACAATGACAGTCTTGATGCGCGCGTCAATGCACTGGGCGACTGGTGCCAGGGTTACCTTATCGGTCTCAGCCTTGGTGGCATCACTGACTTTGCGCCATTACCCGAAGATGCTCGTGAGATCACCAAAGACCTCCTGGAAATCGCCCGTGCGGGTACTTCCTATGAGCTGGAAGGCAGCGAAGAAGATGAAAATGCCTACGCCGAGCTGGTGGAATACCTGCGTGTGGGCGTGCTGCTCATTAACGAGGAACTGCAACCGACTCAGGCACCACCGGTAGACATCGAAGTTGATGTGACGTTACATTAGTATTGAGGCGCAAGCCCGTATGCCTCAAATGGGCCAGGAAGCTGTATAGGGCGTGATTGCATTAGTTTCTAGCTGTTGGTAGAGGCGCTATTAAAATCAACGCAAGCTAAGGCCGCCTTGAAAAACGGGTTGGTTACCAAAACTTGTAGACGATCAAAAAAATATCCTGGTTTCGTAAGATGCTGATGCCGAAATATTTGATGAAGATATTATAGCGTCGTTTCGTTAAGAAGCGCGTATATTTCTTAGCGTGTCTTAATTTTGATTGTCATCCAGCATCTCTTGCAGTTCATTGATAGCATTTGAAATATCCACTTGCTCATTTGGCATAGAAAACAGACTAAATGTCCCATTGCCAACACCGCTCCCCGTCAACCTCCCTTCTATTTTTGATCCTTCTGTGATGATGCCATTTGCCGTAGCCGTTGTCGGATTTTTATCCTCAACAAAAATGATAAAATCAGCCGTAAAATAATTTCCGTTGATGTTGGTAATAATGCCATCATAGACAATCTTGTGTGACATGCTCATCATCATGATATTGTCATCCATCACTACGCCCTGTAAATCATTAATCTTAATGGTTTTACCCGCGTCATTATCCACATTGGCGATACCGATATCGGTAAAATAACCCACAGGGTTAGCATTATTTTCGCCACCGTCACAACCTTGTAAAATCAAGGAAAGCAATACCAGGAAGAGTATTGGAAAATAGATCAAGCGTGTCGATAAATGTGGAAAAGGCATCATTATTTTTGTAAGCCGGGTAGGGTGGAACAAGCGCAGCGGTTCCACCAAGCAGGGAAGGGACATATTCAAGATTCGATCAGCTATCGATGTCCACCTTGACTCGCCGTTTGCCGGTGAGCCGTTGTTGCATGAGGGCTTTTTTCTCCTGTTTCAGGCCATCGGTTTTTTGTTGAAGGTGTTTTTGTCAGCGGTCGTGAGCACAGAGGCGATTTGTTGTTCCTTGTTGCCTATTGGTGGAACCGCTGCGCTTGTTCCACCTTACGGCTTTACGCTGCCTTGAATAGAGCGGAACAAAAAATCCATAACACCTCAACTTCATCCTCTTCCCGGATAGGGCTAAGTTCGACGGCTATGCCGCAAACGGGTCTAAAAATTCAGAGTACTCAACTTCGATATTGTAAATTCTATATCTAATGCCTGCTTGGCTTACGCACAGCAATCTGACCAAAAATAACGAATAAAACCCATGCGATAAACATCGCAATGAAAATCACTGCAAAAATTATATCGCCCAGTGTCATAAGGTGTTTAGCCATTTCATAATACTGTCGTATAAGTTCCCACTCTCTTCTTTTACAAGATAGTTTATTCCCATAAAGCAGTCGCTGCCACAACAACAAGACCGACCCCTAGCTACAGTGAAAAACATCAATGCTGCGGGTGATGTTAGCCAGGGTGGATGCCTTTGTGGGTGAACGCACTCTGCAAGATAGCGGTCATGTGTAATTCGCGTTGAAACTGTTTTTACATTTTCTTGAAAGCGGCATTAACGATTAGGTTACTTTTGCGAAGGTTATTTGTATTGTTTTCCTTAGTCGAAGCCCCAGAAAAAATCTAATATTGCTAATATAATCAGCGCAAACCCGGAAAACATCCATAGCCAAAAAAAAATTCGAGCCAAGACTCGGTCAAACACCGTCGTGTGTTTGTATAAAATATCAGGATCGGCTTCAAATCCCGATCCCATCCCCATAGATACAGAATTACGTTTAATTTTTTGCGCGACTGCTTTTGGAAGTGCTAATGCACCTGCTACATTGAGAATATCCCAACCACTTGCAAATTCAATACCCAGACTATGTTTGGTTTCCGGGTTTTTTCTGAGTTTACGTACGGTGATTTGACCGAAGATGACAAATAAAATACATCCAATAAATGCCGCCGCCGCCGAGATTGCGAAGAGGGTGGAAAAGCTCATAGAGAATCCACCCAACCCATTATATCATCGTACCAGCCATTACTTCTTTCCTTTACAACATAGTTCATCGCCATAGAGGAGGCTGCCGCCACAACAATAAGACCGACCCAGCCAATGGGTGTCGCGACAGTAAGAAACACCAGCACTTTAGCTCCCACATAAACTGCACCACTTCCCGTTAACGCGCTCGCTGCAAAACTACTCGACTCAATAAACAATTCCCGTTCCCAGTCCCCATCGGCTTTGTAAGCCTTTTGCACATTACCAACACGACTGGCGACATCAACAACAATTAAACCATTGCCCAGTGCCTTGCCATATTTGCTGAACTGACCCACTGCACCCGCCTGAGCCACCGAAGTCAGTTGCAGTTTTTCAATGCTGCGACTGCTGCGGGCGATGTTTTTGGCACGGGTGATATTGGTCAGGGGGACGCCTTTGAGGGAGAGCGATTTTTGCGAGGCGGTGGTCATCCTGAGTTCGCGTTGAAATTGTTTTTGCATTTCCTCAAAGGCGGTTCTTACCGCTGCGCCTGCGGAGGCTTTTGTGGCACCGGCACGCCCCTTGCCTCGCATGACATTTCGGTAAGTCAGCAAGGTATTTTGATAGTGCTGCACCGTACGCACAAACCCGTTGCTACGAGCGGTATGGACAGCGGCAGTTGCTCCTAGCGCAGCAGCAGTGGTGTCGTGCAACATTGTCATGGCCTCGCTGATGCCGACAATGTTGTCTTGCCCTGTTGTTGCAGAAAGCTTATGGATATTTCGTGGGCTGCCGCCATAGCGAAGGGCACGGAGAATCAGCTCTTCGTTGTGTGTGGTTTTGCCGACAGTGTAGGGCTCGTAGGGCCACATAACGCCGCACGATCCGCTGCACTGTATTTCATCAAGGGATTCCCCACACATTTGTTTGAATTGAGGCTTATCCCAGGTACGGTTGCTAATGAGTATTTCTGGCATTTCGCTGTCCTTTCATATTTTTTGTCAATTTGTGCAGGCAGCCCAATATAAAAAACCTTA
>JAKIUF010000008.1 GCA_021647705.1 Gammaproteobacteria bacterium | reverse complement strand
TCAACAGCCTTCCAATGTGATCGACCTGGGGCTTGGTGGTGTGCTAAACATAACTGCAGAAAACGGGAAATTCAAAACGCCTCATTTACGCAATATTGCACTGACTCCACCTTATATGCATAACGGCTTGTTAAAAACGCTGAAAGAGGTTGTACAGTTTTATAACACGCGGGATATTCCTGGATTATGGAACCCACCGGAAGTATCGGAAAATGTTGAAACCGTATTATTGGGTAATCTTGGGCTCACAAATAGTGAAGAAGATGCCATTGTTGCGTTTATGTTGACATTTACTGACGATTATTAAGCCATGCATAACGGCCACGGCAACAATGCTGTGGCCGTTATGCCATCGAATGTTATCGTTGGATATTCTGCACAGCAGATCACAGCCTTCGTCATTCTGCACCGCTAAGTTGCAAATACTATCGATGCAGATGCTTTCGCACTTTTACCTCATTTAGCATGAACATCTGTTATCGCATTGTTTTTTAACGGTTTTATTGTCAATATTGGCATTGAAAAAAGGGATTGCAGTGCAGTTATTCTTATCACTTTCTGGCCAAAAGTGAAGGTATGATGGCAGAATACAGGCGGGAGAAATGGCCTGGGTGTTACGCGACAATTTGTCACTCCTCGCAAGGCATCAACGGGCTGTATACTGTTGCAATGAACAATTTTCAAGCGATTCATGATCCAACTGCTGCGCTCAATCTACAGCGTCTCTTTGTACTCAGAAATATCGCCATCATTTGCGCGCTGGCAGCGGTTACCATTGCCTCTCAGGTGCTGGCGATGGAACTACCGCTATTGCCATTGCTACTCATTATTGCTGTGCATGGTGTGATTAATGTCCTGACCTTGTTACGAATGCGAAAGCCACGCCCGGTATCATCGTGGGAGTTTTTTGTACAGTTAGTGCTGGATACGCTGATTTTGTGTGCGTTGCTTTATCTCGCTGGTGGCTCTACCAATCCCTTTGTTTCACTTTTTCTGTTGCCGCTGGTTATCGTTGCATCCATTTTGCCTCAGCGTTTTACCTGGGCCATGGCTGCGTTGACCGTCGGTTGTTATAGCTTGCTCATTTACTTTTTTCAGCCACTGCCCCATGCGAATATCAAACACGGTGTTGATTTCGATTTGCATGTAACGGGTATGTGGTTCAGTTTTTTACTGAGTGCAGGGCTGATTGTCTTCTTCGTGGTCCGCATGGCCAACAGTTTACGGGAACGGGATAGCATTTTGACTGAAGCGCGGGAACAAGCTATGCGTGATCAACACCTTGTGACGCTGGGCACCCTGGCCACTGGCGCTGCTCATGAGCTGGGCACACCACTGGCAACAATGGCCGTGCTGGTGGGTGAATTACGGCACGAGCATGCAAATGACCCTGATGTATTGGAGAAAACAAAAATGCTACGCAGTCAACTGGATCGCTGTAAAAGTATCCTGTCCAGTATTACCGCCAGCGCCGGACAAGTACGGCCTGAAGGTGGACGTAGTTTTGCGATTGATGATTATCTGGAAGTTGTGGTCGGGTTACTGCGCTCCTCGCGCCCGGCTGCAAAGGTTTCCTGTCAATTGGAGGGGTCACATCCAACACCACAAATTTTGGCGGATACGACCCTTACCCAAGCGTTACTCAATATACTCAATAATGCCGCTGATGCTTCCATTGACAGCATCGAAGTCAAAGGATGTTGGGACAACGAACATCTCACTCTCAGTGTTTGTGATCAAGGTGAGGGTTTAAACCCCTCAGAACTTGCCGCTGCCGGTACGCCGTTTTTTACGACCAAACCGAACGGCCAGGGACTGGGGCTTTATCTGGCCCGCGCGGTGATGGAGCGCTTCGGTGGAAAAGTACAACTGCTTAATCAAAATGGCGGTGGCACGCAGGCAGTGATTGAATTGCCACTTGTCCCCATAAGAGTACCTGTATGACAGCTCAACAAACTGAGCCATCCAGTGATTTTCCGACGCTATTATTGGTGGAAGATGACCACTTATTTTGTCAAGTGATGGGGGAGGCGCTGGCTAAACGCGGCTTCAATGTACAGGTAGCGGGTAATGTTGATGAAGGTATCGCACTCAGTGAGAAAACATCCCCCGAGTTTGCTGTAGTAGACCTTAATATGCCAGGGCGTTCTGGTCTGGTATTAGTCAAACATCTTATTGATATCGACTCACACACACGGGTTGTTATGCTTACCGGCTTTGCCAGTATTGCCACTGCGGTGGAAGCGATCAAGCTGGGAGCTATTCACTATCTTGCTAAACCTGTGGATGCTGATGAAGTCATTGCTGCATTTTATCGTGAGGAGGGTGATACCGGTGTGGATATTACGACACAGCCACTCTCTGTCAACCGTATAGAGTGGGAGCATATTCAAAAGGTATTAAACGACCATAAAGGCAATATTACGGCCACTGCTCGCGCCCTTGGTATGCACCGCCGAACGTTACAGCGAAAATTGCAAAAGCGTCCGCAATTGAGATGAAGTACCGTTTATTCTGAACTCATTTTGAAGGTCTCTGAGAATGTTTCAGGAAAATACAAAAACACCTGGCAGATATTTCTACCAGGTGTCAGGAGTTTAAACAGCGTTTTGGTTGATTATGGACAGGGTTTTGCCAGAGCAAACCCATCTATAGCGCTTTTATCAAGAGAGCTAAGACGAGTATATCCGTCGGTCGCCTTAGCCGAAACACGGATGCGCTCAGCAAAGGCAGCCCGGTCACAGCCCCCCATAAGATTAACCACCGCAAATGTTTCTGTGTAATCTGTGCTGCCTGACAGATTATAAGCATGTGCTGGAGGAGGGGTATTGTTGGTGGGCAGTGATGCAGCTCCTGCTTGTCCGGATGTGCTGGCAACCGCAACGTAGTTTGAAACGCCACGTACAACATTAAAGGATAATGTTGCAAAATTATTGGGATGCTCGGCTTTAAATCCCAAGGTTATACTGGCACCGGTATTGTATTCAATAAAGCCACATGAATCTGTACCGCTTACGGGTGCAATTTCTGCGTTGCAGCAATTATTGTCAACACGCAGCACCGTGCGGAAGGCCATGATGTCATCGGCAACCTGGATACGGTTATAATTACTGGCATTGATGGCAGTGACTGGTTCTGCTCCAAACGGTGCGGGTACATTGGTTACTTCCAGATCCAGTCCTTCTGTTGACCAGTTAACCAGACTGCCATCGGTTTTAAACAGTTCCAGTTTAAGCTCATATTTACCCGCTGCATCCAGTGCCTCCTCACAAGCATCAGAACCTTCACCAAGGCTTCTGGTTTCAAAGTGTCCACTGGCCAGGTCTTCACGTTCATCGACGACGGTCCATTCAATGCCGTCTGGGTCAGCATCTTTTACATCAACAGGTTTGATTTCAAACAGATTTGATTCTGCTCCTACACTACGTGGTCCCAGTGCATACGGCTCATGAGTGACATCACCATTTGTATCCAGTTTTGCATAATGCCTGATAACTGTGCGTTTTAAAGGTTGCCATGCGCCAGGTAAAGGTAATGCAAAAAATGACGATCCGTTACCACTGGTCAGTTTCCGATAGGACCAGCGATAATAATGTATGTTTTTATCATCGCGTAATGTTGTGCGGCTGAACCAGACTCGTGGTTCAAGTCTTCCACCAAAGGGTTGGTTTAATGTTGTCAGCCCTTCTTCTGAAAAACCTGCTCCAGCACCGTTGATTTCAGATATGCTAACTGTGCGGCCAATAGAGAGTATCTGTACTTTTCTGCCGAGTAGGTCAATATCCTGATCACAGGCTGGAACACGTTCATCATTAATACGCAATGTGACTTCAGTACCACAGGTATAATTCCAATAGGTGTTGCAGGTTATCGGTGGTCGATAGACAGTTTCAAGACTGCCATTAATTTTATACTCAATCCAGAAATAAAGATCAGGTTTATCGCCTGAGCATTGATAACTGACAACTGTGGAAAAGCGACCGTTTGAGTCTGTTTCGACAACAATAATTTCATCACAACGCAGACGCCACCACCACCAGGGCCATAGACAGAAATACGGCAGTATCAGCTGAAAATTGTCAGCGAGTGTTGTGCGTACCATATTTACCGAGGATGACAGCAATGCGCTATGGGTGCTGAATGGTATTGCCTGTTTTAAGTTGGGTAAATTTGGGGGTTCAATTGAGTTTTCCGGTAAAGAAGGCTCAGGCCGTGGGTTAACATTGGCAAAGTCGGTATTAATAAATGAATCATCAAAAAATGGAGCAGGGTCCGGTCGTGGGAGTGGAGGGCGAATATCCGGTTTTTCAATGAGGTTCAGCAGGTCATCTCTTAACTCAAGTTTCGGGGTTCATTTTCTATTGATTCAACACTCACTAACTAGTTAATTTTATTTAGCATTTATCTTCTGTCGGCTACATAAGGGGGCAATACGGGTGGGAATGCTCTGCAATGTGCGCTTACGATTTTGCGGAAAAAGCAGATCGTTGTTTGTTCGCTTCACTCAATTTTTTGCTGCACGTTCATGACAATATCCTGTACATTCAACATGTTATACCCGTGATCTTATTGATTTTGAACCCCGAAACTTGAGTCTTAACCGAAAAATATCCGGTTCGGGGAGCTTCCATATCCACCGCCAAATCTTGTCAACTTCACAGATATGTACTTTAGCTTTACAAATTGGCAGACCGGAATCATTTTGTATGACTTGCCCGCGTACCCAGCAAAAACATAAAGGCCAGGCATCAATAATAGTGCCGGGAATGAAGATAGTATCGACGAGTTTTCCGTTGTCAGTAATGGGTGCTTCAAATCCTCCGATACGTTCCATCATTTTAATTGAAACACTACCTTTATCATTCTGATCCGGTATCGGAGCAATAAATAACCGGCTTTTGACAAGATTTCTTTCGTTGATGCCAAACGAAATTTTTCCGGATTTTAATTCAGATTTTTCCAGCAGATTGCCCGCTGAATCAAATGCAAACGCACCAACACGACCACAGAACTCAGGGCGTGCATCAAGTGAAATTTCAAATGTGATATTTTGTTTTTTTGCGGAAGTCATGATCTACTCTCCTGATAATTTCTTCATGAAGAGTCTTCAGCATACACAGACTGAAAAATATGTAATGTAATTTTTCCGCAGCTTGGAGGAGGACTATTTACTTTTTTTTATTTATAATTAATTAATTAAAATTATATTTTTATAATCTTCTAAAAAGTTTATATGTTTTTAACGATTTTTGAAGCCTTATTCTGCGACAAAATAAATTTGTTGTAAATATGCCGAAAATAAACTATCGGCTATCCGTAGTTGTAATCATAGGTACTGTTTTTGTGAGAGTGTGGAAAAATGATACCCGATAAATCGGGTATCATTTTTATTCTTTATTTTTAGTGAATTAATCAGCTAGATATTTTTATCTACGAGCTTTTTGAAAGGATATTAAGGAGCGACTTTTGGAAGCTCACTGGAAAGAATATCAAGGTTTGGCAGCATAATGATTTCTATACGGCGATTGAGTTTCCGACCTTCTTCTGTTTCATTGTCTGCTCTTGGGTGAAATTCACCAAACCCGGCGGCAGAAATATTTTCAGGAGAAACCCCCATGTCTGTCAGTAAATGGATAACAGTCAGTGCCCGGGAAGTCGATAATTCCCAATTGCTAGGGAATCGAGCACTTTTAATGGGCATGTTGTCTGTGTGCCCTTCAATTTGAAAACGCCTATCAGAAAACTGGCTCAACACCGCAGCGATTTGAGTCAGAGCTTCTTTACCGTCCGGATTTAAATGAGCGCTTCCACTTTTGAACAGGACATTGTTCGGAAGATTAATCACAATTCGTCCCTGTTCGATACTGACAGTCAACTGACCGCCATCGATCATGGTTTTCAGCCGATTGACAAACTGTGCATATATTTCATTTCGGCGTTTAGTTTCGGCTTCAATGTTACTCAGTGTGGCCATTTTTTCTTGAGAATCGGAAAGCTCTTTTTGAAGCGCTTGTTTTTTTGCTTCAAGTTCTGCCAGCTCATCCTGTGTTGCGGTAACTTTTTCTCTGGCAGCGGCTAATTCCTGTTCTGCTTTTTTAAGTTGTTCTTTATTACGGCTGATTTCATTTTGCGCGCTTTCCAGGGACTGGCTCATCGCTTCCTTTTCTGCCAATGCAGCCTCAAATTTACTGCTGGATACACAGGCGGACATTAATAATATTAAAGGAATGGTGATTATAAGCGTGACGAATCTCATGATGGCTCCTTGGGTTTATGTTGATCCGGGTTTTATTGGATTTAGTTATCTGCATTGGATTCAACGCAATTTCCTGTCTTGTTGTTCCCGTTTATCCTGCCTAGGATAATGAAGGTATAAGTCAGGGTAATTTGGCATGCAAAAGTGTCTCTTTAAAGAGACACTTTGTGATTTGATTACAGCAGAGTCTCGTTGCGATTCAGTCTTTTCTTTATACAGCAGACTTGTTTTTTTATCCCAGTCTCCAGGCTATGCTATAACTCGGGTAACGCACCTTTGTCGCTAAATTACGGAGAGCCCGAAATGAATATCCGATTTACATTTTCCAGTTTGTTATTGTTGTGCTTCCTGTCTACCAATGGTTATGCTCAAGAGGTGGCCGGGGTTAAGGTGCCGGAGCAGGTGACGCTTACTAATACCGTTCTCAAACTGAATGGTGCCGGTACTCGCAGCAAATTCTTTTTTAAAATTTATGTAGGAGCACTTTATTTGCCGCAAAAAACAAACGACGCTGAAGTGGCTATCAGCATGGATGGCCCTAAACGCATACTGATGCACTTTCTTTATAAAGAAGTTGAAAAAGAAAAACTCATCGAAGGTTGGGTTGACGGCTTTAAAAACAATCATACCCGTGAGCAATTTGATGCATTTAACGCAAAGCTTGCAGCCTTCAACGCGCTGTTCGTCACTGTCAAACGCGGTGATCGTATCGAGTTGGATTACCTGCCGGAAACCGGCACCCGGGTGCGCATCAATGATCAAATAAAAGGCAGTATTCCCGGCAAGGCGTTTTATTCCGCCTTGCTCAGGGTCTGGTTAGGGGAAGAACCGGCAGATTCGGGCTTGAAAGAGGCAATGCTGGGCGAATAATTCAAGTGATTTTTCAGGCGGTTGGTTGGTATTCTTCATGTGTTACGGCTTCCAAAATGGCGGCAAATAGGGTTAGATACGCAAAACCTTTTTCCCGGATGGGCAGCGTTTCGCGATTCAAACAACTATGGCCGTATACGACGTAGACAAATTGATGCACAAAGCTCGCAAGCTGGCGGCGGATTATCGCCGAGCCACGGGGCAGGCGCTGGGCATCAGTAATGAAATTGCCACCCATGATGTGATTCGCCTGATGAAGCTGGTACCCGCAGAGCCGGGTGCGGGAGGCTATGATGCCATTGGTACCGGCAGCCGTGAGGGTAAATATATCCAGATTAAGGGACGTACCATTTTTAATGACAAAAAAAGCGGTCAGCGTGTCGGGCAGATCAAAGTAGAGCAGGATTGGGACAGCGTTATGCTCATCCTGATGAATGAAGATTACGAAGCGCAGGCAATTTACGAAGCCGACCGCGAGGTGCTGGTGGAGGCAACGGCGGAAACTTCCGAAAAACGCGCCAAGCGGGGAGCCATGTCGGTGGCAAAATTCAAGGCTATTAGCACGCGGGTCTGGTCAGTGGATGATGTAGACGAAGAAAATTTTTCTGGTGAGCAGGCCTCCTGAGGCTGTTCACGCTATTTTTGTAATTTCCATGCAAACCATTGTTGATATTCTGGGGCCGAATGGCCCCCTCGCAAAACATGTGTCCGGTTTTGCCGCTCGCAGCCAGCAGCAGGACATGGCTGAGGTCACCGCTCGTGCGCTGGAAAACAACGAAATGCTTATCGCTGAAGCGGGTACCGGCACGGGTAAAACCTACGCTTATCTCGTGCCAGCCTTGCTTTGTGGCAAAAAAGTGATGATTTCCACCGGTACCAAAAACCTGCAAGACCAGCTTTTTCACCGCGATCTGCCCACCGTGCGTAAAGCGCTGGGGGTGTCCACCTCTGTGGCGTTGCTCAAAGGACGTGCCAATTATTTGTGTCACCACCGTCTGGAAAAGGTGGAAGGCCAACGTTTACGCCCTGAACAGCAGGATCAACTGGCACGTGTTCGCACTTGGCTGGGCCGTACAACGTGTGGTGATATCGCCGAGCTGAGCGCCGTACCAGAAGATGCACCTATCTGGCCGAAGGTGACCTCCACCATAGATAATTGCCTGGGCGGTGAATGTCCGGTTTACAGTGACTGCTTTGTGGTAAAAGCGCGTAAAACCGCACAGGCTGCTGATGTGCTGGTGGTCAACCACCACCTGTTTTTTGCGGATCTGGCGTTGCGTGACGAGGGGTTTGGTGAGCTGCTGCCCGGTATTAACGCCTTCATCTTTGATGAAGCCCATCAGCTGCCCGATGTGGCCAGTACGTTTTTTGGCAGCAATCTCAGCGCCCGGCAACTTAACGAACTGGCGCGTGATGCACTCGTTGATGTGCTCACGGAAGCACGGGATGCAGATGCGGTACAGGCCAGTATTACCCGATTGGAAAAAGCGGTGCGGGACTTTCGTCTGGCGTTGGGGAGCGATACAAAACGTGCGCCCTGGGCATCCATGGATGACAATGTGGCACTGGCCACAGCCACGGAAGATCTGCTCGAATCGTTGGCACGCCTAGAGTCAGACCTGGAACCATTGGCCGAACGCGGCAAGGGACTGGAGCGTAGCTGGCGACGCTGTCTGGACTTGAAAGCCCGGCTGGGCCAGTTTGTGAATGGCGGCAGCGACGAGCAGGGCGTGATCCAGTGGTTCGAGACGCATGCGCGCGGCTTTGCGTTACACATGACACCGCTGGAAATCAGCGAGGCGTTTCGTAGCCATGTTGATAAACATAAAAGTGCGTGGATTTTTACCTCGGCGACTCTGGCGGTGGGCGATGATTTTACACATTTTTCCCGCGAATTAGGCATCGAAGACGCCCATGCCCGGCGCTGGGATAGCCCTTTTGATTTTGCCAGACAATCTCTGCTGTATGTGCCGACTACACTGCCACCCCCCAATACGCCGGACTACACAACAGCCGTGGTCGAGGCTGCTCAACCGGTGATTGACGCCAGTGGCGGGCGGACTTTTTTTCTGCTCACCAGTTACCGGGCGCTGAATATTGTTGCCCGTGCATTGGAAGGCAAAACCGACTACCCGCTACTGGTGCAGGGTAGCCTGCCGCGTGGCGAATTGCTGGATCGTTTTCGCGAGCTGGGCAATGCCATACTGGTGGGTACCAGTAGTTTTTGGGAAGGCGTAGATGTGCGCGGCGAGGCATTATCCTGTGTGATTATTGATAAACTGCCATTCAGTTCACCGGGAGACCCGGTGATGCAGGCACGATTGGAGGCCATGCGTGAACGTGGTCTGAACCCATTTTTTGATTATCAGGTGCCGCAGGCAGCCATTACGCTTAAGCAGGGTGTTGGGCGGCTGATCCGCGACGTGAGTGATCGCGGTGTATTAATGATTTGTGACCCACGTCTGTTCGGCAAAAGCTATGGGCGTATCTTTCGCAACAGTCTGCCGCCCATGCCGGTAACCCGGGATGTGGCGGATGTGCAGCAGTTTTTTGCGGAGGAACAAAAACACGGGAGGGCCGACTCGTGAAACTACTGGCCATTGAAACGGCCACCGACGCCTGCTCGGCGGCGCTGTCCATTGATGGTGAACTGCGCGAGCGCTTTGAAATCGCGCCACGCGCCCACACCGAACGCATTCTGCCAATGATTGATGAACTGATGGCCGAAGCAGATATTACGATCTCGCAAGTGGACGCCATGGCCTTCGGTTGTGGTCCCGGCGCATTTACCGGTGTACGTATTGCCGTGGGGGTGACTCAGGGCATTGCCTTTGCGGCGGATTTGCCCGTGGTGCCGGTTTCAACGCTGGCAGCATTGGCGCAGGGCACAGAAGGGAATCAGGTGCTGGCCGCGCTGGATGCGCGAATGAATGAAGTCTATTGGGGGGCTTATCAGCGCAACGCTGCGGGTTTGATGGAGCGGGTCGGCGAGGAATGTGTTTCGCCCCCCGATGCTGTGCTATGTCCTCAAGGTAATGACTGGCGAGGGGCTGGTGCAGGCTGGGCGGCTTATGAAAGCATGTTATTGGCACGTTGTGCGGGACAGCTGACATCGTGGGATGGCACAGGTTTTCCGCACGCCCGTGATGTGGCTTTGCTCGGAATAGTGGGTTACGAAGCCGGGCAGGGCGTAAATGCCGAGCAAGCCCTCCCAGTGTATTTGCGCGATAAAGTTACCTGGAAAAAAGTCCGATAGATGGGTTAAGCCGTCGCAGGGTATGACAGACTGACTGAGCCAGCCAACATAACCTGGGTCTGGCAGGCTTTTAGTCGGGTCCGAGGCGTTTAAGCAGCCGGACAAGCACTTTATTCGTGTGTACATAGAGGCGCTGAAATAACCTGTTGTAAACGCAAAGGCAGCAATGATGCGGAGGACGCAAAGAAAAAGAGTAAACTTTGTATTCTTTGGGTTAAATACCCATTAAGGCATTTTGTATAAATGTTATATTACCGCACTGAGGCACAAGGTTTCTTCATGTACCCGGGTTTCAGGCGATAGTTTGAAACTCGATAAAATACGGAAAACTCAATGGTTGTAAAGACGTACCGGACTCATATTATTTCGCTGATGGTTTTATTGCTGGCCATTGTTTTGGCGAGTTGCGGTGGTGCACCCACTAAGGACAATGCGGCGGCGTTCGCCAAACCCATGTCCAAGCTGGAACTGGTGCGTACGCTTGCCGGACGAAATAAAAACAAGGTTATTACTTTTGCGGGTAAAAACCTTGCCAGTCTCGAACTGCGTAATTTTAATTTTCAAGCGGCGATATTCACTCAGGCCTATCTGGCCAGAACTGATTTCCGCAATGCCCGCCTTCAGGGAGCACGTTTCGACAAAGCTGATTTGACCGGAGCGATTATGGTGGAAGTTGATCTTCGCCAAGCGGATTTTCGTGGGGCTAATCTCACCGGCGTGGATTTTACCGGTGCCAACCTTAATGGTGCGGATTTATCGGGTGCCAATCTGCAAGGGGCTATATTCAATCGCTCTCTATTGCAAGGTATTAAACTGAAAAATGCGGTTTTGTATGATGCAGAGTTCGTGAATGTGTATCTGGGGGCCACCGATCTTAGCGGCCTGGATTTGCGTGAAGTCAATTTTCAGGGCTCAGATATGAGTAACAGTATTTTGCGCGCTGCTAACCTGGAAGGGACGGATTTGAGTGGTATCAATTTACGTGAAGCAGATTTGGGCTCGGCCAATCTGGCGCGGGCAAATCTGGATTCAGCGATTCTCAGCGAAGCCCTGTTGACCAGCGCTAATTTTGTGGATGCCAGTCTGGAAGGCTGTGATCTGCGTGGTGCTAATTTGTTTGGTGCCCGTATGCAGGAGGCTAACTTGAAAAAAGCTTTGTTGCGGGGCGCTAATCTTAGTGAGGTTAATCTGACCGGAGCCGATATGCGCGAGGCTAATTTATTTAACGTAACGGCGCTTAATTCCAGTTTTGCTTGGTCAGATATGCGTGGAGCAGTGCTTACCCGAGGTGATTTTACCGGTACAAATTTCAGTGATGCTAAATTGAATGAAGCGATTTTACTGAAAAGTGTGCTGGTTCGGGCAAACCTGGTGGCAGCCAATCTGACCGGTGCCAACCTCAGGGGAGTTGATTTTAACGGAGCGGATGTGCGGGGTACCAATTTCCGTGATGCAGATTTACTCGATGCAAAAAACCTATCGCGTGCCCGGGGCCTGAATAAGGCGAGGCATCTTGACAAAGCCGTGTTGTAACGCGAGTATTTTTTTAAATTACACCTGTCAGGGATGAATGGCACACATGCAGATCTCTTCCACCAATGCAGGGCTTATGGCCGGTTCGGGGCTGTCAGTAGCATTATCAACAACCCGCAGACCCGTTGCTGAGCCGCCCGCTACCGCGCATACCGATGTCTCTTCGGCGGTTAATGCGCGTGCATTGCAGCAGATAGCCCCGCCTGTTGCACCCACCAATACTTCAGTTAATGCAGCAAACGATGCCGATGCTTCGCATGCATTGGTACTGGCACGTCAACGTGAAGGGTTTGATGGTTTACAGAGCAACATACAGGCAGGAAGGCTAGGTAACGAAGCTGTGGCGCAGCGTGCCATCATGGAATATGACAATGTGGCTACGCAGGAACAGCGATTTGAATTGATCAGCGTACTTGCAGGGATCGATGTTTTTGCTTGAAAGTGCTGCTGTTATTGGCTTTCGGGATTCAAATGTGGATTAAGTGTTAAAACACCCTTGTCCCAAAGACGCTGGGTATTTAACGCGAAGACCGCACGGTTTATTCTTTTCTTTTTGCGTCCCTCGCATTTTTGCGATCCTACAACGTTGCCCGGTCAGGGTGCCTATAGGTCGGAGTACACCCGCAACCTGTTAAATGGCTAAAAACGCACACCAATTTTGGCGCTGGTGGACTTGTTGTCACCTGTTTGCTCGGTTTCAGCAGCAAAATTAATTAACCCCAGGTTGAAATTAATACCGAGAAAGTATTTGTTTTTGGTGAGGCTCTCGTCTTCCAGTTGCCCTTCATTGGTTTCGCTGTTAATCCATATTTGGCCGATACCGGCATAGGGTGTGAAAAAGGCAAAACCCTTGGAGACAGACAGCTCCAATCCTCGGGTACTCAAGTCCAGCTGATCCACACCGGTCAGCCGTGAAAAGGTGCCGCGAATGGAAACAGCGGGGATGAGCATGCCACCTTCGAGTAAGGCGTAGCTGAGTTCACCACCGATCAGCCCGATATTGCTGGAAGGCACCGATGTGTAAAATGCGCCGACATCAAAACCGAAGGGCAGACCCTTACTGATATGCAGTTTGGGTACCAGTAACTGGCTGGAGGTTGCCTCGCCGCTGGTGGCGGTTTCCAATGCAGAACTTTCCAGGGATGTACTGCTTACTTCAAAGCCGATATCAAAACCCAGACTGCCCAGAGGCTCTGCGGGCCGAATGGCTTTGTAGCTGAGCGCGGCACCAAGGTCGGAGGTCAGGTCTTTGAACAGGCCTTGGTCAAGATCGACGACGCTGTTGATATCACCACCAGCCCAGCTCGCAGAGGGCAGAGCCAGTGTTGCCATTACTGCGATAATGCATTTCCAGTTCGGGTATTTGGTTTCCAGCATGTTTACTGCTCCAGGCTTTTGTCGATTACGGCTACGCACTATACCTGCGTCATCCATAGTAGCATGTGATCTTTTTCACAAGCTGTCAGGAAACACAAGTATAGCGTTGTTATAAGGGCTTGGTGTAGTGGACGCCGCATTTTTTGAAATTTGTCATATGGGCGGCTGTTGCTACTTGAGATTAAAAAACCACCTCATTAATAATACGCTGATAACTCGCAAAACGATCCCTGGATATTTTTCCGGTGCTGATTGCCGCCTGCAAAGCGCAATCCGGTTCAACATCGTGGCGGCAATTGCTGAAACGGCACTGGCCAAGGTAAGGGTGAAATTCCCGAAAGCCCTCAGTAATTTGCGCGGTACTGGCATGCCCCAGCCGAAAAGCGCGTACCCCGGGTGAATCAATGAGTTCACCGCCATGAGAAAAATGATACAGCCGCGTGGTGGTGGTGGTATGGCGTCCTTCGCCACTACTTTCAGATAGCGTGTTAACGCGCAACTCCTCTTCAGGTAATAACACCTGGATCAACGAAGACTTACCGACACCCGACTGGCCGACGAAAATGCTGGTTTTATCCCGCAGGTATACCAACAGATTATCCAATCCATGTGTATGTTTGGTCGTCGCATAGATAACAGCGTAACCAATATCCTCGTAGGCCTGAAAACGCTTTTTTAATTTGCTAAAGGCTGTATCGCTGAGCAGATCAATTTTGTTGATGATCAGCACCGGTTGTATTCCGGTCATTTCCGCGGCCACAAAATAGCGATTGATCAGGTCTACATCCAGTGCAGGCTCCGGTGCTGCCACCACCAGAATCTGATTGATGTTAGCCGCAACCGGTTTGAGCTGGTTGTCGGCATCCGG
The DNA here is from genome assembly GCA_021647705.1 of Gammaproteobacteria bacterium. Lineage (GTDB taxonomy): Bacteria > Pseudomonadota > Gammaproteobacteria > SZUA-152 > SZUA-152 > SZUA-152. The sequence continues at coordinate 110,138 of JAKIUF010000008.1, read as the reverse complement.
GCGTTCCAGCAAGCTATGGCGAGGCTCCATGGCCACCACCACGCCAGTGTTATTGGGCCCAGCCTGCCAGACCACGCGGTCCCCACATACCAGCGGTGGCAAATTTCGGCGTAACAGGCAGCGATGCAGTTTCTGTTGGCTGTCTTCGAGATCGACCTGTGCGCCGTAACGGGTAATAACGCGCCCTGGTTGTTCCGGGCCAAGCTCACTACCTTGCAGTTCATCAGCAAGTCGAGCGTTCTTTTTTTGAGAGCGGGCAAGGCGTTCGGCCTGGATCTTTTCCGCACGCCATTCCTGGCGGCGGGTGAGTTTACGCTTGGCCATGGGCATCGTTGTTAGTGGTAAATAATGCATCGATTTTGGCGGCACAAATAAAATCATTTTGTGATAACCCGCCAATAGCATGGGTACTGTATTGAATCAGACAGTGGTTATAACCCACCGTCATATCTGGATGATGATCTTCCTGATGGGCAATCCAGGCCACAGCATTGACGAAAGCCATGGTTTGATAATAGTTTTTGAAATGAAAGTCCTGCTGAATTGTCTTGTTGTCATCAGCAAAGCTCCAGCTGTTTAATTGCCCCAGCATGATGTGTGTATCATTGCTGTTCAATGGTTTGACGCCACCCTCACAGGGTTTACAGGTTTGTTCAGCAAGAGAGGGCATGGTGTATCGCCGGATTATTTCCCGAACTTGTAAAAATCGGCATTGAGGTATTCCACCACATCGTTGAGATCATTCGGTGAAAAATCAGCATTGGCTGCGGCATCGCAGAATTTCACCCGAGCGCTCAAATCCTCAAAGGTATGAATAATACGATTGGCGCGAGTGTACTGGCTGTTGTCATGGCAGCCCATGCAGCTTTTGCTGTGCAATGTTTTACCGTGAGCCGCATCCGGGGCGCGCTCAGCGGCCCATGCGGATGTCAGTGGAAAAGTGAAGGCTGTTGCCACAAAAAAAAGGAATACACGTGTTTTAGTCATCATTTGCTGAGCACCGTTATGTATTTTATGTCTGTTTAATCCCAAAGGGTTCAATTCCCCATAACTTATTGTGGATACCATCATTGTTTCGCACGTTTTTAGCCGAAATCTAAAAGCTTTACCTCCTGGGCTTCAGCTTTTATTTGCTGTTATTCCGAGCGGAAATGTATTGGTAACCTCCGCGCAGTATACCTGCAAATGAGATCAGCGAAATATATCTGATTGGGGGGGGGAATATCAGGCAATAGCAATAACTCAACTGTCAGAGAAAATAGAAGGGGAGTTGCGCTAATTTTACGGGTAGTTCTGGTAATATCCTGAGCCAACGAATAACCCTGAGAGAAAAATCATGCCTGAAACCATGATACCTAGCAAAAAAAACCTGATCTGGATTGACTTGGAAATGACCGGGCTGGACACCCAGAATGATGTCATCATTGAAATTGCCACGATTGTTACCGACAGCGAACTGAACATACTCGCCGAAGGCCCCATGCTGGCCATTCATCAAAGTGATGAAATTATGGCCGGTATGGACGACTGGAACACCAAACAACATGGCGGCTCGGGGCTTACTGAGCGAGTGAAAAACAGCACTATCACCGAAGCCGAAGCCGAACGGCAGACCCTTGCCTTTTTGCAACAATATGTCCCCAAAGGCAAATCCCCCATGTGCGGTAACAGCATATGCCAGGACCGCCGTTTTCTTGCGCGCTGCATGCCAGAACTGGAAGCCTTTTTCATGTACCGCAACCTGGATGTCAGCACTCTCAAAGAACTGGCCTCACGCTGGGCACCGGATGTCGCCAAAAGCTTTAAAAAGAACTCCAGCCATCTGGCGCTGGATGACACGCGAGACTCCATCAACGAGCTGAAACATTATCGGGAGCATTTTATTAAATTCTAACCGGCTAGGGTGGACACATTTTTTATGCCCATGCGGAAAACGGGTACATTCGAGGGTGAGTTATATTGGGAAGAGCACCCTACGTTATATCAATAGCGCCATGTAGTGTTCGTTAACATAATGACCATTAACTTTAAGCGAATCCCGCTTTATACCTTCGCTTTCAAAGCCCATATTTTTATAGAGTGACTGGGCTCTGGTGTTGTGTTCCATGACCGTAAGCTCAATTCTATGGAATTGGTTTTCTGTTGCCCAGACAATGAAAGTCTGGAGCAGTTGGCTGCCAATACTTTTACCCCAGAATGATGTCAGTATGCCCATGGCAATGTGAATAGAGTGACTGTCTTTGTTGGCGGCACCTCCGCAGCCACCAAGAAAACCTACAATGACATTTTTCTCACTGGCGATAAACAACACTTTGGATCTGGAGTCTGATAACTCATTGATAATGTCCACCTGTTGTTCAACAGACAGTTTTCTTTCCCCTGGCTCCATTAACATGAATTCAGTTTCTTGATCCAGCGCACTAAATAACTGGACAAGCTGGGCTCCATCACTGGGTATTGCTTTTCGGATTGTTGCCATGTTGGTGAATGTTTATTGGGTGCAGTAGTGACAAAGGTGAAACATCACTCTCCTCAATCACTCTCCTCAATTAGTGGATAAAATAAAATTCAACTTCAAAGCCGGAAATACTGATGACATCTTCCGGCTTGAGGGTAACGGCTGCCGGGCCGAGTTTTTCACCGTTGAGCAGAACCAGGTCTGATGAGCGGCGGCTTTTTGTGGCAGGCACCGGACTGATGGTGTAGTTGTCCAAGCCTCGGCTGATCAGTGCCATTTTATGGCCTTGAAAACCGATAGTATTGAATGGTTTGCGCAGTTCCATTACGGTGCGTGCCAGTGGGCCGTTGAGTGTTCGCAGGCCGGCCAGTGGTTGTCCTTTGATGCTTTCTGCGCGGGATTCCCAGTCTGGTAGTACCATTTGGGTTTCATCCAGTTCAGCTTTGATAAACATGGTGGGTTCATATTGGGTACTGCCTTCGCTGAGGAAGGTGAATTGGTGATGACCCATCTGGATAATATCGCCGTGCCTCAGTGCGACTTTTTTGACATGGTTGCCGTTGACCAGGGTACCGTTGGTGCTGCCAAGGTCTTCAACAAAGGTTTGGTCCGGGTGTGTATGGCTGATCATGGCGTGACGACCACTGACCGTCAGGTCGTTTAACTGGATATCGTTGCTGTGTTTACGACCAATGCTGAGCGTTTCAGTTTCCAGAGAATGTTCATTGATGATTTCACCATCCAATGTGAGGATGAGTTTATTGTTCATGCAGAAAAAGTTCCTTGCGAGGTGGTTCTGGCGGGGCTGAGTGGTTGACGAAATGTTGTTGCTACGTTTATTTAATCAACGATGCTTTAACCTTTAATTCAGGTAATAAAATTCTATTTCAAATCCGGCGATATTGATAATGTCACCTTCACTTAATAAAAACTGTTCGGTGCCCAGTTCTTTTCCATTGATGCGTGGTATATCACTGGCTCGGCGGCTGCGGGTGCCAATAACGGAGGTGATACTGTAGCCTTCAGAGCCTCGTGTGATCAGTGCCATACGTTTGCCTTGAAAACCGATGGTGTTATAGGTTTTGCGTAATTCCATGATGGGCTTTGGCACGACCCCATCTACCGTGCGCAGGCCGCCCAGAGCGAGGCCGGTGATCAGCGCCTGATTGATTTCATCACCGTAAATAAATTGCGTGTCATCCAGCTCTGCTTTTACAAACATGGTGGGTTCATAGCGGGTTTCCGGTTCACACATGTAGGTGAGCTGGTGATGGCCAACCTGGATAACGTCGCTGTGCTCAAGTGCGATTTTTTTCACGTGATTGCCATTCACCAAGGTGCCATTGGTGCTACCCAGGTCTTCGATGAAGACATAATCGGGGATGCTGGAGATCAGTGCGTGCCGTCCACTCAGAGTGAGATCGTTTAGCTGGATGTCATTACCATGTTTGCGGCCAATACTCAGGTTTTGGTCGCCGATGGAAAACTCACGAAGAATCTTACCTTCCAGGGTGAGGATCAACTTGCGTTCTGCTTCTGGGTTGGAAGCATTGGCAAGGGATGTTTGTGACATTTGTTCATGCTCTGGCGATACGGGATGTGTTTCATCCAGCCCGGGCAGGGTAGTGACGTTATTAGAATCTGTTGGCTGATGCTGGGTTGGTTGAGTCATCTTGTTCCCTATATTGTTCGAAGTTCGATTTCAGCCGGGCCTTTCGATAGGCTTCTTCACCGGTGATCAGTTTTTCGTCGAGCAAACGGCGTAACGCAGTGTCAATATTTTGCATGCCTTGCAGAGCGCCACCCTGCATCACATTTTCCAATTGTTCGGTTTTACCCTCACGGATAATGTTGGAAGCAGCCGAATTATTGACCAGAGTTTCCACGGCTGCAAGTCGGCCACGATTATCGGCGGTTTTCACTAGCTGTTGAGAGATGACTCCGCACAGTGAAGTTGACAGCATGGCACGAATGTAGGGCTCTTCGCCAGGTGGGAATACGTTGATGATCCGGTCGATGGCGGCTGCGGCACCATTGGTGTGCAAGGTGGCCAGAATCAGGATACCCATTTCTGCGGCGGTGACCGCAAGACTGATGGTGTCCAGGTCGCGCATTTCTCCGACGAGGATAACGTCGGGGTCTTCGCGTAAGGCGGAACGCAGGGCGGAGGCGAAACTATCAGTATGGTCACCGACTTCACGCTGGCTGATCAGGCAGCCTTTGGGCATGTGGACATGTTCCACAGGGTCTTCGATGGTAATGATGTGGCCTTTGCGTTCGGAATTGATGAAATCAATCATTGCGGCAAGGGTGGTGGATTTGCCTGAACCCGTGGGGCCGACGACCAGAATCAGTCCTTTACGTTGCCGGGCCAGTGTTTTGAGCACGGGGGGCATGTTCAGGGCATCCAGGTCGGTGATAGCGCTGGGGATAGCCCGGAACACGGCACCCATGCCGCCAAGGTGGCGAAAGACGTTGACGCGAAAGCGTGATACCCCTGGTATTTCGTAGCCAAAGTCGGCACCACCCAGGCTTTCAAAGGTTTGCTTGACCCGTTCTGGCATGATTTCAAATAGCAAGCTACGGGTTTCGCTTTCCGTCAGCTCACGGTATTTTACCGGGTGAATTTCGCCGTAAAGGCGGATGCGCGGTGGATTGCCGGAGACCAGGTGCAAGTCGGATCCGGCTTGTTTGATCAGCAATTCAAGAAAGGCGTTAACGCGACTCATGCGTGCGTACTCATTATTTAACTGACGGCCAAGTCAATCTGCGGCAGCAGATCTGGGTCTGTGACAAAACGTTGGAATTGTTGTTTGTTGGTGGCGTGCAGGTAGGCATCATCAGGGTCGATTTCTTTGTTTTGCAGCGCTTCCAGCAGTGCCTGATCCATGGTTTGCATACCTTTGTCACGTCCGGTTTGCAAAATGGATGGAATCTGAAAAATTTTGCCGGTGCTAATGAGGTTGGCGATGGCAGGGGTGTTGATAAACACTTCCACGATGGCTTTGCGTCCACGTCCGTCCACGGTTTTTACCAGTTTTTGGCTGATCACCCCCTGTAAATGTTGAGCAAGAAAGTTGCTGGTCTGGGTTTTTTGCTCGGTGGGGGTGGCGTCGATAATGCGGTCCAGGGTTTTGGTGGCGGAGGTGGTGTGCAGGGTGCCGAGCACCAAATGGCCCGTCTCCGCGGCGGTCATCGCCATTGTAATGGTTTCCGGGTCTCGTAGTTCGCCCACCAAAATCACATCCGGGTCTTCGCGCAAGGCGGCGCGCAGACCATTGGCGAAGGTATCGACGTGGGTGCCGACTTCACGCTGTACCACCAAGGATTTCTGACTGTGGTGGATGTATTCGATAGGGTCTTCGAGGGTAATGATATTCAGCCGACGGTTGCGGTTGAGCAGGTCCAGCATGGACGCCAGAGTGGTGGATTTGCCGGTTCCTGTGGCTCCTGTGACTAGCACCAGTCCTTGATGGGCATCGATAAATCTTTCGACAATGGGCGGCATACCCAATTCGTGCAGGGAGGGGACATCGGTGTTCACTAGTCGGAAGGCGGCACCCACACCGCTCACTTTGCGAAACAGGCTGACGCGAAATCGCCCCACATCGTCGCCTTGATAAGCAAAGTCGATGTCCTGACCATTGTCGAAATCGGTTTTTTGCTGAGGGTTCAGTATTTCGGCGATCAGGCTTTCCAGTTCCTGGTCGGTGAGATTTCGGTATTTAATGGGGACAAGGTCGCCCAAATTGCGTAACAGGGGTGGCATGCCGACGGCAAAGTGAATGTCGGTGCAGCCTTGCTCGCGGCCAAGTTTTAGGAATGCGTCGATTCTGGCCATTCAAAGAGCCTCCAGCACAACTTCCAGTTTTTCACGCAATTCGTCAAACGTTTGAAAGCGTTGTTCGGGATTGACGGCCATGGCTTTGATGATAACAGTCTCCAGTGATTCGGGCAGCTCCGGGTTGATCTTTCGCGGTGGGGTTGCTGAGCCTTCCACATGTTGAAACAGGATGGCCATGGATTCGTCACCGGTGTAGGGCGCAGCACCTACAAACATTTCATAGAGGATGATGCCTAATGTATAGATATCGGTACGTGAATCAATGGTGCGGCCACGTACTTGTTCGGGGGCCATGTAGGTGGGGGTACCGACCAAAATGCCACTTTTAGTGAGTCGCGAATCGGCTTTGCGTGCGGCGGCGGCAAGGCCGAAGTCAACGATCTTCACCAGGTCATCATCGTTAATCAGAATGTTTGCGGGTTTGAGGTCGCGGTGTACCACGTTCATGGTTTGCGCCTGGGCCATACCACGACAAATGCTGCACATGAGCTGGATACCTCGGCGAACCTCACAGGTCTGTTTTTGTTTTTTGCGTTTATTTAGCTCGTCGGCCAGGGAATGGCTGGGGAAGTATTCCATGGAAATGGCGTAGGACTGGTCAATGGTGACCAGATCATAAATACGAATAATATTTTCGTGAGTGATTTTGCGAGCATAGCGTAATTCGTGCATGAAACGTTCGATCATGCTTTGGTCAGCGGCCACATGCGGGTTGAGGAATTTGAGAATAAACTGGTCACCCACCATGACGTCTTCCACCAGCCACACCACACCAAAGGCACCTTCGCCGATTTTACGAATGACGTGATAGCGATCTATGAGCACGGTGTTGGGGGCTAGCCGTGAGGGGTCAAAGATGTGTGTGAAGTGCTGGCCGTCATCATTCTGGATTGTTGTTCCGCCGGATGATGTGAAGGAGCCACTGGTATGCATGGCTTGCGTCTGCCCCGAGGTGTCGGCGACCGAGGGGGCGCGGAAACTCAGAGTGGGCTGGTCCTGGACATTCACCTCCGTAGGTGCGGATGAAGCGGGGTCATCTATAACTGTCGCACCATGAGCGGCAGCGCCGTTGGTGCGATCTCCAAAACGCATAATCAGGCTTTGCATGGTTTCATTGGCCACCGTGCGCACATCATCAGTGCGAGAGTTGACAAGCTGGGTAGCCGCTTCCTGCACTCGCTGAGCGTTGCTGTCATCGGTGAGGATTTCCAGTGCTCGCAGAGCTTCTTTGCGTAGGGCGTTATTGGTATTGTCGAGCTGTTTGAGCAGGGGAGTGACAGCCTGTTTGTCACCCAGGGTAGCCAGGGCGCGGATCACTACCTGACCGGCTTCCGGGTTTTCTTCCATCATGGTAACCAGATGTGGCACAGCGCGAGTGTCGCCGATGGCCGCCAGAGCATCCACGGCACGTTCCCGTACCCACCAGTCTTCATCGCGCAGCGCCTCAATGAGTCGATCTACTGCGCGTGGGTCTTTGCTGGTGTTGAGGATTTCCACGGCGGTGCGGCGTAAAAATTCGTCTTTGTCGGTAATCAAGGCCAGTACGGCATCAAATACTTTGGGGCCCCCAATGGCACCCAGTGCGTCGGCGGCGCGCACTTTGACCCACCAGTCCATATCGCGCAGGGCATTCAGCAGGTCTTTTATCGCATTTTGATCTCCCACCTCGTTGAGCACTTCCACCGCAGCGCGGCGCACATATTCAGATTCGTCCTGCAAGACGGGAATTAGGTGTTTGATGGTATGGGGTGAGCGAATTTTGGCCAAGGTCTCAATGGCGGCTGATTGCACGGTGAGGTCACTATCGCTCAACAGGGCGCAGATATCCCCCACATTTTCTTTGGCGTGAAGTTTGGCTAGACCATTGAGTGCTGCTTGGCGCACGGCCTTATTAGAGTCGTTCAGCGCTGTGACCAGTCCTTCTCGGCTGGGGGCTGTGTCAAAGCGGGATAACAGTTGAAGAAGATGCGCACGCACCAATGGTTGTTTGCTGTCGAGCCGTTGACGGATGTCGGGGACCAGTGTTTCGTTGGCGGTGCTGTCCAGCAAGCGGTATAAAATGGGCCGTACCTTGCTGTCTACTTGATCCAGCAGGCCCAGTAGCAGGTTGGCATTGATACGTTCGGCGTGGGCAGTGAGCACTTTCCCCAAAGCGGTTTTGGAGACTTCCTCGCCATCCATGGGCTGGCTGAAGTAGGGGAATAATTCGTTGGGGTTAAAGTCTTGGGCACGCTTGAGTACGCGAGTTACGCCATCAATGATGCGTTGGTCACCATGGGTCAGCCCTACCAGGAAAAGTGGCAGATTGCTGTTGCGCACAAAGCCCACTAATAATTGTTCCAGTGTGGCGGTGTGTTTGGGGTTTTCCAAGGCTTCGATGAGTTTGGGAATCGCGGGCTCACCAATCTGTTTGAGTTTATACAGGGCGCGTTTGCCTTCAGCCGTGGCTCCGGCATCCTCGGCGAGGAGTGTGGCAATGGCGCGACTGGTTTTGAATCCGGACAGCAGGCTCATGGACAACTCCATGGGGGGCTGCTGAGAGAGGCAGTGAAAGACAGGAAAGGCAAGATGAAAACCACAGGAAAGACCTAATACTCCATCCAGGTTATATTGACGGGTTTAGTGGGTCTATCAACATTCAAGACACCGACAGTAGTAGATGCTTTAGGCGAGAAGAGAAACATGGTCCTGGATGCTGACCGGCCATTGTCTACGCATGGTGCTTTGTCGCAAAACATGATTGCAACGCTGAGTCCGTCAATATAACCTGGATGGGGCACTAGTCAGCTTCCTGAGTTTCGGTCGGAATGGCACCGATATCATTGATGTGAACGTGATTGATGTACGACTTGTTAATGAGATAAACCAGTCCGTCTTCCATGTGTATTTTGATAAAAGCTTCATCGTTGCGGTTTAGATAATCCAGCAGACGGGCATGACTGGGTGGCAGGGATTCATGAATGCTGCCGTCGATGTACGAGCCATCCATTAATTGCAAGTGACAGTGCATGGGGGTGTTTGTACTATCGCTGTTGACGAGGTCATCTTCTTCCGTGGTTTCGTATTCGATACGAATCACTGATTTTATGTTATAGAATCGTAGCTCAGCGGGTTCGTCGCGATTAAATACCAGAAAACTTTCACAGGCGTTTAATACTTCCAGCGGTTGTTCGCTACCGGCATGGTGCGGACTTTGTATGCGCAGATAAATGGAGCCGACAACACGACCTTCCGGGTGTACCCACAGAGTGACGGGACGGAGTTTTTTGGGTACTTTCAGAGTATTATTATCCACAGCCTGTCCTTTGTGTTAACGCAGGTCTACATTGTACATGCTTAAATCCGCCGACCCATTATACGTTAGTTACTCCGGAGCGCTTGTGTAAAAACACCAGTTTGTCATCTGTTTTTTGCTCCTGAGCATATAACGACCGAAATACATGAAACATATAGCAGCTATTGCGTCTATGGGACAGGCTGGTTACCTTCTGACAATATCTCACCCAAATACGAGTTAACATGAATAACGAGAAATCCCAACAATCGGCAACAGCCTTCCTGGAAGTTCTTAATGGGCCTTTGGTGGGCACCCGTTTTCCGTTAGGGGCCGAGACCATCATCGGGCGTGATGACGAGGATGTGCCGATACAGGAAGGGGGGATTGATCTGGCCGATACCCGGGTAAGCCGCAAGCATGCGCGTATTTATATCCAGCGTGGTCGGTATTATCTGGAAGATTGTCAATCCACTAACGGTACCTTTCTTAACACTTTTCGTTTACAGCCAGATGCGCCTTGTGTTTTGCGCGAGGGCAGTAATATACAGGTGGGAGGGGTGCATATGCGTTTCCGGCCGATGCTGAACTCGGCAGAAGCATCCAGTGACAACAATGCCGCTACACCTTGGGCATCCGAAATTGGTTTGAATGAAGAAGTATTTGATTTATCACTCACTGCCAACCCGGACGCGAGTGCATCACAAGCCGATATCTCCATGTTGTTTTGCCCGGTTGATTTTCCAGAGCCGGAAATCAGTGTAGTGCTGGATGCGCCGGCAGTGGTGGATGCCCTGCGGGAGGCGATAACGGATGGTGAAAAAGCATCAGAAAGTGATGACTTGCGCCGTTTGCGGGCCATGGCACAGGTCAGTATCGGCCTCGGTGGGGAACATGACCGGGAATCGTTGTTTGCCAAAATCATGGATTTTATTTTTGTGATTTTTCCCACCGCCGAACGAGCCTTTGTCGTGTTGCGTGATAAAGAATCCCAGGAATTCAAACCCGCTGCAGCTTCCACACGTGAGCCGTCCGAGGAAGGGGAAGTGCTGGCACTGTCGGAAGCTATTGTTGATGAAGTCGTCAGTCAACGGCGCAGCATTCTGTCGAGCGATGCAGCAGATGATCATCGGTTTGATGATCAGCAGTCTATCCAGCGTTTGGGTATTCGCAGCATGATGTGCGCACCGTTGTTGGTGGATAACGAGGTCATGGGTCTGATTCAGATCGATACCTACAGAGAAACCCATTCTTTTTGTGAAGAGGATTTGCAAATCCTTACCGGTATTGGTGCGCAGGTCGCCATTGCGCTGAAAAATTTCGTGCTCTACGAAGATATTGGTCATTTGTTTGAAAGCTTTGTCACTGCGTCGGTGCATGCGATTGAGGCACGCGATCCGACGACCGCAGGTCACTCATTTCGTGTCGCCGAATATTCCCAACATTTGGCGACCGTGGTGGATCAGTCCGGGCAGAAAATTTTGCGGGATATCAATTTTAGCCGGGACCAGATGCAGGAACTGCGTTATGCCGCGTTGCTGCATGATTTTGGTAAGGTGGGCGTGCGTGAGCATGTATTGATCAAAGCACAAAAATTGTATCATTCAGAAATGGAGGTGCTGGAAGCGCGATTTCGTTATGCACACGCCAGTCTGGAGCGACAGGCATATCGTGAATTGATTGACCAACACGGAGAATTATCCCCGAAAGAGTTTAAATTGCGTCGTGCGGCCATGGACAAACGCCTGTCTCGTGAAGTGGCTCAATTACAGCGGTTTATGGCAATGATTCAGCACGCCAATGAACCCTCGGTATTGGAGGGTGAAGTGACAGATGATTTACGTGCAGTGGCCGATTTTATTTTCCCCGGTAATGATGGTGAGCATGTACAATTGCTGACTGCGCCGGAGTTGGATGCACTGACTTTGGCACGCGGCAGTTTAACACCGGAGGAGCGTCTGGAAATTCAGTCGCATGTGAGTCACACGTTTGCTTTTTTGAGTCATATACCGTGGACAGCGTCATTATCTGCTGTTGCCGATATTGCCCATGCCCATCACGAAAAATTGGATGGCACGGGTTATCCACAGGGGCTGGTCGGGGATGAAATTCCTGTTCAATCGCGCATTATGGCGGTGGCGGATATTTTTGATGCGCTTACCGCAGGTGACCGGCCCTATAAATGCAGTTTGGGTGTGGATCAGGCGCTGGATATCCTGCATCATGAAGCCAGAACCGGTAAAGTAGATCCGATTTTAGTCGATGTTTTTATCGACAGTCAGGCTTATCAATTGTTTAGCCAATAACTATTTTTTTGGCTATCGTAGGAGCCTGTCGGACTTAGGATGAATCTACTGCGGGAAATTCATTTTGGCCCATTTGTTCGATCTTTTTCGTTGAATATGTCCAATATTCGCCTCAAACGATCAAAAAAATGGACTCAAAATGACTTTCCCTCGCTACGATTCCCTAAGCCCGACAGGCTCCTAGCAACAACGAGACATTAATTTATGGCATTTAGTACCTGTGGACATGTTACCCATGTGGGTAATGTGCGCACGCATAATGAAGATTGTTATGAAGTAGATGCCGATGCCAACTTTTGTGTGCTGGCTGATGGTATGGGCGGTCACGACGGTGGCGAAATTGCCAGCCGTATTGTGGTGGATTGCGTCAGTCGTGAAATTCGTAACGGTAAACCCATGGCAGAAGCACTGGTGCAGGCGCATTATGCTGTGCGCAAGGCAGTGGATAATGGGGAAGGTAAACCCGGCATGGGTTCTACTGCCGTGGCGTTAAAGCTGGATGATGGTTATTTCGATGTGGTGTGGGTGGGAGACAGTCGCGCCTATGTATGGGATGGTACGCAACTCACACAAATCACCAGAGATCACTCACTGGTACAGCATATGGTGGATGAAGGTCGTATTACACCCGAAGAAGCCTTGGTACACCCGCAGCGCAATTACATTACCCAGGCGATTGGTATGTCTGACTTGTACAAAATGGAAGTGGGGCGTGTGCAGGGTCGCTTGCAACATGGCCAACAATTATTGTTATGCAGTGATGGGTTATCCGGTGAGGTATCGACTGTGGAAATAATGGAAATCCTCCGATTGGAGCTAAATGAAAGCCAGAAAGTGGACTTGATGATTCAGAAATCACTGGACAATGGTGGTGGCGACAATGTTACCGCATTGTTGGTGACAGCTATTGTTAGCTCGGATGCTTCGTGAGCCCAAGTTATCAGTTAAGTCACGTCTCAATAACTTAGGCTAACAACTCGCCCCCTTTCGCTAATTTTTATATGAAAGCTGTCAGTTGGTGTTGTTCTAAAAGCCCTCCATTTTCGCGTAACGAAAGCCGAGTACAAGAGAGAGCCTGCTCCTAAGTGGTATTTTTTAAATTCGTTAAATCACCGTTTCATGCAAATTCGCTGTATTGAAAAAGAAATTGCCATCCCTGGAAAAATTAAAGCATGAAAGAAAATAGTATGCTCCGTTTGCTGATTGTGTTTCCCTTTGTTTTGTTGGCTGCATGTGCGAGTCAAGTTAAACAAAATACGATTATTCTTGATTACTCAGATTTTGGGCCGCAAGTCATTGCTGGTGAAGTGGTTGGGATGGAGTGGTGGCAATGGCAGTCACATGGTGAGCCTAGACCCGCTGCCTATGATATCAAAATTGTAGTATTTCAAGACATTCCTTTAACGGAAGTTAAAAAACTATATCCAGTAAATCCAGATATGAAAAAGGATTACCGATATTTGAAATATGAAAAAGCGCTTGATTTTCTGAATTCTAAAATTGATGATGATGTTATGGAAAAAGTCACAAGTGTTCTTGAAATAACTCGAACGAAATTGATAAGCGAGTTTAATAAATAGGAAATAAAAAGGCAGGTTTTTTGTGCGCTCCAGAATGCTTCCCTTAAAAATAGGTAAGCACGCGATAATACATAGGCTGAAAAACGTAAAAAACTAAAAGCTTTAGTGTTTCTCTTTATGTTCTTTGCGGTCATTTTTGTCTGAAATATTGCTCTCTATTTCAATAAAGTGGCGCATATTTGAACCGCGCAGAAAATTGCCAGCAAAAACAATTTCCGATATATTTTCCACATATTTTCTGAACAGGTGTGAAAAATCATACGATGGCAATAACTCGCTCAAGCCGACAGCAAAACGACAACCCCCCCAGCCTCTATTGGCACGATTATGAAACCTTTGGTGTTGATCCACGTCGTGATCGTCCCGTGCAGTTCGCAGGCATCCGCACTGACCTTGAATTGAATGTTATCGGTGAGCCTTTAAATGTTTTTTGCAAACCGGCCAATGATTTCCTGCCTCATCCAAAAGCCTGTCTGGTCACCGGTATCACCCCACAGCAAGCGCTGGCAGAGGGGGTGCCTGAAACAGAGTTTATCCGGCAGATTCATGATGAATTTTCCCAGCCCAATACCTGTGTGGTGGGTTACAATAATCTGCGTTTTGACGATGAAGTAACACGTTTTACCCTGTACCGTAATTTTTATGACGCCTATGCACGGGAATGGCAAAACGGAAATTCACGCTGGGATATTATCGATGTGGCGCGACTCACCCATGCTTTGCGACCGGAAGGCATAGTTTGGCCAACACATGACAATGGAAAAACCAGCTTTAGGCTGGAACAGCTGACCGCAGCCAATGGCATTTCGCATGACGCTGCACATGATGCCGTATCGGATGTATTGGCAACCATTGCCCTGGCGCGCCTGATTCGCGAAAAACAACCCAGATTATATCATTATGTTTTTACACATCGTTCCAAACAGGCAATAGCACAACAGCTAAATGTGTTCCAGCCCACACCCGTGCTGCATGTCTCATCTATGTATCCGGCCGAACACGGTTGCATCAGTCTTGTGGCACCATTGGCACAACACCCGACGAATAAAAACGAAATTATCGTTTATGACTTGCGCATTGACCCTGCCCGGTTTTTTTCGCTGACTGAAAATGAATTGAAAGACCGCCTGTTTACCCGCCAGGATGAGCTTCTTGACGGTGATGTTCGATTACCGGTTAAAACCATTCACATTAACAGAAGCCCGGTGGTGGTTCCTGCAAAGACACTCACGGCGGATGCGGCGACACGTTGGCAACTTGATCCGCAACGGGCACAACAATATCTCGATCAATTGTCGGCACAACCCCTATTTATTAAAAAGTTGCAGGAAATTTATCGCAGTCCGGTATTTGCAGCCATCACTGATCCCGACTTTATGCTTTACAGTGGCGGATTTTTTTCCAATGACGACCGGGTGTGCATGGAAAAAATTCTCAATACAGCACCTGAAAACCTGGCGGATCTGGACCTTCCTTTTAAAGACGCACGTCTTGCGGAAATGTTATTTCGTTATCGTGCCAGGAATTACCCGGATACACTGAATGATGTTGAAAAAAACCGTTGGGAAGAATTTCGTATGGCACGATTGATGGGCACAAGTCCTGGGGCCGGTATTGGTTTTGATGAGTACAATGCATGTATTACGGAATTACGGACCAATGGAAAATTGAGTGCTGCACAATTGGCGCTGCTGGACAAACTTGATGAGTATTCACAAATGCTCATGCATCAATAAGCACTTCTAGAATATCTGCTGTTGGCAAATTTGAGCATTTTAATATGAATTAAGCGCTAAAGTCATTGGTTTACATTCGCTGGAACAGGCTGTTCTTCGGTCATGAATCACAGCATCATAAAATCCAACGCAAAAGGCGCGAAGATGCAAAGAACACAGAAATTCACAGCATTTGAGATTTTTTTATCTCTATTTTCTCGTTATTTTCATAACCCTTTGCGCTCTCTGCATCTTTGCGCCTTTGCGTTGGATTTTCATTATTCAGGCCCAACCAGCATACACATGAAAACAGGATAATTTAGTCCTTAATTCACATTTAACGCTTAATCCATATTTTACTTGTTATTCAATAAAAAAAAGATACACTTGGTCATGTGTATGATTTTTGCACAGCAACTGTTTGTCACTCTATTTGATAGTTAATTGATTCCCTCTGAGGAGAAAAACATGGTCAAAAAGAAAAAAACAAAGGTAAAAGCGAAACGCCGTACTGTAAAACGCAGTCCGGAACGAGTCGTTGCTTCAAAGCCGCTGAGCAAAGCCCATGAAAGAACTTTAAAAGTGGTTAGTGCTGCTTTAGACAAAGCAGAAAAACTGGGAGCAAAGGTTGTTGCTGCTGAAGAGACACTGGAAGTCGCCACCGGTAAAATTGAAAAGGCAATGCATGCAGCTTCACGCAAAAAAACGGCTGCTGCCAAGCGTGCTGCTGTTACGGCTAAAAATGCAGCGAAAAAGGCAAGAGTTGCATTGATGGCAAGCAAGGCCAAGGCGCATGAAGCAGAAAAGTCATTAAAGGAATCTGTAAAACTGGCTGAAGTTGAGCGAAAACTGGAAGAAGCAAAGGAAAAAGCCGTTGCTGCTTTCCTGTCAAAATGGCAAAAAACTTACGACCGTAAAATAGCTAAAAAGAGCAAGGGCAGGAAAAAACGTCGGGTTAAACGCGCACAATAATTATGTGACACATAACCCCCTGGCTTCTGTTGTGTAAGCCAGTTGTGGTGGTATTGATAAACTCAGTGTTGTTAACGCAGAGGTCGCAGAGACGCAGAGAGCGCAAAGAAAACAAAATGCTTTGCGTTCTCTGCGTCGTTACAAATTTCGTATCAAATACTCAGTCATTCAATTTCCACTAATGCTTCGTCCGGATTGACGCTATCACCTTTTTGTACGTGAACGGCTTTGATTGTGCCTGCAATGGGTGCCTGAACTTCGGTTTCCATTTTCATGGCTTCGGTCACCAGAATGGGATCACCCGCAGATACCTGATCACCCTCGACAACCAGAACCTCAACGATAATGCCTGGCATTGATGTGGTGACATGGCCGGGTGCCGTGGCTTTCAGGCGGCTGCTGCCTTTGCTGTCACTGGTTTGTGGTGCGTCAGTGCCACCATTGGTGAATACAGCATCCAGGGATTCGACCATCACTTCTTCCGGTGTGCCATCCACGTTGATATAAAAAGCCCGTTTTTCCTGCATTTTATGGCCGGTACCGGTGACTTTAATGTGATAGGTTTCGCCGTGTAAGCTGACATTGAATTCTGTGGCGGCCACACAGTAATCTTGTGAACCCCCCGGTGGTGGTTCGAGTGCTTCCGGCTCCAGCGTGCCATCGCGGCGTTGTTCCAGAAATTCCTGGCCAATGTCAGGGAACATGGCGTAGGTCAATACGTCTTCATCCGATTCGGCAATTTCACCAATATCACTGCGCAAACGCGCCATTTCCGGTGTCAGTAAATCTGCGGGACGACAGGTGATGACGCTTTCATTACCGATAGCCTGCCGACGTACATTGGTGTTTACTTTCGCGGGTGGTTTTCCGTATTTGCCTTGCAGGTAGAGCTTTACCTCGTTAGTAATGGTTTGGTAGCGGGATTCAGATAGTACGTTGAGTAATGCCTGGGTGCCGACGATTTGTGAGGTGGGTGTGACCAGTGGCGGGTAACCCAGGTCGGCACGTACGCGGGGAATTTCTTCCAGTACAGCGTTCATGTGCTCCAGCGCACCCTGCTCCTTGAGCTGGTTGGAGAGGTTGGAAATCATTCCACCGGGCACCTGATTGTTTTGTACGCGGGTGTCGAGTCCGGTGAATTCACTTTCAAACTGATGATATTTTTTTCGTATCTCGTGAAAATAAAAACCGATGTCCTGTAATGCGGATAAATCGAGTTTGCTGTCGTATTCGGTATCACGCAATGCGGCGACCATGCTTTCTGTCGGTGGGTGGCTGGTGCCGCCGGAAAGCGAAGAAATAGCCGTGTCGATGTGACGGCAGCCATTTTCGATGGCTTTCAGTTGACACATGCTGGCCAGTCCGGCTGTTGCATGTGAGTGCAGGTGTACAGGGACATCCAGTGCATCCACCAGCGCTTTCACCAGTTCAGCGGTGGCTGAGGGTGTCAGTAAGCCCGCCATGTCTTTAATGGCGATGCTGTCGCAACCCATTTTTTGCAGAGTGACGGCCATTTCGACATATTGCGCCGTGGAATGTACCGGGCTGATGGTATAGCTGATGGCACCCTGGGCATGTTTGTTGGCTTTTTTGACGGCTTCAATGGAAACCTGCAAGTTACGCACGTCGTTGAGTGCATCAAAAATACGAAATACATCAATGCCATTTTTCGCAGCGCATGCCACAAAGGCGCGCACCACATCATCGGAGTAGTGACGATAGCCCAGCAGGTTTTGCCCACGTAACAACATTTGCAGTCGTGTGTTGGGCAAGGCTTCGCGTAATTGGCGCAGACGCTCCCAGGGGTCTTCTTTCAGAAAACGAATGCAGGCATCAAAGGTAGCTCCGCCCCACATTTCCAGCGACCAAAAGCCAATGGCATCCAGTTTGTCACAAACAGGCAGCATGTCTTCCGTGCGCATACGTGTGGCCAGTAATGACTGGTGCGCATCGCGCAGGATGGTATCGGTAATGTAGACTTTTGACATAGGTTTCCCTGTGAGTCAGTGGTGAGTTTTATGGTCGCAAATGATTACAGGACCATTGTTACAAGCCCATGTGCGCTGCCATTGCAGCCCCGAGGGCTGCCGCCAGTCGGCGTGATGAGCGATGCACTGAATAATTGATTAACTCCGGGTGGGATTCAACAAACGATGTATCGAATTTGCCTGACTGAAAATGCGGTGATTTCAGAATTTCCAGCTGATACGGAATCGTCGTCTTGACGCCATAAACGCCGATGTCTTTCAATGCACGATTGGCACGGTCAATTAATGAGTCCCAGTCCAGCGCCCAGACGATGAGTTTGGCGCACATGGAATCATAATAGGGCGGAATGTCGTAACCGGTGTAAATAGCCGCGTCGGTGCGCACACCGGGACCGCCGGGGGCATAATACCGGGTCACGCGACCAAAGCTGGGCAAAAAATCATTTTTGGGATCTTCGGCGTTAATGCGAAACTCCATGGCATAACCACGGCGTTTTACATCGCGCTGGTTGTAGCGCAGCTTCAGGCCAGCAGCGATACGAATCTGTTCCTGCACGATGTCGATGCCGGTGATTTGTTCGGTAATGGTGTGCTCCACTTGCAGGCGGGTGTTGACCTCCATGAAATAAAATGAATCGTCTTGGGCTAACAGGAATTCCACAGTACCTGCATTGGTGTAGCCCACAGATTTGGCAGCAGTCACCGCCAGCTTGCCGATGTATTTGCGCTGCTCTTCGCTGAGCTGTGGTGAAGGAGCGATTTCGATCAGTTTTTGATGGCGACGCTGAATGGAACAGTCCCGTTCAAACAGATGGATCACTTTGCCATGCTGGTCACCCAATACTTGTACTTCGATGTGGCGTGGATTGTCGATACACTTTTCCAGGAACACTTCGGCATTGCCAAAGGTTTTGCTGACTTCAGAGACCACCCGGTCATAACTGCGATTAAGCTCATCGGCATCCGCACAGCGACGGATACCTCGGCCACCGCCCCCATTGGTGGCTTTCAGCATCACCGGATAACCGATTTTTTCCGCAATGATCAATGCCTCCTGCACCGATTCCACATTGTCTTCACTGCCGGGAGTGATGGGTATACCGGCTTTGATCATTGCGGCGCGGGCTTGCAGTTTGTCTCCCAACTGGCGGATTATGGCGGCGCTGGGGCCGATAAAACGGATGTCGCGTTTTTCGCAGGCTTCAGCGAGTAGAGGGTTTTCTGAAAGGAAGCCATAGCCGGGGTGCAAGGCGTCACAACCCGTGGCCGTGGCCAGATTGACGATGCGATGTACATTCAGATAACCGGAAACAGAGTCCGGGCCGAGGTTATAGGCTTCATCTGCTTTTTTTACATGCAGGGAATAACGATCAGCATCGGTGTAAATAGCAACAGACTGGATGCCCAGCTCGGTGCAGGCGCGGGCAATGCGTACCGCAATTTCACCGCGATTGGCGATGAGCACTTTTTTTATCATGGCAGACCTGTTTGATAAATATTGTTTTTACGAGCCGCTTATCTTGCTTGTTCTTATTGATAGTGGCAGCGGTGATAAAAACCTGACGGACACCGCTCACCGGAATATGGGCATCACTGACAACACTGTCAAGCGTGGCGTGGGGTTGTTAAGCGATTGCTGATATTGCAAATACTCTTTAACTTGTGAAGTATAGGGTTTAACTCTTTGATTATATTAAAAATAAGGCGGTCTGTCGCTTTCGTGATTTACCGGGATATGGGGGTGAACACAATTTAACCAATAGTGTGAATGCAATGTTATTAACAGATGTTACGCACTCGAATAATGGATCAACGACTGACGGTTTTTACATGACGCTACAACTTGTATTCTGACTGAAGCCTTGAGCACTATCAGAAGCACTTGGACAATCGTTCCGGTGGTAGTGGGAGGTTATGTTGTCGTGGTACTGACAAGGGGTGTGTTATAAACGCAGAGGCGCAAAGGACGCAGAGAAAAACACTAAAAACTTTGCGTCCTCTGCGTTAAATACCCGGTGATTCTTAAAACAGATATTTTTAGCGCTTAATTCACATATAAGGCCTGCGTAATATCAGTTTTAATTAACGACATGCTCTAGGGTTTATTTTCTGCCTGAGTCGTGATGGAAAGTTGATGTAAAGCCTGCCAGGTTTTTTGTAAATGCTCATCAATGCTGTTGTTTTTGTTAATTAATGGCGCAAGGTTATTTTTCAGTTCATCAACCATGCTGACCTGTGCCGGAATGCCTTTGGGGAAATTTCCCGCGCTGGAAAATGCCACCCAGCCATGTATCTGCAAGTATGTATCAGCCGGTGAATTTTCCGCTTTAATCGTGTGTTGCAAATTCCACTGTATCGCCTGACAGGCTCGTTGATTGTCATACAACGGATTATTGAATTTGTACGTTTTATTGTTGATGACCTGTGACCACTGATCGATTGTTTCACCACCGAATAAATGGCCCTCACTGTGTTGTGTGTCCAATACCACAAACCCGCCGGGGACTAACAGTAAATAGTCAATGAATACCAGTCCGTCGATACCGTCCGGCAATACCACATTGCGCAAATATTTTACCCCCAAAGAATCCACCACTTTGTGGGCATGGCGCTGATGTTTGTTTTTACGGGACTGCTTCCAGAAAAAGAAAATAACAGCAAGCAGACCCAGTGCGGCAATGGCTTCCAGAATATAGAAAACCACTTCGATTGAAACAGATTCCATGCCTTAGCGTTCTTTCAGTCGTGGAATCAACATCGCCAGATTGCAGGGTGCAGTGCGGTGGTCCAGTTGATCCTTGATAATGTTGTCCCAGCCGGTTTTACAGGCACCGGAAGAGCCGGGCAGGCAGAACAAATATGTGCCATTGCTGACGCCAGCCAGGGCACGGGATTGCAATGCGGATGTTTTGATCTCATCAAAAGAAATCATCCGAAACATTTCACCAAAGCCTTCAATTTCTTTATCAAGCAGGGGATGGAAAGCTTCCGGAGTACCGTCACGACCGGTTACACCCGTACCACCGGTACTGATCACTACGTGTATTTCAGGATCAGCAATCCAGCGTGAAACGACAGCGCGGATTTGATAAATATCGTCGGGCGTAATGGCCTTTTCGGCCAATTGATGACCCGCGTCTTCCAGTCGCTTGACCAGTACTTTGCCCGAGGTGTCTTCGGCTTCTGTGCGAGTGTCGGATACGGTGAGGACGGCAATATTGAGGGAAATAAACTCGCGTTGTTTTTTTGGGATGGTCATTGGTTTTTACTCATTGGGTCGTGGCTTTGCTCACCAGGGGCGGTATGTGAAGGTGGATTATACCGCTTGTACCCGTAGTCGGGGAATTTGTGTTGAAGTGAGTGGAGGAGGCGGCCAATGACTTTTTATTGGTGTGGATACTGCGGATGAATTCACCGTTGAGGGTATTAATTAACAGATGTTACGCAGGCCTCCGACTGTAGGGTGGAACAAGCGCAGCGGTTCCACCTGATATGCTGAAGTAAGGAACCATAAATCGCCTCTGTGCTCACGACCACTGACAAAAAAACACCCTGCAATAAAAAATCTATGGCCTGACACAGGAGAAAAAAGCTCTTATTGCAGCAATGCTCACCGGCAAATGGCGAGTCAACATCGATAACTGAGCGAACCTTGAACAGCTCCCTTTCCCGTTTGGTGGAACCGCTACGCTTGTTCCACCCTACCTGGTTTAGCCTGATGGCTATGCAGCAGGTGCAAAGACGCAGAGAAAACACTAAAAACTTTGCGTCCTCTGCGCCTTTGCGCTCTCTGCGTTTATAACAGACCACTTGCTAGTAGTACGACAACATAACTTCCCAATCACTGGAATGATTCCCCGAGAGCTTCTGATATTGCGCAAGCTTCAGTCAGCATTTGAGTGCACAGCATCCGCTAATAAAAAGATATTTTCTATTTATATTAATTACTTGGGCTCAATAAAAAACAGATTAAAAAATCCATGCTTGACAAATGGTTGTTGCTCACATAAAAATGCATAACATTTACATGTTAATGAAATTGTTGACTGTTACGCAGAGTATTTGAGCTTGGAGGGAGCACCCATGAGTGATTTGAGATTCAGCAGCTCGCACAAAATTCGACAGATCGTTTGTCTGCTTTTACTGAGTTTTGTGTTGGGGTTTGGCAGTTTTGCACTGGCAGCCAAACGTGAAATGTCCATGACCATCGACGAAATGGTGATTGATGTCGCTCCTGATCTGAAATACAAAGTTTTCGCTTTTAATGGCCAGGTACCCGGTCCGTTGATTCATGTTCAGGAAGGTGATGATGTGGTTATCCATGTGACCAATAACACCACGCTGACGCACACTGTCCACTGGCACGGCGTGTTGCAAACCGGCAGCTGGCGTAGCGATGGTGTACCGGGTGTTACTCAGAAACCCATCAAACCCGGTGATACCTACACCTATAAATTCAAGGCCGACCGTATCGGCAGTCTTTGGTATCACTGCCATGTCAATGTTAACGAGCATGTGGGTATCCGAGGGATGTGGGGTCCGTTGATTGTTGCCCCTAAAGACCCGTTGCCCATCGAAAAACGAGTCACCAAAGAGGTGATCATGATGCTTTCCACCTGGGAAAGTGAAAATGCGGACAAATTTGGTCAAGGTGCCACGCCTTATGATGTTGAGGATTATTTTTCAGTCAATGCCAAATCTTTCCCGTTAACTCAGCCAATACGTTTTGAAACCGGTGATGTTGTACGAGTGCGCTTTTATGGCGCGGGTGGTGCGATACATACCTTGCATTCGCATGGCCACGACATGCTTATCACTCACAAAGATGGGTTGCCGATACCTACCCCTTATCACGTTGACACCGTACTTATCGGTCCTGGTGAACGGTATGACGTCATCATCGAGGCCAACCAGGATGAAGGTCGTTTTATTTTTCATGACCATGTAGACAAACACGTCACTGCCGGAGGCAAACACCCTGGTGGTCCCATTACTGTCATGGAATATGCAGGCACCCCCATGGACGATTGGTATGTGTGGAAAGATATTGATTATGACCCGGACTTTTTCTTCAGTGAAGCCATGAAAAAAGGTTATGGCCTGTTTGAAAATCCACGCTTTAAAGGTACACCTCTGGCCCGTGAACGGCGTCGGCACAGGGATTAGAGGCATAACATGAAATATCTTTTTTTATTTGTTGCGCTCACTGTTGCTAATGCAGCTTTAGCCGATGATGGCATGCTCATACTGCAAAAAAGATGTGTGAGCTGTCATGAAATCAGCGGTCCTGCTGCGCAAAGCGTACAGGAACTGTGGCAGCGTAAAGGGCCGGATTTGTTTTATGCCGGTTCCAAATACAATGCTGAGTGGTTGGAAAAATGGCTGGTTAAACCACGTCGCATTCGGCCTGCTGGACATCATCCCATCCAGCACACTCAGCCGGGAAAAAAGCGCGACATGGTCGATACGACAACGTTGATGTCACATCCGGCCTTGTCTCCCTCTGACGCAGAAGAAGTCACCGAAGCTTTGATGAAACTCAAATCATCAGCAGAAATGATGGGTACGGCTGTTTTTAAGGGCGGCAGTATTTCTGTCAGCTTTGGTGAAATGGTGTTTGACAAATTTAACGGCTGCATGGCCTGCCATGAGATTGAGCCGGGTTACGGTGGTCTTTCCGGGCCGGAAGTTTACACCGCAGCCAAACGTTATCAGGCGGATTATCTGGTCAGTTTTATCACTGATCCACAAGCATGGAATCCCAAAACACCCATGCCCAATAGACATGTTTCGGCACCGAATATTCAAAAAATTGTGCAGTATCTGCAAGCACTGGCAAAGGAGAACTGGGATGAGAAAAAATAAATTATTCCTGACTTTGTTCGTGTCTTTATTGATGTTGTCCTCAGCAGCATGGTCGGATGACGCCGAAGATAATTACAAAAACTATTGCTGGCAATGCCACGGTATGACGGGTGATGGCATGGGACTCAATGTGCAGGATATGTCCGTACAACCGCGTGATCATACCAGTGCCAAGGCAATGGGGGGGCGCAGCGATGCTGACCTTTTTAAAGTGATTAAAGAAGGTGGGCTGGCAATTGATAAATCTGTGCTGATGCCACCTTGGCGTAACAGTCTGAGCGACGATGAAATTCATGACCTGGTCAAGTATCTGAGAAAACTCTGCCAATGCGGTTAACGGCTGACAGCAAAAAGCCAGTAATACGCATAGGCGGGTGAAATGATTAATGGAGGATTGAGTATTTTGGCCAGGATGCTGCTTTTTTAAAAAGTGGTTTTAGTTTCAACCACGCTTCTAACTGAAAAAGGGAGAGTAACCATGTTTAACAAACTACCCATAAGTGCCATGGCATTGACCATTGGTCTGGTAGGCGCGCAAGTCGTGCAAGCCAAAACGGTACATGTCACCATGACCGCGAAAGAAACCACAGTGCAGATCGACAACAAAGGCACTATGTACAAGGCGTGGACTTTTGATGGCGCGATTCCCGGTAAAGTCGTACGCGTGACCGAAGGTGATATTATTGATTTCAAACTCATCAACCCCAAAACCAACAAAGAATCCCACTCCATGGATTTCCATGCAGCAGAAGTTCATGTGTTGGAAGAGTTTGCACCGGTCAAACCCGGTGAAACCAAACACTTCAAGTTTGAAGCCCGGCGTCCAGGGGTCTGGATGTACCATTGTGGTGCCAGTGTGATGGCGCAGCATATTGCACGGGGCATGTATGGCGTGATTATTGTTGATCCTAAAGAAGGTTATACCAAGGATTTTCCAAAACCTGATCGTGAATACGTGCTGATTCAGGGGCAATACTTCCCGGATGCCGACAACTACAAAGCCATGTTGAAAAACGAAGGCTCCACCGGTTCGCTGATCAACGGTCGTATGTTCCATTATGATCCGGTGCATGACCCGGATGCTTCCCTGACACTGGCTGCCAAACCCGGCGAACGTGTGCGCTTCCATTTTGTTAACGCCAATATCAACAACCCGATTGCCTTGCATCCTATTGCCGGTATCTGGGATCGCGTTTTCCTTAACGGCAGCCCCAAAAACATACTTTACGATATGGCTACCTATGGCGTCGCCGTTTCTGAAGCAGTGAGTGTTGATATCGTATCACCGGAAGGCAGAACAACAGCGAATGCGATTGTGGATCACACCATGAGTGCGGCGTTGACCGGTGCCATTAGCGTGCTGATCAACAGTCCTGATGCTGATCCTAAAGCAGGTAAGGGTGACAACATTCTGCCTCGTGCTGTGGACAAATAAAAAATGTACTGATCCATTTGTCGCAAACAGGGAAATGCAAGTCTGATTGCTATTCCATAGTTGAAGTTCGTGAGGCGAATCCCGTTTGGGGTTCGCCTTATTCGTAGTGCGGTGCGTGAACAGCGAATATGTGAATGTAAGATCACCCTGTTTTCATACAAATGCTGGCTGGGCCTGAATAATGAAACCCCAACGCAAAGGCGCGAAGACGCAGAGAGCGCAAAGGGTGATGAGGATAGCGGGCAAAAATATAAAAACCCTAAAATGCTGTGGGTCCCTGCGTTCTTTAGCACCTTCGCGTTGGGTTTTATGACACTGTGCTCGTAGTCGAGAAACAGGTAACTGCAAAGGTTTCCTGCAACTCGTGGGCACAAACGGCGTGCCCACCCTACATATGAGGAAGCTGAAATACTGAACACAAAGATCGTTAAAAAACAGAAACCATTGCGCTCTTTGCGGTTGTTATTATTGTCGTCCCACCATTTTTCGGTCAGTCCGGCTCTGTTATACTGCGCGAAATCTATCGGGTGCATTTATTTTGCACCGGGTATTTTACGACAATTCAAACAGTGGAGAGCATCATGGCAACAGCAACAGCGCGACACATTCTGGTGTCCAGTGAAGAACAATGTCAGAAATTGAAGGATGAAATTGAAGGCGGTGCCGATTTTGGTGGTGTCGCAAAAGAACATTCCAGTTGCCCTTCGGGCGCACAGGGCGGTGATCTGGGCTCTTTCGGCCCGGGTCAAATGGTGCCGGAATTTGATCAGGTGGTTTTCAGTGCTGACCTCAATACAGTGCAAGGCCCGGTTAAAACCCAATTTGGTTATCATCTGCTGGAAGTGACAAGCCGTACAGAGTAAGTTGCTTTCCCGGCATTCCTGGCACTGTGCCACGAAAAAAGGCTTGACCGGTCAAAGGTTCAGGCCTTTTTTCTGGGCACAAAAACCCTTCCACCCGATGATTCTCAAAGGCACACCATGAGCATTACGATTAATCGCCGCCCTGATGGCAGCACGGCTGTTTTGGCCGACACTGGCCTGCACCCTGTGCTGGCGAGTATTTATGTCCGGCGAGGTATTCAGTCTGTGCAGCAATTGGAGCGAGGTCTCGCTCATCTGTTGCCGCTGGATCAGTTAAAAGGTGTTGAGTCAGCGGCAGAGTTACTGGCCGGGGCGGTGATGTCACAACAACGCATCCTTATTGTTGGGGATTTTGATTGCGATGGTGCCACCAGCTCGGCGCTGGCCGTGCGCGCACTGCGCATGCTGGGCGCAACGCAGGTGGATTATCTGGTACCGAATCGTTTTGAATACGGTTACGGGCTGACACCGGAAATTGTTGCCGTGGCGGCAGAGCGCAATCCCGATTTCATTCCTGATTTAATTGTGACCGTGGACAATGGCATTTCCAGTATTGACGGCGTGGCTGCGGCCAACGAGCGCGGCATTCGTGTACTGGTCACAGACCATCATTTACAGGGTAACGAACTGCCTGCGGCAGCGGCCATTGTGAATCCCAATCAACAGGGAGATGAATTTCCCAGCAAAAACCTGGCCGGTGTCGGGGTGATTTTTTATGTGATGCTGGCGGTGCGTGCGGAATTACGGAAGCAGGGCGTTTTTGGCAATGAATCCGGTCCCAATCTGGCTGAACTGCTGGATCTGGTCGCATTGGGCACGGTAGCCGATGTGGTGCCACTGGATCACAATAACCGTATTCTGGTGGGGCAGGGGCTGGCGCGTATTCGTGCCGGGAAATGCTCAGCGGGTATTTCGGCGCTGATCTCTGTGGCAAAACGCAACCCGTCCACCCTGGCTGCCCCGGATTTGGGTTTTGCACTGGGCCCGCGACTCAATGCCGCCGGTCGGCTGGATGACATGTCACTGGGGATTGAATTACTGCTGACGGATGACCCGACCCGCGCCACTGAACTGGCGCAGCGTCTTGATGGCCTCAATCACGAACGTCGGCAGATTGAAAGTGAAATGAAAGCAGAAGCCATGCTCATTCTGGATGAAATGGAGCTGGATGTCTCCACGGGAAAGAACGAAGAATTACCCACAGGCCTGTGCCTGTTTGAGCCCCACTGGCACCAGGGGGTTATCGGCATTCTGGCTTCGCGCATCAAAGACCGGCTGCATCGGCCAGTGATTATTTTTGCCCAGGCCGACGATGGCAGTCTCAAAGGCTCCGCGCGCTCCGTACCCGGCCTGCATGTGCGTGATGCACTGGACGCAGTGGCAACCCGCCATCCGGGTTTGTTGAGCAAGTTTGGTGGCCACGCCATGGCAGCCGGACTGAGTCTGGCAGCGGAAGATTTTGATCGTTTTCAGGAAGCCTTTGATGGGGAAGTGCGTCGTCATCTGGACGCTGAAGACCTGCGTCGGGAAATTCTCAGTGATGGCGAGTTGAGCGACAATGAACTGAATCTGGAACTGGCAGAAACCCTGCGTGCCGGTGGCCCCTGGGGGCAGGCTTTTCCCGAACCGCTGTTCGATGGCGTGTTTGAACTGGTGAGTCGGCGTATCGTCGGTGAAAAACACCTGAAACTGGTGCTGCGGCCTGCGGGGAGTCAGCAGGTGATTGACGCCATTGCCTTTAATACTGTGGATGACGACTGGCCAGTAGACGTGAAGCAGGTGGAACTGGCCTATCGACTGGATATCAATGAATTTAATGGCAGGCGCAGTGCCCAGTTGATGGTGGAATACATCGAGCCGGTTTAGGCGGGTTTTTCCTGACAAAATAGAACCTCCATTACAAACAGCAATTATCGCAGGCAACGCCGGTCAAATTTAACAATCATTCTGTTCATAAATAAATCAAAAATACATAAAGTTAGGCTGCCCAATGTCTGCTCCAAAGCCGTTAATTCACATTGAAAGATGCACCACTTCGAAAAGGTAATATTACCGCTGGTTTTTTCACATTAAATAGTGCTGGTATTTTATACAGAATTTATTATTTACCCACCGTCGTAAACGGAATATTTTCCG
Organism: Gammaproteobacteria bacterium; assembly: GCA_021647705.1. Lineage (GTDB taxonomy): Bacteria > Pseudomonadota > Gammaproteobacteria > SZUA-152 > SZUA-152 > SZUA-152. The sequence continues at coordinate 81,702 of JAKIUF010000008.1, read as the reverse complement.
ACTTTGGGGTATTTCTACATTCAATATCCTGGGCACGCCTTAATATTCCATGAAAGGTAAGTTCTCAGAAAATCAATATACCCAATTGAATATTATTGATTTTTGAGTATTGTGAATAATAGATTTGTATACAAGATAAACAATCTTGTATTGAAAACACCTCGTGTGATATCCCCAAAATGTCTTATTTGCCCGCTCAATATCCCGCGTGGGGTTGTATGTTGTGCGCCCACAGCGAAAATCATACCGTGATAAGTAGTTGATTATTCGATGGGTTTATTGGAGTATTTGGCAGAATCAATAACAACTGGCGGAGAAATCGGTGGATTTTTGAGCGGGGTTATCCCCCTCGGAGGTGGCCATTAACTGTTATATTTTTGTTTAATATTATCTAAATTTGAGTAATTATTATATAAACGAGTCCATGATGAAAGAAGCTATTAATGAAGTAAAGAGTGAAGTTAAAGCTAAGTTGTTATTTTGGAATAATATTAAAAGCAAAAAGATTAAAGTAGCTTTAGTTTTAGGGTTTATAGTATTAGTTACATTAAAGATTTTTACTACTGTCTTAACATTTGACTGGCTAAAGGGTCTATTTACTTAAATGAAGTCCGAGCAAAGAAAATATAACAAGTGCGTCAAGAGGGATTCCATAAATCGTCACATTTTTTGCAGAGCAAAAAAAGCGCCTATTTATTGCACCCCTTACGCTTGGCGTTAGGTGCTGAGTTCTAGCTAAATTAGAGGTGGTTATGAAAATTGAGTATGATGTAAGTCTTTATATAGAAATGGCAAATTTTAGTGTCAATGAAGTCGTTCAAGTTTCGAATAGAAAAGGCAGAAGAAGCACTATTCATATTACTAATATCACGAAACTATCATGGCAGGATTTACAATTATTAGTTTCCAGTGGCGCGGATAAATTCAGCAAGATGGTAATGCTTTACCGAGAATATTCCAGTAAAAAAGAGGTTTCAGAATCGGTAATTAGAGGTAAGTCTCTCTCATTAAATGAGACTAGCGAAATCAATGAGTATATAAAAATATTTCGTGATCACGGCTGCACTAAGCACCATGAGGTTAATGAAATTATTGCCCAAAGAGACGAATGGGATAGTTTTAAAACAATTCGGTCGTTAAATGATCACGGAAAACATAAAGAAATCGAAGGGATACAGCCTCAATATTTTGAGATTATTTGTAACATACTTAAAATATCAGGAGAGCAGGGATTGCCACTTGATAGCTTTCAAAAATATTAATGCACCTAACAAAAAAATCCAGCGGACAGTTTAAAGCGTCACTTTTTTTGCTTATGCAAAAACGTGCCCCTTTAAACTGCCGCTGATTTTAGGCGTTATGTGCAAACATGAAATAAAAGGGAAAATAAAATATAGTGGATATTAATTTTGGTTTAGTGCGCGGATAGTGATATCAAAAAGAGATGTAGCACACCAAAATGAACCAACTTCGCCAACCCTTTTGGATAGGTGGTATCGCGGAGTTCACCAGTTTCATGTTTAAATCTTGGTGTCAACTGAGAGATCATAAAACAATCAAGGCAAGTTCACAGAGGCACCCAAGTACGGTAGTTTAAAGCAGTATCAGCACATAACCATGCGCTAAACTAGGACGCAGGGGTTTTGCTCACTTTTAAATTTAGGCTGGTGCGTAGAGAATGGCTCACTTTTGAACTTCCACTGGAAAGCCCTGCGCCAGTTAGCTTGGCGTTAGCACTTGAAGGAACATCGTGCATAAAATAGAATGTTTGGCTCTAATTTTATATTAGTCTAAACTGTGTGCCCCAACTTTAGTTAGGGAAATATTAAAATTCCAGAAATCTAAAAAGAGAGTTGAAAAATGGTTTATATAAAACTCGGAAATAGTTTGTATTGTTATTTTTTGCGAATATTTGTTTTGGCCTTTTGTATATTCATATTCGGATGTTCAAATCATAGCATTACACTTGGTCCCGGTATTTCTCCCGCCTATAGTGATAATGTCATCGTTGCGTTTTTTGATGAAGCAGAACGCCAAATTGAAACTGACGATCAGCGCCAAGTTTTGGCACAAGCATTAAATGATATGTTGACACTTTCGCCAGATGAATTGCGAAAACAACGATATGCAAATTATCAGCTAGAACCCGGAAAATGGACCTTGCATGAAATTTTAGCTCGTTATTACGCTGCGCGACCGCCGATAGAGTTTGATGAATTACTTTATGAAGAGACAGCTTCGAGCAGAGCAAAAAATGCCATTAAAAAGGCACTCTTTTCTTTACAAAAATCTGAATAAATACAAATAATAAATAGGAAGTTAATAATGGCAATTCAAGGTAAATGCATACACCATCCCGGTTTGAGTGCGACGATTGAAGTAAATGGAAAGAAATATTGTCAGCGGTGTGAAACTGGACAGCAACAGGCTGAAAAGTTATTGCCAAACGACATTGAACCAAGAAAATGTTTCGTCTGGTATAAAGGGGGGAATGTGTGGACGCCAATCAGAGGAACAGGTTGCGCTCATTGGGTCGCGCATCAAAAAAACATCACGAAAGGCGCGCCAATTCATAAATGTTTAGCGGGCTGCACATATAAGGTAGTAGATCTGATTATCGGTAGAACAAAAGTGACCTTGGATAAGGTAGCCGTTGGCCATATTTATGTCAATCCAAAGGTTGATCATTGCGGTATGGTGTCAAAAATTACTAAATTACCGGGTAAACCAGATAAAATTGAAATATAACACTCTTCTAGTCGTCAAAAGAAAGTAGCGAAAAATGATTATGCGACCTATTTCGGCGGAAAGGGTACATTTTATAAATAAGCCAGCCCATTTTAGTTTTTCTGAGGTTGGACTCTTTACGCGGTTTCGGCACTGATCGTGTGCTAACAAGCCAATAAAGCAGACGCAAAAAACGCGCTGCTTATTGGAACGTTAGGCCAGTAAAAAAGAAGCAAGCTTCGAGCAACGAAGCCTGCTTCAAAAAAATAAAAATTCAAAACTTATGTGCGCGGAGTAATAATTAACCGTTGATTTTCAACTTGAACACGGATAGGTAAACCAATGACAAAGCCATTTTTTTCGAGCCAAGTGCCTTTGAGTAAAACGAAAGGAACTATAGGGTTACCACCATTTGGTTTTGCTTTTAGCATAGCCAAATAGCATAGCCAAATAGGATAGCCAAATAGGATAGCCAAATAGGATAGCCAAATAGGACACCCACTTTAACTATTGACAACTCACCCAAACAAATCCACCATCAATCCCCTCAAGGAATCACGCCGGTTAAAGGAGTTAACCATGCCCAAACCCCGTTATGCTCAGGTCTCCTTGGAAGCTACCCCTTACTATCATTGTGTCTCCCGTTGCGTGCGCCGGGCCTTTCTGTGCGGCAGCGATCAAATTTCAGGCAATAGCTACGAGCATCGCCGACAATGGATTGAAGACAAGCTACTGGAACTGACGGGTATCTTTTCACTGGATATCTGCGCTTATGCCATTATGTCCAATCATTACCATGTGGTGTTTCATGTTGATCAGGACAAGGCTGAGAGCTGGAGCCAGACAGAGGTGATTCAGCAATGGCACCAGTTGTTTTCAGGCACACCGTTCTCCCAACGTTTTCTACGGGGTGAAAAACTCAGTAAAGCCGAATTAAAAGCGCTTGAGAAAAACATCAGGGAATGGCGTCAGCGCTTGATGGACATCAGCTGGTTCATGCGGGTATTGAATGAATTCATAGCCCGTCAGGCCAATGCAGAAGATGGCTGCACTGGGCGATTCTGGGAGGGCCGCTTCAAGTCCCAGGCATTACTGGATGAATCAGCACTGATGGCCTGTATGGCTTACGTTGACCTTAACCCCGTAAGAGCAGGCATAGCAAAAACACCAGCATCATCTGCCCACACCAGTATCCAGAAACGCCTGAACAAGGCAGAGAAAGCCGCACAGCCCAATCATCCCCAACAGCAGGACAATCAATTACTAATTTTTGCAGGAAATCTCAAAGCAGACATGCTCAAAGGTCTGCCCTTCCGGCTAACGGACTATCTGGAACTGGTAGACTGGACAGGCCATATACTGCGGGATGATAAAAAAGGCGTGATAGCGGACAACGCCCCACCCATACTTCATCGATTAAACATCGAAAATAGACACTGGCTTTACCTCAGCAAACACTTTGAAAGCCCCTTTAAAGGGCTGGTGGGATCGGTCAACAAACTCAAACAGGCCTGCCAGAAACTCGGTTATGAACGAACCCCTGGGATAAGCAGCTGTAGACAGTATTTTCCCAGCTGACAGAAGCAACCTCACAGTCTTGCAATGTTGATCAGCCCAGTGTTGAGGATTATACCTGCCTGCGTTCCCTGAATATTGGCCTTCCAGGCTTAATGACACCTGTTTTCCGGCAACAGTATTCAAAAATGTGATTGAAGTAGTAGGCAACATCGGATAATTGTTGTGCTTTTCTTTAACATTAACAAAGGTAGCCCTTGTCATGGGTGTCTCTTTTTTTTTTCAAGCAACAAGCCTTTTGCTGCTTTCAGTGGTCGTTCAGTTACACAACTTTCGCCGTCGATAAATCGTAGCCGACTCGGGTCGGAGAATTTGATTTATTGGCGGAGTCACGGCCAATGTAACTTAAAAGTATTTTGGAAAAGCTTAAGCTAAGAGTTTCCTGTGGTTCTCCCTGGTCATTAATGGTAACGCTATAGCCACTAATCAAGCAGTTATCCAATGTGTAGCTCATAAACTCTATTAAACTATCTGAACCGGTATGAACAAATTTTATGGTTACTTTTTTTCCAGCTACTTCTGTGACGGATTTTTTAAAAAAACTGGCAACAGAGTTGTCCATTATTTTTTTTAAAGTGATTTGACTGAGTGAAGGGCAGGTTGCCTCTCGATTACTCATGTTGCCAGGTTCCATTGAAATGCCTCGCAGCACACCAAATGCCAATGATGTCACTTGAATATGGTTTTTATAGCCAGTAGCGGTTACGTTGCCCTTAATGCCCTCATACTCGATATAAATAGCCATCAGCCATCCTTTTTATATATTGCTTTTAACTTTTAGCCAGGAAAAACTTAAATGTGAGCATCCCACTCAGACTCATAGCCATTGTTTTCAAGATAGGAGCTGATTGTTTCAAATATATACTCATTCCATGCTTCAAGGTCAAAGTGTCCAACGGCATCTTTTCCTTGTTCAATGTCCTTCACTGACTGATCTACCATTAGCCAAAAGAATTTTGCAAGGTGTGCGGCTTCATCTGAATTTGATACTTCACCTTTATTGATAATGTTTTCTGTTATCGAATCCTTCAAAAGCTTCGCATAATAAAGAATTATTTCTTTTTCTTCAGGAAATTTATAACGAATCATAATGCTTTCCTCGCGTCGCTTATTACAGACATAGCGTTTGCAACCCGAGTCAGCTTTTCAGCCAACTCACCTATAGGCATTTTTTTATCGGTCACAGTGAGAAAATAATGTTTTTTATTTCTCTCGTCAGCTACAAACTTGAGTCCGGATGGAATATCTGCTCCACTCAAAATCCAATAAACATTTATTGCTTTTCCTTTGTTATGTTTTTCCTTCATTTTCAGCTGGCCTTTTAGATGTTGCCAATGTGCCGAAAATGACAACCCCATTTGGGTATGTGCCAATACGTAGCCCTTGCAAGGTGAAAATAAATAATCTTTTTCTCGGATGCCGTTAACCATTGTTCCTTGTGATTCATCTAAATATAACGTTGGGTGGCCTCCTGAAGTTATTGGGCGAGCACAAAATGTACCTTGCCCTTTTTTTATATACTCCCGCAGATTTTTTACATACTCCCGCAGATCATCCAATGTTTGAAAATGCTTCATGAAGTTTCTCTGAAAATTAAAAAATAGTCACAACCCAGATTATTTTTTCAAAATCACCGACAATGGTAATAAGTATATTGTTACAATCAACTACATGAAATTGTTTTTTGACGCTAAATCAATGGTTTGATGCAGCCAGAATGGCTGGCATTATACCGGCACGCTAAGTTGGGCTCAAACAAAATTTCTTGATCAGATGTTTGTCTTCACCAAATAGGACACCCACTTTAACTAGACAGATCAGGACGCCGCCGATCAACAACCGCCAGTACAGCCAGAATGGCACCCGGCAAAAAGCAACTACCTGTTTCCTGTCAGAGCCCTGTCACGCCACTTTCGGGGCAAGATGGTCAGTGCTGCGGCATATGCCTGGAAACAAATGCCAAATAGGACACCCACTTTAACTATTGACCTCCTCGCATCAGTTTGGCAATTTTAAAGGAGTCGATACGGTCATTTTTTGCCTTACCGCCGTGGATCGCCTTCATGTACAACGCATGACCCAAAATAAAGTCGAGTGATCGATCCTGGCAAAAGTCAGAGACCCAGTACCAGCAGTGCATATGTTGGTTTGGTCGCCTTTCAGTTTACCCAAATAGGATGAAGCTGGGGAGAAGGCTCAATGAGTATCAAGGCGCTTTAACCCGGACGGGCAATGCTCCAGCCTGCCAGTTAAGCGCGGGCGTTAGGCCCGCTTGAATCTTCTTGTATAGCATGGAGTCCGTGCTATTATGTCTAAATGATAGTCTCATTTAAGAATCAGGCAACAGAGGATATCTTCAATGGTAAGAATACTAAGGATGCCAGGAAGCTATGTCCAAGATCGCTTTGGCGGGTGGTTTTCAGAAAGCTTGATCAGCTAGATTCAGTTGTTACTTTAGAGGAGCTGAAGGTTCCTCCGGGTAATCGCCTTGAGTCCCTTTCGGGTAATAGGAAAGGAGAATTTAGCATACGTATTAATGAGCAATATAGGGTTTGTTTCAAATGGAGCAAAGCTGGTCCAATGGATGTAGAAATAACTGATTATCATTAATCGAGGTACTAAATTATGAGAATACCAACCCATAGAGAGCCTACTCACCCAGGTGAAATACTAAAGGAAGAATTTTTGGTTCCAATGGAAATTAGTCAGAGAGATTTGGCTGATGCTATTCATGTGCCATATCAACGGGTAAATGAATTAATAAATCAAAAGAGGGGGGTAACTCCAAGCACAGCATTAAGGCTAGCTAAGTTCTTCGGTGTATCGGCTGACTATTGGCTAAACCTACAAGTGCGTTGTGATTTATATAAGGCTCAAGAAGCTGAAAAAGCAGAGCTTAAGGCAATTAAGGGTTTTCATCATTTGCCAAAAATGGCCTAACAAGCGGCATCTCATTTAGCTATTGCACTGCACTCCCTTCAGGACTCTTTTTCCCCGGACATACAAAAAGAGCACGTTATGAAAATCTTCACTACCCTGGCGTAATCGAAGACATCTATATATACAATAAACAAGACAAACATAAACATAGTCAGCACGATTTTGATTCGGGTTCAGTTAACTCCCTTCATGCGCGTTCTGCTGTATATGCATCAGCAAATTACCATCAAATAGGACACCCACTTTTTTTGTTAGCGGTTAAAACATGATCATTTGAATCATGGGGATCGACTGTGCCCGAAGGAAAATAATGGTGGATTGTGAAGTCAGTGGCGACATGTTGAAATGCAAAAAAACGGGTGCTGGCCGGGTTGCCCAGGAAAGAAAAAGCCCATTGAATGGCCATAGCGCTGAGGCGGCGAATCTAATAGCCCGGAGAGTTTAGAGAAGCGGCGAATCTAACCATTTAGATCAAGCGGCGTTTACGCTCTTGTGGCGCTACGCGTTGGGTCTGAGGAAACGCCGCTTATCTAAAGCATTATGCCTATAAATCATATAAAAACAATGACTTAATGAATTGTATTTGCCTCTGTATCACATTGTGCTATAGTTAATCCATGAGTGTATTTTGCACTAAATGGTTTAAGAAGTGGTCTAAAAAATCTAACCTGAAAGATCAGGATTTGATTGAGGCTGTGGCAAATATGGAAGCGGGGTTATCCAGTTCAGATTTGGGCAACCACCTATTTAAAATTAGGGTAAAAAAATCGCATAGTGGGAAGAGTTCGGGATTTAGAACTATCGTTGTGTATCGAGAAAATGATCGAGCGATTTTTTTATATGGTTTTGCGAAAAACGAAAGAGAAAATATTAGTGCTTCTGAATTGCAGCATTTTAAGAAATTGGGTAATGACCTGCTGGCTTTGAACAAAGATAAACTCACTCATTTTGTTGATGAAAAAATATTGTTTGATATAGAGGTGTCAAAATGAGAAATTCAATTAAAGATGCAATTTCTGAAACAGTTCAGGATATAATTAATACAGGGGCAAAGGTTTCTTTTACGCAAAAAGAACTTGATTCATTAGGTATTACAATACCAGATGTGCAGCTAACTGGTGAGCAAATCCAAAATATCCGTAAAAATATGAGTCTTAGTCAAAGTGTTTTTGCCAAGTTACTAAATGTTAGCGCATCATCCGTTAGGCAATGGGAACAAGGTAAAAGAAAACCATCGGGTTCCACTAAAGTTTTACTCGAGCTACTAGAAAAATCTCCCCACCTTTTAGATTACAGACTCAGTGCATAGGTACAACCGACATAACAATAACATACAACGGGTTTGCGTAAGCATGGTTTGGCTGGTTTGGCTGTGATCTCGCTCCGCTCGATTTTATCACAGCCAAACCATGCTTACGCAAATGCGCTGATGTTAGGCGATACAAGAGACTGATATGCGATTTAGATTTCGATTAGGTCCATTAACATTCGGTAAAAGTGGCACTCGTTTAAGCCTATGGAAAGGTGGTACAGGTATATCTATACCATTATCTAAAAAAAACAAGGGTGGTACTTTTGGTAAAGTTAAAGCAGGTCCTGTTATGGCTTTCTTTGGCAGCCCATTTGGCAAATCATCAACCCAAAAAAACTGCCAAGAAGAAACTCATAAATTACCAAGCAGTTTTAGCCCAGACGAAGAAGCGGCAATTGAAGCATTTAACTCTGACGAGCAGTTTATTAATAAACTCCAAAAATACGGGGTACCGTGGCGCGGTGTACAAGAAAAACTCAAGGAGGCTCTCCCAAAGCATGTTAGGGACCGTAACAACATTGCATACAAACTTGTGCCAAAAGCCATGAATGCTGTGTTTGGTAAACAGAATACTGCCTGGAAAACAGAGAAAAGACCGTCAAAAAGCGGTAATGGTCAAACTACTTGGGTTGTAACATTATAAATATGCGCCTAACACATATGAGCCCTAACTCTGTCAATAAGCCCTTGTCATGGGTGTCTATTTTTTGTTGCCGTCGATGATGACTGGCCGGTGGGTGTGAAACAGGTGACGCTGGCCTATCGGCTGGGTGTCAATGAGTTTAATGGCAAACGTAGTGCCCAGTTGATGGTGGAATACATCGAGCCAGTCTAAAAATGCGTAGGTTGGGGTGAATGTTTTTTATGAACCCCAACGAGCCAGAACAACAGACTGCCTCCAAAACCATGTTCAGGCGCTACCCTTGGCTACCTGCTTTTAAAAGCCTCCGTGTATTTAACGCAGAGGTCGCCGAGACGCAAAGGACGCAGAGAAAAACACTAAAGACTCTGTGCCCTCTGCGTCTCTGTGATCTCTGTGTTTATAGCACACCACTTGTCAGTGCCACGACAACATAGCCTCCCACTGCATTGGAACGATTGTACGGGATGTAAACCTTCTCTTGCTACTGTAGAATGACGCGCTTTTCCCGGTTCTAAACAAGGGTTTACTCCACATGCTTGAAATCAGCCTCATTTCTTCCCGTATCAAAGACATGCAAGGGCGCACCGATGCTCTGAGGGGGTACCTTTGACTACGAAACCAAATGTGAGCAGCTGGACGAGGTTGTCCGTGAGCTGGAGGTGCCCGAAGTCTGGAATGACCCCGAGCGTGCCCAGGCGTTAGGCAAGGAGCGTTCGTCGCTGGAACTGGTGGTTAACACCATTCGCAATATGGATAACAATCTGAGCGAAGCGGCCGATCTGCTGGAAATGGCCGCCGAGGAGGATGATCAGGAAACGGTGGATGCGGTGGTGGCTGACCTTGATGAGCTGGAAACCCAGCTGGCCAAGCTGGAATTCCGCCGCATGTTTTCCAACGAGATGGACCCCAACAATGCCTACCTGGACATCCAGTCCGGCTCCGGTGGCACCGAAGCGCAGGACTGGGCCGAAATGCTGTTGCGCATGTATCTGCGCTGGGGCGAGGCGCATGGGTTTAAAACCGAGCTGGTGGAAGCCTCGGATGGGGATGTGGCAGGCATCAAAAGTGCCACCATTCACTTCGAGGGTGAATACGCTTTCGGCTGGTTGCGTACCGAGACGGGTGTACACCGGCTGGTGCGAAAATCACCGTTTGATTCCGGTGGTCGCCGACACACTTCGTTTGCTTCGGTTTTTGTTTCGCCAGAAATAGACGACGATATTGATATCGATATCAATCCTGCCGATCTGCGCATTGACGTGTACCGTGCTTCGGGTGCTGGTGGTCAGCATGTTAACCGTACCGAGTCTGCCGTGCGTATCACACATAACCCTACGAACCTCGTGGTGCAATGCCAGAATGATCGTTCGCAGCACAAAAACAAGGCCTCGGCCATGAAGCAGCTCAAGGCCAAACTGTATGAATATGAAATGCAAAAACGCAATGCCGATCAGCAGGTGGTGGAAGACAACAAGGCCGATATCGGCTGGGGCAGCCAGATTCGCTCCTACGTGCTGGATCAGTCGCGCATCAAGGATTTACGCACCGGTGTGGAAACGGGCAACACGCAAGCCGTGCTTGATGGTGGATTGGATCAGTTTATTGAAGCGAGTTTGAAATCCGGACTTTAATCTCTCCACCTCCGCAGAGGTTGTCGAGAAAATACAAAAACATAACGAGAAGTCATTCATGTCAGACAACAACAAACAAAAAACCGAAACCGTAGAAGACACTAACGCGCTTATTGCACAGCGCCGCAGTAAATTGTCCGCATTGCGGGAAACCGGCAACGCTTTCCCCAATGATTTTCGTCGTGATGTAATGGCCGGTGAATTACACGCCGAATACGGCGAAAAAACGAAAGAAGAGCTGGCAGACAATCCGCTGCGTGTGAAAATAGCGGGGCGTATGATGAGCCGCCGCGTCATGGGTAAAGCCAGCTTCGCTCATGTGCAGGACATGTCGGGCAAGATGCAATTATTTGTGACCCGTGATGATCTGCCCGAAAATTTTTACAACCAGCAATTTAAAAAATGGGATATCGGCGACATCATCGGTGCCGAAGGCGTATTGTTCAAAACCCAGACTGATGAATTGTCAGTGCGTGTGGATGATATTCGTTTGCTCACCAAATCTCTGCGCCCGCTACCGGAAAAATGGCACGGCCTTGCAGATCAGGAAACCAAATATCGGCAACGTTATGTGGACCTCATTATGAACGAGGTCACACGAACCACATTCCGGGTGCGTTCACAGGTGGTGGATTATATGCGCCGGTTTTTACTGGAGCGTGATTTCATGGAAGTGGAAACGCCCATGATGCACGTTATTCCCGGTGGTGCCACAGCACGTCCATTTGTGACGCATCATAATGCTTTGGACATGGGTCTGTATTTACGTGTTGCACCGGAACTGTATTTAAAGCGTTTGGTGGTGGGTGGTTTTGAGCGAGTGTTTGAAATCAATCGCAACTTTCGTAACGAAGGTTTATCGACTCGCCACAATCCCGAATTCACCATGGTGGAATTTTATCAAGCCTATGCTGATTATAAAGACTTGATGGACCTCACTGAAGAAATGCTACGCGGTATGGCGCAGGAAATTCATGGTACTACCGTGTTGCCTTATCAAGGTGAAGAATTCGACTTCGGCAAGCCTTTTGCGCGTATGACGATTGTGGAATCCATTTTGCACTTCAATCCCGATTTGCAGCTGGAAAATTTGCAAACGCTAGACGCTGCCCGTCAAATAGCCGAAGCACTTAAAATCCCGTTGAAAGACAGTTACGGTCTGGGCAAGGTGCAAATCGAAATTTTTGAAAAAACCGTTGAGCATAAACTCAAAGACCCCACTTTTATTACCGCGTATCCCACTGAAGTGTCACCACTTGCACGACGTAGTGATGAAGACCCTTTTGTTACCGACCGTTTTGAATTTTTTGTCGGTGGTCGAGAACTGGCCAATGGTTTTTCTGAATTGAATGATGCCGAAGATCAGGCCGAACGCTTCCGCAAGCAAGTGGAAGAAAAAGAAGCCGGTGATGACGAAGCCATGCATTACGATGCTGATTACATCACCGCTCTGGAACACGGTATGCCACCCACCGCAGGTGAAGGCATCGGTATTGACCGGTTGGTGATGTTGTTTACTGATTCACCTTCTATTCGTGACGTGCTGCTGTTTCCGCATATGCGGACAAAAAAATGATGAGTATCTTTCTGACTGGAAGCTTCCAATAGTAATCTGGTAAATATACCCATCGCGAAATAACACAATGTGCTGTCAATACTGGCAATATTCGTATGAAACGCCATCATTGATGGCAACCATGGAGAACCGAAGCGGAACGGAGTCCTTGCAGTGTTGCAGCACATTGAGTTATTGAAAATGAAAAGAGATGAAGCCCTGGCATTATTGAATGCACACAAGACTCACCTGACAAAACAGTTTGGTGTCACTGCGCTGGCACTGTTCGGTTCCACAGCCAGAGACGTAGCCAAGCTGGATAGCGATATTGATATTCTTGTCGATTTTGATGGACCGGCCACATCGAAACGTTATTTTGGCATCCAGTTTTATCTGGAGGATCTGTTTGGTGTCTCTATTGATTTGGTGACAGAAAAAGCGCTGCGGCCTAAATTACGCCCCTATGTAAAGCAAGAGGCTATTTATGTCTGATCCAAAAGAAGGACGGCGAGAATAGTGTTTTTATCGGGTTTCACTAAATATGGGCCAGTGTTATCGGCAGTGTCGCGAAGTTACTTCAATATAGTCTTTCAGCAATCTTGCTTTGCCAGTGGAAAATACAAATAGCAGTAAAAAGGTTTTTTCTCTGCGCCCTTTGCGCCTCTGCGTACTCTGCGTTAATAACACCACACATCTCCAAAGCACTTCCTTTGCTTTCACCACAAATTCGCTTTTCTGAGGCGACTAATGAGCCTGATACCGGTTCAAATCAAACAACCCTGCCTGTACCGGTTTGTTATCCCGGAATTTATCCTGAAACCAGTCAGCCTGTTCCCAAAATGCGGGATTGGTACGGCTCACACCATAACGCTCAATAAACGCTGCATAATCTTCAGCACTGCGAATATTGGCGCAGCGTTGGCTGAATTCATCAATTTCTGACAAGGCCACAGAGAGAAAGAAGTTGGGATAAGAGCCTTCCAGCCAGTTCACCACGGTCATCGTATCCTGTTCGATATCCGCACGATCCCGTTCATGTTCATCAGCCAGAAAAGAGGTGACATTTTTATAGGCTTTGTTACGAATCAGGGTGTAGGCGAGGTCTTGCTCCTCTGTGCCAGTCTTGACCCGCACAAAGGACACATCGGGAAAGGCATGCAGGTTTTCACCTTGTAAACGAGCAATTGCGTTCATGGCTTTGTCCACCCGGGTTTCGACATCGATGGGCAGGGAGCTTTTGCAATTATTCGTTAGGCTACAGCGATTCAGATTCTGTGTCTGCCGTGTTGCACCTGCAAGACGGATTTTCAGAAATTTATACAGTTCTTTCTGTGGGTCATCGGTGCGGTAGCCATTGACAGCTTCTGTGTTCAGCCATTCCTGGGGCGCAGAAAACAGTTTTTCGACACTTTCCCTCTGACCCATATACCAGCTGTCACGTATGGCTTTGCGTTGGCTTACGGGCAGAAAGGCCAGAAAATAATCTTCTCCTTCCATACGCAGAAAATCCATGTAGATCCGGGTGCTCATGCGATGTCCCAGATTGCCGTACACATTGAAACCCGCCACCAGTAAATAGTGAATGCGTTCAAATAACGGATAGTCGATAACCCAGGCGGTTTCCGGGTTTTCGCCCACCAGTCCGTAGGCAACCGAGCCACTGTCAAAATGCCGGAAAACAGTCAAAGCCGCATTGGGGTTGTTGCCATCACCATCCCAGATGTAGTTCAGGGCATGGCCGATATCGTGTGTGCCAATGGTTTTGAACCAGGCTTGTTTACGCTCCATGTAACGTCGCTGTCCCTGCCAGTAGTCGGTCCAGATGCGCAGTAGGTCCAGGTTGCTGCCGCCATCGGCAGGGAGTTGTAAATCATTGCTCATTTCGTCAATAAAACGTGCCTTGTTGGTAATCACCGGCTGGTCGGGATCAAAGAACATCACCCAAAACTGATCTTCGATAACATTCAGGGCAATCTGTCCACGACAGACTGGCCCTTTGATAAAGCCTTCGATAAAAAAACGCGCGTCGTCCAGCAAAAAACGATAACGCGATGTTGTGGGCAGGGCGGCAAAGACTTTGAAAGGATTGGAGGCCAGTTCTGGCTGGTATGAGGGCAGTGTCTCTACGGAGTATTTCGGTTTTAGAAACAACTCTTGATACCGTTCCATACGGCGTGCGGAAAATTCATAGACGATATGGTTTTTCGCCACGATGCTGGGGTGATAGCGCAGCAGGCGATAATAAAAAGGTGTACTACCCGGGTCGTCAAAGGGGAGTGTGGTGGGGATTTCATCGATGGCCTGTCCGGGCGGGGTGTGTGAGCGCACCAGCCGGTAGAATTCCCGCTGTGGTGAATCGGCAAAGTGAATGTGTGCGTGGAACAGATGTTCGTAGAGATAACGGTTGACCAGCCGTTGCTTGTTGCTGGTTCCGTTGAGAAACAGCTCCCAGTGTTTGATTTGTGGTTGCACTGTGGCGGAGGGAGTGGGCGGTGCCGGTGTCGGTGTACCTTGGGCCAGCCAGGAAATCAGTGTTTGATATTCCTGTTCTTGCAGATTGGGCATGGCATAGGGCATACCCCACAAAGGGCGCTTGCGGGCAAATTCATCCATGGAATCCAGTGTCGGGCAGGTTTGCTCGCGGTTCAGTCCCAGAGTGAAGCTATCGGAAAATGTATCTATATCAGGTTGCGGGTGTTGTTGTTTCAGTCGTAACAGATGATAAAGCACCGAATTTTTCAGATTGGCTTCCGGGTCATTTTGCAGACTTTCGTTGACCACCGGGTGGAAATCACGGGAGCGCCACTGGGCAGTATTTTGGGCGTCAATGAGCAAGCGGGTCGGCTGCATGGGCGTTACCCGTGACGGATCGTAAATACTTTCGGTACTTGCGCCACGTAGCAGGCCCTCAGGGGACGAGAGTTTCAATTGGCAGGGCGCGTCGTAACAGCCGTGACACACAACGCAGCGTCGCTCCAGCACTGGTTTTACCTGGTTTTCCCAGCCCACCGGCTCACTTTGTGCGGCAATAGCCAGATCAGACTGGATGGATGCCGGTATATCTTTCATCACAAATTGTGAGATCAAAATTTCGTTGACCAGAAAGCCGGTCAGCAGCATAACGGAGAGTATCAGCAGGCGTTTGCGGGTGATTATTTTGTGATGTTGATACATAGGCTAATCTTAACAGAGTGGGGTGCGAGCGCAGTCAAAAGCATATGTTCCTTAAGGAGCATGTATGAAATAACGCACCCTGTTGTTGGTGCTCGTTCTTCAATCACAAAAGCGCGAAAGTGGCGATCCGAATTGAACGATATATGACCAAAAAATAGTAAATGCTATGAAAAACAAAGGGGATGGAAATAAAAAACTGCCTGACGATAAAAATGTGCGTTAGCAGAGTATTACGCATGGAGAATTTTTTTTACAGTCAGTGTGTCATTCATTCTTTTTTGCACTATTTTATAGGATTATCAACAATTCACAACCGGTTGATCAAGGATAGATCAGGGCATTTTCTTCCATCACCTGATTTGTTTTTCCGTAGAAAAACGGTTTTTATTCGGGTTCATATCGATAACGATGTGAGCGGCGCAACATAAACTTCAGTCAGGGATAAACACATGACAGACAAAAAGGATGACGGGCAAGAACCTTCAGCAAACAACGTCAGCTGCTGGAATAAGGATTCTACTGCCGAACGACTCAAAGAAATGTTTGTTGAGCTGGGGCAGAAACATGGCATCGCCGGTGGTGCCATTCCAGCAAGGCGTGCAGTGTTCAAAAAACAGCATGGCATCGTTTATGGTGAGTTCAATATTGATCCGAAGATAGATCCTGCATTTAGAGTCGGTATTTTTGCAGGTGATTCTTATCAATGTGTCGTACGTTTTTCCAGCGATACGGGGCCAACCGACCCTGACCTGAAATCGACATTAGGTGTCGGCTTAAAGCTGTTTGACGTAAAAGGTCAAATGCTGCTTGGAGACGGTGATACTGCTGACTTTATATTTCAAAACATTGATCGTTTTTTTGCAGTGGATGCAACACAAATGTGCGCATTTACGACGGCAGGTGTTATTAATCGGAATTATCCGCAATATATTACTGACCACCCTGAGCTTGGTGACGTACTCAATGCAATGGAGAAAGTCGAGGCCAGTTGTTTGACGGCAAACTATTGGGCAATCCTGCCTTTTAAATTGGGTAGCAAGCAGGTTGTTAAATATCGATTGGTACCTGATAACCCTGAGGGTGGCGCACCGTTCGATAATAATGATTATCTGGCCCTTGATTTACAGCAACGGCTGCGTAATGGTCCCGCAAAATTCAGCTTCGAAATTCAGTTGCGTACTTGTGACGATATGCCGATTGATGATGCGCGTGCTGTGTGGAGTACAACCGAGAGTCCCTATATTCGCATTGCCGAATTAAGTTTTCCGCAACAGGATATTTGCGCCATTGGTCAGAGTGAGTTTGGTCAAAATCTTGCTTTTAACATCTGGCGTACACTCGATGCACACGAGCCACTTGGCAGTATCGCTGCTGCACGGAAAGTGGTTTACCCGGCCAGTGCAAATGCTCGTCAGCAGGCTAACGGGTTGTCAGGGCAAGAGCCTGACAAACTCAATCCGCCCTTTGAAGATGATGCCGATGACGGCAGTGACTGCATTGTTTATGCTGGCATCTATCCTCCGGTTGGTGTGATGCGTGTCGGCAATAGTCCGGATGATTATTTTGTTGGTCCGGAAGTTGTCGAACCCGTGCCTGATTGCAGTGATTCGCCTTACCGGGATAAGACCGGTGCTCTCAAACGTCAGGCGGCGAAATTTCGAATATATGGTTTTAATGCCGCAGGCAAAGCTGTTAAGGAACTGACTCTGGATAATGCCGAAATAGTGTGGTCTGCGCATCTGGCCAATCAAAAATCATCCTGGTATGAGTTTCAACTGGCGCTGGATATTCCCGAAGCCGCTGATGCGCCACCGTCATTGCTACGCAATAATAATGTTACCAACCGGGAGGCGCTGCTCATTGATGGTGGACTGTGTCAGGTGTCGGGCCGTTCTATCAGTGATCACGACAGCCTTAGTTTTCGCGGCAACTTTATGGGCACCCCGGTCTATCTCGGTGAAATGCGCACCGACGAATGCGGCAGGCTTGTTATGCTGGGAGGCCACGGGAAAGCAGAAAATATCAATGGTGACATCGCCGTCACGTTTTCCAACAACGAAGGCTGGTATGACGACATCGCTGATGGTCCTGTCACCGCAACCGTAAAATACGAAGGAGTTGAGCTTCGCGTATTGCCGGCATGGGTGATCAGTGCGCCGCCCGATTTTGCCCCGATGCAAAAATCGGTGCGCACCATGTGGGATTTGATGCGCGATGTCGCGATCAACAACCACATGTTAAATCGTCCACCCCGACCTTCATTTACACAGGATATCCTGCCGATTTTTCAGCGCATGACCGACTTGCAGTGGGTGAACGCCGGGTTTTCTGCCGCCTTCGGCTGGGGAGGGCAGTTCGACTACACAACGCCTGAGTGGATAGCCAGACTGGGTGATCCATCATCGGCTTATTACGAGATGCGCAGAACTATTTCCAATAATTTTCGTCGCGATGATATTCCCGGTGCGCAAGCTGCGCAGCTGTGGCCATGGATATATGGAGATGCGATGAGCATTCCGCCATCCGGCTCTGTGCGTCAAAATGCGACCCTGTCTGATTTGCAATTGTCATTTCTCGACCAGTGGGTCGAGGGTGATTTTGATGCCGATTATGATCCTGACGCGACTGCATCTACGGCTATTGAACAGTTACCGGTTGATCAACAGCCGGATATGCTGACCCGGGCTGCTATGGAGTTTTGTCTGGCGGATGCATTTCATCCCGGTTGTGAAATGACCTGGCCCATGCGTACGGCAAAAATGTATATGGCACCGTTTCGCCTCAAACACAGTGATGTCACTGAACCCACTAATGGGCACTATTATGGGCCACTCATGAATAGCGATGTGATCAGCCTGCCTGCCGGGCCATTGAAGGGTGGTCAGGTTGCGGGGGGCATCACCCGCTGGATGGCTATCCCATGGCATTGTGATACCGCCAGTTGCCGTGATGGCTATGAACCTGATTACGACCCTTATTTGCCGACATTCTGGCCAGCACGCGTCCCCAATAATATTCTCAGTGAAGCGATGTATGCCAGAACCATCGACAAGCAACTTTCCGAACAGGAGCGCACGCAATCGTTTGCTTACCGTAGTGCATGGCTGGACGATCTTCCTGTTGAAGAGCCGGTGACTTACACCAAACAGATCAACAGTATGATTCATCACTTTGACAGTTTGGCGATTGTTCAGGCGCGTGCTGGCGTTACCGACAGCAAGAATTTTCCATCCGAAATGCAGGTGGGTATTGTGCCCGACACACTGCCCAAAGGCGCAACGTACACGCCAGTAACGATGAAGGCTTTTGAAAAAGGCGGCTCGTTGCATGGCGAAGCACACCATCGCAAGGTTGACCTGAGCAATATTGAAAAAGCGCAACGCCTGAAACGCAAGAAATAAACGTGTTCGATGTTGCTATTATTGGTGCAGGCGTAGCGGGCGCTGTTGCCGCTATCGCGCTTGCGCCCACTCACAGTGTTGTGCTTATTGATAAACAGGCTGAGCCGTTACAACGCATCGGTGAGTGTTTGCCGCCAGCGGCGCGACGTATATTGCATCGCCTGGACTTGCTTGAAGCATTCAATCAGCAGCCGCATTTGCCCAGCCAGGGCATGCAGTCATACTGGGGTAGTGAGCATGCACAGATTGTTGACCACATACGCAACCCTGATGGCTTTGGCTGGCATTTGGACCGGCAAAAGTTTGAGCTGTTTTTACGGGAATCTGCGCATCAGCGCGGTGTTGAATGTATCTGGCCTGCCCGGTTTGTCTCTGCTCAGGATGTCGGTGAATACTGGGATATCACAACCGATGCCGCCCGGCAGATTCAGGCGAAGTTCCTGATCGATGCGGGTGGGCGACAGTCACCGTTTGCCAGGCAGCAAGGCATGCAAAGAGAACAGGTTGACAAGCTGATTGCCTGCTGGGCAATTTTGCCTGACGACACTCAATCCCGAATGGGTGTACTGTCCGCGACGAAAACAGGCTGGTGGTATAGTGCGCCGCTGCCCGACCACAAACGGGTTATTGCTTTTCAGACAGATTCTGATCAGGTGGACAACGAGGTGAAAAAAGACCTTCATGCACTCATCAGGTTAGCATTGACCTGCCCGGCGATGGCCAGACTCCTTGCCAACCTTGATGGTACCAGCAAGGTACATGGTGGTGTTCATGGCGGTGTTAGTGCGGCCAGTTCGACTCGTCTGACGCAGGTTGCCGGCCATCGCTGGGCAGCGTTGGGAGACGCTGCTCTCAGCTTTGATCCTCTCTCATCACAAGGCATGTTCAACGCCATGGCCAGCGCCATGCAACTGGTTGATCTCATGCAAACCGGTAAAGACGTATCGCATGAATACAAACATCAAATTGAAAACATCTGGCAACATTATTTAATACACAAAAACACATTTTATCGTCAGGAAAATCGTTGGAAAGATTCTCCCTTCTGGAAAAGACGCCATCAATAAAGGTGAGGGTGAATGGTATCGGATTGAGCCTGAAAAAACGCCACTCGGCGTTGCTGGCCGTTCATTTGGAAGAACCAAACCTCTTGCCTCGTGCCTTGATTGGCATTTTTTCAGGTTTAACCGTGGTGAAAATGAAACGTCAACACACCCTTTATCACGTTCCTTAGCCAACAATACGGCATAATCATCGTTTGATAACAGCAGCGGGTTGCCGCTGGTAGAAGGGTCATGTGTGGCCATTTATGCAATGTCCGGTATACGGCTGGCATTAATGCCGATAAATTTCAGATCATGTGGGATGTTGAATGGCTTTCTCGGTTTAACAATGAACACCGGTATGGTATCAACACCTGTGGATTTCGGTTTCAGCTCCAGTTATTTTAATCTCCATTCCTTGGCAATGACTCCTGACATCAGGTTGTCAGTAGGGCAGGCGTATAGTCAGCTTTCTTTAATCACTGACGCAGGAGAAATACCGATGACTGACACGATGAAACAACATGGCGCTTTCAGCTGGAATGAACTGATGACTAGCGATGTCAATGCCGCGAAAACTTTTTATGGGGATATGTTCGGTTGGGCATTTGAGGACATGAAAACCAACGATATGGAATATACGATGGCCAAAGCCGGTGATCAGGAAGTGGCAGGTATCATGGGAATGACGCCCGAAGCCGGGGAAATGCCGCCGATGTGGGGGGCTTATGTCACCGTGGATGACGTGGAAGCCAGCGCAAAACAGGCGGAAGCACTGGGTGGCAAAATCCTGTTAGCGCCACGCGATATTCCGAATGTGGGGAAATTTTGTGTTATTTGTGATCCACAGGGGGCTGCCTTGTCTTTGATCACTTATCTCAAGAAATAGTCTCCTGATGCGACGTGCAGACCGGCTGTTCCAAATCGTACAATTTTTGCGCTCACGACGGGTGACAACGGCGCGCTGGCTGGCGGAGGTGCTGGAGGTTTCCGAGCGGACGATTTATCGGGATATACAGGACCTGATGGCATCCCGTGTACCTATCGAGGGAGAAGCCGGTATTGGTTACGTGATTCGGCGTGGCTATGATTTACCCCCATTGATGTTTACCCGGGAGGAAATCGCTGCTTTGACGCTGGGAGCTCGTATTGTCAATAGTTGGGCAGACCCCCGCTTAGCCATGGCTGCCCAGTCTGTACTGAGTAAAGTAGAAACGGTGCTGCCAGATTCTCTAAAAGGAGAGCTGGACCAGACCCGGTTATTTTCTCCCTTGGTAAGAATACCGACACAAGTTGCTAATTTTATGGAGGAACTGCGTAACGCGGCGGATTGTCGCAACAAGGTCGTCATCACTTATACTCGGGCGGATGGTGCGGACTCAAATCGCATCATCTGGCCCTTGGGGTTATTTTTCTGGGGTACGACCTGGACACTGGGTGCCTGGTGTGAAATGCGCCAGGCCTTCAGGAACTTTCGACTGGACAGAATCGAAACATTGCAGGTTTCCGAGGAGCAATATCCGAACGAGCCTGGCCGAAGGTTGCAGGATATGATCACATGCGAAAAAAAAAGGATGAACAATAATGAAACGTTGTGAGTGGGTGAACGATGCGGAACCGTTGTATACAAAATACCACGATGAAGAATGGGGCGTTCCTGTTTATGACGACAGGAAACTTTTTGAGATGTTGATACTGGAAGGAGCACAAGCTGGCCTTAGCTGGATCACCATTCTCAGGAAACGGGAAACTTACCGCGAAGCATTTGATGATTTTGATGCTGAAAAAATTGCTCGTTATAACAAGCGTAAATTCAACAGTCTTTTGAAGGATGTGGGTATTGTCAGAAACCGCCTCAAGATAAATGCAACCATTGTTAATGCGCAGTGCTATCTGGCGATACTTGAAGAATATCCGAGTTTCAGTGATTACATTTGGCAATTTGTTGATGGTAAACCCATTAAAAACCGCTGGAAAACCATGCAAGATGTTCCTGCTACGACTGACGAATCTGATGTCATGAGCAAGGCGCTCAAAAAACGGGGGTTTAAATTTGTCGGGTCTACGATTTCTTATGCCTTCATGCAAGCAGTCGGCATGGTGAACGACCATACCACTGATTGTTTTTGTTACAAGGCCGGACGAACAAAAAAATAAACATACCGGGATAACCAAAATGGGGCTGCTTAAACAAAAAAATGTTCAACAGGAACTTCCCGGTTTTGTTGTACTCAATAGCAAAAGGCTTATGCTGGCCCCCGTGTCACGCGCTTTTGCCGAAGATATTTTCAAAGAGTTTACGGCTGATATTACCCGTTATATGAGACCGAAGCCTGCTGGATCTATTGATGAAACGTGCATGTTCATTGATGCCAGTAGAGAAAAAATGAGTACCGGGGATCAACTGGTGATGGCTATTCTGGATGCTGATACCGTGCAGTTTTCAGGTGTTTGCGCCATTCATGGAAAAGAGCAGGGCATTGCTGCTGAACTGGGTATCTGGTTGAAAAAGAGTGCACAGGGAAAAAATCTGGGTCGTGAAGCAATTGCGCTTTTGGTGCAATGGGCGAAATACAACCTGGCGTTGTCCCATCTTGTTTATTCCGTTGATAAAAATAATATACCAAGCCGAAAAATTGCCGAATCATTGGGCGGTATTGTGGTTTCTGAAGGCCAACAGAAATCACAGTCAGGCAAGCACCTTAACGAACTGGTTTATCAAATTGATATACCAGTGGAGTTTGAGATTTAGGTATTATTCAGTTTGAGGGATATCTGACTCCTTGTTTTTTTTGTGTCTTCGCGCCTTTGCGTTGAAATTTCATTATCCAAACCCTGTGCGCAAACGTTGTGAACTCCCACATTAATGCGGGTTTTGTTCCTGCATGCCCTAAAAAATCTTGTTTGGTGGTATGCGTAAGTCTTTAATAATATAGCTATTATGACCGGTCATCAGACTCTCTGGTTGAAATTTCCAGTGCAGACAAAATAAAGGAACTTTCGTGGTGTTAACAGCGTTTTGTCCGGGATAACCTGTTTCCAATTTTATTGTTTGAAATCAAAATATCAATGGTTACGGATATTTATGGAAAGTCACAATAGCAAACGTTATACCAGTGTTAAGGGGCAAAAATGAAATCGTATCATTCTCAGTTTCCAGTTAGACTAAAAGCCATATTACATAAAGGTATCTGGGCTGGGTCTGCCCAACTGATTTTTAGTTTAATTTTCTTTGTTGTGTCTGCTCAACTGGCTGTGGCGGCTTCACATCCCAATATGTATATTAATCAAAAGGAAATTGATGCGATAAAAAATAAAATCACTGCAAATGCACAACCTTGGGTTGGCTCATATTCCAACGTTATAAGTGCAGCCAAATCAATGTTGACTAAATCACCCGTGAGTGTGACTTTTCAAGGTAAGAGCAGTCGTCAGTATTTTACTGAAAAACCGTATTGCGGATGGCCGGACGGTTGCAGAGATGGTCAAATAAACCCTAACGCAGATCGGGGAGACTACATCGCAGCGATCAAGTTGGGTGACGCCGTGCGGGATTTGGGGCTGGCTTATGCGTTTACCGGTGAGGCACAATATGCTGAGAAGGCGATTGAATTTATCCGTATTTGGTCCGTGAATCCGGATACATCGATGAAGCCGACGACGGCGGCCGGTAACCGTATCGAGTTATTTATTACCTTGCCGGGTTATCTTTATGGCGCAGACTTGATTTGGAACTATGCGGGATGGAATGTTGACGAGAAAGCCACTTTTCGCAGTTGGGTGCAGACGCTGGGAAATCAAGCAATGTCCAGCGGGGCAGGTAATAACAATTTCGCCAACTGGCGTGTAGTCCTGATTGCTGCGGCCGGTGCCTTATTGGATGACAGTACGCTATTAGATTTCGCGGCAATGGAATGGAAACGCCTTCTTCCATTGCAAATGAACGGTGAGGGTAGCGCAACCGCAGGCATTATGGGGCAGGAGCAGGGCCGCAGCAAAGGGTTGCATTATTCACTCTATGCGATTAATGCGATGATTCAGGGGGCTGAAATCCTGCGCCATCGTAATGTTGATCTTTATCGTTATAAAGACAACAAAGGCAGGGGACTGGAATTGGCCCTGGATTTCATCACGCCATACGCTATTAATCCTGCCGCCTGGACGGCTGCCGGGTACCCGCAAATTACGACGATTACTCAAGACGACAGCATGGCGTTGTATGAGTTGGCCTATTCCCACTACAAAAAACCACTTTATCTGGATGCGATCAATCGCTGGACCCGTCCTCTGGATGACATTCGGGTAATGGGCATCAATACGCTCACACATGCGAACCTGTTTGATCTGGATTCCACACCACTTCTTACCGTCGCCCCACGCATTACCACACAACCTTCTTCGCAAACCATCGATGAAGGTGCAACGGTCACGTTTAGTGTAACCGCCAGCGATAGTGCGACATTAAATTTCCAATGGTTTCGTAACGGGTCGGTAATATCGGGAGCGACAAACGCCCGTTATACCGTAGAGCCGGTGTTATTCTCCGATAACGGTGCAGCGTATCGCTGTAATATTACTAACAGTGCAGGCAGTGTCGTCAGTGATGATGCTATCCTGACTGTACAGATGGACACCACAGCTCCGACGATTGATGCCGGTATGGTGCGTGATTCTGATCAAGTGGATATCCTGTTCAGTGAGTCGGTGACCGCAACGAGTGCTGAAATAACAGGGAATTATCAAATTACCCCGGATATTGCCGTGTTGAGTGCGACATTAACGGATGACGGACGGACGGTTCAGTTGCAGGTCAGTGATCTGGCGGACGGAGTGGGTTATACCATCACAGTGAACAGTATCCAGGATCGCTCATCAACGGCCAATGAAATTGCTCCAGGCAGTAACATATCGCTGATGTATGAACCCGGCGAAGGATTTGAAAACGGTATTATTCCGATTGGCTGGAGCCCAGTAGTTGCATCACGATGGTCAATGGTAATGGATGAAGGCGACAATGCCTTGCATTTGAACACGACGAGTTATTCTCCTTTGACTGGTGAGCGTCCAGGAGAAATTATTTTGTTACCGAATACCTATGAAGATTTTACGTTTGGCGTTCAGGCAAAGCTGGGTGAGCCGGTGTCGAACGCAAATGCAGACTATGTATTGGTGTTTGGTTATCAGGATAAAAACAATTATTACTACATGATGTTTAATGATGCCCAGAACAACACTCAATTGTTCCGGGTGGTCGATGGCAGCAGAGAAGAACTGAATACAGCCAGTTCTGACTGGGTGACCGATGCCGCGTATCATACTGTTGAGATATCGCGGCAGGGTAACTGGATAGAAGTTCGGTTTGATAACGCGGTAATACTGCAAACCACGGACAGTACCTTCGGTGCAGGTCAACTGGGATTAGGCTCATACAACGATTCGGCCTATTTTGATAATGTACGTGTGGTCGGTACTGCCAATGTGATTCCGAGCATGGTTGATGGTACGCCACCGTCAATACCGATAAATGTAACAACCACTTTGGTGGGAATAAGTACAATAAATTTAAACTGGAACGCGGCTGAGGATGTGGAAAGTGGAATAACGAGTTACAAAATATACCGTGATGATATTTTGCAGGAGACGGTTGATGGAACAAGTTACTCCGATAACGGGTTGCAGGCATCAACGACCTATCGTTATACCATTGAGGCGGTTAACGGTGCTGACCTGGAAGGCTTGAAAAGTGCCGAGCTGATAGTATCCACCGATAGTAACGATACACCCCCCGTTGCAGACCGCGGTGGTGCTGGAGCTATGGGTTGGTTCGATATGTTGCTGGCATTGTTTGGTGTGAGCATGCTCGTTGCCCGTGACAGGTTGAAGGATGCGGTATTGTCAGAAACCATCTCAAGCTAAAGCCACCATCGTTGATCAATTGGTGATGACCGTTCTGGACGACGCTGGTGCTGGTCTGGGTATCTGGCTAAAAAAGAGTGCGCAGAGAAAGTCTGGGGTGTGAAGCGATTGTGCTTTTGGTGCAATGGGTCAGATACACTCTGGCATTGTCCCATCTTGTTTATTCCGTTGATAAAAACAACATACCTAGCCGAAAAATTGCCGAGTCATTGGGCGGTGTTGTGGTTTCTGACGGTCGTCAGGAGCCATTATCCGGTAAGTAGCTTGATAAGCTGGTTTTTTCAGCTTCAGGACGGAGTTGCGGTGCCATAGCCTAATATTTTCTCTGTCACCCCACCCATTTGGGTTGTTTATTATTTATACAATTTCTAGCGAAACACATCAAATGTCTGTTTTTATTCCCGGTTCATGCGGAGTTGTTCGACTGACGCGGGAAATAATCATTATTCCAGTCAATTATTGCGACTCTGGCACAGTGGATTCCTGAGTAAAGGGTGTTTATACTTATTATGACTTGCTAGTCAGGGGTTAAATAAGAAGACTTGGCTGGTTTTATCTGGGCAACTATTTGACCGTTGTTCTTGTGCAAACAGAAATATGCCAGGGAAAGCCACAATCGACGAGAAGTAATCATGACGCAAACCGACAAAAATATTTCATTATTTTTAAAAGCAACAGGTATTGAACAGCCATCTGAGCTGTTGCCGCAAATACAGTCTTTTTTTCAGGATGCCTCACCCGATAAACATATTATATTTAAACGATCCATCCTATATTTTTATGATAAAGATAAAATCATTAATTCCCTCCCTTTTAACTCCGATGAAAATAATGTCTTCACCTTTGATGGCACAAAAGTTGCTCGCCTGAAACCGGATTTTTATACCGGTGGTGCGACATCCGTTGTTGTTGGTGCAGCAGCACTGAATGAATTTAATATCAATTTTTCCAATAACAATAACAATAACAATAATAACAACGGTAATAACAATGGGTGACGGTTTGGACTTCTATATAAAAATTGTAATTTCGGCCATTTTATTTTTTTTCTGGGTTAAGGGAGGCATCCGCATTTGGCAGCTGCAAAAATTTTATCGCCGCCTGAAGCGGGCAAAACCTTTATCTGCTAACAGCCAGAAAGGGGATTATATTACTTTCAGCGGCACAGTAACCCTGCCTTTCACAACAACACCTTTTAGCAATGAGCCGTGTAGCTATTGGGGGATTTTTGTTCGTGCGGTCTTTAAAACCAAGCAGAAAAAACCCGGCAAAGGCATGCAAACACATCGACCGGTCATCTATAAGGCTTTATCAGACAAGCTACCTTTTTTAATGTCAAACGATAAACAGGTTGTGCATGTTCTATTGGATAATCCATTACGCTTTATGGTGAATATGCTTTCAAAAAAAACCACACAAGAATCACTTACCGTTGAAGAAGCCAAACCATTTATCAAACCCAAATATAAGTCATTTGAAATAGATGAGTTCTGGTTACCTGAAAATACTGTTTTGCATCTCTGGGCTGTAATAACTGATATTAGCAACAGCATCATTACCGTTTCTACTGGCACCGACCATAAAGTTCCGGCTATGCTTTATCACGGAAATAAACACAATATTTTTAATAAAATTAAATTTCGATTTATTATCTTGTTAGTTTTGCTCGTCTCGGTACCCGGCACTATTTTTTGGCTATTTAACGTTGCCCCTTACGCAGTAAACCAAATCGGCCTATGGGCTGCAGAAGCTGCGGCATTAATCATCGGGGTTATGTTGCATCGCACAGGAAAAATTCACTTTGTCAGATAGTCCTGCTGAAAAAAAATTTATACACCTTCTGTATGCACCTACAAATTTTTGCAATATGGCATGTCAATATTGTTATCTTGGTGATGGCACCGATGTAGTTACTGACACTAAAAAAGCCCTGAACACTTTACAGTACGCTATAGATCAGTTTTTGTCCGAAGATATTATTCCGTTTAATTTGTCTTTTCATGGCGGAGAACCTACTGCTGTACCTGAAGCATTACTCAATTCACTATTTTCTTATGCCAGTGAATATTATCAGCAATATGGCGCTCAAATACAGGCCGCCGGTTTCCCGCTAAATCCGGTTCATATAAAAACTAATTTATACAATTTTGATCACCTTTATGAACTGTTTGATCAGTACCGGATTTCTGTGAGTGGCAGTATCGACTTGCCATTACGGCTGCATGATAAATATCGTACAGATAAAAAAGGCCGTTCGACTTTAAAGCCGATAATGAAAAATTTAAAGTTGCTGGCCGACTATCCGCATCACAAAAAAATATCCTGCGTTGTCACTCAGGAGCATATGCAGCATCTCGACGAAATGATAGCAGATATAAAAACCATTCATTATGATATTGGTCTTGATATGACAAAGTTCAATATCATGTTTTCATTCGACAGCACTAAAAATAAAGAAAAATTTTCAGAGCACATAGCCGGCACAGAAATGCTTAGCCAGCAACAGCAGCTCGAATTATATGAAACGCTTAAAAAAGCATTTACCGGCACGGAGCTAGAACATGGCCTAATGACTCACTGGTTTAAAGAGTTTACACCGGAGTTTTGTTGCAGTGCGGTCAACTGTGGCGACAAATTTTTTCTGCTGCAAAGTAATGGTGATGTTTATTCCTGCCCGCGCGGGCAGTCTTCTGATTATTTTTTATATGGCAATATTTTCAGGCAACCGATTACTGAAATTGTATCGAATGGCTGGCAGGCTATTGAAGCGCTTGAAAATAAACTCGATGCTGATGAAGGCTGTTTTAGTTGTGAATATTTACCATATTGCAATCAAGGCTGTGTATTTGTACGTGAACAGACTGGTTTAAAAAAGAGTTACACTTGTCAACTGCAAAAAGCCATTTATCGTGATCACCCGGACAAATACCCGCCTTATGAAAACGATTACATAAAAGACTATTCTCTAAAGTATCGCTATCGAAACAACCTGAAAAGTTTCAGTCCTGAAGAAACTGAACCGCTCAATAGTCGTTATATTACCCCTGAGCTTTTTGAAGATCGTAACAGTTTGGCAGCTTTCATTGAAAAAGACGTTATTTTACAGACGATTTATTCAAATGAATTAATTAACATACTCATTGATGGTGTCGCTTATCCACTACGTAGTCCGATACTTAGCAATCGCAATGAGCTGACCATTATTTCAGAAAACTCCAAAGTGATATTGTGTGTGCCAGATCATATTTTTTCTGTCAATTGTAATGACCCGGTAAATAATTATTTACAGATTATGATACTAAGAAACACCATGGTGCAATATGGTGATGAAAACCGTGAGAAA
Source organism: Gammaproteobacteria bacterium (assembly GCA_021647705.1). Lineage (GTDB taxonomy): Bacteria > Pseudomonadota > Gammaproteobacteria > SZUA-152 > SZUA-152 > SZUA-152. The sequence continues at coordinate 52,442 of JAKIUF010000008.1, read as the reverse complement.
CAGGAACATATCGCTGATTACTGCTTGTATAAAAACAGTTTTCAGAGCATGTCACAAAACAATCAGGGTATGCTGGAATTTGATCTCACTGACTTCCTGCATGCACATAAATCATTATTCTTAAATGATGTGCGGAATAATCTTTATGTAACAACGAAAACATTACGTGAGTATCATTATAAAAAACAAAATAAAAATGCATTTTATCATTTGCAGGCTATTAATTTGCCTTTTTCTTTTATTGAGTTTTATTGGGATTAAATCAATCCTGAGAAAAAATACTGAGGGAAACTAGACTATTGTTGCTTTTACATCTCTTAACTCCGATAACGCCAGTTGCAAGCTAACAACCCAGCCACTTCCCGATAGAAATAATAACAAAGAGACTGTGACGACCTGTTTTGAATAGGTTGGACCTGCTGAGGTTGATGTTTAGAGGTTATGTAGGCTGAACGATACTCAGCCCCGGCACTTTTTTGAAATCAGAGACATTATTGGTTAACACGGCAAAGCCATGAGCAATGCTGTCCTGGCTAGGTGAACCCCCGTGAGTAGCTCCGATATTGTGATAGCTGCGATATAGGCATCACCATTAGCTGACATTCAGGTCCAGCCGCCCATTTTCTGCGCCAATAGGGACATTGGTATCAATAACTATTCCCATGTTTTGTCCTGTGTAATTTCACTTATATGAAACGATTAACCCCATGGGTTCCTGGGCAGGCTTGCCTGGCGGCGTATGTTATCCAGATCCTTTACCGTGGCTGATGCATCATCACCCGGTTTGGGCAATGATCTTAATAATTCAGCCAATTTCCCGATGGGTAGCCCTGACTTTGGTGGTGGACTCAGTTCGGCAACGGTTTGTGATCCTTTGGTGATGTAGAGGCTATACCCGGTTATTCTTACCTTGTCGATTGCGACAGATAAATTTCTTACCAATTCAGTGGCTGTCATCGTGTCATGTGCTGATTTTGCTATTTTACTCACCTCTATACATTCGGAAAATAAATGCTGTAGTTTAGTCAGATCTGTCCCCTGTTTTAGGCTTAAATCCAATGCAACCTGAATAGCTGGTTGTTTTGCCTATCTGAATGACTCGCTATGTGGATTTGTTCAACTCATGCACCATTCGCCCCAATGTAATCATCGCTTTTTCCAGCACCTCGTTCCACGGTTGTGCGCAATTGAGCCGGATAAAGTTCCGGTATTTTTGCGTGGCAGAAAATATCTGCCCCGGTGCGATGCTGATGCGTTGCGCCAACGCCTGCTGGCAGAGTTGCAGTGAATCCACTTTTTTGGGTAATTCGACCCAGATGACAAAGCCACCTTGCGGTTGCGTAACACGAGTTTCCTGCGGAAAGTATTTGCCAACGGCACGAATCATAATACTCACCTGTCGTTGATAATCGCGACGTACCTGACGCAGATAACGGTCATAACCGCCTTGTCGGAGAAAATCGGCAATCGCATATTGCGGTAAAGTCGGCGTGGCAAGGCTGGTGACATATTTTCGATATTCGATTTTATCCCGATATTTGCCTGGAATGACCCAGCCAATCCGGAGCCCGGGTGACAGGCTTTTGGAAAACGATGAGCAATAAAGCACTTGTTTATTTTTATCAAAAGCACTGACCGCGCGTGGTCGTTTGGTATCAAAACCCAGATCACCATAGATATCATCTTCGATCAATGGAATATCAAATTGCGCCAACAAGTCCACCAGTGCCTGTTTGTTTTCATCCGGCATTGTGCAACCCAAAGGGTTACTGGAATTAGGCACCAGTGCGCAGGCTTTTACGGGCCATTTTTCCAGCGCCAGTGAAAGAGCGGCAAGGCTGATGCCGGTGTGCGGGTCTGTGGGTATTTCCAGTGCTTTCATGCCCAATACTTCAATGGCTTGTAACAGGCCATAAAACGCCGGGGATTCAATCACAATAATATCACCGGGCTTCGCGATGGTTTGCAGGCAAAGTGTCAGTGCCTCCTGACAGCCGCTGGTAATAATGATGTCATCAGGATGAGTCTGGCAACCGGCCTCTGCCATGCGGCGTGCAATTTGCCGTCGCAATTCGGAATTGCCGGGCGGGAATTGATAAGTGGACAGTTCGTTACCGTATTTGCGGACAGTGGATGACAGTGAGCGCTGGATGGCGCGCGTGGGTAAAAAGCTTGAATGGGGCACGGCGGCACCCAGTTGCACAAAATCGGTTTCGTTGGTGGACTGCACCAGACGCAATACCAATTCCTGGCCCGTGACCGGTGTCGGCTTTGTCGAAGGACGTGACAGGGCGGGGGGGCTCGGTACCGGCCAGGGTTGTGTGCGTACATAATAACCGGAGCGCGGGCGCGCCTCGATCCGGCCTTCGTCTTCCAGTAAGCGCTGTGCCTGTACCACAGTGGAAATGCTGACACCAAATTGCTCGCTCAGTTTACGCACCCCCGGTATTCGGTCGCCCGGCAGGTACAAGCCCTGATCAATGCGTTCAGTTAATTGCCGGGCAATGGTTTCGTAGAGCTTATGCAAAATCAACCCTCCAGCGGTGAATGTGGTACAGGTTGGCCGTTTATGCATCGGTACAGTTCAGCGGAGGGCATAACTGTACCGATAAATATTAACTTATGCTGAATCTGTATTGTTTTGAGTGTGCCGATTATCCTGTGTGCCTGTCAACTGATAGGGCAAGAGATGAAACAAGAAACACAGGGAATGCTGGTCGGTTTTGCAGGTATCACGATATTTGCCTTAACGTTGCCCGCGACACGCCATGCCATCGTGTATCTTGATCCGGTGTTTGTGGGGCTTGGCCGGTCCGTGATTGCCGCAGTGGTGGCGGGTGGATTGCTGTTAGTGTGCAAGGCGCCCATGCCCACAAAAAGTCAGTTTGCACAGTTAATGATTGTGGCGCTGGGTGTGGTGATCGGCTTTCCACTTTTTTCTGCGCTGGCAATGACAACCCTGACAGCTGTGCATGGTGGAGTGGTTGCCGGTGTGTTGCCCATGATGACGGCTATTGCCGGTGTTCTGCTGACGCGCGAAAGACCGTCTATAGGGTTTTGGTTAACCGGTGTGGGAGGCTGCCTTGTGGTGATACGTTTTGCGTATCCAGAAGGTTTTCAGCATGTGCTGGCAGGTGATGTGTATCTTGCGCTTGCGGTTATTTCCGCTGCTTTTGGTTATGCTTTGGGCGGTCGTTTATCCACAGAACTGGGTGGATGGCAGGTGATTTGCTGGGCGCTGGTGTTGGCTTTTCCACTGGTGCTGATTCCTTCAGGAATGCAATTGCCAGCGGCGACACAACACATTCCTGTGACGGCTTGGCTGTGTTTTGTTTATCTGGCACTGGGCAGTCAGTTACTGGGCTTTGTTTTTTGGTACAAGGCTCTGGCTTTGGGCGGCATTGTGCGTGTCAGCCAGATACAATTGTTACAACCGTTTATTACGCTCTTGGCGGCGGCATTATTGCTGGGCGAGCAACTGGATGGGCGTACACTGTTTTTTGCGTTGCTGGTGATGGCAGTGGTGGCATTGGGAAAACGCATGCCGATCAGAGGCGCACCACCAATAACGAATAACAGGGGGCTGTAAATGAATCAACGACATACACTGCCAATATTTCAGGTGGATGCCTTTATCACGGACAAGTCTTTTTCCGGTAACCCTGCTGCGGTATGCCTGTTAACGGTGTCGAAAAGTGCAGAATGGATGCAGGCCGTTGCCGAAGAAATGAACCTGAGCGAAACTGCGTTTGTCTGCGCCTGTGATGACGGTTTTGAACTGCGCTGGTTTACCCCGACAATCGAAGTTGATTTGTGTGGCCATGCGACACTGGCTGCTGCGCATGTGTTGTGGGAGCAGAATATGTTAACAGCGGGCACGACAGCACGTTTTCAAAGCAAAAGTGGTTGCTTGCGGGTCAGGCAATCTGCCGACCGGATTGAACTGGATTTTCCTGCCGAGCCTGTTGTGGCAACAAAAGCCCCCGACGCATTATTGTCTGCACTGGGTATTGAACATGCAGAGGTTTATCGCAATCGTCTGGATTATCTGGTGACTGTCCCTACAGTCGCCGAGGTGCGTGAATTGACTCCCGACTTTTCCCGCTTGAAAAAGGTCGATATACGTGGCGTGATGGTGACCGCTGGTGCAGATGATGCCAACGTTGATTTTGTATCCCGTTTTTTTGCACCTGCGGCAGGTATTAATGAAGACCCGGTGACAGGCTCGGCACATTGTGCCCTGTATCCTTTTTGGTCTGAGCGATTGAATAAAACAGAAATGACCGCTTTTCAAGCCTCAAAACGCGGAGGCTTGCTCAAACTGCGAGGAGAGGAAGGGCGTGTGATGATCGCTGGCCGAACACTTACCGTAACATCAGGAGAACTTTATGTCTGAACAGGCACAGTGCTGGATTAACGGTCGGCTGATGCCGGGTAGTGAAGCCACTGTTTCGGTATTTGACCACGGCCTGCTTTACGGCGATGGTGTGTTTGAAGGCATTCGTTTTTATCAGGGACGTGCCTTTCGATTGCACGCGCATTTAAAACGCCTGATGGATTCCGCCGCCGCTATTTGTTTAACGATTCCCTATACGCAGGAAGAATTGACACAGGCCGTTGCAGATATTGTTGCAGCCTTTGCTGAGCCGGAGGGGTATCTCCGCCTCATGGTGACCCGGGGCGTTGGTCCTCTGGGTTTAAACCCGGACAGCTGTACGCAGCCCACAGTGATTCTTATTGCCGATCATTTATCGATGATCAGTGAGAAGCAGCGTCAGCGAGGTGCAAAACTTGTTATTGCCTCCACCCGACGCCTGCCCGCAGACGGGCTGGATGGTCGTATCAAAAGTCTCAATTATCTGAACAACATACTGGCGCGCATGGAAGCCAATCAGGCTGGTGCTGATGAAGCGGTTCTGCTTAACCGGAATGGCCACGTTGCCGAAGGCAGTGCGGCCAATATTTTTATAGTGCGTGATGCTCAACTTTTTACCCCACATCCCGTGGACGGCGCACTGCAAGGTATTACCCGCAGTGTCGTCATGGAACTTGCCGCCAGTGAAAAGATACCCGCAACGGTGTGTGCCCTGACAGCGTATGACTTGTATACTGCGGATGAATGTTTTCTGACCGGCACTGGTGCAGAGCTGATTCCTGTGCGAGAAGTGGATAGCCGCCCGTTGCGACATTGCCCAGGACCAGTGTTCTCCCGGTTAGCAGAGGCATTTACGAATGTGATTTATCGGGAAACGGGTGAAAAGTGAAATGGGTATCTGTTTCTGATTAAAGCCTGCGCAATATCAGAAGCTCTCGGACAATCCTTCCAGTGTATTGAATGGTTATGTTGTCGTGGTACTAACAAGTGGTGTGTTATAAACACAGAGGTCGCAGAGGACGCAGAGAAAAACACTAAAAACTTTGCGTCCTCTGCGTTAAATACCCGGTGATTTTTAAAACAGATATTTTTAGTGCTTAATTCACATCTGTAGCCCGCGTAACATCAGTAGTTATTCAATTTCCATTCTTTAACGAAGCAGCAGTGATATAAAAGTACATAGCATAATAAAGGAGACCGTATTCTCATGAAGACAAATCATTCCCATAAATTAGCCATCTGGTTAGCCGCTTTCATATTCGCCAGTTTGGCGGGTTGTGCCACTATGGTATCCAACACTGATGGGCAAACCGCCACGGTGGAATCAACCGATGGCAGCCCGATTGTATATGGTGTGCGAGGGCAGGGTGAGCCGGTCATCGTTTTTGTGCATTGTTGGACCTGTGACCACACTTTTTGGGACGAACAGGTTGATTATTTTTCCAAACATCAACGAGTCGTCTGGCTGGATCTGGCAGGTCACGGTGAGTCGGGCAGTCGTCGGCAACAATACACCATGCAGGCTTTTGGGCAGGACGTAGCTGCCGTTGTCAAAAAAATGGGTGCGCAAAAAGTTATTCTGGTGGGGCATTCCATGGGTGGCCCGGTAGTGGTAGAGGCTGCCAAACAACTGGGTGATCGTGTTATCGGGATCATCGGTGTTGATACTTTTTATACACCGTTTGAATATCCCACTAGCCAGGAAAAAATCGCGGGATTTGTGAAACCCTTTGAAACCGACTTCCGCAAGTCGAGTGAACAAATGGTGCGTTCCATGTTTACACCTCAGGCTGATCCTGCGGCTATTGAGAAAATTGTGATGAAATTTTCAGCAACCGATCCTGAAGTTGGCGTCAGCGCCATGCATGAATTATTCAACTGGAATGCTCAACAGGCCGCCGCTGACCTGAAGCACTTTTCGGATATTCTGTATAACATCAATGCGGCACCCACAGGCAAGGAATTCCCTGCTAATGAGCATGTCACTATGGTACCGAATGTCGGTCATTTTATTGCACAAATAAAACCCGAAAAATTTAATCAGGCTCTGGAAGGCATTATTGCAACACTGGATAAAGCAGGCCATTAACCTGTCTTTTCAACGGAGAAAACCATGCTGAGCAAAAAGCACTTATTAGTGTCAATTGTTATCGGGCTGATGTTTTTCATAGGTAATATAGCTTCTGCGGCTACATCAAAAATTGGCATTCTCGTATTTGATGGCTTTTTAACAAGCGATGTTACTGCACCGGTTGAGGTATTTGGTGCAGCAACAAAAAAGGCGTGGTTTTCTTCCTATGAAGTTGTGGTGATTTCTGCCACAAAAAATAAAGAGGTTCTTGCAGAAGAAGGGCTCAAAATTATTGCGGATAAAACCATTTATGATGACGTGAAGCTTGATGTATTAATTGTTCCCAGTGCGTACGAAATGGATGCCTACCTTGAAAACAAAGATCTCATTCAATATATCCGGGACCAAAGTCAAACAGCGTCCTGGATGGCCAGCAACTGCTCCGGTGCCTTTTTGCTGGGAAAGGCAGGTGTGCTTGACGGAAAGCGTGCAACCACCTGGGCGGGCGGAGAGAAAGACCTCCTGAAAGCTTACCCTGCAATCAAAGTCCAATTTGATACCAATGTCGTTATTGATGACAAAGTCATTACCTCAAATGGAGGGCCGGTCAGCTATCAGGCTGCCTTTGAGTTACTGGAAAGATTAAGCTCGAAAAAATGCGCGACTGAAATTTCCGAAGCAATACAATTCAATCGGTTGGAAAGGGCTTTCAAACCGTAGGGTGGGCACGTTTTTTGTGCCCACGCGTACAGTGTTATCTGAACACAAAAAAATGAAATGTCGGAAATTTCAAAATACAGAAGTCGAAAATATATTTAACGCTTATCCTAAATCTGTTAAAGACAAACTGCTGTTTTTTTGTGAAATGATTTTCCAGATCGCTGATGAGTCTGATGAAATCGGAAAAATAGAAGAAACGCTAAAATGGGAAAATCCGAGTTACCTGACGCATTTACCCCGAAGTGGAACAACGATCAGACTTTCCAGAGTGGGCACATGTAACGACAGGTGTGCAATTTCTGTTCATTGTCAAACAAGCCTGGTGTCAGAGTTTAAAGAAATATACCCAGAGCTGAAGTATGATGGAAACAGAAGTCTTATTGTAAACGTTAACGATGAATTTCCGCTTGAAAAGATAAGGCATTTCATTTATTCAGCCTTAACGTACCATTATAGAAAAAATCATGGTATTGGAATTTAGATCATATGCACAAAAAAATTCAGTCAGTAAAAAAATCGCGGATAATTTAGGTGAGAGAGAATCCGCGTGGGCAAAAAAACATGCCCACCCTACGCCTCCTCAAACTCTAATTAAATGGAAAAAATTATGTTCAATGTGTCCAGCATCTACCCTGATAAAGAAGGGTGTCGATTTGATTTCGATTATTATCTGAATGTTCATATGCCTATGTCCATAGAGCGGCTTTCAGGTGCCAAGGGGTTCCGGGGTGTTTCGGTTGAACGTGGAATCAGCATTGCGAACCCAGAAATACGTTCTTCTTATGTAGCAATGTGTCATTATTATTTTGATTCAGTGGAAGAGTTTTTGCTGGCGTTTGAGCCGCATGCTGAGGAATTGCAAGCCGATATCAAAAATTACACCAATATTGAGCCGATCATCCAAATTAACGAAGTAAAAATATCGACTCAAGTGTGAAATTAATGATTTTTTCTTGCTTATAAAAAGAGGAGAATAAAATGTATTCAGGTGGCTGTGAATGTAAATCTGTTCGTTATCAGTTTCAGGGAGAGCCAATGACCTGTTATGCCTGTCATTGTACTGACTGCCAGACCGCATCAGGCTCAGCCTTTGGTTTGTCCATGATACTGAATGATAAAGACGTTGAGGTGACTGAAGGTGAGATTTCTGTCAATACGATTGACACCAATGGCATAAAAGTACAAAAACATTATTGTGCGCAATGTGGCACATCATTTTGGTTTTCGGCAGATGAGTATCCCGGTCTCATCGCTTTGAAACCGGGTACATTTGATGATACATCATGGTTTACACCCATTGCCCATTTATGGGTTCGTAGTGCGCAGTCATGGGTTGTTCTGGATAAGTCGATCCCGCAATATGAAAAGCAGCCGGAAATATCCGAGCTTATTGATTTATGGGCGAAAAGAAAAGGCGGGTGAAGTGCTGTCGAACCATCCAACTTACAAGGTGATTGGCCAATGACAATAAAGGGCGCGTGTTTTTGCGGTGCAATTACATACAAAGTAGAGGGTGAGTTGCATGATGCCCGTTCGTGCCATTGCTCGATGTGTCGAAAGGCATTCAGTGCACAGGCATCTGCCTATGCGCTGATTGAACCGGATGCGTTTTCATGGGTGTCCGGTGAAAACCTCCTGACCCACTATGAATCAGAAAGTGGTGCAGGGTTACAATTTTGTCGCATCTGCGGATCAACGCTTTGTGGCACCTGCAACGGTGAAATAAAAGGTGTCACTTTAGGCTGTGTAGAAGGTGATCCGGAAGTCAAAATTGAAATGCATATATTTACGGGCTCAAAAGCATCATGGGAAATCATCCCGGAAGGTGTTCCGCAGTATGATGCCGGACCACCTGAAAATACCTGACCGCAGTTTTTGCAGCATGCTTCCAGAGCTATGACCTCCAAATTATGACCATAAGTAACGACTGGCAATGGTGCGATAGGGTCGCCAGGCTTCGGCAATTTTCCGGTAAATATATTCGTCACAATCAGAGTCTAGTTGGTAATGTTGTTGCATCGATTTGCGTAAAATGAGATCGCCTAGCGGTAGCACATCCAGGCGATTCAATGCGCTGATTAAAAACAGTTCTGCTGTCCATGGACCAATGCCGGGGTATTGGGTCAGTGTATTGACAACAGCAGCATCGTCGAGTGTTTTTAATATTCTGAAATTTAATTCCCCATCAATAACGGCCTGGGAAATGGTGCGAATATAACGCAACTTGTTTGTTGAGACGCCACAGCCACGTATTGCCGGGTCTTTTATTTTTTGCAGTTTTTCTGCATTGAATACCCGTCCGCCCTGTTTTTTCAATACACGCATCACAATCGTCTGGCCCGCTTTTATGGATAGCTGCTGATTGATGATCGTGCGAACGAGAATGTGGAAGGGATTGTTGTTTTTCTTTTTTATGATGTCACTGACCAATGATGGCCCGTGAATGTGGATTAAACCTGCCATGACAGGATCACTTTTTTTCAGGTGGGCGAGGGCGGTGCTTGCGGCTTTATCGGTCATGTTAATCCTGTATAGTGGTTGATTCGGGTGATTTTTTGTGCCGATGATATGGTGAGGTGAGTAGTGGGCCCAAAATACCCCCTAAACCACGATCAGAGTATAAAAAATGAAAGTGTATTATGGAAGCTGCCATTGTAAGCGCGTAAAATTCACAGTAAACACCGTTGTCCAGGAGGGGGCATCCTCTGGGTTCTGGCTTTCGCCAGAATGATGGTATTCGCAGCAAACTGCGGGAAATTTAACTCATAGAGATTTAATACGAATTAAGCGCAGGCCACTGGATTCCGGCTAAAAACATGCCGGAATGACGGTGTTTTTAGTTGCTGGTGTTTTTAGCCATTAAAGTGCTAACAGAATGATTTATCCCATAATCACATTTAAATTCAAGCGTAATAAATTAACATAAACATACGATGAAAAAAGTATTGGTGATTGGTTATGTTTGGCCCGAGCCAGACTCATCGGCTGCGGGCCGGCATATGATGTCAATTCTGCGCCTTTATAAAAAACAAGGCTGGCAAGTCGAATTTGCATCCGCTTCACAGCCAACAGAGCGTATGGTTGATTTGCTGGCTGAGGATATTTCAAGCCACCGTATTGCATTGAACTGTGATAGTTTTGATATTTATGTTTCAGACTATCAACCTGATATTGTTATGTTTGATCGTTTCATAACAGAAGAACAGTTTGGCTGGCGAGTCGAAAAAAACTGTCCCAATGCGCTTAAAATTATCGATACCGAAGATTTGCACTGTTTACGTAATGCTCGCCATCAGGCTATTAAGGCTGATCGTGAATTTACGCAAACAGATCTTTTCAGCGATATAGCAAAGCGTGAAATAGCGGCGATATTGCGCAGTGACATTTCCCTGGTGATCTCTGATTTTGAAGTGGAATTATTGGTTAATACTTTTAAAGTGGATATCAATTTACTGCATCATTTGCCATTTATGCTTGACCTGTCTCAATGTCCGGAAAAAACAAACCAATTTTCCAACCGTGAACACTTTATAACAGTGGGTAATTTTCGTCATGCGCCGAATTGGGATGCTGTTTTGTGTCTGCAAAAAATATGGCCTTTGATTAAAGCAAAAATACCGGAAGCTGAATTACATATTTATGGAGCTTACCCTCCACCAAAAGCAACTGCCCTGAATAACCCGAAAACAGGTTTTTTAATCAAAGGGTGGGCGGAAAATATATTTTCTGTGATGGAAAAGTCCCGTATTTGTCTGGCTCCACTAAGGTTTGGTGCGGGAATCAAAGGTAAGTTACTGGATGCCATGATGATGCAGACACCAAGTATTACAACATCAATTGGCAGCGAGGGAATGCTCCAGCAAGAGCTATGGCCGGGTGTCGTGGCGGATGATTTTGCAGAATTTGCAGAGGCGGCTGTCAGATTGTATAACAATGAACAGGAATGGCTGGAGGCACAACGCAACGCGAACGCTTTATTAAAGGCGAGGTATGACGGTCGCCGATCCGGTACACGGTTGATCGAGAAAATATCGATGGTGGAGAAAAATCTGACGCAACATCGCCTGAATAATTTTACAGGCGGAATGCTTAAACATCACTCCATGATGAGCACTCAGTATATGTCGCAGTGGATTGCAGAGAAAAATAAAAAAACACACTCAAACTAATCTGGAAAGTGTCCAGGTTTTGGCTATTTTTGCTAAAAGTCATGATGCCAGCACATCCATGCCTTCTGCGGCCAACAGTGTCGTTAATTCAATGAGCGGCAAACCGATCAGAGTATTGGGATCATCACCTTCCATTTTTTCAAACAGACTGATACCCAGGCCTTCGGACTTGAAACTGCCAGCACACTGGTAAGGTTTGTCGCGTAATAAATACTGTTCGATTTGTGTTTCGCTGAGCGGACGAAATACCACTGAAAATGGCACTACGGTGACGTGGCAATTCCCGGTTTTGCTGTTTAACAGGCACAGGCCGGTTAGAAAGTTTACCTGACGGCCGCTGGCTGTCCGCAATTGTTGTATTGCTGTTTCGTGGTTACCGGGTTTGCCTAACACCTGGTTGTCCAGCACGGCCACCTGATCCGAACCAATGATTAAGGCATCAGGAAATTGTGTTGCGACGGCACGGGCCTTGGCTTCGGATAACCGGGCCACCAGTGCGTTTGGCGCTTCATTTTCCAGCGGGGTTTCATCGGTATCCGGTGCGACGGTTTCAAACGCCAATCCAAGACGTTCCAGCAGGGCACGTCGGAAGGGAGAGGTGGAGGCGAGTACAAGCTGCATTAGGGTTATCCTGTCATTATTCCTAAATTAATCAGTTGAGCCTATTGCAAGCGTCTAAGGTGCTCTCGCTACAACTCAACTGATTAATTTAGGATTATCGTTTTAATTTGGCTGATTTTACCGTTTTTTTGCGGGCTTGACAGTGAGCGGTGTGGCTGCCATATATCAGGGCAGTGTCGAAATTTGTGTGTGGAGTGAATGTGATGCCTGATTTTTCTCAAAAAATGTCAATTCGATTACCTGTGCGACCATCCGTAAAAATGGCGGCACTGGCGCTATTGCTGGTATTGGTGGGCAGTTTGCCGGGTATCAGCGAGGTTTATGCGGGTTCCTGCGCCTATCGAGAGGCGATGATGGCTTTGGAGAAAGGGAATGCAGTGCGTGGGCTGGCGTTAATGCGTATGGCGAGCCGGGATGGTGATCATCGTGCTGAACATTATTTGCGGGAGCAGGACGAGGTTGGGCGCCCTGTTTTTGTTAAGGCTCAGCGGCCGCTAACCCTAGCCAGTACTTCTCGTCACTGATTCTCATCACTGATCCGCTTGTTGTACCAGTGCCACGGTTTGTGGGGTGGGGGTTCCCTGCCCTGGAGTGGCGAGGGGGGTGATGTTTTTAAACCAGCCGCGTTTTTTCCCTTTTTCGATGAACTCCCGGGCATCGCTGTCGCCGTTGTCGGCCGCGCGCTGTAACCACATTAGTCCTTGAGCCCGCTCGTCACTGTTTCCCTGAATGAAGTGCAAGCCCAGTAGATATTGGCCGGAAGCATTATTTTTTTTGGCCGCTTTTTGATACCAGACCCGGGCCAGTTGCGCACTGCGCTGTGTGCCCCAGCCATTGTCGTAGGAAAGCCCCACAAACACCTGAGCCTCAGTGTCGCCCTGCGTAGCCAGAGTAGACCAAAGTGAAAATGACAGGGTGTAATTACCCGCATTAAATGCGGCCTGACCGTCCTCCAATGTGTTTAGTTTTTCCGCTAATGCGCTATTTGATGCTATCAATAAACATAGTAGTAATGCTGTGCAGCTTGTTTTTTTCATGATGTTTATCACCTGAATCATTCGTGAAGCACTCCCGTCCTGGGTTATTATCGTCCGTCAATCGGGCTTGCTGAAGAGTGCTTCTCCTCACAATTTGCGGGTTCGGCTGTCTTGCCGTTGTCCTGCCAACATGGCCTAAAATAAATTGTACCGGATATCAACCACTAAGGGTAAGCAACTTGAACACTACTTTGAATAACATCGATAAGTTACGCGAAATTATGGTTGCCCTGCGTGATCCGGATACGGGTTGTCCATGGGATCAGGCGCAGGATTTTGCCAGTATTGTGCCGCATACACTGGAGGAGGCCTACGAAGTGGCCGAGGCCATCGAAGCAGGGGACATGGGCGAGCTGCGTGGTGAGTTAGGGGATTTACTATTTCAGGTTATATTTTATGCCCGGCTTGCCGAAGAGCAGGGACTGTTTGATTTTGAGCAGGTGGCTGCGGGTATTGTCGATAAACTGGTGCGTCGTCATCCTCATGTCTTTGCGGATGCTTCAGTGGCTACGGCTGAGGCGCAAACCCTGGCCTGGGAGGCCAGCAAGGCGCGTGAACGGGCTGAAAAGATGGAAGATGCTGGTGCGCTGGCGGGGGTTGCCGTGGCCTTGCCTGCCATGACCCGAGCGGTGAAGCTGCAAAAACGTGCGGCACGGGTAGGTTTTGACTGGCCGGAAATTGCGCCGGTATTTGCCAAGGTGCAGGAAGAGCTGGAGGAGGTGCAAGCAGAAGTGCAGGCAGAAGTGCAGGCAGAAGTCGGAGAGAAGCATAACCAGGCTCGTATCGAAGAGGAAATCGGTGATTTACTGTTTGCCTGTACCAACCTGGCACGCCATGCCCATGTTGAACCGGAAACAGCTCTGCGGCAGGCTAGCCGGAAATTTGAACGGCGTTTCGCGCGAATGGAGGCGATGGCAATGGCGCAGGGCAAAGCCGTGTCGGCGCTGGATCTCGATGCGTGGGAGACGCTGTGGGAAAATGTGAAAACAGGAGAGTCAAGGTAATCCATGTCAAGTCGTACAATCGCAGAACTCACCGCCCGGATTTCCCAATGTATGCGCAGAGACCAACACCGGTTTCGACAGGCAGTGAAAAAACTGCAACGCGATGCGACGGGCATTGATGCATTAGCCGCAAAAATTGCGGCCTCGGTACAGCACCGGCAAACCCGGCTGGAAAATCTACCTGCGCAGAATTACCCGGATGAGTTACCCGTTTCACAGCGGCGTGACGATATTGCGGCTGCCATTCGCGATCATCAGGTGGTGATTGTGGCGGGTGAAACCGGTTCGGGGAAGACCACCCAGTTGCCCAAAATCTGTCTGGGACTGGGGCGGGGCGTTGCCGGGTTTATTGGTCACACCCAGCCACGACGGCTTGCCGCGCGCAGTGTGGCGACCCGTATTGCCGAAGAGCTGGGCACGCCTTTGGGCGAGGCCGTGGGTTACAAGGTCCGTTTTTCCGATCACACAAAAACATCCTCGTACATCAAACTGATGACTGACGGCATATTGCTGGCTGAATTGCAGGGTGATCGTTTTCTGGATCAATACGATACGCTGATCATCGATGAGGCACATGAGCGCAGCCTGAATATCGATTTTTTGTTGGGTTATCTGAAACAACTATTGCCCAAACGCAAAGACCTGAAGGTGATTATTACCTCTGCCACCATTGATACCCGACGTTTTTCACAACATTTTAACCATGCACCGGTTATTGAAGTGTCCGGACGTAATTATCCGGTGGAGATTCGTTACCAGCATGCAGACGAAGAGGAGACAGAACCCACCGATGCTATTCTTGCCGCAGTGGATGAACTGGCGCAGCTCGATGGACAAAAACAGGGAGATATTCTGATTTTTCTCAGTGGCGAACGCGACATCCGTGAACTTGCCGATGCATTGCGAAAACATCATCCGCATAATACCGAAGTGTTGCCACTGTATTCCCGCTTAAGCGCCAATGAACAAAACCGTGTGTTCAAACCCGGCAAACAGCGTCGTATTGTGCTGGCCACCAATGTGGCAGAAACGTCGATTACGGTGCCGGGCATTCGTTATGTGATTGATCCGGGCACAGCACGTATCAGTCGTTACAGTTATCGCAGCAAGGTGCAACGGTTGCCTGTTGAGAAAATCGCGCAATCCAGCGCCAACCAGCGAGCGGGGCGTTGTGGCCGATTAAGTGATGGCATTTGTATCCGGCTTTATTCAGAAGAAGATTTTCTAGCCCGCCCCTTATTTACACAGCCGGAAATCCAGCGCACCAATCTTGCAGCGGTTATTTTACAAATGCGTCAATTGGGTTTGGGAGACCCTGCTGATTTTCCTTTTATTGATCCGCCGGATCAGCGTTTTATCAATGACGGTTTTCGTTTATTGCTGGAACTGAATGCCATCAATGAAAAACGTCAATTGACCTCTGTGGGCCAACGTCTGGCAAAGCTGCCGATTGATCCGCGTCTTGGTCGCATGATACTGGCAGCCGAAGAAAATAACTGTCTGACAGAAGTGCTGATTATCGTTAGCGTGCTCAGTGTACAGGATCCGCGTGAACGACCTGTTGAGAAACAACAGCAGGCGGACGAAAAACACAAACGCTTGCGTGATGAGCAGTCTGATTTTATTTCCATGCTGAATTTGTGGCGTGAATACAATGACCGTAAAAAACATCTCACGCAAAACAAGTTACGTCAATATTGCAAACAGGAGTTTTTATCGTATACCCGTATGCGTGAGTGGCTGGAAACGTTTCAACAATTGAAAACCTTGAGTAAGGGTATGGGATTGAAAACCCATTCCAGCCCGGCGGAATATGCCGCGATTCATCAATCACTGGTCACGGGGTTGCTGGGTAATATTGGTGTCAAAAATACGGATGACAACGCCGATGAAAAAAAGAAAGGTCAAGCACCGGCAAAACGAAAAAAAATATCGACATATTTAGGCGCACGGCAATCAACATTCCATATATTCCCGGGGTCGGGACTGGCAAAAAATCCGCCACACTGGTTGATGAGTGCGGAACTGGTAGAAACCAGTCGTCTGTTTGCACGACAAAATGCGTATATTGAGCCCGAGTGGATTGAGGCAGCGGCACAACACCTGGTAAAACGGACGTACAGTGAACCGCACTGGAACCCTAAACGGGGAATTGTCATGGCGGATGAAACTGTGACGTTGTACGGACTGGTAGTGTATGGCGCACGTCGTGTTAATTATGGGCCGATTGATCCTGAAGTGGCACGTAGTATTTTTATTCGCGAAGCGTTAGTGGAGGGAAACTATCGCACACAGGCTGCATTTTTCGCGCACAACCGGGCATTGATTGAAGAAGCCTGTTCTTTGGAGTCCAAAACACGACGCCAGGATGTACTGGTTGATGATGCGGTATTGTGTCAATTCTTTGATGAAAAACTGCCTGTATCGGTTCGTGATCATGTTACGTTTGAGCAATGGCGAAAAAAAATAGATGCGAAAACCCCCGATCTGTTACGACTGACACGGGAAGACGTTTTTCGCTCTGCATCAGCTTCACCGGATACAGAATACCCGGGAGAAATGCTCTTCAATGATATATCGCTGCAACTCAAATATTGCTTTAGTCCCGGCAGTGATGATGATGGTGTAACGGCAGTGATTCCCCTGGCATCCATAAACCAGTTCAGGCAGGCGCAGTTCGATTATCTGGTGCCGGGCTTTTTGGCCGAAAAAATAACGGCATTGCTTAAAGGACTGCCAAAAAGCCTTCGTAAGCAGTTAGTGCCTGTTCCAGAAACCGTGAAATCTGCACTTGTATCTCTTGCTGAGCAGGAAAATGCTGTGGGTGATGGTCAGAGTTTGCTGGATAATTTGGCCGGTTTTTTAAAGAAAGAAAAAGCACTTGTGGTGACGGCCAAAGATTGGCGACTGGAGCAGCTTCCATTGCATTTGTTAATGCGTTTTGACGTGGTTGATCATCAGCAGAAAAGTCTGGGTGTGAGTCGTTCACTCATTGAATTGCAATCACGTTTTGGTGAGCATGCCGCAAAGGAAATGGCACAGGTACAAAGTGATGTTTCATGGCCGGATGATGGCCTAACTTCATGGCAATTTGGCGATCTGCCTGAGTTTGTGATGGTGACGCGGGGTGAGCAACAATACCGGGCTTATCCCGCTATTGTGGATAAAGGAGTCGCAGTGGGTGTGGAACTGTTCGATGCACCAGTTACGGCTATGCGTGTGCATACAAAAGGATTGCGACGTTTGGCGATGCTTGAAAATGCAAAAGCGGTAAAATATTTATTACGGCAAATGCCGAAAATAAACGAGATGTGTCTTGTCTATTCTGTTTTTGCCCCGGCCAAGGATTTGCAAAACGATTTGCTGGAATTAATTCTGGATCAATGTTTTTTTGAAAAGGGTTATGCCATTCATCAGCAGGAAACGTTTTCCGCTCATATGCAACAGGCAGAGGCATTGATGCCGACCGCGAATGAAATCTGCAAATTGGTGGCAAAAATCCTTATTGCTTATCAATCTGCCCGTCAGCAATTTCAATCAATGCAGGGGAGTTGTCATCAGGAGAGTCACCAGGATATTCAAACACAATTGGATACTTTGCTTTATGCGGGGTTTTTAACATGCACACCGTATTTGTGGTTACAGGAAATGCCACGTTATTTCCGTGCCCTGACAATACGACTGAACAAGCTGGCAGATTCACCAGCGGGGGATGAAAATAAATTGCAACTGTTACGACCGTTTTTACAGGAATATACACGTTTGCAAAAAACGGCTGAAGACAGTGCTGAAATTATCCGATTACGCTGGATGCTGGAGGAATACCGGGTGTCACTGTTTGCGCAGCCAATGAAAACAGCCGTTCCGGTTTCACCCAAACGTATCGAGAAACAAATCAGGTTATGTCAGTGATATTATCTGTAAATTAAACGCTGAAATCATTAGTTTATATTCGGTGGAACAGGATGCTCCCCGGCGACGAATCACAGCGTTATAAAATCTGACGCAAAGGCGCGAAGATGCAGAGAACGCAGAGATCCACAGTATTTGAGGCCTTCTTATCGCTTTTGCCCGTTATCTCCATCACCCTTTGCGCGCTCTGCGTCTTCGCGCCTTTGCGTTGGGTTTTCATTATCCAAGGCTCAGCCAGCATACGTCTGAAAACAGAGCGATTTAGCCCTTAATCCACACTCGTATTCTCAATATTAATAATATAGTGAAATGCTATATTAATTTATCGTTATTCTGGACAAGCTTGTAACGGTAAACGATATGCCGACACCGTAAAAACCATGAAAAAACGTCGGAAAAACAAGCCTGAAACAATTTTAAACTAAATTCCTTTATGAATTGGTCACTTAGCATTTTAAGCTGTTTTTATGCTTGTTAAGTTGGAAATAATCATTAGTATCAATAATGAGTATCGCCCTCGATATGCTGATTGACCCAACTTGCATAACATGGAGCCTGGGCACCTGATGCTGTTGTGTATTTCTGCTTTGTCCAGAAATCCTGATGCGTCACACCGGCTTCCACTTCGCCTGGATGGTTCACGGCAGAGGGCGATATCGCACCGCCAAGCTTTGGAAAAATGCCCCCTGTTTTTTGCAGGGGGCATTTTTTTATGCGTGTTTATATCTGGTCCAGAAGACTACAAGGTTTCTCGGGTTGGTACAGGCGACATGTGCTGGCTCAAGCGTTTTTGTTCAAAGCCTAATCGGTCTGCATAGATAATAGTGAAGGCCAGCACGCTGGTAACGTATTCACGTGTCTCCCGGAACGGGATATTTTCAATCCAGCGTTCCGCATCCAGTGTGGTTTCCGTCGGCAGCCAACGCATGATGCGACTTTCTCCTGCATTGTAGGCCGCAGTGGCAAGCACGGTCTGCCCGCCAAAGCGCTTAAGCATCCTACGCAGATAACGGGTACCCAGGGACAGATTAATGTCGGCTTGTGTGAGCTTGGATTTACCCTGGTATTTTTTGGGCAGAGAGCGGGAAATATACTTGGCTGTGGCGGGCATAAGCTGCATGAGCCCTAAAGCCCCTTTGGGGGAGCGTGCATCTTGCACAAAAGCACTTTCCCGGCGGACAACACCGTAGGTCCAAGCCGGGTTGATATCTTCGCGTTCGGAATAATTGAGAATTTGTTCCTGGAACAATAGTGGAAAGCGTAAAGTGAGATCATCGCGTTGATCAGTGCTGGCCATGGTGAGAATAGATTGCCCAGCCCAGCCCCAATACTGCGCCAGTTTGGCGGCATCGACTCGCTCGTCGTTACTCATGTGCCGTGTTGCTGACCACCACTCGCGGCGAGCCTCCACCATGCGTCCTAAATGCACAAATTCGCGGGCCCGCTGCACAGCGGCTTGCTGGCTGATGCCAAACAGGGTGCCTGCGCTGGCTTTGTGGGGGCGGTCGGCAATGGCATAAGGCAGGTTCAAACGATCTGCGGATAAAAACCCGTAGTAGCTGCGCTGTTGGGCGAGGACTGTAAACTGTGCTAGAGCAGTCTCGGTTTCGCCCAGTTCTTCATGAGCACGGGCTCGCCAGTATTGCCAGCGGTCACTGGCTTGTTGCCTGGGAGTGAGTGCGCCCAGCGCAGTGAGTACCTGTGGCCACTGGGCTTGACGCAGGGCGATGCGTACTCGCCATTGGCGTGCAATATCACTGAGGTATTCCTCAGGAATAATGGAAAACCACGCATCAGATTCCGGTAGTTGTTTGCGTGCCAGGGAAATCGCTATTCGCTGTGGCACATCGTACTGTTCGGTGGCTGTTGCTGTGTGTCGTGTTGTGGGTGAAAACCAGATTTTTGCCGCTTCCTGTGGGTCGCGCCGGGCTAAACGCTTCACTACATTGATAAACAAGTGAGGTGCCATATGGTGTGTACTGTCGGTAATTTGCGTTTGATGCTGGGATAACAGGTGTGGTTTGCGGTGCAGTTTGATCCACAGTCGTGCCAGTTTTTGATCCTCGGCAGGTAGTGAGCGCAGCAGGTAACGTGCCAGCGTGCGGCGGCCCTTGTTCAATGCCAGCTCTATGCGTTGCCATACTAATTCGGTGGTGAGTTTGCCTGCGGCTTTCCAGTGTTTGAATATGCGGTCACAGGTGCGTGGTTGTGAGCGACCGGTAAGCCAGCGTTTTTTGATATCAGGGTACGCGGTTTCAGCCTGTCCCGTGCGAATCAACGCGTAAAGATAATGGCACTGTGAACGAATATTTTTTGTAGGAGTGTAAAAATCCAGGTACTGTTGCCAGCGTTCCTGACGTGCCAGTTGCCGCAGAAATTGGCGGCGCAGTGAATGTGATATCGGTAAGTTTTTGTATTGCTCAAGGAATGCTGAGATTTCTTGTGGCGAGGTTTTGTGCAGACGCTGTTTAATGTCTTGATATTCCAGGTAAGGATAGAGTGGGTAATCCGTAAGCGCGGGCAATAAACGGCGAAATTCAGATACACGCCGCAGGCGCAGTGCCTTTTCCGCCGCCAAAAACCGGGTGCGTTGCTCGGCGAGTGTGGCGCTGTTGAAATTGACCACGCGCTGTACAAAACTGTCTTGTGTCGTGTCATGTGGCACAGCCCACGTCAGAGCAGGGCAGAGAACAGCAATAATGAGGCCCATGCGTAGCCATTGGATGCCGGGTTTACGTGGCATGATGACGCATAAAAATAAGGTGGGAATTGAGATCACGTATCACTCATTGCATTAGTGTGCGATTACAAAACCTTTAGCGGCCAGTTTCCGCACAGAATTGAGGCGCTTGCTAAAGGTATTCAATAAAGTTGAATGATTTGCTCAAATGTTTCTACTTTTTATTTGACAGGTATTTGATTATGCTCAATTTTCAGACAATAAACCAGACAAAATTTTACGCACTTTTATGTGCTTTTTTTGTGCAATATGATGTCACATAAAACCTAACTGGAGGATGCAAACATGAGTATGTATACCCGTGGTGAACCTTATCAGCACACATTAAAAACAGGTGAAACGGCTTACATCTGCCAATGTGGCCACAGCAATACGCCACCATTCTGCGATGGCAGTCATACAAAACATCCAGGCACAGAGCCGCTGATCTATACCGCTGCAAAGGATGAAACTGTGTACATCTGCGGGTGTGGTAAAACGGGCAACAAACCCTGGTGTGATGGCAGTCACACGACACCTTGATGGATTTGCCAATCATGCAGGGATTGCTCACGAATCCTGCGGTTCAGGCCGCTGTGGCTCCTTTTACTGTGGCATTGGTGTTAGCACTGCTGCTGCGTCGTTTTTTACCTAGCGGGACGGGTCTGGCAGTTATTGGCGGTTTTTTTATCGCGGTATTGTTGACCACGGGACTGACCTTGCAGCCACTAACGGCCACACGCAAAATCATTATTTGCGGTTTGGTGTTGCCCTTTGTGTTGTTGTTACTGGATTTCATCGCAGCAATGCCGCAATCAGCAAGGTTTAAACGTGTATTTCGAGCGTTGCCTGCGGTACTGCTGGCTGCGGCAGCCTTGTGGATTATCTGGCCCGTGGTACAGCGCCAGGAAGGTACGGCCATTTGGGTGATGGCAGTGCCGGTCATGTTATATGCCGCTTTCATTATCCATGGTGCAGCTGCACTGGGACGTGCGCAAGAATGGGCATTCAGCGCACAGGCTGCCAGTGTATTAATACTGGCAATGGGCACAGGCGCAACAACGCTGATCGCCGCATCAGCACTGTACAGCCAGTTGGCCTTCTCTGTTTCAGCGGCGACGGGTGCGGTGATTGTTGTGGGATTGCTGGGGGGCGTAAAAAAAACCGCAAGGCTGGATATGCTGACGGTGTACGCAGCAGCGGTGCCTGTGACGTTGTTTGCCGCCGCCGCGACGGTATACGCGCAATTACCGGTGCTGGTATTGCTGTGTTTGGCACTGGTGCTGTCGTTCGCCTGGTTGCTGTTGTGCGACCCCCTCAAACTGATTAGATTACAGCAGCGCTGGCTGGCGTTGATTGCAGCCAGCTTGTGGACCAGCATTCCCGTATTACCCGCGATTTGGTTGGCCTGGCGGGCCGCGGGGCCGGTGAGTTTTTAGGTCATGGGGAAATGTTACCTCGGCAATTTACGGCCAGCGAAAAATAAGATGTAACTATAAGTTGCATTCTCGATATTAGCACCTAAGATTTACAACCAAGGAGATCGACCATGAGAAAAACAGTCATACTTGTCAGCGCATTGTTACTACCGATGGGCAGCATGGCAGCATCGTATACCATTGATCCGACCCATACTTACCCAAACTTCACCATTGACCATCTGGGGTTTTCAACACTGCACGGGCGATTTGGCAAAACCACCGGTAAACTTGAGCTGGATCAGGCTAAAGGCACCGGTTCGGTGGAAATTGTGATTGATGCCGCTTCAATCGACACAGGCTTTAAAAAACGTGATGACCACTTGCGTTCGCCGGATTTTTTCAATGCGGTTGAATTTCCGGAAATTACGTTTAAATCCACCAAGGTGACCTTTCAGGGAAAAGGGGCCACGGTGGTGGGAGACTTGACCATTATGGGTGTGACCAAATCGGTGAGTCTCGCGATTGCCAGTATCAACTGTGGTGTACACCCGATGAATAAAAAACAGGTGTGTGGCTTTGATGCCACTGCCCAGCTGAAACGTTCTGACTTTGGCATGAAATACGCGTTGCCTGCCGTGGGTGACATTGTCAACCTGGCTATTGAAGTGGAAGCTGTCAAGGACTAGCCTCTGGGGAACGTCCCCGCCGTAATTTCGCGCGGGGGCGGTTACGCCTTTTTAGGCTGTGTATCACCCAAACCCTGCAAGTGCCTGCACTTGCAGGGTTTGGGTGATATGTTCGTTTTGTATGATAGGCATGTCTGTCATGGTGCTATACAGTCAGGCAAGGGAATGCGTTGCTGATGTTGATCGACTTTTCGGCATAAGTCTTGTTTAAGTTGCAAAAAAAAGAGTCGATAGAACGGGCAGGTCTGCATAGTATACGAGAAACCTCAGGTATGACCCGAGGCTAATCACTTTTTATCTGGCGTGGACGCCGGAGAGTATTCATCATAATGGAGAACACGAATGTCAGTTACATCTGAAGTTTCAACAGATGACAACACCATAACGATAAAAATCAGTGGCCGTTTTGATTTTGCGGAGCAAAATGAATTTCGTGACTGTTACTATGACACCAGTCCTAGTGAAAATACGCAGTTTATCATTGATATGAGTGGAGCCAATTACATGGATAGTTCAGCGCTGGGTATGCTGCTGATGATGCGGGAGTATTTGGGGGGTAATGCGGCCAATATTTCTATTATTAATTGTTCACCGGACATCAAAAATATTCTGACCGTGGCCAATTTCCAAAGCCTGTTTACCATGGACTGAAATTGCGGCTTTGATGCCCGTGCGTTATTTGCCAGCAAACATATTATTCATGTCATGAACCTTCCTGGTAGTGCAATTCGATATGTCTGAAAACATGCCATTGAGCAGCAAAATGCCCACCGTGCTCATCGCGGATGACGATATTCCAAATCGTCTGGTTTTGCAGGCTATTCTCGAAAGACAGGGTTACTGTGTTTTGCAGGCCGATGATGGTGTGCAGGCTGTCGATGTGTTTCGTCGTGAGCATCCTGATTTGGTATTGATGGATATTAAAATGCCCAACATGGATGGTTACGAGGCTACGCGACAGATTAAGGCGATGAGTACTGATGCCTTTATACCGGTTATTTTTTTAACCGCCACATCGGATAGTGAGGGTTTGGCCAGATGTGTGGCGTCGGGTGGTGATGACTTTTTTACAAAGCCTTACAATCGAATCCTGTTACAGGCACGGATAAGTGCTTTGTTACGCATCCGTGAGTTGTACAATACGGTGCAGTATCAACGTAATGAGCTGGATAACCACCAAAAACGTTTCGACCGTGAAAAACAACTGGCGAAACGTTTGTTTACCAACATTACTGAAACAGGTTCGCTGGGGTTGCCTTATGTGCAATCCATGTTGTCACCCATGTCACTTTTTTCCGGTGATATTTTATTGGCTGCACCCAAGCCATCCGGTGGCTTGCATGTATTATTGGGTGATTTTACCGGACATGGTCTTGCAGCAGCGATAGGTGCTTTACCGGTTTCCAGTGTGTTTTACGGGATGACGGCAAAAGGTTATTCCATTGCTGAAATCGTCACCGAAATCAATACAAAATTAAAAATGATTCTGCCAACGGACATGTTTTTAGCCGCGTGTGTCATTGATCTTAACCCTGGCAGTCATACTCTCTCTGTGTGGAATGGTGGTATACCCTCGGTGGTGATTTATGGAGAAAAAGAACAGGACATTATACGTTCCCTGTCGCCACGTCACTTGCCACTCGGTATTGCAAGTGACGAGAGTTTTAATCAGCGTGTTGAAATGATAGAAATACGCCAGGATGATCGCATTTATATTCATTCTGACGGAATAACCGAAGTAGCAAACCCTGACGGCCTCATGTTTGGTCGCCAGCGTCTGGAAGATATTTTTATCAAAAATACAGATTCGGCCGAATTGTTTAACGAAATCCGTAGTGAATTAATAAAATTTCAGGATGGTGGCGCACAGCAGGACGATATGACGATGATTGAGTTGCGGTATAACCAGCAACAACTGGAAGATACCGTTTTTCATGACAAAGCACAAAGCAAACGGGCGGAGCAGCCATCATCCGAGTGGGACTTTTCCATGGGGCTTAGTGCAGACCTGTTGGGTTGTTTTGATCCGCTGCCACTGTTAATTCAGTCTGTTTGTGACATGCAAGGTTTCCGTGGGCAGCGCCAGCAGTTGTACACGGTGTTTTCAGAATTATTCACTAATGCATTGGATCATGGCATTTTGAATCTTGATTCCACCTTAAAAGGAACCGCAGATGGTTTTGCAAAATATTATATGGAAAGGGAAGTGCGGTTATCAAATCTGACTGACGGCAGTATCAAAATTTATGTCGCACACCAACCTAGTGCTGAAGGAGGTTTGTTAACAATACGTGTTGAAGATACCGGGAGTGGATTTGATTATCAGGAAAACCAGATTTCACTGGAAAGCAATGTGGGGCACTCTGGCCGGGGAATTCAATTGTTGAATACTATTTGTGAAAAAATTGAACATATGGGTAACGGAAACATCGTTGAAGTGACTTATCGCTGGCGTTGATATTTTTCTGTCGTCAAAAAAACAGGATGTTTTATTCCTTAATTACCATTGCCAGTCTGATCCAGCGTTCCGCCGCGACGGTCACCATTCACATATTCAGCATACTCGATACGACGCTCTACTATACGACGCCGGTCTACACTCACCAGAGTGCCGTGACCATCTACATAGGGAAAATCCAGTTGGCACTCCCAGCTACGGCGATCACTCCCGCTACGGCGGTCACTTACCCGTCGTCTTTCAATTTGATTTTGTGGCATTGTAGCGTTCCCCAATAACGCATTTTTATATTTAACCCCACACAGTTAAGCATAAAAAATGCTAATGTCATTAGTTTTCGCCACTTACAGTTGGATTTTCTAGTGAATATGGAAGAATTATAAAAGTCGAAAGATAATTATTTCAGCAAAATGGCGTTAATTTCGCCAAACCGGCGTAGCCAGGGTGACCACTTACGAAAAGAAGCGGGTAATGTTTTGCGTGTTTTTTCCGCAGCCTGATAGCTGGAAAAGCTGCCATAGATCAAGTTGATCCACTCTTCACCTTTTTTGTCTTTGGATTTGAATTGCACAATGACCTGATCAAGCTGTCCGGAAGCCGCTAG
This sequence comes from Gammaproteobacteria bacterium, assembly GCA_021647705.1. Taxonomy (GTDB): domain Bacteria; phylum Pseudomonadota; class Gammaproteobacteria; order SZUA-152; family SZUA-152; genus SZUA-152. The sequence continues at coordinate 26,645 of JAKIUF010000008.1, read as the reverse complement.
TTTAAGTATCCAGGCGGCATCTTTACTGCGCGCGAGTTGAATGGTGTAGTGGTTTCGTTTCTGCCCTTCAATCCATGCCAGACCTTTTGCCACTGGATTGCTATGATAGGGCGCATGAGCAACGGCGGGGCTGGTTTTGGTGACTTCTTCCTGGATGACAGGACGGTTTTCCAGTAGCGCAAGTGATTCTGTGGCTTCTTTTACGCCTTGACGTGAGGCGATACGCCACCAGTATTTTGCTTCTTCACTATCCTGCTTAACGCCAAGACCCTCCCCATACATTCTTCCGATATTGTATTGTGCAAAAGAATAACCGGAGTTAGCGGATTCCTGATACCAAAAGGCTGCCGCTTTTAGATTAATATTTGTACCCAGACCACTTTCATACATTACAGCCAAGTTGTTTTGCGCGATGGCATGCTCTTGGTCTGCGGCCTTTCGATACCACGAAACCGCTGTTGTCGTATTGCGCTTTACACCATTGCCAGTGTGATACATCCAGGCCAGTGCTGCCTGGGCTTTGGCGTAACCCTCATCTGCCAATGGCTCCCAGGCTTTGAAGGCAACCTCGTATTGGCCGAACATAAAGGCCATGCGTGCATTGCTGTACAGCGTTTCCATTATATTTTCTGGTAATACATCGTCATCAAATTCGTCTTCATCGCAAAAATCGACAACGGCGTAAGGCGAGTATTCTTCTTCCTCATATGAATTTACCGAGCGGTCAATGTCAGCTGAAGAGTCTGTGTTTGCTGTGGCCATTTGATTAAATAGCAAACCGAATACAGTGAAGGTTACACGCCAGAGGGAACAGCAGATAATATTGTGAGAGGGCATCGCGGGTATAATTTGGGTTGCAGTATATGGTCAACAGTTATCTTGAATTGAAGAAAGTGGTATTCACTGAAGCGGCATTTCCGTGTCGGTCTTTAATCTGGCACGGGCTAACTAACAGACTCAGGTTTTCCATAACACTAAAAAATACAGCGTCCTACAGCAGGCATGCTAGGGTACTACAGACAGATAAGAAAGACAGGAAGCTGTAACAGTACGACAGGAAAAATACGCAACCTGTCGAAAGTTTTTACAGTTTGTGCCCATTGCATCGCTGATTGTATGTATCGCAATACGAATAAACGAGTAATAAACTGGGTATATCGTCAAAATGGCCTTGACGATATGCTAGAGTGCATTCCCTGTCCGGTGTTTCGGTTCGTCGGAGGGAATAAAAAATGACAATAAAAGGCGACGACGACCCAATACCTACCCCGCACCCATAGCGGGGTTTTTTTGTACAAAACCGCAAAAGGCCAGTAGATTTTACAATTGACGGGTAGACAATACCGGGAAAATACTGTGTCAACGACACAGCAAGAAATAATAAATATGGCTCCCCAGCCCGGACTCGAACCAGGGACAGGCTGATTAACAGTCAGCTGCTCTACCAACTGAGCTACTGGGGAACAGCAAATCAAGCGGGGCGTATGTTAACCGTGAGTCAGGTGTCGGTCAATAGATGTTGCACCTTTTTCAGAATTATTAAGTGGTGTCCTGTCACCTAAATCCTGCAAGCACGACTTTGCTTAAATATTAACGACGGATTCAATGCGATCCAGTGCCCGGGTCAAGTTTTCCATACTGGTGGCAAATGACAGTCGCATATAACCTGGCGCTCCAAAGGCCGAGCCGGGGATCAATGCTACACCGGATTTGCTGATGAGGTGTTCAGCGAAGGCTATATCGTCAGCTAGGCCGAGTGTGGCAATGGCTTCCTGGCAATTGAAGAAGCTGTAAAATGCGCCTTGCGCAGGCAGGCACTGAATGCCTTTCATGGCATTGAGCCGATCCAGTACATAATCATGGCGTTTGCGGAAGGTGGTGAGCATGGCCTGAATGCAGGTCTGGTCACCTTCCAGTGCTGCCAGCGCTGCGGCTTGTGAAATGGACGCCGGGTTGGAGGTGCTTTGCGACTGGATTTTTTTCATGGCGCTGATCAGCCATGCGGGACCACCGGCATAGCCGATACGCCAGCCGGTCATGGAATAGGCTTTGGAGACGCCGTTGAGTACCACCGAGCGCTCAAACAGTGCTGGGCACAGGGTGACAATATTGGCAAAGGGCTCGCCAGTGAGGCTGATGTGTTCATAGATATCATCAGTGACGACGATGATGTTTTCATGCTGAGTCAGTACCGCCCCCAATGCTTTAAGTTCGTCCTGACTGTAGCTCACGCCTGTTGGGTTCGAGGGACTATTGATGACCACCATGCGAGTTTTGGGTGTGATCGCTGCTGATAATTGCGCTGGCGTGATTTTGAATCCGGCTTCGATGTCCGCTGCAACGATGACCGGCACACCTTCGGCCAAGGCCACCATATCCGGATATGAGACCCAGTACGGTGCAGGGATGATGACTTCGTCTCCTGCATTGAGCAGCGCCTGGGTCAGATTAAAAAAACTGTGTTTACCGCCGCAGGACACCAGAATTTCTTCCATGGTGTAGGTCAGCTGATTGTCGCGCGTGAATTTGCGAGCCACTGCGGCTTTCAGTTCCGGTGTGCCATCTACCGCTGTGTATTTGGTATCCCCGGCATTAATGGCCGCAATGGCCGCTTGTTTGATATGTTCCGGGGTGTCGAAATCGGGCTCACCCACACCGAGAGCAATGACATCTTCTCCCGCTGCCTTGAGCGCTTTAGCGCGCGCGGTAACGGCCAGTGTCGGCGAGGGTTTGATGTTTTGCACTCGGCGGGACAGCTGTTCAGACGATAGTTTGCTCAAACGAAGTTCCTCAAATGTTAAATGCATGGTAAGTGGTTATTAGGGTAATATACTCGATTGGACTTGGCGCACGAAAGAGTATGACAAAAAGATTTGAACTGGAGTCGGAATTTGAACCTGCTGGCGATCAACCCTCAGCGATTAAATCGCTCATCGAGGGAATTGAAGCAGGTGAAGCAGGGCAGACCCTGTTGGGCGTCACCGGCTCCGGCAAAACCTTCACCATCGCTAATGTCATTCAGGCCGTGCAGCGTCCGGCGCTGGTTATGGCTCCCAACAAAACGCTGGCGGCCCAGCTTTACGGTGAAATGAAAGATTTTTTTCCACACAATGCGGTGGAATATTTTGTTTCTTATTACGACTATTATCAGCCTGAAGCCTACGTGCCGTCTTCGGACACCTTCATCGAAAAAGATGCCTCAGTGAACGAACACATCGAGCAGATGCGTTTGTCTGCGACCAAGGCGTTGCTGGAACGTAAGGACGTCATCATTGTCGCCACAGTGTCGGCCATTTACGGTTTGGGTGATCCCGAGTCGTACATGAAAATGCTGTTGCATTTGTCGCGTGGCGAGACCATCGACCAGCGCAACATTCTGCGACGACTGGCCGAGCTGCAATACAAACGCAATGACGTGGAGTTGCACCGGGGTACTTACCGGGTGCGTGGCGATGTCATCGATATCTTTCCTGCGGACTCCGACCGGGAAGCAGTGCGTGTGGAATTGTTTGACGATGAAATAGACAATATTGCCTATTTTGATCCGCTCACTGGCGAAGTGCTGCAACGTGTGCCACGGGTGACCATTCATCCCAAAACCCACTATGCCACGCCGCGTGCCACGGTGCTGCATGCAGTGGAACAAATCAAACTCGAACTGCCAAAGCGTCTCGCTTATTTTTACGAAGAAAGCAAACTGGTGGAGGCACAGCGTCTGGAACAGCGTGTTAAATACGATATCGAAATGATGCTGGAACTCGGGTACTGCTCAGGGGTGGAAAACTACTCGCGCTACTTGTCAGGACGCGAGGCGGGTGACCCGCCTCCAACGCTCATCGACTATTTGCCCAAAGAGGCTTTGCTGATTCTGGACGAATCCCACGTCACCGTGCCGCAAATAGGCGGCATGTACAAAGGTGATCGCGCGCGCAAGGAAAATCTGGTGCAATACGGATTTCGCCTGCCGTCAGCCCTGGACAACCGGCCACTGCGTTTTGATGAATTTGAACGCATGATGCCGCAAACCATTTTTGTGTCAGCGACACCCGCTGTTTACGAAGCCGAACATTCCGGTGCAGTTATCGAACAGGTGGTGCGTCCTACGGGTCTGCTGGACCCGGTGATTGAAGTGCGCCCGGCCACCACACAAGTGGATGACTTGCTATCAGAAATTCACAAACGCACGGCGGTGAACGAGCGTGTGCTGGTCACCACACTTACCAAGCGCATGGCTGAAGATCTTACCGACTATCTGGGTGATCATGATGTGCGCGTGCGTTACATGCACTCGGACATCGAAACCGTGGAGCGCATGGAAATTATCCGTGACCTGCGCCTGGGGGAGTTTGATGTACTGGTGGGCATCAACCTGCTGCGCGAAGGACTGGATATTCCCGAGGTATCTCTGGTCGCCATACTCGATGCCGACAAAGAAGGTTTCCTGCGTTCCGAGCGTTCACTGATTCAAACCATCGGCCGCGCCGCGCGCAACGTATCCGGCAAAGCGATTCTCTACGGCGACCGCATCACCAAATCCATGCAAAAAACCATCGATGTCACCAAGCAACGCCGCGAAAAACAAAAAGCCCACAACACAGAACACGGCATCACACCCACCACCATCCGCAAACAGGTTGCCGATGTGATGGAAGGCGGCAGAAGCAGTGGCAAAGGCTACAACAGACTCAAGCCAGGTGAGTTTGCCAGGGTGGCTGATGAAATGGCTGAATATGCCGCTATGTCGCCTGCGCAACTGGCGAAGCGCATTGCGGAGCTGGAAAAGAAGATGTTTCAACATGCGCAAGATCTGGAATTTGAAGACGCTGCGCGGGTACGTGATCAAATTGCCCATATTCAAGATAACGCCATGGGTATAACAAGTTCGACCTGATTCGTTCAACAGGCACTTGTCATTGCCACCCGCTTTCGGGTAAAGTGTGCGACCTTCGCAGGCGCGTAGCTCAGTTGGTTAGAGCACCACCTTGACATGGTGGGGGTCGGTGGTTCGAATCCACTCGCGCCTACCATTTTATTTTGATGGGTTTTTAAGCACTCACGAGTTATCGGAGTGCTTTTTTTTGTTCCTTATTTACCAGAAATTTGAGTCCTTCAATGCTGGAAAATACACGCATTCCGTAGTTTTTCCGGAATTCAGGCGTTCGCCTCCCTGGTAAGTACCTCACAGTACCTCAGAAGGCTGTGTTGTCGTGGCGATGACAAATGACGTGTTACAAACGCAAAGGTTGCAAAGAAAAGAATCAACTTTGTGTTTTTTCGGCGATCAGTGCAGCGCGCGCAGAGGGCGGGTTATTTGGAGACAGTGGATTCCGGGAAAAAGGGGATTTATACTGCTCGCACCCAAACCACGACGAAGGAAACCGCCATGACCGCTTCAGCCAGTGCCATTCCCGACGAAATATATTACCATTTTGCGGAAAAATCACAGACCGTTGATACACTGATAAACTCGCTTTACACCAGCCCCTCGGCGCTGGCGGTTGAACATTTCAAGGCCATCAACAGTCACTTGAAAAATGGCCAGGTAGAAGCTGGCCAGTTAATTATTGTCACACCCCCGAACAGTCAACAGTGCAGCCGCTTCGAAGCCGACTTGATGGATGCTGCCGCCCTGGTGGATCAAAAGCTGGCAGAACTCACTGAAGCCGACAGAAAGATTATGGCAGACAACTACCAATTGCTTAGCAATATCGCCAGTGCAGGCAGCAATGGTTATGGTGCAACACTGGTGTATTTTGGTCATCATGTGAGCCGTATCAAGCATATTTTACAGCAGATAGAGAATGTATACGTACAAACCTACAATGCCACGGGAAAGCTCGGGTCAACGGACTTTTTCCAGTTCCGAAAACAACTGTTTATGCGGCTTGACAGCACCCTGAACAGTTTTATCGGCAGCGCACGCATGGGGTATACCCTGGATCAGGCACGCATTAAAAACAGCCTCGGTCTCAACACCAAAAGTATCCTGCACCAGTGGAAACAACAGCCCGGTAAAGTCACCAGCGTGCCGGGGTTTGCCAAAAATTATGATGAAGTTGCGAAACTCTCCGGTGTTCTCAAAGGTGCCGGTTATGTGGGTATTGGTCTGAACGTAGGGCAAAGCGGCATCAAAATCCACGAAGCCTGTACCATCGGTGCGGATTTGTCGTGTGGCAAAACCGCCGCAGGTGAGGGTGGACGGTTAGTTGGGAGTATTGGCGGTGGTGCAGGCAGTGGTGCTGTTGCGGGGTATGCTACTTGCAGCCTGCTTCTCAGTCTACCATCAGGAGGTACCAGTTTGTTGTGGTGCGGCATTGTGGCAGGGATAGCAGGGGGGTATGCGGGAGGTGAGTTTTTTGGTGATCTTGGGAAACATGGCGGTGAAGCATTGTATGAAAAAATATATCAGTGAAATCTGATGGAAAGAGAAACGTTAGAACTAATATTCTTGATTCTTTTTTTTCTAGGTGTGATATTAATATTTTTAATGATTGCACTGATGTTCTACATTGGCCGCACCCGCATTAAAGAAATTGATAAGGTCGTTTACGGGTTTGAATTTCCGAATGACAGTATCTTTGCACTTGGACTTCGTGTGCCTAGCTATGGTGGTGCTTTTCTGTGGAAATGGAGCGCAAAAAGAAGCGGTCTTGAAGGGAAGATTGAACATTTCGATAAACGCTTTCGCTGGCCATTTATCGCAGTTTTTTTACTGATGATCTTTGGTGTTTTAATGATGATTCTTGCCGGGGTATTTAGAAAGTATGCAGGTATTGAGTAATTGAAAAAAACATTTCAGCACTTTGTCGGGTCCTGTGAATGGAAAACCCTCAAAAGAGATTTCGGCCTCAACACCAAAAGCATCCTGCACCTGTGGAAACAATAGCCCGGAAAAGTCACCGGCGTACCGGGGTTTGCCAAAAACTATAACGAAATCACCAAACTCTCAAATGTTCTCAAAGGTGCCGGTTATGTGGGCATTGATCTGATGTATATTTAAAAAATCAGGCTGAGTAATTGCAGCAAAAGTAAGGTAATTTGATAATTTTTCCATCCAGAACGGGTGAGATTTCCTATAATGGGTCACGCGCGCCATACTCTGGCGATTAATGGTGTACAAACTACAGGCCGGGTTACGGTCAACAACCAACGGGTGACTCTATGGCAGGAAAACGTTTTTCACTTGAGGTTCAACCCCACGTTCCGGAACGTCTGAATCGTCTCAACGAATTGGCGAATGATCTGTTGTACAGTTGGGACCGTCAGGTTCGCGGATTGTTTTATCACCTGGATTCGACGCTCTGGGAGGAGTGTCGGCACAGTCCCAAAGTCTTCATGCGTCGCATTTCCCAGGAGCGGCTGGAGAAAGTGGCAGAAGATCGTATTTTTATGGAAGATTACGAGCGTGCTTTGTCTGCTTATGACATTTATCACCAGAAAAACCGCCATCCCAGCGTGTCGAGTCTATTGGACGATAAACAGGACCTGATCGCCTATTTTTGTGCTGAATTCGGCTTGCATGAAAGTGTACCGATTTATTCGGGAGGGCTGGGCATACTGGCGGGAGACCACTGCAAGGCAGCCAGTGATCTCGGACTGCCCTTTGTCGCAGTCGGTTTGCTTTATCGCCAGGGTTATTTTAATCAGACCATTGATGGTCAGGGCAACCAGATTGCCCATTACACCCCGGCCAATTTTGATGATCTGCCTATCATGCCAGCAAAGGACAGCGAGGGCAGGGAGTTGCATGTGCAGGTCAAGCTGCCAGGGCGTATGCTGGAACTGAAGGTCTGGGAAGCCAAGGCTGGCCATATTACTCTCTATTTGCTGGACAGTGATGTGGCAGGAAATGAAGAAGAGGATCGATTGATTACCCGTCAGCTGTATGGCGGTGATATCAATACCCGTATTCAGCAGGAAATTGTGCTGGGCATTGGTGGGGTGCGTGCTTTGCGTGCGTTGGGTCTGAAACCGACAGTCTGGCATATCAACGAAGGACATGCGGCTTTCCAGATTCTGGAGCGCTGTCGCGAACATACTCTGGATGCTATGGATTTCAGTTCAGCCTTGGAATTGGTGGCAGCAAACACCGTTTTCACTACGCATACGCCCGTACCGGCGGGTCATGATATTTTTGATCATCATCAATTCAGCAGTTACTTCAAAAACTTCGTGAATGATTTGCATGTAGAACTGGATCGCATCCTCGCGCTGGGTGCCAGTCCAGATAATCCGGGCGGTTTTAATATGACGGCGCTTGCCTTGCGTGGTTCACGTTTTCATAACGGCGTCAGCCGTATTCATGGCACAGTGGCTTCTCAAAATGAAGGTTACGTCTGGCCACAAATTCCTCATACGGAAAACCCTGTTCAGTATGTTACCAACGGTGTCCATCTGGCGACTTTTCTGGCGCGTGAATGGATCAACCTGTTTGATATGACTTTTGATCGCAGCTGGCGCAATGAGCAGCTGAATGGAGACTATTGGCAGCGTATTGATGAAATACCGGATCAGTCTTACTGGAGTATTCGTCAGACGCTGAAATCACGCTTGTTCAGTGATGTGCGTGAGCGCGTCACTTTGCAACTGGAGCGTAATGGTTGTGGTGAATTTCATATCCAGCGCCTGACCAGCAATATCTCGGAACATCAAACCGATATTCTGACCCTGGGTTTTGCCCGGCGTTTTGCCACTTATAAACGAGCGACCCTTTTGTTTTCCGATCCCGAGCGTCTGGCGCGGTTGCTCAACAACCCGGATCGTCCGGTAGTCATTTTGTTTGCTGGCAAGGCGCATCCAAACGACCATCCTGGTCAGGAGCTGATTCGCGCTATTCATCACTTTTCCCGCCGCCCGGAGTTTGAGGGAAAAATTATTTTGCTGGAAGGCTATGATCTGGCACTGGCCCGAAAACTGGTGAGCGGCGTGGATGTCTGGGTCAATAACCCGGAGTATCCCATGGAAGCCAGCGGCACCTCCGGCGAAAAAGCCGGGCTCAATGGCGTGCTTAATCTCAGTGTGCTGGATGGCTGGTGGGGTGAAGGGTACAACGGTGACAACGGCTGGGGGATTGTTCCTCACGGTGAAGATTACGATGCGGAGTTCCGCAATCGTGAAGAAGGGGAGGCGCTGCTGGACATTCTGGAGCGTGACATCATCCCCACTTATTACGCGCGTAATGGTTTTGGGTATTCGGAAGAATGGGTGCGGTTGTCAAAAAACTCCATGAAATCCATTTTGCCGCATTTTAACTCACAGCGCATGGTGATGGATTATGTGGAAAAGTTTTATGCCCCGGCCAGCCAGCAACATCGCAAGCTGAAAAAGGACCAGGCCAATCCGGCGAGGGAGCTGGCCGCCTGGAAACAGAAAATCAGCGAGCGCTGGTCTCAGGTCAGTATGCAGCGCATCGATACAGCCCCGGAACAACTCATGTATGGTGAAACTCTGAAAATTCAGGTCAGTGTTTATCTGGATGGGCTGGAATCCAGCGATATTGTGGTGGAATGCCTGATGGGTACGACCACGGTCCATGAAGAACTCATTGTGCAAATGCGTATTCCGTTACAAGCTGATGGCGAAAAAGTTGATAAACAACAAACTTTTATCTTGGACCTGGAGCCAGTATTGTCCGGTTTGCAGCATTATAAAATCCGTGCTTATCCGCACCATGTCTTGCAAACGCATCCTTTTGAAACCGGGTACATGATCTGGCTCTAACGATATTCAGGTCTTTCCTGTTGCTGCACAGCAACCAGAAAAACACAATTTGTAGTGAAGGTGTTTGGACGGTATAGAGTGTTATTTGTACAACGATGCAACGTTTTTTGAAACGGATTTTCTTAAGGTGTTTGTGTTTTCAGTTTCTTGGCGGGTCTTATGCTATATCGGCTTTTTCTGTATCGGAAAAGTGAAATATTACCGCCAAAATTCCCTTTCATTTTTTTATAACGGATGTTATGCGCTTGAATGATGAATCAACAACTAACGATTTTTACATGCCCCTACAGCTCGCATTCTGACGGAAGCCTACGCAATATTAGAATCCCCCCGGAGAATAGCTCTACTCTATTGGAGGGGTTATGTTGTTGTGGTGCTGAAAAGTAGTGCGTTATAAATGTAGAGGGCAAAAAACACGTAAAATTTTTAATATTTTCCTCTATGTCCTCTGCGTTAAATACTTGGTGATTCTTAAAACAGGTACGCATCAGTATTCCGTCAAAATATGTGGTTCCGAATATTGTTGGTTATTTGAAAGAAAAAAGCGCGATATCGATAGCCTGAAAATTTAAAGGACGGCAGAAAAACTTCACGGGTGAATATTTTAGGTGCGAAGTGATTTAATTCACATTTGAGGTCTGCGTAACGTCAGTTTATAAATGTTGTCCTGTTAGTTTCATGATAAGTGACGTGAAATCAATCACATTTCTTAGGGGTTTAAATCATAGCAACTTGATCATTAGCGCGAGCATGCTTTTATTCGCAAACTGCGATTAGTTGCTTGCAAATTGCGACAATAATTTGCGATATGCGATTTCACCTTTTGCACTCTGATGTGGTGATACAGGGTGTTTTGTAGAATACTGAATAAGTGTCATGAGTCGTTCAATCTTTCAATAACAAATTCATGTTATTCAAAAGCGGTATTCTGTCCTGTAGATCAAGCCAGTAGCGATCAATTTCATAAATTAGAATAAATCTTGAATAGATTTCACCTATTGATGGTGAGTAATTACATATATAGAATAGAGCAGATAGGGAGATTAGTGCCAAGGCCTGGATAATAACCAAATTATTAAAAATATACGGGAGTAGCAATGGGTGTATTAAGAGCCGAACTGGGCGATTTTAGTAGCGTTGCTTGTTTAAAAGCAATTATCACGGGTATAGAAGATGCGTTAGGTGACAAAGCGACCGCTATCGCACTTATTGCCGCTGGTCGTGCCAGAGGGCGACAAGTAGTACAACAACAACAGTTGGAGAGAGAGCTTCCATTACAGGATTTGTGCAGTAAAGTTGCTGCTGTGTTGGGTAAAGATGGTACACGTTTACTGATTCTCCATAAAATGGAAAAGATAGATGGCGGTTATAGAACGTATGCGACAGATACTGTCTGTTCTGCGGGCGAGCCCGAGCAAGGGTCCGAACGCAAATGCGCCTTTACGCTTGGTGTATTGCAAGGGGTGCTTGAATCTGTTTATGGTGGACGATTCCGCGGCAGGCATACGGAGTCCGTATTACGAGGTAGCGAGTTTGACATATTTGAATATGAGCTGATTATTCGTTGACAGATTAAATATTTTTAATTTTTTCGATTGTTATCAAACAGGTGGTATGGAGTGGAATTTCGCCGTTTATCAGGAATCATTGCTTGATATTTCACTAACGTAAAGCTATGCCACACGTGTTGGTAGATGCGGGGTATCCAGAAATAGGTGTTGCCAGGAAGAGTATTGCTTTTTGTTGTCTGCGATTTGTGCTTGGCTGACGCGTTAATAGTGCAATAAGTTCGAGTGAATGTTTTTTGAGCCTGGACGTACCAAAGTATGAAACTGACTTTAAAATCATATTCAAGTCATTTTCACATAATTCATTTCAACCTCGAAAATATTTTTGCTCTGTGTCAGCCTTGCACTTGCAGGTTAAACAATTTCTTTTAATACCTGAAAGGCTTCAGCAGCCTGACAGCCCGCAGCGGCTCCTCTCGTTTTTGCAAGTGCGATAACAGCATCTCGACTGCGGGGGAAAGGAAAGTCATCCAGTTCGTTTTCGTAAAGTGTGAGTATTTCCAGTTTCTTTTCCAGATATGTACTGATGTCCACATACCGCTGAACCGGCATTCCCGGGCCCTGTGGCGGTAGAGAAAAATCTGTTTCCGAAGGTGTTTCATAGCCATAAATACAACGCACACTGGGATAGCGAAACCATTTGCTACAGGCTTTGGCTGCTGTGGCCACTATGCCATGATCGGTGTGTATGTCACCTGCATAGGGAATGTAAAGAGTGTCAGGTTGTACCGTATTCACAACGCCTCCCAACGCAGTGACAATGTCGCTCATGGGTAATGTGTCGAGGCGGGTAGTGGGTAGCCCGAGTTCATGACAGGCGGTAAAGCCTGTGGTTTTACAGACTTGAGTAATCTGCCCGGCCCGGCGCTGAATAGTGTTGTGGCCATAGCCGTGCTGTTCGTGCATGGCGGTGACGATTAGCCAGTGTACGGCATCGCCTTCTGCAATATGGCGCAGCAAAGTACCGCCACAGCCAAGCATTTCATCATCGGGGTGCGGAGCGATGGCCAAAATAGTGCGCATGTCAGAATTCCTTGCTGCCTTGCTGAGTAACGCCGCTGCATGGCAAAAAAACAGCGACGCCTGGGAAATTATAAAATGTAACTCTGCTTTCTTACGCTGAAAGAATTATTCATTCATGAATCATGGGGTTACAGCACTATAACATCATCACTCGAATCAAATTTCAAGCAAAATCACCAAACCTATCTATAACTCTTCAGGCGCAAAGGTTCTTAGCTGAAAACGATTGGCGTTTATATTTTGAGGCTGGCGGGCTCGGGATCCCGGTCACTGCTGCTGGAAGGTAAGTGTAACCTGGGTAGCGGCAGACAAAACTCAATTGTATTTAACTGTGACCCTGGCCGTGGATGTCAATCTGATTTTTTATCGTTTTAAAGCCTGGGAGCTGTCATATGAAGAAGCGATTGTTTATTTTTTTCGTCGTTGTGGCTCTCGCGGGAGCAGGGAGTTATTTCTGGTTGCTGCAACCGTCAGATGATGCTGATAACGGTCAACTTGCTTTATACGGCAATATTGATATCCGTGAGGCGCAGCTGGCTTTCAATGGCAATGAGCATATCGCACAAATCCTGGTGCAGGAGGGAGACCGCGTCAACAAGGGACAATTATTGGCCCGTTTGCAAACGGAGCTGCTGGAAGCACAGTTGGCCGAGACTGAAGCAGCGCTGGAGGCGCAACGACAAGTATTGGCCAGATTGGAAGCGGGCAGTCGCCCGGAGGAAATCCGCAAAGGTGAAGCTGAATTGCAGGCTGCGGAGGCACAGGCCAAGGCGGCGCGTGACAGTTACCGTCGCATGGCCCGGTTGCTGGAGAAGAAGCTCGTTTCGCCACAGGATGAGGAGCAGGCACGCTCCCAGGCTGATGCCGCCGCCGCTCAGGTGAAGGCGGTGCATGCCACATTGGCATTGCTCAAAGCTGGCAGTCGCAAGGAAGACATTGCTGTTGCCCGTGCCCAGTTGGCAGCACGCGAGGCGGCACTTAAACAGGTTCAGCAGCGATTTAACGATGCCAGCCTCCGTGCGCCTGCGGATGGGGTTATTCGCAATCGTATTCTTGAGCCCGGCGACATGGCATCTCCGCAGTCGCCAGTGCTGACTCTGGCTTTTCTCGACCCAGTCTGGGTGCGTGCTTATTTACCGGAGCCTATGCTCGGTCGTGTGCGTCCTGGTGCTGTCGCCTGGATTACTACTGACAGTTATCCTGATAAGCGTTATCAGGGCTGGATCGGCTATGTTTCACCCACCGCCGAATTTACACCTAAAACAGTGCAAACGCCGGAGTTACGCACCCGATTGGTTTATTCCGTGCGCATTATTGCTTGCAATCCTGTAGGAGAGCTTCGTCTGGGTATGCCGGTGAGCGTGAGTATTGAGCTTGACCAAACCGATGTGGACAGCGGATCACGGCCCTGCGGTGATGCTTAATCATTTTATGCTCATTACTGAACTGATCGCTGAAAATGATTGCCATAATGGATAATCCGGCGCTTATTTTCCGTAATGTTCGTCAGGTTTTCACCCGTGGTGAGCATGCACTGTGTGCGCTTGATGATGTCAGTTTCGATATCATTCCTGGTCAGGTGACCGGCCTTATTGGTCCCGATGGTGCAGGTAAAACCACGCTCATGCGTCTGGCCTGCGGTTTGTTGCGTCCCGAATCGGGCATAATTTCCGCGCTCGGTCTGGATGCTGTGGCTGAGTCACAGATTGTGCAATCGGCGGTGGGTTATATGCCACAACGCTTCGGTCTTTACGAAGACCTTAGCGTGCAGGAAAACCTTGATCTCTACGCGGAGCTGCAAGGTTTGCCACAGGAAAAACGCGCTATCCGTTATACCGAGCTGATGCATATGACGGGTCTTGCGCCTTTTACTGCGCGGCTGGCAGGGCAACTTTCCGGAGGCATGAAACAAAAACTGGGGTTGGCCTGTGCTCTGTTGCGTGCGCCGCGCCTGCTGTTGCTGGACGAGCCTACTGTGGGTGTAGATCCGGTATCGCGCCGTGAGCTGTGGGCTATTGTTTACCAACAGGTGAAAGAGCAGGGCATGAGTGTGTTACTCAGTACCGCTTATCTTGATGAAGCTGAGCGCTGTAACGAAGTGCTGTTATTGCATCAGGGCAAGTTACTCGGGCAGGGGGCACCCGCTGAATTCAGCGCCAAAGTGCAGGGCCGTATATTTCAGGTTAGTGCTGCCGGTATTTCCCATCGCCAGTTACAGACCCGTCTCGATCAGGCTCCGGGTGTGCTCGATGCTTTGGTAGAGGGGGAAACAGTGCGTCTGGTTATGGAACCGGCAATTCAACCTACAGCGGAGAATCTACTGCCGGGGCTTGACGATGTTCATATTCAGCCTGTTGCACCGCGTTTCGAAGATGCTTTTGTTGCTCGTCTCAAAGTGCGTCACAACGGCACAGCAGGTCTTGGCGGAATGAATCTGCATATTGACTCGGGTGAAGGTGGAGAAGTCATCCGGGTAGATAAATTGCTGCGTCGTTTTGACGATTTTATCGCGGTTAACAATGTCAGTTTTAATGTAAAGCGCGGCGAAATTTTTGGTCTGTTGGGAGCCAATGGCGCGGGCAAAACCACGACTTTCCGTATGCTCTGTGGATTATTGCCAGCCAGTGGTGGTGAATTGTCAGTGGCGGGCCTGGATTTACATATTGCGCGTGCTGAAGCCCGTCGTCATATCGGTTATATGGCACAGAAGTTTTCGCTTTATGGTGATCTCTCGGTGATGCAAAACCTGCGTTTTTTCGCCAGTGCTTACGGGCTGCGCAGCCATCATCAGGATGAACGGGTAAAATGGGCTATCAATACTTTTGAGCTAGCCGACTATGCTGAAACCAATGCCCGCGACTTGCCGTTAGGCTTCAAGCAACGCCTGTCTTTTGCGGCGGCGCTCATGCATGAACCGGAAATTCTGTTTCTCGATGAGCCTACCTCCGGTGTTGATCCGTTGGCGCGACGTGAATTCTGGGCACGCACCAACGCCCTTGCCGAAGCCGGGGTAACGGTGTTGGTCACTACTCATTTCATGGAAGAGGCCAATTATTGTGATCGTCTGGTGATCATGGCCGAGGGCACGGTGCTGGCGGAAGGTACACCACGGGAAATGAAAGCCCGCGCACGCACGGCGGATAACCCTAACCCTAGCATGGAAGATGCCTTTATCCGGCTTATTGAACAGCGTGAGCAGAATAAAGCCATGGAGATTGTGGCATGAGAGCTTCACTGCGTCGCCTGTGGGGTATGATCCGCAAGGAGAGTTTGCAAATCCTGCGCGATCCATCGAGTATTTCCATTGCTTTTATCATGCCTGTGGTGTTGTTACTGCTGTTTGGCTACGGCGTGTCGCTGGATGCTAAAAATATTCCGTTGGGAATTGTCATTGAACAGCCAGACACCGCCGCCCAATCGCTGGCCGGAGCCTTTGACCGCTCTGAATTTTTTCACCCCCAACGTTTTGCCGCAATACAGGAGGCCCAACAGGCACTGATCGAGCGGCGTATTGACGGTATTCTTTGGCTGCGTAATGATTTTTCCAGTCGTTTGCTGAGTGGCGATGAGGCGCCCATCGGTGTGTTTGTCAACGGCGTGGATTCCAATCAGGCCAACATCACCAAAGGGTATATTCAAGGTACCTGGCTGGCCTGGCTACAACATTTTTCCGCTGCACGCGGGCGGGCGCTCGACTTGCCCGTGTCCATGGAACAGCGAGTATGGTTCAACCCGGCACTGTCCAGTCACCTGTTTTTGGTGCCAGGGTTGATCGCTATTATCATGACCATGATCGGTTCTTTGCTGACCGCCATGGTTGTGGCGCGTGAATGGGAGCGCGGTACCATGGAAGCATTGATGGTCACACCGTTGCGCATGGGCGAAATGCTGATTGGCAAATTGATCCCTTATTTTATGTTAGGTATGGGAGGTATGCTGCTCAGCGTGGCCATGGCCTTGTTCCTGTTTAATGTACCTTTGCTCAGTCCGATCTGGTTACTGATGCTTTGCTCGGCACTGTTCATGCTGGTGTCATTGGCTATCGGCCTGCTTATTTCCATTGTGACACGCAACCAGTTTTTAGCCGGGCAGGTGGCATTGGTAGTCAGTTTTTTGCCCAGTTTTCTGCTCTCGGGTTTTCTGTTTGATATTCACTCCATGCCCGGATGGGTACAAACCATCACTTATCTGGTGCCTGCGCGTTATTTTGTTGCCATTTTGCAAACCCTGTTTCTTGCCGGTCCAGTGTGGCCGGTGGTGCTGGCTAATGCTGGAGCCATGTTATTCATGCTGTTAATTCTTGCTACGTTGGTGGTGAAAAAATCCTACAAACGGCTGGATTAAGGAGAACGGAATGAGTAAGTGCCGTCATTTAACACAAAGATCACAGAGGCGCAGAGATTTTTCTGTATGGTTTTCTCTGCGACCTTTGCGCCTCTGTGATCTCTGCGTTTCCAACTCACAACGTGATAAAAGCGGAGATATATCAGCACAGGACAATGCCGTATGAACTTTCTGCACATTTTCGCTCTCGCCCGCAAGGAATTCCTCGCTTTGATGCGTGACAAACGCAGTCGCATTATTATTATCGTGCCACCTATTTTACAGTTATTTATCTTCGGTTTTGCCGCTACTTACGACCTCAACGATGTGCCAGTCGCGGTTTATAACGAAGACAGTGGTGGAGCTTCGCGTGAGATGTTGGCGCGTATTGAAGGCTCACCCCATTTTTCTGTTCTTCATGAAATTAGTAACGATGACGAGATTGCACCGCTCATTGATAATCGTAAAGTGTTGTTAGTGATTCGCCTTGACCAACGTTTCAGCGCCAATTTACAACGAGGTGACCCGGCTCCATTACAATTGATTATCGACGGCCGGAATTCTAATACCGCGATGACTGCTCTGAATTATTTGCGTGATGTGGTACTGGATTTTAACCGTGAATGGCAGCGTGAACACGGACAGACCGGCCCGCCAGTCAAACTGGAAATGCGTGCCTGGTATAACGAGAATTTGCAATCTCAGTGGTTCATTGTGCCGGGCATTGTGGGTTCACTGATGCTGGTGGTAACCCTGTTGGTTACCACGTTGTCGGTAGCACGTGAGCGTGAGCAGGGTACTTTTGATCAATTGCTGGTGACACCGCTACGGCCAGTGGAAATTCTTATTGGCAAAGCGATTCCCGGCATTGTTATTGGTTTGTTGGAGGCGACGTTGATTATTTTATTGATGGTGTGGTTCTTTGATATCCCCCTGCGTGGCAGTATTCCAGCCCTGTACTTGGGCATCCTGTTATTTCTGGTGGCGACGGTGGGTGTTGGATTGATGATTTCGTCTATTTGCGTCACCCAGCAGCAGGCGATTCTTGGTGCCTTTCTGTTTATCGTTCCGGCGGTCATTCTGTCCGGTTTTACGACCCCCATTGCTAATATGCCGGAAGTTGTGCAATGGCTCACCTATCTTGATCCGTTGCGTTATTTCCTGGTTATTGTGCGCGGCGTTACGCTGGAGGGTGATGGTTTTGCACTGCTGCTTCACCAGTTCTGGCCCATGGCGATCATTGGAGCCGTAACTCTGGTATTGGCAGCCTGGTTATTCCGGCATCGGATGTCTTGATTGATCTTGTGTTCCTGTTTTTTTGGGCTGACATTGTGGCGGCTGACCTCCCGCGCAGATACAAATAACATCCGGCGGGCAAAAACAGGGGGGGGAAATATACGCGCAGCCTTGTTTGGTTTCACAACTTTCTTTTGTGTCTGAGCGCTGAGTAAATCCGCTGTCACAGTGATTTTTTGAGCGATGACAGATAAGTGTTTTTTGCTCATTCATTATCAGGCTGCATTGTTTAGAATCAAGACATGCGCTGTGGCTTAACTGCTCACAGTTTTCACGGGTCTTAGTGCCAAGGTCTTTTTTTAATCCGGTGCTGAATTCCGCTCTGCTATCAACCAGTCCGATTGCAGGTGACTGGCTTTCAGGTTGAGGAGTTACCCGCCGAAGCGATTCCTGTAATATTTTATCACTGGTTTCTACGGCGGCATCGGAGGTTAATTCCGCGTTGATTTTTGCAGATGCCAGACTTTTTTGCGGAAGGGGAGAAGGTGTAGTCGCTGTTGTCTTTTGCCGTTCTGTTTTTTGTTCTGTGTCTGACTCAGGTTGAGTCATATCCATAGTTGCAGCTACCGATACTTGGTCATCTAAGGTTTTCAGGTTATCAACAGACTTTTCTTTAATACCATTTTCTATTATTTCCATTTCTTCAGCATGGATGGCGGGGACATCAGAGCGAATATCGATATCGGATACCGTGGGGGCTTCTTCGTGTATCAATGAAATCAGACTGACACTCAATACCAGAACAGCAGCCATTGATACGGGCACAGCCCAGGGGGATCGTATACGCCGTGGTGTCGAGTTGACAGAGCGTCTTGCCTCTGCGCGAATGGCCTGATCAATATGTTCCGGTGGTTGTGTTGTGCTGCCTGCACGATACAGGGCACTGATTTTTTTGTCGTCACTGGATTGATTGTCAGGTTGATCACTCACAGGCATTCCTCCGGCATGAGTTCCCGCAATTTTTTCATGGCATAACGCAGTCGGCTTTTTGCAGTTTCGAGCGTTACGCCGGTAATTTCGGCAATATGCCCGAGGGTATGTTCGCCTTCATGTTTCAGAATAAACGTTTCATGTTGCTCGTTGGGTAACCGGCTAACATGGGTTTGTAATTGTTCAATACAGTCAGCAGTGTGTGCGTGCTGGTCCGGGCTATGGTTATCCGGGCTGGCAATGTCTTCATGACCGGTTTCCGGGTCGTTGACCGGTCTTGTAGACACTCGTCTTACGTGATCAATGATTCGATTGCGGGCAATCTGGAACAGATAGGTGCTAAAACGCGCAGAGGGCTGGTATTGCTCCCGGGCACGAATCAGGTTGCTCCAGACTTCCTGAAAAAGCTCTTCTGTTACTGCGTGATTGTGTCTGGTTTGTTTTAAAATATAGCGAAACAAAGGAGCCTTGTGCCGCTCATATAACACGTCAAAGGCAGAAGCATCGCCATCATGGGAAAATTTCAACATTAAATTTTCGTCGTTATTGTCGTGTATCACGTATTTTCCAATGCTATGACGACAGGAAAAATGGTACACAGCCTGAATAACTGTACCGTGTACCATTTTGTTCAAGTATTTATTTACAACATATCTACAGGTTGATTGTATTGCTGTGCGGGCCCGCTTGCCAGTGAATTCGCAAGATTGACCAGACGAATGAATTCACCCCGATAACCGAAAGGGTCGTTACCTTTACTGTTACGTGCAAGCGATAATACATTTTGATACTGGAATGCGCCGGTATATTGGCCGCCGCGTAATAATTGACCAAATGCGGCGACACTTGCGGCAAAACGAAAATCGATACTGGTTGTATCCAGGTTATGTTTGATATTATGGGTATAAACAGGGTGTTCTATCAGGGTGCTGGTATTACTTTCTGGAAGCTTATAGCGCAGCCGCAGGAAGGCCAGTTCAGATGATTCGGCCTTACCTGAAGAATTTACAGTTAGTGGTTTTGTTGCCTGATAGCGCAGTGGGTCAATCGACTGTGATTGACTGTTGACCAGGCTCAGTTCATACAGCGCTGTTACCCGGTATCCTGCACCGAGTTCACCGGCATCGACTTTGTCATTATTAAAATCTTCTCGTTTGAGAGCACGATTTTCGTAACCAATCAGACGGTATTCACTCACAACATCAGGATTGAACTCGATTTGAATTTTAGTATCTTTGGCAATGGTTTGCAGGGTTGATGAAATTTCGTCAACCAGTACCTTTTGTGCCTCATTTAAAGTATCGATGTACGCATACTGTCCATTTGCCTTGTTTGACAGTTGTTCCATTAACTGGTCATTCACATTGCCGGTACCGAAGGCGAGGGTAGACAAGGTAATGCCTGTCTTACGTTTTTCTTCAACAAGATCAATCAATGCCTCGAAGGACACTGTGCCAACATTAAAATCACCATCCGAGGCTAATATAATTCGGTTAATACCACCCGCTATAAAAGCCTGTTCGGCAAGTTGGTAGGCCAAGCGAATGCCTGCGCCGCCATTGGTGCTGCCACCTGCGGTGAGTCGATCAAGAGCAGAAAGGATGTGTGAACGCTGGTTACCGGGGGTTGGGTTTAATACCACGCCCGATGCACCCGCATAAACCACGATGGAGATTTTGTCCTGCTGCCGTAACTGTTTGGTGAGTAATCGCAGTGATTGTTTCAGTAATTCTAGCTTGTTTGCGGAGCGCATGGAGCCGCTGACATCGATCAGATAAACAATATTTGATGCGGGCAGATGGCTTGCATCCACATTATAACCTTTTAGACCAATGCGTAATAAATGACGCCCTCGTGACCACGGGCTTGGACCGATTTCTGTGGTAACCGAAAAAGGATGATCCACATTAACGGGTACAGGATAGGCGTAATCAAAATAGTTTAAAAATTCTTCGACGCGCACTGCGTCTTGTGGTGGCAGATGACCCGCCATGATCATACGTCTTGTGTTGGTATATGAACCGCTGTCTACATCAATGCTGAATGTGGATACTGGGCTTTCGGCAACACGAATTATCGGGTTTGTATGAATTTGGGCATAGTTTTCATGATCAATCGGCTCGGTTGGCCAATATAATTGAGGCGATAATGTTGGCATAGGATGGGAATAGGAATAATCCGCCATACCTGCCATTTGTTCCTGTAAGGGGTCTGAGTGCAATATTTTAGCGTTGAGGGATTTGGTGAGAGTATCTGTGCGTGCTTTATGTCTTTCCGGGGCAACAGCAGTTTCGTGTTCCAGCCTGATATCGTTTGTTTTCTTTTCGGCAAATTTGGTGACGATTGAAGAGTCATCTTTTTTGCTTTCTGGGTTGGTTTGGATGATTTGTTGGCGATTGTCTGCGGTATTGGTTGTGGGTATGCCACAGGCAGTCAGGCTTAATAAGACGATGCTGCTGATAAAATAGCGTGTAATAAACGTGGTGTTCACAGTTGTTCTCCTTCGGTTTAATGATGTTCATTAGCTATAAACGCAGCCGAACGAGGAGTGGGGTTAATGTTTTATTGAAAAATAATGTTTTGCCAGAGAAACGTACAATTTTTAGAGGCTGGGAAATATACTTGACTTGTTGCCAGCGCATAGGCTCTACACTGCAAAGCGATATGTTTTAGGTTTTAACTGATGTTGCGCACTCGAATAATCGCTCTCGTGTATTAGGAAGGTTATGTTGTCGTGGTACTGAAAAGTGGTGTGTTATAAACGCAGAGGTCGCAGAGACGCAGAGAACGCAAAGCTTTTAGTGTTTTTCTCTGCGTCTCTGCGACCTCTGCGTTAAATACTCGGTGATTCTTAAAGCAGATGTTTTTAGCGATTAATTCACATTTGAGCTCTGGGTAACATCAGGTCTTAATTTCAAGTTTGCGGACATGGGGTCGATTTCAAGTTATTTTTTACTATGATGGGATAGGATCCCGGTTTTTTATCTCCGAGGGTTGTCGTTTTGATATATCGCTAGGTATTTTTTCATAACTGAATATATAGCCTTAACTTTTATACCATTTTTATCAATAGGGACAATTATGAAAACAATTATAGGCACTCTGGTTCTCGCAACTGTCTTCGCGGTCGCGATGGCATTGCTTGTGATTTATACGGGGGCATTTAATGTAGCCACAACGTGGGAAGACCCTGCCCCGGTAAGCTGGGTGCTGGAGACAACCAGGGAAAATTCCATAGAAACCCGTGCTGCTTCGATTGTGGTACCTTCCGCCAAAGGTGACAAACAAATTGACTCAGGGTTTCGCAGCTATCGTGAAATGTGTGCGATGTGTCATACCCCCCCAGGCGGTATAGATTCACCCATCACCAAAGGCATGAATCCGCCTCCGCCTGATCTTGCCAAAAGCGCAGAACACATGTCTGCTGCCGAATTGTTCTGGGCAACAAAAAATGGTATCAGAATGACCGGAATGCCTGCATGGGGAGTCACGCATAAAGACGATGAACTGTGGGATATTATTGCATTCGTGAAAAAACTGCCTGGAATGAGTAAAGAGGAGTATCTGGCCCTGGATGCCCGGCTGGAGAAGGGGCATGACCACGCTGGTGACGGTCATGGTCACAGCGATGATAATCATGCGGATTCTAAACCACAAAAAAATGATGACCATGCGCACAAACACGACGATGATGGTCACGCGCACTAGGTGTGCTTTGACATAAAGCCGGAATCCACATAGAATCCCGCGTTTATGTTGGTCGCGCCCGCTGTTGGTGGAGGTGAGTGCGCCAGAATATTGGCCTTCGGGGCTGGCTGAATGGGTGTTTTGGTTGATGTCTACGAAGGAAACGATTGAGCCGCTGGCGTTAGCCGCACGCGGGCGCACCCTAGAGGGGTGTTTGCCAGTATCGTCGTTACTGCGACTACAGCCATTGCTGGCGACAGACGAAGCAGGCTTGTCAAAGCAGGATAATGTAGAATATCTGCTGGAGTTTGGTGTTGATGAAGGAGGCAGCCCCAGGGTTACGGGGTCAGTCAAGGCCACCTTGCCACTGACGTGTCAGCGCTGCATGGAGACCATGGGGTTTTCGGTATCCACCCGCACTCGGTTGGGTATTGTGTCTTCCCGGGCGGCAGCGCAGCAGTTACCGGAGTGTTATGATCCGCTGCTGGTGCTCGATGATGAAGTCACCGTGGCATCGATTATCGAAGATGAACTGATTTTGGCATTGCCCCAGGTGGCGATGCATGACAATGAAAAATGTCCGCAGGGCACAGCCTTTCTCAATACTGAGAGTGGGCAAGAGGATGCGACAACAGTGCAACGTGGAAACCCGTTTGCGGTGCTGTCTCAGTTGAAAACCTCTCAGTCGGGAAAAAACGACTGAGAAAACATGTTAAATATGAGGAATCACAATGGCTGTTCAAAAAAGTAAAGTAACTCCATCACGCCGTGGCATGCGTCGTTCACACGATGCGTTGAAGGGTGCTACGTTGTCGATTGAGCCCACCACAGGCGAAACCCATCGCCGTCATCATATCAGTGCTGATGGTTATTACCGTGGCCGCAAAGTGATTGCTTCCGCCAGCGACGAATAATAATCGCCTTTCCTTTTTTTATTACGTTGCCCGAACGTCTAGCGCCTTGCAGCAATATGCAAGGCGCTAGACGTTTGTCGTGCAGCATCTTTTAACTCTGTTTTTACCAGGGTTCGATTCAAATACCGATGACTCAAATAATCGCCATTGCCCTTGATGCCATGGGAGGCGACCACGGCCCCTCTGTGGTTGTGCCCGCAGCATTGCAGGTGCTTTCTGAAACATCCCGACTACACATTGTGCTGGTGGGCGACGAGCAAATGTTGATGGCAGAGTTGGCCTCACGCAACAAAAAACCCACCAAGCGTTTGAGTATCCAGCATGCCTCCCAACAAGTGGCTATGGATGAAAAACCGTCTATCGCTTTGCGTACCAAAAAAGATTCATCCATGCGTGTGGCAATCAATCTGGTAAAGGAGGGGCGTACACAAGCCTGTGTCAGCGCGGGTAATACCGGTGCGCTAATGGCGACCGCACGCTTTGTGTTGAAAATGTTACCGGGTATTGATCGTCCGGCGATTATTTCCACGCTGCCCAATATCAAAGGCGTAACGCATATGCTGGATCTGGGGGCCAATGTGGATACCAGTGCGGATAATCTGTTTGAATTTGCGGTAATGGGTTCGGTGCTCACCAGTGCGGTGGAGAATATTGAGGCACCTACGATTGGGCTGCTCAATATTGGTGAAGAAGAAGTCAAAGGTAACGAGCGAGTCAAAGAAGCCGCGCGTATTTTGTCCGACAGCGATCTCAATTACGTGGGTTTCGTGGAAGGTGACGATATCTTCAAAGGCTCAGTGGATGTGGTGGTGTGTGATGGTTTTGTGGGTAATATCTCACTGAAAACCACTGAAGGTGTGGCGAAAATGATCAGCCATTTTTTGCGCGAAGAATTCAAACGCAATCTGCTGACCCGTATAGCAGCGCTGGTGGCGATGCCTGTACTTAATGCCCTTAAACGACGTATTGATCCACGACGTTATAATGGTGCCAGTTTTGTAGGCTTGCAGGGCATTGTGATTAAAAGCCATGGTGGTGCTGATGAACTGGCCTATGCCAGTGCTATTCGTGAAGCCATTGTAGAAGTGAAAAAGAACGTACCGGAACGTATCAGCAAGCACGTCGAAACAGCGATGACCCAAAGAGCCGCAACACAGGGGCAGGCAGTATGACAACTTCTCACGCTCAATCCCGTATTTATTCGCGTATCGAAGGCACTGGTGGTTATCTGCCGGAGAAAGTGCTCAGTAACCATGATCTGGAAAAAATGGTGGAGACTTCGGATCAATGGATCACTGATCGTACCGGTATAAAAAAGCGCCACATTGCGGCAGACGGTGAAACCACTTGTGATCTGGCTGAGCATGCGGCACGTCAGGCCATAGACGCAGCGGGTATTTTACCCACAGATATTGACCTGATTATTGTAGCCACTACCACACCGGATCGTGTTTTCCCCAGTACCGCCTGCTTGTTACAGCAACGCCTGGGGGTTCGAGGTTGTGCGGCTTTTGACGTGCAGGCAGTGTGTACCGGATTTGTTTATGCATTGGGTATCGCCGATAAATTTATTGCCAGTGGCAGTCATCGTCGTGCGTTGGTGGTAGGTGCCGAAACTATGTCACGCATTATTGACTGGACGGATCGCGGTACCTGCGTTTTGTTTGGTGATGGTGCCGGTGCTGTGGTGTTAGGTGCCAGTGATGAAGCGGGAATCCTGTCCACACATTTGCATGCTGATGGTCAATACAAGGACTTGTTATCCACTACCGGTGGTGTGTCGGAAGGTTATGGCGACCAGGAGGATGGCGTGGTGTATATCACCATGCAGGGTAACGAAGTTTTTAAAATCGCGGTGAATACACTTGGGCGTATCGTTGATGAAACCCTGGCGGCGAATAACATGGAAAAGTCAGACATTAACTGGCTGGTACCGCATCAGGCAAATATCCGCATCATCAACGCCACCGCCAAAAAATTGAAAATGAATATGGATCATGTTGTCGTGACAGTACAGGAACATGGCAACACATCGTCAGCGTCGGTGCCGCTGGCATTGAATGAAGCGGTGCGGGATGGCCGCATCCAGCGCGGAGAAACCGTATTGCTGGAAGCCTTTGGAGGTGGTTTTACCTGGGGGTCGGCATTGTTGCGGTACTGATTGAAAGGGCGTGAATCCACAGCCTGCGTGGGCAAAAAAACTGCCCACCCTACAAAAATAACAAAACATTTCAGGAAACAAAGAATGGCATACGCTGTAGTTTTCCCCGGTCAGGGTTCTCAATCCATTGGTATGTTGATGGGTTTGGCCGAAGTTCATGCGCAAATCAAAGAGACCTTTCAGGAAGCCAGTGATGCTTTAGGTTACGATCTTTGGCAGCGGGTGCAAAATGGCCCGGAAGAGGAACTCAATAAAACGCACATTACCCAACCGGCAATGTTAGCAGGTGGTGTGGCGGTGTGGCGTATATGGCAATCACAAGTGAAAGTGCAGCCTGTGGCCATGGCGGGACACAGTCTTGGTGAATACAGTGCTTTAGTGGCCGCCGCTAGCTTGTCGTTGAGTGATGCCGTCACTCTGGTGGCTGATCGTGGTCGTTTTATGCAGGAGGCAGTGCCCGCAGGCGAGGGTGCTATGGCGGCGATTTTAGGGCTGGATGATGACAAGGTCGCTGAAGTCTGTGCCGAAGCTGCAAAAAATGTGGCAGGTGAAGTGGTTACCGCTGTGAATTATAATTCGCCGGGGCAGGTGGTGATCGCGGGCAATACAGCCGCGGTTAATCGTGCCGTGGAACTGGCCAAAGAAGCCGGTGCAAAACGCGCGTTGTCACTGCCGGTGAGTGTACCGTCGCATTGTAGTTTGATGATGCCTGCTGCCGAGCGTCTGGCCGAACGCCTAGCGGGCATCGCGATTCAGAGTCCGGTAATCCCTGTTTTTAATAACGTGGATGTGCAGGTCGAGAACACTGCGGATGCCATTCGTGATGCGCTTTCATGGTTGGGCCAGTGTAACCGGCATCAAGCCGGACACTCGATGCACCTGGTGTTCAAGTTCGCTCCCGAAGCCGATTTGGAAACCACGCTCAAGCTGAAGGTCGAGATCAATACTCGTGAGCACGAAAGCCTGTACGGCATCAAACCGTATCCCTTCGAGATTGATAGCAGTTGGCACAAGGAAAAAACC
>JAKIUF010000042.1 GCA_021647705.1 Gammaproteobacteria bacterium | reverse complement strand
ATGTATCATCCAAGACCATTGCACAGCAGGATATCCAGTTGCTTCACCGTATACGTCAACGGCAAGTACAACAACGTACCGCACTGGTTAACCAAACCCGTGGGCAATTGCTTGAATATGGCATCGCCAAAATCGATGGGGTCAGACTCGATTGATTTTTGATTTCCGATAACTTTCAGACTTTCGATCTCCGCCTCGCGCTTTTGGCGCTGCCTGGCGAGCGGTTAATTTTTCAATTTTTGCTTTAAATCGATCACTCCCCAGCACCCACGATTTATTCGTCGCCTCTCTGATTTCCTCTACTGCCGACTCTGCAAGACGTGTACGAAAAAGCTGCCGGTAAGCTTTTTGCCGCTCACCTGGAGAGCTGCCTAATCGTTTGTACAATAATTGGGGTGAAATTAACGAATCCTCTTTTCCCAGAGCATTGTAATGATAACTGGACCATGGATATTCCGATGGGTGCCGTACCATATTAGCGCGCACCGGGTTCAATTCAATATATCGACTACAGGTTAATAAATACTGTTCTGAGTCGATCAGCGTAGCCTTATAGCGGCCCTCCCATAAAGTACCTGTTCTACTATAAGTGTAATTATAATATTGAACATAACGCCGCCCCAGGCTTTGCATCACTTTACTTATGCTGTCTTCCAGGTCCGGGGTCATCAAAAAATGAACATGATTAGTCATCAGGACATAGGCATGTACAACGCATTGATGCTCTGCACAAGCATCATGAAGACTCTTTAAATAAAACCGGTAATCATCATCATGAGAAAAAATTATTCCACGGTTATTGCCACGCTGAATAACGTGCTGAGGTTGACCGGGGATTACAAAACGGGGTAATCGCGCCATAAGTGAACTCTTTCCAGATTAATGATTCGGGAAAGAATAGCAGAA
Organism: Gammaproteobacteria bacterium; assembly: GCA_021647705.1. Taxonomy (GTDB): domain Bacteria; phylum Pseudomonadota; class Gammaproteobacteria; order SZUA-152; family SZUA-152; genus SZUA-152. The sequence continues at coordinate 39,448 of JAKIUF010000042.1, read as the reverse complement.
TTATTTAAAACAATCGAGTCTGACCCCATTGATTTTTTGTACTACAATGTAACTGTTTGTATTTTATTAAGGGGAAAATGTCATGGGTGTAACCAGTATACGCTTGCAAGCAGATATCGAAAAACCACTGGAGATTTTGTCCAAAAAGCTGGATAGAAGTAAAAATTACATTATAAATCAAGCAATTAAAGAGTTTCTGGAAAGGCGTTTAATTGCGGAAGAACGCTGGAGCGACACCCTCGTGGCGCTAGAGTCAGTCAAAAACGAATCAGTGGTTAAAGAGGTAGAAGTTGTGGACTGGCTAAAAAGCTGGGGATCGGACAATGAGCAATCACCACCCAAAATATGAAAATTGTCTATACGCCAGAAGCGATTGAAGACTTGGTTCGACTAAGAAAGTTTATCGAGGTTAAAAACCCAGGCGCAGCTAAAAAAATCGCTAATTCACTTGTAAGCAGACATTGGGCAGCCAACTTTGAAATAAATTGCTTTATTAATGCTCAGATTGTGCGAATTTCATCCAACTCATTGAGTGTTTGTTAACGAATGGAGCATTTTTATTGGTTTGGAGCAAAAGTTAGCGCTACGGAGGTGCTTTTGAGAAACCCCTTTTCGCAGCATTGCAAATAAAAGCTTATTTTCTGGTGAGCAAACGATAAATTTGTATAAATTATCGACATTGTGCTTATTAATAAATCAAATTTCGTAAAGCATAGGCTGCCCAATGTCTGTGTAAGCGGAATAAAAAAACTGAAGCCGTTTCCATTCCTTGGGGTAAAAGTAAGTGAGGCACCAAACCCGGAATTGGTGAGAGACCTAATTTTGGGGGGCTATATTGTCGGTATTTAGTTCTGGATAAGACAATAAATGTTTTGAGAGTTTGGCATCAGAGAGAAGAAGAGAAAGACGGGTTATGAAGGCTTAATAAGTATCAAGGCATTCATTCAAAAACAAACTACGCTTCATTTGTGCCACACAAAAAAATCATTACTTGATATTACATAATGAGCAAATAAACATTATGTAACGTGAAACACGTGACCTCTTTATGCTCTCCCTTTAAATCAAATAAAACACTTCCGTAAATACGCCGCACGTCTTTTTCATACTTTTAGGCATCAGGCTTCATTACGGATTTTCGTGATTTCTTCGATGTATTCAACCCCCCATATCTGAAGTGCTTCAAGAATAGGGGTAAGTGTCAGTCCAAAGTTTGTCAGGGAATATTCCACTTTGGGTGGAATTTCCTGGAAGATTTCCCGGTGTACAATTTTGTCGGCTTCTAATTCTCTTAATTGTTTTGTCAGCATCCTCTGGGTAATACCTGGAATAAGTCGTTTCAGTTCATTGAATCGCCGGGTCTCGCCCCTCAGGTAATAAAGAATCAGCCCTTTCCATTTTCCGCCCAGGACTTCCAAAGCAGCTTCCACTGGGCACCCAAATCTGCAAAATTGATTTTTATTCGTCATGATAGTCAGGTCTCACTTTCACGGTATACATTGTGTGCCTATGTTACAAAAATGTGCGTTCTTACAATATTGGTGTGTATAGCATAACATTAAGTTTTCTGGTTGAGAGACACAACAGGGGTCAAATATGAATACGAAGGAAGCCATTACAAGCCGTCGAGCGGTTAAAGAGTTTGATGCCCGTTATGAAATACCGAAAAATGAAGAAAAGGAGCTGTTATCTTTAACCATGTTGTCTCCAACGGCTTTCAATATACAAAACTGGCGATTTGTCGTTGTAAAAGATAATGAGTTACGCCTCCAGATAAAGGAGGCGGCGTGGGGTCAGGCGCAGGTAACCGATTGTTCTTTATTGGTTATCATTTGTGCTGACCTGAAAGCCTGGGAAAAAGAGCCTGCTCGCTATTGGGCCAATGCGGGAAGTGAGGTGCAGAATTTTATGCTTCCTACTATTGATGGCTATTACCGGGGAAAAGAAGAGGTGCAAAGAGACGAGGCGTTTCGGTCCTGTGGTATTGCGGCGCAAACGTTAATGTTGGCCGCTAAAGAGATGGGGTATGATTCTTGTCCTATGGATGGTTTTGATTTTGATAAAGTGGCTGAGCTTATTCAGCTCCCGGATGACCATGTGATTTCTATGTTTGTTGCTATCGGGAAAGGAGTGAAAGATGCCGCACCAAGAGGCGGGCAACTTGATATTGATGAGGTTGTTATTCAGGATAAATTCAGTAACGCAGTTTAACGAAACAGGGGTTAACTGAGTGAGGAATACTCCACAATTTGAATGGATTCCGTTGGGGTTCGCAAGCTCACCGCCAACCTACGGTAAGATGTTGCACAGGCTTTAAAGGTACATTAAGCGCTGAAAACATCGGATTTAAAAATCACCGAGTATTTAACGCAGAGCTCGCAGAGGCGCAAAGGACGCAGAGAAAAACACTAAACACTTTGCGTTCTCTGCGTCTTTGCGACCTCTGCGTTTATGACACTCCACTTGCCAGTATCACAACAACATAACTTCCCAATAGACTGGAGCAATTGTCCAAGAGCTTCTGATATTCAGAAATGTAATGCGCGCCCATCAACGGCTAATGCGGCTTCATGTACGGCTTCCGATAAGGTGGGATGTGCATGCACGGTGCGTGCGAGGTCTTCCGCTGATGCGGAATATTCCATGGCGACCACGGCTTCGCTGATCAATTCTGAGGCATTGGAGCCATAAATATGCACGCCGAGTATCTGGTCGGTGCTGGCATCGCTGAGAATTTTTACCATGCCACGGGTATCGCCTGAGGCATGGGCGCGGCCACTGGCGGTAAAGGGAAACACACCGGATTTAAAACGGGTGCCCGTAGATTGTAATTGCTCGGCTGTCAGGCCAACCCATGCCAGTTCCGGCCAGGTGTACACCACCGAAGGAATGACGGCGTAATTCACTTCCGGTTGTTGACCGGCAATGCGCTCTGCCACGGCGACGCCTTCTTCCGATGCCTTGTGTGCCAGCATAGGGCCACGCACTACGTCGCCAATGGCAAATACATTGGGCAGGTTACTGCGGCATTCCGCGTCCACTTCAATAAACCCGCGGGCATCTCGCGTCAGCCCTACTATGTCCGCGCCGATGCCTTCGGTGTTGGGTGTGCGGCCGGTGGCAACCAATACTTTGTCTACGATCAGTTTTTTCTCGCCATCGTCTGTTGCATAGATGATAGTTACATTTTTTTTGCTGGGTTTTATAGAAACCAGTTTTGCGCCTAACAAAATATTCATGCCTTGTTTTTCCAGATCCTGCTGTACGGCTTTGGCAATCTGCTGGTCAACATTTTTCAGGAATTGGGTTCCACGCACAATAATGGAGGTTTTGGCTCCCAGGCGAGTCCACACGCTACCCAGCTCCAGGCCGATGACACCACCACCAATAACCGCAAGGCGTTTTGGTACTGATTCAAACGCCAGCGCACCGGTAGAGTCTACAATTTTTTCATCTTCCGGTATTACATCCGGCATTACCGGCGAAGAGCCGGTGGCGATGATGATGTAGTTTGTCTGGTATTCGTAACTTTCGTTGTCATTACCTTTGTTGTCATTGTGCGGTGATACACGCACACGATTTTCGCCTACCAGTTCACCCCGCCCTTTGAGCCAGGTAATTTTATGTTTGACGAACAACATGGCAATACCATCCGTTAGGGTTTTAACCACTTTCTTTTTGCGTGCCATCATAGTGGCAATATCAATTTCAAGGCCGTTGATATTAATACCATGCCCGGCAAACTCATGTTGCGCTCGATGATAATGATGGGTGGTGTCCAGTAATGCCTTGGAGGGAATGCAGCCGACATTAAGACAAACACCACCCAGAGAGGGCTCTCCCTTTTCATCTACACGATCATCAATGCAGGCTGTTTTCAGGCCGAGCTGGGCACAACGAATAGCGGCCACGTAACCACCGGGGCCACCGCCAATAACGATTACATCAAAATCTGCCATGGCTTGATTCCTTGAATTTATTTTTTTGTAGCAGGCTTGGGAGCGTACACGTTCCTTATAAAAATTATATTTCTAACAACAGACGTGCCGGGTCTTCCAGTGTATTTTTAATGGCGACAAGAAACAATACGGCATCACTGCCATCGACAATGCGATGATCATAAGACAGGGCTAGATACATCATGGGCCGCGCCACTATTTCACCCTGTTCCACAACGGCCCGTTGCTGGATGTTGTGCATGCCCAGTATCGCGCTTTGTGGCGGGTTCAGTATGGGCGTGGATAACATGGAGCCGAAGGTGCCTCCGTTGGTGATGCTGAAGGTGCCCCCGGTCAGTTCATCCAACAATAACTTTCCATCCTGGGCACGCTGACCAAAGTCACGAATGCCTTTTTCGATGTCCGCAAAGCTCAGTTGATCCACGTCACGTAATATCGGTACCACCAGTCCACGCGGTGAGCCTATGGCGATGCCGATATCGAAATAACCGTGATAGACGATATCCTGTCCGTCTATTGAGGCATTGATGACCGGAAATTGCTTTAGCGCTTCGGTAACGGCTTTGGCAAAAAAGGACATAAAGCCTAACCGGGTACCGTGCTGTTTCTCAAATTGATCTTTGTATTTTTCACGCAGCGTCATCACTGGCTGCATGTTGACTTCATTAAATGTGGTCAGGATGGCTGCGGTGTTTTGCGCATCCTTGAGTCGCTCTGCCACGCGCGCGCGCAGACGGCTCATGGGTACACGTTTTTCCGGTCGGGCACCCGTCGGTATATTCATTATAGGTGCTTTTACAGAATCAACCGTCACATTTTTATCGATGGTGTCATCTGCGGTTTTTTCATGTTTTTTGCCACCACCCCGTGTTTCCAGGTAATGAATAATATCGGCTTTGGTAACACGATTATCCCGGCCGGTTCCCGATACACGCGCTGGGTCAATATTGTTTTCTGCCACTAGCTTTTTGGCGGCGGGGCTCAACAAGATTTCCGGTATTTTTTCGGTGGTGGTTATTTTTTCAGCGATAACTGCCTGTTCTTCTGCATGCTGTCCAGGTTTTCCTTCATCATTGATCGTGGCAATAATTTCTTCACTTGCCACCAACTCACCATCACCTTTGTTGATTTCCTGTAAGACGCCTTCTTTCGGTGCCACAATTTCCAACACGACTTTGTCGGTTTCCAGGTCCACAAGGTTTTCGTCACGCCGAACAAATTCGCCGGGCTTTTTGTGCCAGTTAAGCAGGGTTCCATCAGTAATGGATTCCGACAAGGCGGGTACCTTTACATCAATAAGCATAAAAATTCTCCAGAATATTGTGTAAACGCGGACTATTTTCTGCGTATTTCATGACGAATATCACTCCGATAATGCGGTGTCAATTAATGATTGTAATTGCTGAATGTGTTTTTTGTAACTCCCCACTGCCGGTGCGGCTGCGGCCGGTCGCCCTGCATAAGATAACACCTGTTTATCTTGTTTACTGTCGCGCAGGGTGGGTTGGATATATTGCCATGCGCCCTGGTTTTGTGGCTCTTCCTGGCACCAGACAATCTGTTTTACTTTTGGGTACGCTTCCAGTACGTCACAAAACTGTGTCGTCGGGAAGGGATAAAGCTGCTCAATACGAATCAGCGCCACAGTGTGCAGCTCACGCTTTCTGCGCGCATCCAGTAAATCAAAAAACACTTTGCCACTGCACACCACTATACGGGTGACTTTTTTGGCGTCCAGCCCATCGGGGTCATCAATCACCGTTTTGAATTCGCCGTCGGACAGGTCTTCCAGGCGCGATGTTGACAATTTGTGTCGCAGCAGGCTTTTGGGTGTCATCACAATCAGTGGTGTGCGCATTTTGCGTAACACCTGGCGGCGCAGCATATGAAACATTTGTGCCGGTTCACTGGGCATGCACACCTGCACATTGTTTTCGGCACATAACTGCAAATAACGCTCTAGGCGGGCGGATGAGTGTTCTGGCCCTTGGCCATCAAAACCGTGTGGTAAAAACATCACAAGACCACTCAAACGCCCCCACTTGGAGAAGCCTGAGGTAATAAACTGGTCAATCACCACCTGTGCCCCATTGGCAAAGTCACCAAACTGCGCTTCCCAGATGACCAATGCATCGGGCGCTGCGGTACTAAAGCCATATTCAAAACCCAGTACTGCTTCTTCGGATAACAGGGAGTCAATCACGACGAAATCACCCTGCTCTTCTGTAAGATGTTGTAACGGGGTATAACTCTCACCGGTCTGCTGGTCATGAATGATCGCGTGGCGATGAAAGAAGGTGCCGCGACCACTGTCCTGTCCCGAGAGACGGACGGGATAGCCTTCTTCCACCAGACTGGCGTAGGCCATGGTTTCTGCAAACCCCCAGTCCATGGGCATTTCATTCCGGGCCATTTTATGGCGGTCGTCCAGAATGCGGCGCACACTGGCGTGAGGCATCATATTGTCTGGCAGGTGGTATAACCGGCTCACCACGTCCTGTATGTACGATGGTGATTTGCGGGTATCACTATTTTCGGTCCAGTCGGTTTCCTGATACGGCTTCCAGTCCACCCAGTAAGGCTTGTCGTAATATTTGTTCACGATGTCAGGTGCCACCGTTTCACCGTTGTCCAGGCTGTCCCGGTATTGCAGATTCATTGCATCCACGTCGTCTGCGCTGACAATATCATCATCGATGAGTTGATCTGCGTAGAGTTGGGCAACCCGGGCATGCTGGCGAATTTTTTTATACATCATCGGCTGTGTTGCTGCGGGCTCATCGGCTTCACTATGGCCATGGCGGCGATAACACACCATGTCCACCACCACGTCTTTGCGGTAGACCATGCGAAAATCCAGGGCGATTTTGATGATGCGCGCCACCGCTTCCGGGTCATCGCCGTTGACGTGAAAAATCGGTGCCTGGATCATGCGTGCCACTTCGGTGCAATAGGTTGTGGAACGCGAGTCCAGCGGGTTGCTGGTGGTGAAGCCGATCTGGTTGTTGATAATAATGTGTACTGTGCCGCCGATGCTGAAACCACGCGCCTGCGACATATTAAAATTTTCCATCACCACGCCCTGACCGGAAAATGCGGCATCGCCATGAATCAGTACGGGTAACACCATGCTGCCGGTTGTATCCTTACGGCGATGCTGTCGGGCACGCACCGAGCCACCGACCACCGGGCCGACAATTTCCAGATGTGACGGATTAAACAACAGGGCCAGATGCACAATGCCTCCAGCGGTTTCGATGTCCGATGAAAACCCCTGATGGTATTTCACATCTCCCGAGCCATTAACCACTTGTCCGGCTGATTTACCCTCAAATTCATCAAACAACGAGCTGGGTGCCTTGCCCAGAATATTGGTCAATACATTGAGGCGTCCACGGTGTGCCATACCAATCACCACTTCGGCCACTTTGTTTTCACCTGCCTGCTGCACCAGCTGGCGCAACATGGGAATCAGACATTCCGCGCCTTCCAGTGAAAAGCGTTTCTGTCCTACATAACGGGTATGCAGATAGCGCTCAAATTCCGAGGCGGATAAAATGGACTTGAGCATATCCAGGCGTTGTTTTTTCGGGAATTCATATCGGCTGCCAGCACCCTCGACACGTTGCTGAATCCAGCGCTTCTGTTGCGTATCCGTGATGTGCATGTATTCCAGGCCAATATGCCCACAATATGAACGGCGCAGAATTTCCAGAATTTCCTGTAGCGGCGCAGTATCTTCACCCACCAGTGAGCCAGTGTTGAACACGGTGGCCATGTCAGCATCGCCCAGCTTGTAAAACGCGGGATGCAGCTCCGGCACCAGATTCTGGTCACGTAACTCCAGTGGATCCAGGTCCGCATGTTCGTGGCCACGGAAACGATAGGCATTAATCAACTGCAAAACAGCCACCTGTCTGGCATCCAGGCAGGATTTTTCCGACGCCGCTGCATTCGCGACGGTGGGCATCCGGGGTTGCCGGGCCATGCGCCTGAATTCATCGCGTATAGCCTTATGGTCTGCCTCGGTTCCGGGCACACCCTCTTCAGTTCGGGAACCGGCAAATTTTTCATCGGAGAAAAGAGCCCGCCAATCAGCACTCACGGCTGACGGGTCTTGCAAAAACACCGCGTACTGCTCTTCAACAAACCCGGCATTTGCGCTAAACAAATAACTGTTGTCCTGCATTGCTTTCATTGCTGCTTTTTTCATTCAACTTCCTCACACCGCCAATATCATGTCCGTCAGGCTCCCAGGGTATAACAATAACAAGGAATTCCTGATGTTGTAGCCCCTTAGGAATGGAACACAATAACTCATACAACTGACATCTCTACTTCAACCCGTCTTCGCCCGTTCTTCAATCACAAAAGCTCGAAATAGAACGACTATTCCTGCACTTTTGTTCAATCAGAACGAACGAATACGAATTAAATCAGAGCGCCACTTACTAGATAAGTTATTGTGTTCCATTCCTAAGTGCCTATCGGCAATCGATTTACAAGCTTTACGCAAGCGGAAGTCCATCCAATAAATGGCTCCGCAGCAAGCTACGGGGAATCGAACGCCAGAGAATTAAACGGATAACGTCAACCTGGGTCATCCTGAATTATGCATCACACAGCGTAAACGCCAGTCTCGCCCCTCAACCACCAGTGCCGCCATATAATCAGGAGAGAAGTGAATCTGGCGGGACGACCAGCGAGCCATTGCTCCAGAATTTCCATGAATATTCAGCAATGCTGCCGGACCATTCGGGGACAATGAGGTCTCAACCTGTTCCAATACGGACAATCCCTCTCCCGTCGCTTTTGCATAAGCCTCTTTGACAGTCCATGCCTTGAAAAAAGCCTCCTTTTTTCTCTCTGCGGGAAGGGAGTCAATAACCTTACACTCAGCTGGGTAAAAATAATGCTGTGCGATACTTTCCACGCCCCGCTTTGCCCGAAGATATTCGACATCAACACCCACTTGGCGGTTTCTGGAAATGGCATAAAGCGCTATTTCATGAGAATGAGACACATTGAAATACAGCTTATCGTGAATATCGGGAGAAACAAGCGCGGGTTTTCCCTGTGGGCCATAGGAGAACTCCAGACTTGTAGCCGACTGATTTAAGTATCCGCCCAAAATACTGCGCAAAAATCCACGCCCGGCAATAAACCGCCGACGATGTTTATCAAATACAAATTTTCCAGCTCTCAACTTTTCCGCCGGACACAGCAACCGTTCCAGTTCTTGAATATGTGAGCCGGACTGATCCAGACTGGCTTGCCAGAGATGGACCTCATTGTCGTTTATCGTGAAATTAGCAGGAGGAGAACCCCACTTTGGCTCCGAATGACACATTTCAGAAAAAATACTCATCAAGGATCAGTCCACAATATCTAACACACCCATTTAACGTCACTGAAGTATGACATGATACTGAGGAATGGAGATACTTGCGCCTGAATCCCTATGCTAACACCAGGAACAGAATAAAAACCCACCTTGGGTCATTACGAGTCTCGCATCGCTGGACTATCCCCCTTTCACATCTGCCTCCTGAAGAATGTAATAGGGAATTTTTCAGTAATCGTGCCTAAAATTTTACCCCGGTGATAAATCGAATAGGTCCGTGAAATAATCGGGGTTTGAGGAGGGACATCAAAATATGCAGCCACCGTGTCACAAATTTCTGTTTTATGACCAAGAATATCACGATACATATCAAGTTTTTCTTCCTTCCACATCAGCCCTATGGGGCAATCTGTTTCCAGTAACTTGTATTGAATAGAATGGGAAAGTAACCCGACCACAAATACAGATTCTGCATAAAGATAATTTTTTCTGGCACCACAAAGTAAAACATTTCTTTCAAGTAACGGAGTCTCAGATGGACAAAAGAAATTCTGGCGATTATCGCTAAGAAACATTTTCTGTCCGATTTTTTTAACTCTTATAGGCTCACCCGCATAAAGCGCGATGAGATCAGTCACCGTACCATCAGTCGTTAACAGTATTTTCTGGAAGGTACTTAATGGTTGGTCAACAATAACCGTAGCGCCCTCAGAAATAAAATCTTTCTCTGGGAACAGCCTGGGGGGTATTTCGCCAAATTCAGACTTATTAAGTGAGTTATCCTTTATTGATTCATTCATATCCATATGACCCACTTATTTACACAGGTTCTATCACTGAACCAGAATACAAAAATATAAAGCAATACTACTGACGATAAATAACATCAAATACCGCTAGTGCTTGCAATACGCCTTACTTCACACCCCGGGAACGGCCATACGACCACGGAAACCCCTAGGAAAATCGAATATACCACCCTCTAAAAGACACTCTTCGAAAATAGAAAGTCAATGATCTAACAACAATCCGTGTGCTTTCTTCCCACTAAGTCATTAATACCGCTTATTAATTTATAACGATATTGTCTTCTATTAATGGCGTTATTTTTCATGCTTATTCAATGCTTTATTTCTATCAAAAAACCCGCAAAAATGCAACCATAATTATTCAAAACAGTTTCAAGCATTCTTTACCATACAACGCTGCTCATACTCATTTATTTCCACTAAAAATGATTAATATTTCAACCTGAATATCGAAAAATAAAAACAACCGAAAACGGAGCACCTATACTTTTATAGTTCAACATTTTTTTAAAAAAAATTATTTCTAACGATATACAATAAATAACACAACCAATAAAAAAATCCACCTCAAAAGCATCAGATAAAACAGAGAAGAATAAGAAAAAATTTACCTACTGTCGTCACTCATATAATCCAAAAAATGAAATATTTTCTGATCGGACTGAATACTACTTTCCTACAAAGGTATTTAACCCAGTGACTCATAAAAAAGGTGATTGAAATCACTCCCGAAAATGTCATGAATATTGAACAAGATTTGTATAAAAATTTTATCAGGGAATTTTTATAACTTATAAGCTACTATCAAGTCTTACTTGATAATAAATATAAACAGCGCTTTAGATTAATTTAATCACATATTAAGTTTTTTATTTTTAAAAATATCTAACATACAATCACACAATAAAAACCTATATATTGTTATGTATTATAAAAAACTGCCCTTATCAGGCAATCCATTCAATTGCTGTCTACACATTAATCAAATATTCTTCTTTAACTTAACATCCCCCGGGTAACCCAGCACAACACTCCCCACTAACCCTTTAAAATTCAATGCGTTATGGGTAGTATTTCTCTTTAAAAAATAGCTAAAAAAATTGACAATAAACCACCCCGCTGCTAAGTTTTCGGCGTGCTTATTATCTGGAAGAAGGATAATAAAACACAAAAAAATACAATATTGTTTTTGGCTGAAAATGTACTCATCAAACTAATGGATAATGGGTATGTCTTAAATTTAACGGTAGACCTAAACGAAAATTTATTATGGGTATGGGACAAGATTTTGATATGGGTAGTAGCGACATGGGTAGCGGCATGGGTAGCGGTGGTATGTAAACCCTTACAATGCGTTGTCGCCCGCATCTATCTACATACAGGAAACACTACAAATCACTAATATTGCTTTACACCTGATATGAGACTAACCCCGACCCTGTACTGAAATATGTGTAACAGCTTATCACTAGCCCCAATACGGGAAAAGATAGGAAACGATGAAAAGTAAAGGTCTACAATCCCTAGCCTAGGCAGTCGCTAAAAACATCAACACAGAAAAAGACCTTAACGAATTCAGGCAATGCTGATTAAAATGACCCTGAATGTCGAGCTGGCTGTAGATTAAGTGAATTTATGAGTATTGAAGTATGTTCAAAATTTGTTGTACACAAAAATAGCAGGTTAATTCAGTAGTGATACTCGGTATACGCCGTCTATTCTAGGGTTAACGCTAAGCAATGTAATATTTAAGGGGCTTTATTATGGAAGCAGTTGTCAGTCAGGCAGTAAATCAAGTGTCATTGGTACCGATATGTAAGCGCCCTGATATTTTGGATAATAAATATCTGCAACATTTGGCCATTAGTAAGAATGGTTTTGTTTTTGACCCAGGCACAGGCAAGAGCTTTACGGTGAATGAAACCGGCCTTGAGCTACTAGAATTGTTTTTGCAGGAAAACAATATCGACATCATTGTGAATAAACAGCACAAAAAATATAAAACTGATTTACATGTCATTGAAAGAGACATCCTGGAGTTTTCCAGTAGCCTGAATAGACATTTTTATTTGTGAACCTAGTAATGACAATGAATATAACAGTGGCTATTACCGGCATGAATTCTCAGCCAGACAATCCTGGCCCAGGCTTGGCTATAGCACGGTGCTTGAAAGAATCCCCTGAGTTTAATGGCCGTATTATTGGTCTGGGTTATGACGCGCTTGATGCAGGAATTTATCATAACGAACTCTGTGACGCAGGTTATCTGTTGCCTTATCCCTCCAGTGAAAGTTTTGAACATGTCGAACGGATAAAAGAAATTCATGATAAAGAAAAAATTGATGTGTTGATTCCTTGTCTGGATTCTGAATTGGCTGGGATGATAAATTTGGTGCCTATGTTTGAAAAATTGGGTATAAAAACCTACCTGCCAAGCTTTGAACAACTGACAAAAAGAAATAAAGACCAGCTATCACAATTGGTTGGTAAGGGGAAAATGACATGCCCTGAATCCATTAATATTAACAGTTCACAATTTTTTAAAGATTGTGAAATGAAAGACTGGGAATACCCCCTGGTGGTAAAAGGCATTTTTTTTGATGCCAAAATTGTCTATACACAGGCGCAAGGCATTGCGGCATTTCAAACGATTACGGCTCAATGGGGGTTTCCGGTTATTGTGCAAAAATTTGTTGCTGGCGAGGAGTACAACGTTGCCGCCTTAGGCGATGGGGAAGGAAATGTTGATGGGCTGGTAATGATGAAAAAGATCTTACTCACTGAAAAAGGAAAGGCCAGTGCGGGAATCAGCATTTATGATGAAGGTCTTTATCAAGCCTGCCTTGAAGTCATTAACACGTTGCGCTGGAAAGGACCGCTTGAAATTGAAGTGATGCGCGACAAAAAAGGCAAATATCACCTTATTGAAATTAACCCAAGATTTCCTGCCTGGGTGTATTTGACGCAAGGAGTTGGCCAAAACTTACCCATAAAATTACTCAAGAGAATCGCGGGAAAACCGACATCTGAGCCTCCTTCTAAAAATTCTGGCGTAATGTTTATTCGACATGCAATGGAATCTATTGTGCCTATTTCATCTTTTGAGTCAGTGGCCATCGAAGGTGGAACACCGACACCAGGCTAGTAATGTAAATTAAATAATATTTACATATTATCCTTAAAAATAGATTGAATGATTATGTTTTACAATTCTCTTCTTGAAAAATATAAGCACCGACATACCACGATAGAAGCATTAAAACCTCCCCACAGTAAAATATTGGAATCCACATACACAAAACTCTCAATTAATTAAAAAGTTATTTAATTAATTGTCCTTAGCACTCAGAAAAACGTCAGCAACACTGGCTTAGTTTTTTAGTTTAATTTATTACAGGTGTGTCATGAGTAAAAAAATATTACAAGACGATAAAAAAGATGTTTTATGGAACAAACCATCCATTCACCCGTTAAACTCAGGTACGATTAACAAATTTGGTTCACGACCTTTCACCGATATTCAAAGTAATATTGATGGCGTTCCGGTTCAGGAGCTGATTGAAAAATATGGTTCACCTCTCTTTGTTATTTCTGAAAAACAACAGCGAGGCAATTCCCGTCGCATTCAACGTGCCTTTAGTTCACGTTATCCACATGTACAATTTGGCTGGTCGTACAAAACCAATTACTTAAATGCAGTTTGCAATGTCTTTCATCAGGAAGGTTTGTGGGCTGAAGTGGTGTCTGAATTTGAGTATGAAAAGGCCAGAAATTTAGGTGTCCCAGGGCACAAAATAATTTTCAATGGCCCACACAAGTCCAGGGAAATACTCAATCAGGCTATTGATGAAGGCGCATTACTGCATATTGATCACCTGGACGAACTTTTTTTGATCGATGAAATTGCTAACGAAAAGAAAAAATCGATTCCTGTTGCTATCCGGCTTAATTTTGATACGGGTTATACCGAAAACTGGGGTCGTTTTGGTTTTAATATTGAATCAGGCCAGGCTTTTGATGCCGCTGCACATATTTCAAACAGTAAATATATGAATTTGGTTGGATTACATAGTCATATCGGAACATTCATCACCGATGGTCGAGCCTATGTCAGCCAAATTGAAATCATGTGTCAATTTATGGATGAGGTGGAATCAAAAACAAACTGTTCTATTGATTACATTGATATCGGCGGTGGTTTGGCATCAATGAACTCATTACAAGGTGCTTATTTGCCGCCTGAGCAATACATTCCATCGATTGAAGAATACGCAACACTCATTTGTGATGCATTATCAAAAGAAATGAAAGCCCGATGCGCACACAGAGAAAAATACCTGTTGCTGATATTGGAAACGGGTCGCGCCATGATTGATGATGCAGAAGTGTTAATTACCTCTGTTGTTGCTAACAAACAATTACCAGATGGTCGAAAGGCTTCGATAATGGATGCTGGCTTAAATTTATTATTTACCAGCTTTTGGTATGACCACAAAATTGTACCTACACGAGAATTGACGGGTGTGGCTGAAGAAACTGTGCTGTATGGTCCGTTGTGTATGAATATTGATGTAGTACGAAAAAGTATAAAGCTTCCGCCTCTAAAATTAGGTGAGGCCATGGTGATTAAACAAGTGGGAGCTTACAACAATACACAATGGATGCAATTTATCGAATACCGACCTAATGTGGTGATGGTGCATGAAGATCAAACGGTATCTGTGGTGCGTGAGGCTGAAAATTTACAGTCAATGAATTCGCTTGACCGCTTGCCAGCTCATTTGGCTGACCCTTTTTCAGATGCGCCGGCGACAGTTACTGTGCTTGAAGTAAAACCTGCATAACTGGGGTTACTTCATTAATGATTGCAAATAGATGTCAATTTAAGGACATCGCTAAAGCATACTCCGGGATATTGTTTCTGGAGCATCCGTTGCTCGGTGGCTTGTTTATAGCATTGACATTTTGGTCGCCTCAAACCGGGGCGGCGGGCTTGTTGGCGGCTTTCACCAGCATGTTAATTTGTGTGTTTTTAAAGCTACCGCATATCAGTAGTAAAGCACACATTCTCAACAGCACTTTGGCAGGTTTATCGCTTGGTGCCTTGTTTCATCTCAATGGTCAATTCTGGGCTTTTGTTATTGTGGGTGGAATACTCACGACATTTTTATCGATTCTGATTAGTGACATGATGTGGCGGCGGTCCCATCTTCCCGCATTGTGTTTGTCATTTGTAGTGAGTGCGGCAATTCTGTCGTTGGTGGTTCGGCGTTATGTGCCGATGGTGGATTTTACCGGAGTGGAATTTGGTGGTGTTGGATTAGGGGTACCTGCGTCTGTTTGGATTCATCCCTGGGTGGATTTATTTTTTAGTACACTTTCCGCCACCCTGTTTTCACCTAATCCCGTATTGGGCTTGCTGATTTTTTTAGCCATCGTGATTCAGTCCCGTTATATAGGTTTTTTAGCCATAACGGGGTTTTTATTCGGGCTTTTATTGTTGAACATGTTATCCGGCACTCATGCTCCGGGATTTTATGTATGGACGTGCTTTAATTTTTCATTAACGGCAATAGCCGTAGGTGGCATTTATACGGTGCCTGATCGTAGCAGTTTTGTTTACGCCATGTTCGGCGTTGCCGCTTCTGTATTATTTGTTATCGCCATGCAGGACTTAATGCTGGTTTACCATTTACCGGTAATGGCCTTACCTTTCGTTGTCAGCACATTAATGTGCATTGCGGTACTTCAGCGGCGCAGCAGTATGAAATCACCGTGGTTATGTGCGACACCGAGCCTGCCGGAGAGTGATTATGAGCAACGGCGCTTAACACGCAGCCGTTGTGGAGAGCCCAACAGCATTCCGTTATTGTTACCTTTTTACGGCACCTGGAACGTATATCAGGGATTTGATGGCCGACATACACACAAGGCTCCCTGGAATCATGCTGTTGATTTTTATATTACGGAAAAAGGGCAGAGTTATCGATCTCAGGGTTTTCTACTGAAAGATTATTTTTGTTATGGCTTACCCATTTCTTCACCGGTTTATGGGGAAATCGTTGCCGTCGTAAATTCTGTACCAGACAATAATCCTGGTGCTGTTAACGTGGATAATAATTGGGGTAACTACATTCTCATTCGACTGAATACTGGCCACTGTGTAATGTTGGCGCATTTGAAGTTTTTAAGTGTCAAAGTCAATGTTGGTGAATACGTGACGCCAAAAACCGAGTTGGCTGCTTGCGGTAATTCAGGACGCTCCCCCCAGCCCCATCTGCATATTCATCTACAAAAAGAAGTCGCGCTGGGATGTCCTACACAATTGTTTCATTTTTGCAGTGTATTGGAGAATAGTGGGAATCAGATTGTAAATAAGGGTACGCACTATAAGTTGATCAGTCGCCCAGAAGAGCATATGAGCATTCAGGCCGCAGATCACGCGCGGGGGCTTTCCAACATTCACCAGCACCTCCCTATCGGGCGGTATTTTACGTACAAAATAATCGACCCGGAAACCAATACAAACAAAGTATGCCGATTACTGGTTGAGGTCACTCTTATGGGCCAGTTTCGTTTAGTCAGTGATTCTGGAGCCAGTGTGGCCTTTGAAGAGGCCAATGGTGTGCTTGCCTTTTATGACCAACAGGGGCCTGCGGATAAATTGCTGGATATGCTGTTGTTATCGTATGGCCTGACGCCATTAAGTGAGCTTGCGCAACAATGGCAGGACTCGCCTGCGGTAAAATTATTACCCCTGCACAGTTGGGAAAAAATATTGTTGGTCTTTCGATTTATTCTAGGCGCAGGGCTCGACAGCCAATATCGACGCCACTGGGATCCCACGAAAGGTATGTGGTTACAGCACAGTACTCATACCTTAAAAATCGGACCGCGCACGTTGATTGCGGAAGCTGAAATAGAATTAGACAGAGCTTTTGTCAGTAATGACATGTCGTTGTCATTTAATGGACATATCTGGCGAGCCCAATTGTTGAATAATGGTTTAATAAAAGACCATGGTATTCCTGGCTGGCGGGAGCAGCAAATTGAAGAAACCAGCCCAGACATGTCGGCCATTTAATATTTTTCCCGTTATTCTCTTGGCACAAAAAATAAAGTTATGTTCTGTAAATTTTTGGTGACTAAAATAAGCCGTGAAAAAAATGTATTTTTTCCGGAAATAATGTGTGTGAGACTATTATGTATTATGGCTTTATTGTTGATAATAAGGCCTGCGTTAGCCATAGATATTGAAGAAATTTATGATTTAGCACAACGCTCGGATCATGTGATAAAAAAAGCAAAGGTGATTCGTGCTGGCTCTCAGGAAATTGTTGAACAGAGTAACGCTCGATTTTTACCCCAAATTTCTGCCAGTACTTTTTATACACAAAATGTACAGGAGCGCACGGTTCATAACTTTAATAATACGATGCTGTTTAATAGCAGCCCTGAATACGCTAGCCGTGGCTACAGTGTCAGCATTACGCAGTCTTTATTTGATTATGATGCAACTATTAATAGCGAACAAGCGTGGGCGCAACATGCCTTGGCAGATAAGCAATATGATGAAATGGACAATCTTCTACTGCTTCGGGTTATCGTTGCATATTTGGGCGTGCTTTCTGCCAAAAAAGAAATCCGCTATCGAGAACAAGAGTTGCAAACACTTAAAAAACAACTTGAGAACATGGAGTATCGTTTCGAGATAGGTATTAGTGCAAAGATTGATGTCAGTGAAGCCAAAGCAGGTTATGACTTGGCATCTGCCAACCGGACTTCTGCTTATATTCGTTTGTCCATAACCAATGAAACATTGCGTGAAATTACCGGTCAGCTGCACGATGATCTCGACAAGCTCAACATGAACGCCACTTTCGGCTTACCCCGTCCGAATGATCCTAATTTTTGGATTAAAACAGCACATGAAAATAACCATCGATTACACATTGCTCGACAACAACTTCAAATGGCACGCATTGGCATTAAAAGACAAGGCAGTTCGCGCTATCCCAATCTTTCGCTTATTGCCACGTATAATTATTACAATGACTTAGACTTGGATTATACAGGCGTAGAATTAGAGACGAGCTCCATCACCGCACGAGTGAAATGGAATTTTTATCAGGGTGGAGCGATAAGTTCCCGTGTGCGCCAAGCAAAATATTATAAAAACCAGGTGGACATTTCTCTGCAACAACAAAAAAGCCTGGTTGAAAGGCAAGTTCGTGACGCCTATTTTATTCTCATCGGTGGCGTAACACGTATTCACGAAATGAAACAATCCATTGAATCACAAAAAATTGCCGTAAAAGCCAATGTTGCCGGTTACGAAGCGGGACAGCGAACCAGCTTTGATGTGATCAATGCTCGCTCAATGTTATACACACTGCGCAGGCGGCTTGCACAGGCACAACATGATAACGTGTTGCATCATGCCAATTTAAAATACAGTGCCGGCGTGTTGGGTATTGGAGACCTCAAAAAAATCAATCAAATGTTGGAATAAATAATTGTAAAAACTTCAGTCTTCGCAGATTTCCCGCCTAAAAGAACCAATCATATTAATTGCATCTTTTCAATAGACGCAATAATTACTATTGACTTCCGTAAAAAAAGCAAATACATTGCGCCTAACTAAATGACGCACTTAATACGAACGGATTCAACAAATGATATTACTCCTGGAAAAAACTGCCGCCATTGAGCCCGGCTACCCGTTCAGAGGCAGCATCAAAACCCAACAGCCGGGAAACATCGCCGTCATTCAAATGCGTGACGCCGCACTCGAACAGGGTTTGAAAACAAATGATCTCGCGCATGTTGAGCTACCGGGCAAAAAAACGCCTGACTGGCTGATGACAGGCGACCTTCTTTTTGTTGCACGCGGCAATAATAATTTTGCGGTTTACGTTGACCAATTGAACGAAAAAACCGTCTGCACACCCCACTTTTTTCAGATCCGCATCAAACCTTCCATCGATTTGCTGCCGGAGTTTCTCGCATGGCAAATCAACCAAACACCCGCCCAGAGCTATTTTTCACGTCTGGCACAAGGCAGCGTTTTACGGAACATCAAAAAATCAGAGCTGGCAACATTGCCCGTTGTCATCCCGCCATTGGAAACACAACAGAAAATCATTGCCGTAGACCGGCTCACCAAAAAAGAAACACAACTCCTGGAAGCACTGGTGGATAACCGCCGACAGATGATGAACACTATCGCCCGGCAGACACTCTGCACCCACGAACAGCACCTGCAAGACATTTAACGGAGCACGAAACGGTATGAACGAACACAACCATCAAATCAGTCAGGACGCCATTAACAAAGCGGTATGGGGAGCCTGCGACAGCTTCCGGGGTGTAGTGGACCCCAGCATTTACAAAGACTACGTCCTGACCCTGCTGTTTCTCAAATACATCAGCGATGTCTGGCAGGACCACTACGACAAATACCAGACCGAGCACGGCGACGAACCGGAACTGATTACAGAACTGATGAAAACTGAACGTTTTGTACTGCCAAAGGAAGCCAGTTTTTACAACCTCTTCGAACACCGCCACGAGCCCGGTAACGGTGAACGTATCGACCAGTCCCTGCATGCCATTGAAGAAGCCAACATCAGCAAACTGCGCGATGTTTTTCAGGACATCAGCTTCAACTCCAACAAACTGGGGGATGACAAACAGAAAAACGAAATCCTGCGTCACGTACTGGAAGACTTCAACAAACCCGAATTAAACCTGAGCCCCTCACTGATCGGCAATCTGGATGTCATTGGCAACGCCTACGAATTTCTCATCAAAAACTTCGCCGCGACCTCCGGGAAAAAAGCCGGTGAATTTTACACCCCACCCGAAGTCTCCGACCTCATCGCCGAACTACTGGAACCCCGGGAAGGCGATAAAATCTGCGACCCCGCCTGCGGCTCCGGCTCCCTGTTAATGAAATGCGGCCGCAAAATTCGTGAAAACTTCAACGGCTCAAAAAAATACGCCCTTTATGGCCAGGAAGCCATCGGCTCCACCTGGGCACTGGCCAAAATGAACATGTTCCTGCACAGCGAAGACAACCACCGCATCGAATGGGGCGACACCCTGCGCAACCCCAAACTGCTCAATACCGACGAATCCCTGATGCACTTCGACATCGTCACCGCCAACCCGCCCTTCTCCCTGGAAAAATGGGGCCATGACGAAGCAGAAAACGACAAATGGAGCCGCTACCGCCGGGGCATTCCGCCCAAAACCAAAGGCGACTACGCTTTTATCCTGCACATGATCGAAACCCTCAAACCCGATACCGGGCGTATGGGCGTTGTCGTACCCCATGGCGTACTATTCCGGGGTGCCGCAGAAGGCAAAATCCGTCGTAAACTCATTGAAGAGAACCTGCTCGACACCGTCATCGGCCTGCCGGAAAAACTGTTTTACGGCACCGGCATCCCCGCCGCCATTCTCATATTCAAAAAGAAAAAGACTGACGACACAGTGCTGTTTATTGACGCCAGCCGCGAATATGCCGACAGCAAAAACCAGAACATCCTGCGCACTGAAGACATCCTGAAAATCATCGACACCTGCCGCCAGCGGGTATTCGTGGATAAATACGCTTACCTCGCCACCCCGAAAGAAATCAGCGAGAACGACTTCAACCTCAACATCCCCCGCTATGTAGATACCTTTGAAGAAGAGGAAGAAATCGATCTTATGGCCGTGCGCGCCGAACGAGAAAAACTAAAGGCAGAACTGGCCGGACTGGAAGAGGAAATGGACGGATATTTGAAGGAATTGGGTTATCACGCATAAAGCGATGAAAACAGGAACACGATGATGGCAAAAAACAATCAAATAGAGACCACACACAAGAGTTTTGAAGATATCAAACGCCTCAACCGATATAACGAAGAATTCTGGATGGCTCGTGAACTGGCAAAAACTCTGGATTATGCTGAATTCAGGAACTTCTCTCCGGTCATAGAAAAGGCAAAAAAAGCCTGTAAAAACAGTGAGCAAACGGTCTCCGACCATTTCGTGGAGATGCACGAGATGGTCGATCTCGGATCCGGAGCACAACGTAAAGTGGCGTCTTACGCACTTTCCCGCTACGCCTGCTATCTCATTGTACAAAACGCCGATGCCAACAAACTGGTTATCGCCAATGGCCAGACCTACTTTGCCATTCAAACCCGACGCCAGGAACTGAAAGACGATACCGGCTTCCAGCAACTATCTGAAGATCAGAAACGACTGATGTTGCACAATGAACTGGCAACCCACAACAAACAACTCGCAGCCGTCGCCCGGAATGCCGGTGTAAAAAGCGGCCTGGACTACGCCATCTTCCAAAACCACGGTTATAAAGGACTGTATGGCGGTCTCGACAACAAAGCTATCCATCAGCACAAAGGCTTGAAGAAAAGCCAGAAAATTCTCGACCACATGGGCAGCACTGAACTGGCTGCCAACCTGTTCCGCGCCACCCAGACAGAAGACAAGCTCAAGCGAGATGCCATCAAAGGCAAAAGCAAAGCCAACCAAACTCACCGCAAAGTCGGTGCCAAAGTACGCCAAACTATCAAGGAACTGGGAGGCACCATGCCAGAAGACTTGCCCACACCCGAGCAAGGCATCAAGCAGCTTGAGCACCAACGGAAAAAACTGGGGAATGGTCAAGAATGAAATCTGATTCAATGGCAAAACAAGAGCGTAGCGTTAACCGTAGGGTGGGCACGTTTTCTGTGCCCACATGTACATCATCCGCGTGGGCAAAAAAGCATGCCCACCCTACGCCAATTAACTTTTACGGATTCGTTCGGTTTAACTCCCGACATAAGGAATTACGTTATGGTTCCTGAAGGCTGGCAGATGGAAATGCTAAAAAATATCGTAGATGGTGGTATAAAAAATGGCTACTCGCCAAATGCCGCAGAGAAGAATACTGGACATTGGGTTTTAGGTCTCGGAGCACTTGGAGATAATGGCTTGATTGCTAGCGAGATCAAACCAGTCGAAGCCACACAAAAAGTGCTTAACTGTCGCTTACATCCTGGTGATTTCCTGATTAGCCGCTCTAATACACCGGATAAAGTAGGTCGTTCCATATTATTCAAAGGCGAAATAAATAATTGCTCATACCCTGATCTAATGATGCGCTTTCGAGTGAATGAAAGTCTTGTTGATGCTGGATTCATAGCAGCGAAATTAAAGTCTTCTTTCATTCGTGGATATTTTAAAAACTGTGCCGCTGGCAGCAGCAGAACAATGGTAAAAATCAACAAACCAATTGTTGAAAAAACCCCAATACTGCTACCTCCTCTTCATGAACAAAAGAAAATAGCCCGCATTCTTTCTTCCTGGGACAAGGCTATCGAAACCGTCGAAAATCTAATTAAAAACAGCAAGGCACAAAAGAAGGCGCTGATGCAGCAGTTGTTGACAGGAAAACGGCGACTGCCAAAGTTTGAAAAAGAATGGAAAAATACGCCGTTAGAAAAGCTGATCGTAGAAAGCCGTATCCCTGGCACAACGGGTGATGTCGCTCAAAAAATAACGATAAAGTTGTATGGACAGGGTGTCGTTCCAAAGAATGAAAAACGGCAAGGGAGTCAATCAACCAAGTATTACAAAAGAAAGGCCGGACAATTCATCTACAGCAAGCTGGATTTTCTTAATGGTGCTTTTGGCATTATCCCCAAAAAACTGGATGGATTTGAATCAACTCTTGATTTGCCAGCATTTGACTTCAAAACCGGTGTAGAGCCGGTATGGTTTATTAATTTTGTTTCAAGAGAGGCGTTTTACTCTGCCAACTTAAGTCTGGCAAATGGTGGACGAAAAGCCAGACGGGTAAACCCCAAAGATCTTTTAAATCTGAAAATATCACTTCCATCTTACCCGGAACAACAAAAAATCGCTGCCCTGCTAACGACTGCTGACAAAGAAACCACAACCCTGCAACAAAAACTCGATTGTCTGAAGCAGGAAAAAAAGGCTCTCATGCAACAACTGCTCACCGGCAAGCGACGAGTGAAGGTGGATGGCTAAGTCATGAAAAAAAACAAGCCCGGAAAAATGCAAATCCGTAACAGTACAGTGGAGTTTTTGATCTTCACCTCGCAAGCTGGAGAGAATAGTGTCGAAGTGAGGGTAGCCGAAGAGAGCATATGGCTTACCCAGAAACTGATGGCCGAATTATTCGGGGTGGAACGTTCCGTCATGACCAAGCACCTAAAAAATATATTTAAAAACAGGGAGTTAGATCAGGATTCAGTATGTGCAAATTTTGCACATACTGCCGCAGATGGAAAAACCTATCACACACGCTTTTACAACCTTGATGCCATCATCTCCGTCGGCTACCGGGTCAACTCGGTAAAGGCGACACAGTTCCGTCAGTGGGCCACACAGGTGTTGCGTGATTTCGCAATAAAAGGTTATGTGCTGGACAAAAAACGCATGGAAAATGGCACATTTCTCAACGAGGATTATTTCGAGCGATTGCTGGAAGAAGTCCGTGAAATACGGCTCAGTGAACGACGATTTTATCAGAAAATCACTGACATCTATGCCACCAGCGTGGACTACAACAAGGATGCCCCCACCACGCGAGAATTTTTTGCCAAGATTCAAAACAAGTTGCATTTTTCCATTCACGGATACACCGCTGCAGAACTGATCGTAGAACGAGCGGATGCCCGCAAAAAACACATGGGGTTAATAAGTTGGGAAAACAGCCCGAAAGGCAAAATCCTCAAAACTGATGTATCCGTTGCAAAAAATTATCTGATGGCCGATGAGCTTGAATCCCTGGGACGAATCATCAACGCCTATCTGGAACTTGCAGAAGACCGCGCCAAACGAAAAATTCCCATGACCATGGAAGACTGGGCGACGCGACTGGACAAATTCCTGGAATTTGATGAACGGGATATTTTACAACACAGCGGTAAGGTAACTGCGGAGATTGCCAAGGGCTTTGCCGAAAGCGAGTTTGAAAAATATCGGATTGTCCAGGATCGATTGTTTGAATCGGATTTTGATCGCGTGCTCAAATTCCTTGGTCAAAAGGAACCTAGGAACAAGAAATGATCCCCAAAACCAAAAAATTCTTCAGCTCCCATATCCCTACCTTGCAGCTTTTGATAAACATGGGTTATGCCTACCTACCACTTGATGAGGCAATGAAACAACGGCGAGTTAACGTGGAGACAACCACTTGACGACAGAAATGGCCAATCGCTGCCTTTATATTTTTCTGGATGAAGGGGGAAATTTCGATTTTTCACCAACGGGGACGCGTTATTTTACCCTGACAAGTGTCGCTATGCATCGTCCCTTTGCAGTACGTGACCTTTGGGATGACTACCGGCATGAATTGCTGGAATTTGGTCGGAACGTGGAATATTTTCATTGCGCCGATGATAACCGTTATCTTCGTGATCGTTTATTTGGCATTTTGCATAACCATCAAACCCGTTTGCGTATTGACAGCCTGATTGTGGAAAAAGCTAAAACGAAACCACCATTAAGAAACGATCATCGCTTCTATCCGGAAATGCTGGGTTATTTACTCAGGCATGTTTTTGAGCATTTGAATGGCTACAGTGAAATCATCGCAATTACCGATACGATTCCTCATCAAAAGAAACGCAAGGCGGTGGAAAAAGGTGTCAAGCAGGCATTGAAAGCCATGTTACCCGCAGAGGTGAAGTATCGCGTTCTGCATCAGGCATCCCGATCCCATTATGGGTTACAAGTGGCAGATTATTGCAATTGGGCTATTTATCGAAAATGGGATACAGGCGAAACGTACTATTACGACCAGATCAAGGATGCGTTACACAGTGAATTCGAGATTTTTAAGACGGGAACCCAACGGTACTACTGATGAAATTCATGAAGGCTAAAAAAGTGACCCCCCCAACTATACCTTGCGGTAAGAGCCGATGGGGCTCTTGTCATTGGGGGGGAACATTTGAATTTAGTATGGACCATCAGGTTCAGTTAGTAAAGTTCCTATCCCTGGGGGAAATACAATGATCCCCAATACCAAAGAACTCTTCAGTTCTCACATCCCTGCCTTGCAGCTTTTGATGAACATGGGCTATGCCTACCTGTCACCTGATGAGGCGCTGAAACAACGGGGTAACAATACTGGCGAGGTTTTACTGCGGGAGGTGTTAATCAGCGAGCTGTGCAAACGCTGTTTCACCTGGAAAGGCAAGACATACCCTCTCTCCAATAACGCTATCGATGAAATCGTGCGCCAACTTGCTTCACCCGGCCTGAGCGAGGGACTGTTGACAGCCAATGAGCGTATCTATAACCGGCTGACGCTGGGCATTACGGTGACCGAGTTTATTGACGGAAAAAAGGCACAACCCACCATCCCGGTCATTGACTGGCAGAATCCCGAAAACAACCGGTTTCATGTCACTGATGAGTTCACGGTACTGAATACAGCAGGCACAGGTACTCGACGACCGGATATCGTGTGTTTCATTAATGGCATTCCTCTGGTGGTAATCGAAGCCAAGCGCCCTGCTGCCCATAATTCTCATCAAGACATGATCAAAGAAGGTATTTCACAGCAGCTCCGTAATCAGGGTGAGGTCGAGATTCCGGGCCTGTTTGCCTATTCCCAGTTATTGTTTTCCGTTAACGGGCTGGATGGCCGTTATGGTACGACGCGCACCCCTGAGAAATTCTGGGCACAGTGGCAGGATACGGATCTGGATGATGCCATTTTTGATGAAATCAAAAACCGGGCATTGCCTGATGAGCAAAAAAACCGGCTTTTTGCGCATCGGCCAAAATGGACGTGTGAGCATTTTAATGAAGTACAAACACAGGGAAAATTGTTACCCACCGGGCAGGATCGCTTGCTCATCAGCCTGTTACGCCCAGACCGGTTATTGGCGTTTATTCGTTTCTTTATTTTGTTCGATAAAAAAAGCGGCAAGATTGCAGCCCGTTACCCACAATATTTTGGTATCAAACGACTGATCGAGCGTGTCGGCCAAAAAGATACACAAGGTGTGCGCCAGGGAGGCATCATCTGGCATACCACAGGGTCGGGCAAGTCATTCACCATGGTGTTTATGGCCAAAACGCTGATCCTGCATGAGACCTTGAAACAATGTCGTTTTGTGGTAGTCACTGACCGCATTGATCTTGAAAACCAGCTCAGCAATGTATTTGCCAATGCCGGGGCATTGGCCACGGCGCGGGATATCGAACGGGCCAAGGCCCGCACCGGTAAGGATTTGGCGGAACGTATTGGCAGCGGCAGAGAACGTATTCTGTTTTCCATTATCAACAAGTTTGCCACCGCTGCCCGGCAGCCTGAGTGTCACAACCCTGATCCGGATATTATTGTATTGGTGGATGAAGGCCACCGCAGTCACGGTGGGGAGACTCATGAGCGTATGCGTCAGGCATTGCCCAATGCCGCTTTTATCGCGTTTACCGGTACGCCGTTGTTGCATAAGGATAAAACCACTAACAAATTTGGGCCCATTATTCACGCTTACACCATGCAGCGGGCAGTGGAAGACGGCACAGTAACTCCCTTGCTTTACGAAGAGCGCATCCCGGAACTGGGGACTAATGCGAAGGCAATCGATCACTGGTTTACACGTATCACTGAGGGGCTGACTGACAAACAGAAGGCCGATCTGAAAAAGAAGTTTTCCCGCAAAGGTGTGATCTATCAGTCCGATAGCCGTATCGAATTAATCGCTCATGATATTTCGGATCATTTCATCAAAAACATTCCCGATGGCATGAAGGGGCAACTGGCAACAGACAGTAAACTGTCGGCCATTCGCTATAAAAAATATCTGGATGATATCGGGCTGGTAAGCAGCGCCGTGGTAATGTCGTCGCCTGATACTCACGAGGGGCATTCTGAAGTTGATGAGAAGCAGCTGCCCGAAATACAGCAGTGGTGGCAGGAGAACATTGGCAACCAGAATGATGAGGCTTACGGCAAAGCTGTAACACGCCAGTTTGCGGAGGAAGATGATCCGCAATTGCTCATTGTGGTGGACAAGCTGCTCACCGGTTTTGATGAACCCCGTAATGCGGTGCTTTATATTGACAAGCCGTTGAAGAATCACAACATCATCCAGGCCATTGCCCGCGTTAACCGGTTACATGAATCAAAAAAGTTTGGTTTGCTGATTGATTATCGTGGCATTCTGAAAGCACTGGATACCGCACTGGTGGCCTATCAGGATCTGGAGGAGCGCACGCAGGGTGGCTTTGATGTTGATGACCTTGCAGGACTCTACCGGCAGATCAGTACCGAATATAAAAAATTGCCCATGCTCCACGATCAGTTGTGGGCATTATTCAGCACGGTAAAAAACCAGGGGGACCGGGAACAGTTCCGGCAGGTGCTTATTCCTCGCTATCAGAAAGATGAAGCCGGTGTGCTTTTTGACACTCGCCAAAAAACCAGAGAAGATTTTTACGAGGCATTACAGAATTTCAGCCGTTGCCTGGAAGTAGCCCTGGGCTCTGCCAATTTTTATGAGGACCAAAGTTTTACGGAAGAGGATATCAAAACCTATAAGCGTGATTTGGCGTACTTCACCGACCTGCGACGTACTGCACAACAGGATGCCGGGGAGACGGTGGATTATTCCGGTTATTCTGCGCACGTCAAAAAACTCATTGATAAACATGTAGTGGGTGAAAATATCCGGGAACCCGATGGGATTTACCTCGTCAATGAGTTAGGTAAAAAAGACGACCCGGCAGAATGGACGGAAGAAAAAACCCGAAACGAAACAGATATCATCCGTACACGCCTCAAAAAAACCATAGAACAGGATCTTCAGGATGATCCTTATGCGCAGAAAATATTTTCAGCATTGCTGAAAGAAGCGATTCAGGAAGCCGAGGCGGAATTTGATCATCCCTATAAACAATATGCCCTGTTCAGAGACCTGGAAGAACAGGTAGAAAACAGAAAGGTACCGGGTATGCCAAAGACACTTATTGATAATCCACACGCACGCGCTTATTACGGTGTGTTTCAGCTTGTTCTGGGTGATGCTGTATTTGACACACTCTCTGACGAACAACGCCAGATTTACATAACGCATTCATTGTTGATTGATGAAGTGGTCGATAAAGCCGTCGCTGAGCATTCTCTCAATCCACAAAATATTGAAGCTGAAATCCGTAAAGGATTATTATCCTGCCTCTTTACGTTAATGGGTATGGAAAAGGCGAAAGAAGTGATTGATCAGGTTATTCAGATAACCCGTCTTGAGCTGACAAAACAGAATGGCTGATAATATGAGCCAATTAAGCTGCCAGTATGGGGAAGATGAATTTTGCTACGAGGTTATTTACCTTCCTGAAAGAAAACACAGAATTGCGATACACGTTCATCCCAATGGCGTGGTACAGGTCGATGCCCCGGAAGGTGCGAAACAGACTGATATCAAGCATGCAGTCAATCAGCGCGCGCGCTGGGTCACTCGACATCTGGCGGATATTCGAGAGCGTCAAAAGGAAGTGCTGCCCCGCCGCTATGTGAGCGGAGAAAGCTGCTTTTATCTGGGTCGTCGTTATTTATTAAAAGTTAATCATATTGCCGACGGGAAACCGGAAACAAAACTTTTTGCCGGACGCCTGAACGTCAATACACGGGACACATCACCCGAAGCTATTAAACAATTACTTTGGCACTGGTACAAAACACATGCCCGTACAAACTTTCAGAAACGACTTTATGTATTGGCGGAAAAAATTCCCCGGGTGCGGAAATCTCCCCCGGAAATTCGTCTGTTAACCATGAAGCGCCAATGGGGAAGCTGTTCGCCGGGGGGCAAGATTATTTTGAACCCTCACCTGATAAAGGCACCTCGTGACTGTATTGACTATGTCATATTGCACGAGCTTTGCCATTTGCAGGAACATAACCATAGCCCGAAATTCTACCAGCTACTCACCCGGTATCAGCCGGAGTGGAAATCGGTAAAAGCGAAACTGGATAACCTGTCTGAAATTTTGTTAAATCAATAATAATAAAATCAGAGGATTTCTGAAAAACAGCAAGCCTCTAAAATATTTTAACCAAAAACCGTAATACCCTTTATTTTTATTTACAAGGAAGTTAGAAATGAAAATACTCATTGCCGAAGATAATTCCGATATCCGCATGCTTCACCAAAAACGAATGAGCAGGTGGGGATACCATGTAGACCTCGCCAGCAACGGAAAAGAAGCCGTAGACTATGTTCAAAAAACGGGAAAGAAAAACATAGCACACTATGATCTCTGCCTGATGGATATCAATATGTCCATCATGAATGGTATTGAGGCCATACA
The DNA here is from genome assembly GCA_021647705.1 of Gammaproteobacteria bacterium. Classification (GTDB taxonomy): domain Bacteria; phylum Pseudomonadota; class Gammaproteobacteria; order SZUA-152; family SZUA-152; genus SZUA-152. The sequence goes on along the minus strand of JAKIUF010000042.1, from coordinate 9,980 downwards.
GACAATCCGCAAAAAAACTCCCTACCTTCCCGTTATTGCCTACAGTGCCAATATGGATAATAAAGCAGCCAGCCTTAAAGCTGGAGCCGATGAATTTCTGCTAAAACCCCATCCTTCTAAAACACTGAAAGAAAAATTGGAAGAATGTGCTGTAAAACAAATTGTGCTTTACCTGGGTGATGAAACCCTGTCAATGTCCAGAATTGGCCCAGCTAATAGTGAGGAATTAACGGAATTGAGAAGGCTGGATAAAAAAGGAATTGCAAAATTCACCGTGATAGGTGCCCCTTTCCAATTTTTGGCGCATAAAAACATACAGCACAAACTGCTTCATGAATTCAACAATAGTGATTTTCAATACACTGAATTACTGGACCGCACTCACGAAGAACATAGCATGATACAAATTCACGCTTCAAAAATATGGCTTAAAAAACAGAGCCTCACGCCAGAACAGTTTCAAAAAATGATCGAAGAAGAAAATGAACAATTGAAAAAATATGAAAACCCTGAACATTAGCAAGAAAAAATAACTCCATATTCCGGGATGACCCAATTATTGTATAGCCAATAAACAAACATCATGATTATTACCACGCTGTACAACATGTGCAGGGATTCCCGGCAGATACAATTTTGGCTTTCGTGGCAGCGACAATCCTTTTTCATATGTCGGAATGGTTAAATTATCCTGATGAACATATCGGAAAAGGGTATAAAAACAAATCACTCCGCTCCCTTTCCTCCCCGTCTGATGATGATTTCAACAGGCGCGACATAAAATTTAAAGTATTTTCTCAAGAATTACTGATGAAGTGCCGATTTCACAGCCAGTAGATCGCACGCCTTTGTCCTGCGCCCAGGAAAATAGTGCGTCACCAATCAATGCCTTTGTTCATACTGCTTGGCTGTAACAGGATATAATAATGAAATTTACCATTAAAAATAGTTTTGGCATGGTACTGATAATTGTCGCACTGGTGTCAATTAACAACTTTTCAGAACTGAATAATATTGCCAAAGCTGAGCATCGGCTGATCAATTTGCGCCTGCCTACAGTAACAGCCGGCATGCAGTTTACTGATGGCATCCATCTTTCTTTGGCTGGCCTGCGCGGCTACATGATCCTGGGAAAAAACCCGACAGCAGCGGAAAAATTCAAGGCCGAGCGTCAACATGGCTGGGACCAAATCGATACTTCTATGATCAAACTGGAGGAGCTTTCCAAAAACTGGACTGACCCCAAAAATGTTGAAATGTTGGCGGAAATGAAGGTGCTGGTGGAAGAATTTCGCAGTGCCCAACAAGAGGTGGAGAATATATCCCATACCGATAAAAACCTCCCTGCCTTTAACATGTTACGCACTGAGGCTGCACCACGAGCGAACAAAGCGCTGGCAGCCATCACAACAATGATCAACGAGGAAACCACCCAAAAAGCAACATCTGAGCGCAAATTATTATTAAAAATAATGGCGGACAGTCGTGGCTCTTTCTCCATCGGGCTGGCCAACATCCGTGCCTATTTATTCTCGGCCGACAGCCGATTTTCCGATGACTTCCACAAGCAATGGAAAATAAATGAAGCCCGTTTCAAAACGATGTCGGGCATGACGGATTTATTTAATGCCAAACAAGCATCGGCATGGCTGACTTACAAAAACATGCGTGCCGAGTTTGCCCCGCTGCCGCCCAAAATATTCAAACTACGCAATCTCAAGGACTGGAATTTGGCCAGCTATTGGCTGGGTAGCAAAGCAGCACCTAAAGCCGATGCTATTATGGTTATTCTCGAACAGATGCGCGAATCGCAAGAAAAGCTATCCACTGTCGATCAAAAATACCTGGAAAGTGCAATCAGCACCCTGCAAATCGTAATGCTGATAGGCACACTTCTTGCCCTTGGCATCGGTGTTTTCGTGATCATTTACATTAGTCGCAAGCTTACCGGACCGCTGAAAACCGTGGTAAATCGCGCTAGGATTATCGCCGGGGGAGACCTTACAGGTACTGCGTTGCCAATCACCGGAAACGCTGAATTGAGTGAGCTAACGGGCACTATCAATGACATGAATGATAGCCTGCGAAACATGGTTCAGCGGGTGACAAGCTCAACCGCACAACTCGGTACTGCCGCGGAAGAAATGTCTGCGGTGACAACACAAACCAGTAAGGGCATTCAGGAACAACAATCACAAACTGACCAATTGGCCACTGCCATGAATGAAATGGCCGCCACGGTGCAAGAGGTTGCCCACCATGCATTGGAAGCCGCAAGTGCCGCTGCCACTGCCAACGGTGAATCGGCCAAAGGACGGCAAGTGGTCAACAATGCCATCAGTACCATGGACTCCCTCGCCAATGCTATCTCCAAGGCCGCCGAAGCCATTCAGCGAGTGGAAGCTGACAGTGAGCGTATCGGTACCGTGCTGGATGTTATTCGAGGCATCGCCGAGCAAACTAATTTGCTGGCCCTCAATGCTGCCATTGAAGCTGCCCGTGCTGGTGAACAGGGCCGTGGTTTTGCGGTGGTCGCCGATGAGGTGCGTACTTTGGCAGGACGTACTCAAGAATCAACCCAGGAAATTCAACAGATGATTGAATCTCTGCAAACAGGTTCCAAAGATGCGGTGTTGCTTATGGAACAAAGTCGCGAACAAACACAACATGGCGTTGAACAAACTGCCAAAGCTGGTGATGCCCTTAGCGTCATCGCCGATGAAGTAGCACGCATCAACGATATGAATACACAAATCGCCAGTGCCGCTGAAGAACAAAGCGCTGTGGCCGAAGAAATTAATCGCAATGTGGTCACCATTAGCCAAGTGGCCGACGAAACCGCGCAAGGTGCCGGACAAACAGCCGGTGCCAGTCAGGAGCTGGCCTCTCTGGCGACTGACCTGCAACAAATGGTGTCGCAGTTTAAGACATAGGTGACCCCGGTTGTGAGAAGAAAAAATCAGGGGATATGTATTGCTTTTGGGGTCTGTTGATTGTGCCGGAAAAAATCACCCGTCAAGATCTGTAGTTTGGTTATCAAACGACAACATAAACTACTTTATAAATTTAACAATAAAATTATTCAATACATCGAACTACTGGACCGAACCCAGCCGAAACATAGCAGAAGACAAACAAATTAAGAAGTATGATACTCCTTGCGTATCAATAAAAAAACAAGGAACCCTCTCACTCCAATATCATTAAGTTAACAAGTTATAATGTAACGTAGCTTGGGGGTGAGCTTGCGAGCCCTAATCTATAACAATCTCACTTTAATGACATTCCCTCTCATTCCTTTCTATAAAGAATATCGTATTTTTTTATAATAAAGATGTAATTATAGCCCGATATTTTGTGACTTTTCGCATAAAACAAAAAAACCAGCTGGCATAACATTTCCGCCCTCAACGTATATTATTGATAAGCAATTATTAATTTTGTATATGGAGACGCACCCTTCATACCTAATTTTTTATAGGTAATTAAATAAGCGTGTGAAATGACTAAATAACTTCTTCTATCTGTAATTGGAGTAAATAAATGAATAAATTATCCTCATTTTTAATTAATCAATTTTCAGCGAGAAAAGCTGACTGTAATAACATTCAAAGTATTCTTTCAAAAACTATTATTCCAGGAATCATGGCACTTAGTGCTTATTCAAGCGCGAGCATGGCTGATTATACTGTTTGGTACAATGGCGATACAGGGTGGGCAACATACCAGGAACATCAATTATATAATGGTAATACTTTATTAATTCCCCCTGCCTGGGCCTGTGGCCGGAAATTCTCAACGCCATCTTATTACCGACATTTGGATGGTTATTACAACACTCTTGATAGCGCCGATTTTTGGAAAGATATTTATGTGTGGATACCGAAGCCAGGGTGCCCCCACACTAGTGAGTCTGTCATTGAGTATACTGATGGCAGTCAAACCTTTTCACCACCAATCGGTGCCGCTGCTATAGAAATTACGGCCAATCATAGTTCACGGTGGGTTGATGGAGAAGGTCGCTGGCTATATTGCGCAAACTGCTCAGGGTCCACAGATTTTGCCGTCAAAGAACGCGACTGGGAAATAATTTCTGAAGCCGTCATGGTGTTAAAAAAATCAATTTTTAAAAAAGATATTGCCAAATTCAATGATATGGTTCTCCATACCAAGAAATTGTTGACTTCTTTTGAGGAAAACATGAATGATGACATCAAGGAAGCTAATGTTACCCGAAGTAAAAATGATAAATATCGTCTTGCCAATATTGAAGGGGCTGCATTAAATCAGCTATCTATGGCGCGCAAACAACTTGACCAGTGTATACACTTGGCGGGTAGTTCAAGAATGTTGAGCGATGCTTATCCTTCTTGTGAATTGATTCTCGAAAACCTACAACGCTCTAAATCACTTTGGCACTCACGAAACTAAGCATTAATATCAAAATGACAGGTTGGGTGTTGAATGCCCAGCCTGTCATTTTACATAAAAAAACAACACTAAAATACAATTTCCTGATCCACAAATTGTTTTTCCTGGCGTATAGCGGGCAACAATATTTTATCGGCAAAGTCACAACCTGTTGTGCCAGGGTCTTGTTGCTCCTGTTTATCAGCCATAACAGGTTGGTGGCCTTTTTGTTGCTGTAAAAATTTCAGCATTGGTTCATAACCTGGTTGCCAGGCACGAACATCATTAAAACGCTGTTTCAATGCTTTAAGAATACCCATGCCGGAATAATCCAAATCACCCCAAAAACACACTGGCCATTCACTCACTTGTTGGGTAAACCACCAGGCTTCCAATTGTTTTTGTATCACGTTGTTGCTTTTACAATGATAATGCAGGCTAACACCATCCGGTTGTCTGATACGTGCTGCACTGCCTTTGAATCCGGCGGCATACACCAGCACCCAATCGTTACACATGGTTAGGTTACCGGCTATAGCACGGGTATAACTGTCCTGATTTTCGATAAACAAAATACCCTGAACTGTTTCGGGAATGAAAATATTGACCATTACTGGCCGGGGTATAATTTGTAAATCCGGGTAAAGCTCACGAATCAGTTCTTCGCGGTTATCCAGAAACTTGGAGTCCCCGAAAAAACACCGGCTACTCAATTGTCGCAAGTTCAGACCTGCGTGTTGATAATCTGTAAGGCTGGCAAAGGCATCAATAATATCTTCATTTTCCATGCCGTGTATGGCAATGTGATGAGTGGATAATTTTTCCGTTTTTCCGGGGAAACGAGGCTGGTTTTCAGCGACTGTCTTGCGCCACACCTGTAATGAAGACAAGCCTTTTGCACGCTGTAGCCAGCTGCGTAAAATATCTTCTCCCCCGTATTGCAAAGTCAACCGTGCCCGGGTGTATTCCGGGGAAAAGGGGTCTTTTGGGTTATTTTCCCGGATGTGAAAAACCTGATGGTCTTCTTTGAGGCTTTTGATCAAATCCCATAGATGATCTGCTGCTTCACCTTGTATAAACAAGCCCGGGATGGTTTTTTCATTCAATGTGATTCCCACAGGTTTTTGGCGTGCCGAAGCGGGTTTTTCATTTAAGCGATCAATAAACCAGTTGCATAGTTTTATGATTTCGGTTGTATCATTTAACCAGACAGGAGGGGTTGTCATTGTTAATATGGCCTTTGTTTTAAAAGCACTAAATCAGGTAGGGTGGGCACACTTTTTTGCCCACGCGGAAAATTCGAAGTTTCTGTAACGCGTGGGCACAAACTACGTGCCCACCCTACGAGCTTTTATTATTGCGCTTCTAAAACTTCATCCATAAAATCCAGTTCGGCCTGTTGGTAAACAGTACGTTTATGATTAGCCCATAATTGCTGGATCTTTTCGGTATTACATTGTTTGCGATCGACCAGCACCCGGGTATTAAGCTGGCCACGGGGCTTTTCGCTGGGACATTTGGCAAATACAAATTCATTACTGATCAAGTCCATAAATGGGCCGCATTTACTGGTGGGCATAATAAAGATCAGTTGCAAACCGAGGGCTTTGGTTAAATAGTCAATAACTTCCCGTGAGCGAGTTTCGTCCATTTTTGAAAAGGCTTCGTCCACCAGCACCATACGCAGGTGGTTGCTACCTTCAGCAAAACGAAATGCAGAGGTGATAGCCGCCGAACGGATAATATAAGCCGGGGTTTCCAGTTGGCCGCCACTGCCTGTGCCGTATTCACTCAGGGCAATGGGTTCTTTGCCTTCCACTTCTTTGTAGATTTCATATTTCCGGTAGTTTCGATAATCGCCAATGCGATCCAGTTCCCGTAGCGCTTTATTGGCGTCTTCATCGAGCAGCATCCTCATCAATTCTTTCCGGACTTTTTGTGACTTTACTGACAGCTCCATTTTGAACAGGTCGATATCATCACCCACGCCGGGTTGCTTGATGATTTCTTCGAAGAAACGGGCATAGTCACGAAATTCAGGAATCCAGTCACTGTCGAAACGAAAACGTTCACGGTCATCGCCAAACCGGTGATGCTGTAATTCTTTGTTGAGCCGTTCGATCTGGCGTTTGCCATCGTTGATAGCCTGATGAATAGTGTGACAGAAGTGGGTGACGAAGGCGTTATTAAAGCTTTCTTTGAGTTGTCGCAGGTTGTCGTATTTTTCCACCAGAATGTTATTTTTCAGGCGATTGAATACCCGGTCCAGGTCACGTTGCAGTCCACAAATGGCGCGAAACAGGGCGGCATCATAATCACCATTGAAATGGTGATAGATGATGGCATCACCGGGTAAACAATGCTGGTTATGTTTCTGGATCGCCTCGTCCATTTTACGTTCTGATTTATGCAGGTCACTCTTGATTTCCTTACGATGATTGATAGCAATATCGGCGGTATCATCACTCAGTTCAGCCGCTTCTTTTTCTGCGCGGCTCAATCGTGCATCGGCATCACACTCTGGCCATTCACTGGCGATGGCCAGCAGGTTTTTTTCGCAGTCTTCTGCCTCCTGTTGGGTTTTCTCTTGTTCGTCGGCCAGTGTTTCACAACGCTTGTTGATCTTGCGCATTTTTTCCTGTAGCTCGCCTTTGCCTTCTTTCAGGCTGCCTTGCTGTTGGCGTAATTGTTGTTCCTGCTCACGCAGTTCGGTGAGTTTGTTTTCCAGGTCTTTGTGTTCGGACAGGTCCAATTGTGCCAGCAGGTTTTCCAGCTTTTGCAGTTCACGGTGTATTTCCAGCATGTCGGTAATGGCATCAGCATAGTCCAGCGGCTGTATTTTTTTGACATTGTCGAGCATATTGCTGGCCTGCTGCATCTGGTCATTGGCTTGTTGCCATAGCTCGTTAAGGCTGGCCAGTTCTTCCTGTTTGGCCTTCAGGGCTCTTTCCCGTGCGGCCACACCGAAGACCAGCTCGCCTTCCGGCAGGTCACAACGAAACATGCTGTAACCACCCGCTCCCATACCCTCAGCAGTGAGGCCACGGCGAGTTTGTCGCAGTGCATCAGCAGAGGCTACCTGCACTACGTTGCCATAACTGGCGGTCAGATAATGTTTGGCTGTGGCATGGCTAAATGACAGTAAGTGAATCAGCGAATCCGTCGGCAGGCTGGAACGCTCGGCATCCTGTTGTGCCTTGTTGCCTTGAATAATACGTGCGCGGTTATCACGCCCTGGCAGCTGCCGCACGATGCGAATGGCCTCGGCTTCACAGTCTGCATCCACAATAATGGAAAAACGTGTCATACCCAGATAACCTTCGATGGCCATTTGCCAACGTGGATCACTGACTTCCACATGGTCACACAGCACACGCGGATCAGCTTGCGGGCAGTCCCGGCGAATGATGGCCAGGGCACGTTCCACAAAAGATGGATAGCTGACTTGCTTTGCTTCCAGACGTTCGATGTCCTGCTTTTTTTGTCGGCACTGGCTTTTCAGTTTTTCGTAACGCACTTCCCGGTTATCTACCAGTTTCGCCAACTGTTCATACAATGAGGTATTACCCGACAGGCTATCGGACTGATGCCATTGCTCATGCCACTGATTATGCAATCGCTGGGCGGCACGGGCCTGATCCAGATGCAGCTCCAATGGTGACAGGTCATTCAGCAGGTCTTTTTGCAACAGTGCCGGAATATCCAACTCACCGCGCCCGCCTTCCTTCACGACGTTTTGTGCGAGCTGACGAATCTGTAAATCAGCGATCATCGGCAATTCATCCATTAAACCGGCATGCTGTAAATCTTTTGTGATGGTTTTGGTGGCTTGCAGATTGTTGTCCAGCGAGTTGTCCTGTTCCAATAGACGGCGCGCCATGCCCGTCAATTTATCCTGCTGTTGTTTCCTCTGTTGCTCCAGTTCATCTTTTTGTTGCAGGGCGCTGATGCCCAGGCGCTGGGCTTCCAGGTGAACCAGTTGCTCGTTCAGTTGTTTTTGTCGTTGTTCGGTCAGTTTTGTTTCGGCTTCATTTTCTTTCAGGTTGCGCTGGTAATCACTTTGCTGTTTTTTGGTTTTGACGTAATCACGCTGGCGTTGCAGATACTCATATTGTGCGAGCGTGAAATCCAGGCTGTTCAGCTCTATCCATTGCTGAATGTACTGGCTGGCCTGTTGTTCAGCATTTTCCAGAATAACAATGGATTCCACCAGCTGGGCTGCGTCACGCTCCATGGCATGAATGGTTTTAAGCTGGCCTGAAATGGCGCGAATTGCTTCGCCGAGATCTTTTCTTTCAAGAATTTCATGGGCCACAAAGTCATTGATACTGCGTACCGGCTTGTAAGCCATGAAGCGGGAGAAGGCACGCGCTGCTGCTGTGGCCTCTGTTTCGGAAACGCTGTCATGCTGGCCACGCAGGGCCGCGTAAAGACGGCGCAGATAGGTTTTTTTGGTGTCATATTTTTGCACGCGACGCTGACCGAACTCACGAATCAGCAGGTTCTGTATTTTATCCAGTGGCGTGATGTATTGGCCGGTTTTTTTGTCACCAATTTCATCCTCGCGGACAAAGTGTGCCAGCGTCAGCTCTTCACCGGGCAAGATCAGAAATAACAAATCATCCTGCCGCGCTATCTGCTGCCCACCGGTCGCGTCCAGCCAGGCACGTATACCAATAACGGCGGTGAAAGGTTCTGCCGATTCACCTTTGGTGGGACAGAACACCGCAGCAAGATAACCATCACTCGGGTCAAGCCGTGCATAACTGCCATCGTCACAACCCAGCACATAAGACGCCAGGGTGCGCACACGCTTGCCACCACGACCACGCTGGGTGGTTTCATCCTGTCCCGGGTTGTATTGAAAAAGATTTTCGTGGGCAGCGGTCATGATGGTCTGGATAGCATCTGCGGCTGTGGTTTTGCCCGAGCCGTTACCGCCCGACAGCAGGTTGATGGGGCCCATTTCAAATTCAAGCTGCGGGATGTTACCCCAGTTTACAAAGATAAATTTTTTCAAAAACATAAATACTTAACTCTAAACTTGTGTGAATACTTCTCTATTTTCCCAAAATCGGGGGAGCTTGAGATGAGGATGTATGCCCCCATCTCAACTTTTTCCTGCCGCAGACAGGTATTCCCTCAAAGACATGGCCATCAGGCTAAGCCCTACCCGGGAAGAGAGTAGCGCTAAAGTGTTCATAGATTCTTTTGTTCCACTCTATTCAACACAGCACAAAACCGTAGGGTGGAACAAGCGCAGCGGTTCCACCAACAGGCTATAAGGAACAACAAATCATTTTTATACTCACAACCTCTGACAAAAAAATCAAAAACGGTAACAAAACCTAATCGCCTGAAACAGGAGAAAAACTCTCATACAACTCATGCGACAACAACTCACCAGCAAACGACAGGGCAAGGTGGACATTGATAGCTGATCAAACCTTGAACATGCCCCTTTCCCATTTAGTGGAACCGGTGCGCTTGTTCCACCCTACCCGGCTTATAACTTAAATATGCATTAAGTTCTAAAAACACCGGGTCTTTAATGCAAAAAACACAACAAC
>JAKIUF010000041.1 GCA_021647705.1 Gammaproteobacteria bacterium | reverse complement strand
GGCCGTGGGGGGGGGGGTGTCGCGGGTATTTATGCAGTCCAACGGACATGCTCCTCACTAGGGGGCGTTAACAATCATTTTGACAATCCCGTTGTGCCTGAAAAAATGCTAGGTGAAACGTAAGGAAAGTGATTTAGCCATTCCAAATGAACGACAAACACCACCGCGCTCACGATGCCTTGCTGGATAAAAAATGGGCATCGGCAGCATGGCCATATTAATTGACGACAGCCACTAAGCCTCTCATTAAAAAATGTCACCCTGTCCAGGTTATCTGGCTGTCATGACATCATGCAGCGGAACCTAAGCAAACACTGTTTGTGTAAAAAATCAGGATAATCCCTGTAACCCATTTGTGGAAGGGGGGGTTATGGAGTACCATTTTACGGGAAAACGATGGGGTCGCTTATCAGATACCAGCGCTTGTTCTCAGGAAAATATTTCCATTCGTGGCGATGTTTTACACGGCGCTCACGTAAATCATCGGTATTGTAATAATGCAGAGTAACTGTTTGTTTCATGACCAATTTTTGTTGATCAAATCGTTGGTTGGATGATTCGTATTTGGTAACACGGATATTTTCCATATTGGCGGGGATATCAGCTTCCTGATCTGTTTCCCTCTTGTGATAGGAATAGACGGTATCAAACTTGGCCCAGCGTACGGCTTTTTCATAACCGCGCAGGGTTTTGTTGAGATCGTCCATCATTTCGCCCTGAGTGGCGCAGGCGCTGAGCAACAAGGCAGCAAGGCTGAGTCCGGACCAGCTTAGGAAAGAAAGGATTTGGTCCCGGCGTGTAATCGGCATGTGTACGGTTTCCTTTTTGATATCGTCACAAATAATGGCTTGCTAAAAGTATAACGTTATTTTGGATTGTTCAGGGGGAGCGTCCAAAATATACCGAAACCTAACGACCTAACGATAGTTGAATCAATGATTTTTTGCTTTTAGTTGCCACTTCAAATAATAGCTTGTTAGCAGGCGATGCGTATTTGTTCTATTCAAATGTAACATGAACCTCATTGATGTGGACTTAACGCTCGAACCGGACGCCATGTGGATGGGCAGATGAATTGTATGCAGTTTTGATGTTACTGACTGTTTATTGTTCCGAATGATTTTTCCCCTGAAAAATAAAGGATTATTTAAGGATTAGTTAAGTTGTATCGAGCATTAATTGGCAAGCAGTACCTACACGGGGGTTGGGGAGGCCATTTATGGAAATGAAAAATGTGTATCAAAAAGATGGCATTAAATTGAATTTGTCGGCGTGTTTGTTGTTAGTTGCGCTGATGGTGGGGGGCGTGGGCTGTGGTAATACTGAAAATAACAAACTGGCTGCACAGGTTCCGATACAATCGGTAACGATCAATGTGTCGAGTGCTCTGGTAACGCCGACCTATACCCTGAACGGTGCTGCATTTGCACAAAGTGAATACAATGATGGCAACTTTGTGTTGCGCAATACCGCATTTACTAGTGACACGTTAGTGTTGGGCTCAAGCCATGATGCAAGCCCTGCGGCAGTGCGCGTCATACAGGATACCTATGATGTGCTGTTCCAGCATGAGACGGGTAACGGTGTGCCACAAAATGTGGATACGCAGGTGCAGATCAATGAGGTGGTTAATAGCGACAGGGATATATTCATTGATGTGCGTGCGTGGGAAATAACGCCCTCGTTTACGCAAAATGCCAGCGCTTTTCCACTGAATGAATATGATACAGGGGTGTTTTATTTACAGCCTGATGCTGGTGGTGAACGTATTTTTATTGGTAAAAGCCACATGGCATTACCTGCGCCTGTACAGGTAATGCAAGGCACTTATGATGTGATCTACTCACTGGGGACTGGTGGTGAGTTTATTCCCAATAATCAGGGTGCTGTTGTTATGGCAGGTGTGTCTATCACAGCGGTCAGTGCTTTGGCTGTGGATGTTGCCAGCGTACGTTTTCAGTTTGATGCCACATTGGATTTGGCCGCTTTCCCGGCGGATCAAAACCATAAAGCCCTGTTTTTTCTGCGTAACATCAGTACAGGTGATCGTGTAGAACTGGGTGCGAGTTTTGAATTGCCGGTTACGCAGTCCGTAATAGAAGGTACTTATGACATTGTTTATCAGCATGTTCGGGGCAGTGGTCTGCCGGTTAATACCGACGCGATTGTGGCAAGTAATGTCGTCATTGATAGCATAAATCCATCACAAAATGTTGATATTCGCAGTGTAGCTATTACCCCCGGGTTCACTCTTGATGGTTCTGCTTTTCCGCAGGATGAATACAATGACGCCAATTTTTATTTGCGAGCGGTCAATAATAACAATGATGTTATGTTTTTAGGGGCAAGTGAGATTGCCTCTACGGTGGTGCGCGTGATCAGCAGTGATATGGACACGGACCCAGGCGTGAACGAATTATTGTTGGGGGCATATGACGTTTTATACCGGCATGAGTCAGGTGAAGAAGTGCCGCAAAACGCCAATGCACTAGTACCAGGAAAGAATAACATCGTGTTAAATAGCGACCAAGCTTTGATGGTGCCAGTGACTTCGGTCAATGTCGCCGGTCGTTTTACCCTCAATGGCAATCGTTTTCCTGGCGATATCAACAATAGTGTGCAGTTTCTGTTACGTGATTCCAGTAATGACAGTGACGAGTTTCTGTTTGGTTTTAGTGATATCAGCAACGAGGCAGTGAAGCTCATACCGGGTACTTATCACGTTGTAATGGACCATCTTTATGGTGATGCTGTACCACAGAATAAAATGCACGAAGTGGATTTTAATAACGTGTTTGGTGAGGATCAAACTCTGAACGTGAATGTGCCAGCGGTGCGTGTTAACCCTGAGTTTACTTTGGATGGACAGGCTTTCCCGACTAGCATTTATCAAAGCGCCACCTTTTATTTGTATGATACTCGTACTGAAACACGCATTTTTTTGGGGCGCAGCTACAAGAAGAATACGCCAGTGATGGTGATCAAGGAAAACCACGACATAATCTATGAGCATATGAATGGTGATTTAGTGCCACAGAATACGAATAATAACCTCGGGGTTGTCGATTTGTAGCTTTGGGGGTGCTAAACAGGGGGGCTGTTTTATACGCATTCCTTATTTCAGAGAACCCTTATTTATTGGGTGATAGGAATTTCTTGCGGGGATGTTGTGACAGCTCATCCAGTATCTGGTCAATATTATCACTGCCGTCAATGAGTAATTTCAAAAATGATTCGTGATTCGGGGTGTCGGCGGAGCCAAATTGCAGGCCGATACCATCGTCCTTGGTATGGGCAACGGTGCAGCTAAAGGCGACTCGCACCCAGCCTTCTTCTGCTTTGATGATGAGTTCAAGATCACAGGACTGGCCGGGTTGTACGCCGGGCGGTGGAATGAGCAGGACGAAAGCACCATCCAGGCTGACATCTGCGGTTTCACCATAGAGTCGGTTTCCATCTTCCAGTTTGATTTCCACAATAACATCGAGGGGCAGGCGGGTGAATTTCCGATGGTCTGTCATGATTGTCCCAGGTGTTAGTGTTAAAGGTGATAGTGCTACACGATCATCCTGAGTTTAGCCTGCTTGCATCCATTCGTCATCTTCGCTGTCTATTCATTCGCAAAGGTAGTGGTGGTCTGAGGTTGGGTTCATTAAAAAGGGCGCGTCAGCGATAATCTGATGCGCCCTTGTTATCGGCAAAAAATGTTAGGCGGCAGGCTTACTCATTACTCAAGGCAATGAGTTCTTTGTAATAGCCTTTAGCCCCTTTTTCCATGAAATAGTATTTTTTGGCACCCGCTTTTTCCAGTGCATATTGCAGCCAGCGCACCTGTTTGCCAACTTCGTCGTAAATAAGCAACGTGCGATTTTGCTTGAGCGCTCTTTTGATGTAGCGGCCTAGTTTTTTTTGCTGATCGAGGCTGGCCCAGTACTCGATGCCAGGGTAAAAACCCACTCCAGCACGCTGGAATTTGTCGCGTACGTCGATAATCATATATTTCTGTCGATCTATTGTGGCACGATCACTAAAGTCATCCGGGCTGAGCAGGCGTTTTTTGAAGGTCGATTTGGGAATCAGGTGGGCGAGGTTTACCGGGCTGTTGCCCAACAAAACGGCTTCGTTTGGGTATGCTTTGGTCCATTCAAAAATGCCTGCGTCAAAGGCATGCACATCATTGACGTTGACTGCCATGGCTTTTTGAGCCGAGATGTACGATTTCATACAGGTGTGTCCATTGCAATAGAAGACAATGGGTTTGTCTGTGGTCGCGCGCAGTTTGACAATTTCATCTTCAAAGCCTTCGGCGGCTACTGGGATGTTGACGGCGGTTTTGATACGCAGAGTTTCGAACTCCAGTCTGGAACGGGCATCGACTACGACCACATCGTTGATTTTATTGTAGAGGTCTTCTAACTCGATATAGGGGATTTTTTTGTATTTTATCCTGCCTGGGAATTCGTCATCGGCGAAGGTAGTGGAAACCAGCAGTAGACTGGCGAGGGCAATAATGCTGGTAATTTTACGCATTTGAGACTCCATTTGTCATGATCTCTGTGCCGCGATCATTTTGATGTGACTAACATTGGCTCATATGGATTTGGGCGAATGTGTGACCAAAAAGACTTATCAAACAATTCATACATAATTTGCACTTTTTGGCCAACTTGTTGCCTCAGTTTAGCGTGTTGGCGAGCAAAATGCTCACTTTTCACTCATCGTTACTATTGCCGGTTTTCCTGGCACAACCACTGATTCTGATTAGTGGTTGTTTGGTAACCGTAATTTTGATTCTTCTGGTGCTGATTGCTTTCACCCTTTATTCTAATGACCTCTTTTGTTAAGACCTTTCATCAATAATGGCTGCACTGTTACAGGTTACCAATCTGGTCAAACACTTCGATGCTGTTATCGCCGTCGATGGTGTTAGCTTTGCACTGCAACAAGGCACTTGCTTCGGCCTGTTGGGTCCCAATGGGGCGGGCAAAACTACCACTATCGAAATGCTGGAAGGCATCACTGAGCCCAGTAGTGGCGAAATTTACTACCGTGGCCAGCGGGTGAATGCCGGGGCTGCGCGCGAGGCATTCCGCAACGATGCCGGTATCATGTTTCAGTCCACCGCATTACAAGATTTTATTACCGTGCGTGAGGCGTTGGAGATGTTCGGCCGTCTCTACTCCCGTACCATCGATAGCGATGAGTTGATCAAAATTTGTGCGTTGGGTGAGTTTCTTGACCGCGATACACGCAAACTTTCCGGTGGCCAGCGCCAGCGCTTGTTGTTGGCTATGGCCCTGGTCAATGATCCTCAGGTGGTTTTTCTCGATGAGCCGACGACGGGGCTTGATCCTCAAGCGCGGCGTAATTTGTGGGCATTGGTGCAACGTATCAAGGCCCAAGGTAAAACGGTACTGCTGACCACCCATTACATGGAAGAGGCTTATGAATTGTGTGATGAAATTGCCATCATGGATCACGGCAGGATTATTGCCCACGGCTCTCCCAAGGCTTTACTGGCGGAGCATTTTGATGAGGTGGTGTTACAGTTGCCACGCTCGGACATCCTTGGCCCGATTGAAAACGTGCCGCTGAACTTGACGGTACAAGGCGATATCGTAGAAATCCTTAGCTCTGACATCAATGCCGCAGTGCGGACTTTGCTCGCCCATGATGTTTCTTTGGCGGGTTTACAGATTCGTCCACGTACCCTCGATGACCTGTTTTTAGCCCTTACCGGCGCAGCGTTGCGTACATGAACCTGCGTCGCTTTTTCACAGTACTGGCTGCCCGCAACCGGGAGTTTATTCGCGACCGTTCGGCGTTGGGCTGGAATATCCTTTTTCCAGTACTGATTGTGGCCGGCTTTGCCTTTGCTTTTTCCGGAGAGCCGCTGGACCAGTACAAAGTTGGCGTATATGCCGAGGCACCACTACAGAAATTGGTAACCGCCAAACAAGAACACGCTTTTTTTCGCACCAGCTACATTCAGTTCATCCCGATTACCCGGCTGGACCAGGCCATCATCAAGGTGGAGCGCCATCAACTGGACATGTTGTTTGATCTTGATAGCGGTCACTACTGGATTAACAGTGATTCTCCCAAAGGCTACATGCTGGAGCGGGTGTTGCATGGTGCGGTGATGGTGGATGCTGATGGAAGGAGGGGGGCTCCTGTCGCTGTGGAGACCGATGGATATCAGCGTCAAACTGTCAGTGGTCGTGAAATTCGTTATGTGGACTGGGTTATTCCTGGAATATTGGCGATGAACATGATGTTCAGTTCTTTGTTCGGTGTTGGTTATGTCATCGTGCGGTATCGTAAAAACGGGGTTCTCAGACGCCTCCAGGCGACACCCCTCAGTGCTTTTGAGTTTCTCTCCGCGCAGGTGGTTTCGCGTCTGTGGTTGATTATGGCTATTTCCATCATGGTCTATGTGGGGGCTGATCTGTTTATCGACTTCACCATGTTTGGTTCTTATTGGAATCTACTTCTGGTTTTCTCTCTTGGTGCAGTCAGTCTCATTAGTATGGGTCTGTTGGTGGCAGCACGTATTCGTAGCGAAGAACTGGCGGGTGGTATTCTTAATCTTGTTAGTTGGCCGATGATGTTTCTCTCCGGGGTGTGGTTTTCATTGGAAGGTGCCAATCCGCTGATGCAAAACTTAGCGCTGATTTTTCCGCTTACTCATATCATCGATGCGGCGCGAAGCATCATGATCGATGGAGCAAGCTTGGTGGAAATAAGTACACAACTACTGGTGCTTTCGGTGATGAGTGCGGTTTTTCTGTTACTGGGTGCGGTGTTGTTTCGCTGGAAATGAGCAAATCAATCTCGTTCCAGCTGAGATTATTAGAACTCGTAGGTGCGGCAATAGATTGTTCGCTCATATGTCATACACATAACAAAAAAGCCGCTGAAATGTGGGAAAGTATTTGATGGTTTCAGTGTGTTGATGCTTTGTGCTATTTAACTGTGAATTAAGGGCTAAAAATACTTTTTTAAATTACCGGGTATTTAACACAGAGCTCGCAGAGACGCAGAGGGCACAGCGTTTTTAGTGTTTTTCTCTGTGGCCTCTGCGTCTCTGCGACCTCTGCGTTTACAAACACTAGATTTGACCAAGTACGCTTAACTTAATGACATTGGTGATTCAGCCCTTAATTCACATTTAAGGTGGTTGCCACCATGCTGATAGGAATCATTTGCAGGCACAAATCGCTGAGCTTGCTGTGTCATTTCAAGAATTATTCACACTATACCCGATAACCATTGGGTTTTTACCGATTAACAACAGGTCATTTAATCGATATCCTAACCAGAGTTTGTTGATGTTTTATTATCGTCACCACTGGCATTGTTTTTTTTCGCCCTACTAAAGAAGAAAAATGCCGCAGGGTGCAGCAGTGACAATAATAAAACGTTAACAGGCTCCGGCATATGGCCAAATAACCTTGATGGAACATTAGGTTAATGGCTGGAAGGTATGTGTTTGGCTGAGGTAATTACTGCTGGGCTGAGTCGTTACAAAATCAAAAAACAAGGGATTGGAGGAAAGACGTTATGTCTTCAGTGAAGTGGATTCAGGGTGTTGTTATTTCTTTATCGTTGTTACTGGGAGCCTGTGGCGAAGAGAATGATCCCGATGAGGATGACACCGCCAACTTAGCACCTACAGCGGTTATCAGCAGCCCGACGAATGGAAGCGTTCACTCGGGGAGCCGTAATATTCTCTTCGTCGGTCGAGGTGTGGATGATGAAGACGGCGCATTGAATGGAGCCAGCCTCATATGGTCCTCCCAGATTGATGGCCAACTGGGCACAGGTACAGATGTCTTCTCCACGCTTTCCGTCGGTAGTCATACCGTTACGTTAAAAGCCACAGACAGTGACGGAGCGACAGATACCGACACAATTGCAATTACTGTTAATGCCACACTGAATGCTGCACCGGTTATCGATAATATGACGGTAACCCCTGCCAGCGTGAATGTTGGTATGTCAGTGACCGTCAGCTGGAATATTACTGATGCAGAAAGTGATACATTGACTTGCAGTTTGGATGTTGACGCAGATGGCTCAAACGAATACACCATTGACGATTGCGCCAACAATACCTCGCAAATACACACTTATACGCAGGCGGGGGATTATCAGGTACGTCTGACCGTTGTGGATGGTGTTAATGCGCCGGTACAACAGAATGTGAGCGTGAAGGTCACTGAAGCAAACACCCCTTTACCACCGAAAATCGAGAGTTTTTCTGCAACTCCCGAAACCCCAAAAACTGGCAGTTCCACGATCTTTGGTTGGGATGTTAGTGGTGGCGATGGCGGCACATTAACCTGCAAATTGGATGTCGATGCGGATGGCATGGATGACTACACCATCAGCGACTGTGCCAGCAATACTTCACAGGCGCATACCTACACGCAGGCAGGCGTTTATCAGGTTCGTTTGACTGTTGAAGATGCCACGAACGCTTCGGTGCAAACATCGATTGAGCTGACGGTGTTATCGACATCGCCGGTTATCAGCCAGTTCACAGTAGATCCAAACCCGGCTTATTCGACGGTAGCGACTACCTTTTATTGGCAGGTCAGTGACCCAGAGGGTGACTCACTGACCTGCGCACTTGATATCAATAATGATGGGACAGACGATTACAGTATTGATGATTGCGCCAATATTGCATCGCAGGAACATACTTACGCTTCGAGTGGTGATTTTACCGCGCAGCTGACAGTTCGCGACAATGCGAGTGAAACTCAAACCACATTGTCGTTGACCGTCACCCCATCGCTTTTGCTTGAAGTCTCTATTAATGGGCCAGTGAGCGCAGATGGAAGAGCGCTTTACACAATGACGGTGAGTAATGTATCAGCGCAGCCGGTCAATGATGTCTCCGTAGTGTATACGCTACCGACAGAACTCCAGTTTAATGCTGAAAATGATGCTGAGCCAAATGCAGAAGGTTGCGGAATAACCTGCACTGATGGCCAGGAAGCGGTGTGGGCAATGGGCTCGCTGGCTGAAGGTGAAAGTCGTAGCATCACCATCAATGCACAGGTTCTCCCCGGCGTGTTGGCAGATGAGCAGATCAGCGCATCTGTACGGGTCACCTCTTCCAGTATTAGCGATATCATCAGTGTGTCCAGGACGGTGGCGGTGAATAACACCCCCAAATCACAACTGGCCATGAGTGCTTCGGAGGATCCGCTCATGCCGGGCGACAGCCTGACCCTCATTGTTGATGTTGGCAATGTTGACAGCGCGGCGCTTGATAACGTGGAATTGCGCACCATCCTACCCGCAGCGATCAGTGTGGATAGCGTCAGCGATGGTGGCACCGAAGATGCTGTTACTGGCGACATTGTCTGGGATGTAAGCAGTCTCGCCGTCGGTCATGCTCTGCGGCGCACCATCGAAGGCACCGTAAATGCAACAGCTATCGCTGGCCAGATTCTCTCCATCCGTACAGAGTTACGTCATGATGGAGGAGCAAGCCTTGATGCCAGCGCTGAGCGGGTGCTGACCATTGTCGAAAAAACGTTTCCCCTTACGCTCGATATCAGCACTACTCCCGACCCGGTCGCGACGGGTGAGCGTTTGCGTTATGAATTCAGTATCAGCAACGTATCCGCTGCGCCTGTTAATGACGTTAGCGTACTGCTTCGCGTACCGCCTGGGCTCCAATTTGACGCTGCACATGATGCCGAGCCAGATGCGACAGGTTGTGGGGCAGCATGTATGGATGCCCAAGAAGCTTTCTGGATATTGGGTACACTGGGCAGCGGTGAAAACCGCACCATTACGGTGGATCCTTTGGTGGATGTCGGACTGCTGAGTGGTAGCCTGATCACAACCCCTGTCCGTGTTACTGCGACGGGTTTAGGAGATGATATCGACCGTGTGAAGACGGTAGTCGTAGCCGCTGAGCCTGTTGTTGGTGATCTGGATTTGGCGCGGGAAAGTGGCTGTTTGGCATGCCATGGTATTGATGATCCATTTCTCGGTCCCTCATGGAGAGATATTGCTGACGAATATAAAGGCACGGCTAATGCAAAAGCCATATTGATTGATAAGATCAAAAATGGTGGAAGAGGCAACTGGGGTAATGCAACAATGCCTCCCTACTCGCCGCGTGTATCAGATGTCAATATCGAAGCTTTGGCTGATTTTATCCTGAGTCTGTAGTTCATTAGTATGTGTTGCGCCATCATATGGTGATATTTTTTCTTGCCAGATAAATGTTGTTGCAGCGGGCCTCCCCTGTTTGAATCACACGGGGGAGGCCATTCTCATGGGAAAGGGTTGCCGATGGCTATATTCTGTTCATGTGAAACGTGAGGCTATAATGTCAAAACCTTTTTAATTCAGATATTTCGTATATTGGGTTATATCCCAACTTCATCCATCGCAATAACTCTCGTTTTGAACTTTCCCATTTCTACTCACTCAGTTATCTCCGGGCGTTTTAATACGTTGTTCGCGTAGTTTTTTCAGCTCGGTTTAATGAGGCATTATCATTTTTTGTTTGGTGACCGGTCATCTGTTGTTTAAGCTTGTGGTTGAATTGTCACCCAGAGAGAGGTCACAAGAATGCATCGCGGGCTTGATAGACAGAGGGCGAAGAGTCTGAAGTCTATCGGCAGACGAAAGTCATCATGTTAATGAAGTAGCCTGAAAAAGGTCTTCTTTCTCTGAATGTACTACAATTCGTAACCTGATCCCTTTTTATTTCGATACTGAAAGGAAAATAGTAATGATTTTGTGGTTGGTGGGGGTGGGGGTTCTAATTATTGCAGTAGTTTTGTTATTTCTTTGGTTAAAATATTCACCATCAAAAATTATGCGTTATATCGCAGGTGAAGCAGTAAATGGCTCTGTATGTCTGGTCAGGAATGGAAAAACTATACTGAAAAAAAATGCTGATGAGCTTATGCCCCTGGCAAGCACTGTAAAAATAATAGTGGCGATAGCGTTCGCCAGGCAAGCCGCTAACAATGATGTAAACCCGGAAGAAAGTATATTCCTGTCAGATTTGGAAAAATATTTTATAAAAAATACCGATGGAGGGGCACATCAATCCTGGTTAAAGAAAATAAAGAGCCGTGGTTTGGTGAAGGAAGAAACAGTCCCGCTTTTAGAAGTGGCTAGAGGGATGATGAGGTTTAGCTCAAATGCAAATACGGAATATTTATTTGAAAAGCTTGGTTTTGATAAGATAAACGATATCATCAATAAATTCGGCCTTGCTAAACATGAAAAACTGTACCCGTTTGGTTCCAGTCTTTTGGTATTGAGAGACCACAGTATGCAAGATTTGGAGCGTATGGGAAAAACAGAATATATTAGGTTGAGTTATGAAATGCATTCCAGGCTAAAAAATAAAAGCATCAATAAGTCCATATCAAAAAAAGATATAACCATAGAAAAGCAGAAATTATTTAGCGGCTGGTTTGTGCAGGGAACCGCACGGGAATATGTGCATATTCTAAACGGGATGAATAGTGAAAAATATCTTTCTGCCAAAGAGAGAGAATATGTGTATCAAATCATGAAGCAGCCTTTCAAATCAACCAGGATTATTCACAGT
Organism: Gammaproteobacteria bacterium; assembly: GCA_021647705.1. Classification (GTDB taxonomy): domain Bacteria; phylum Pseudomonadota; class Gammaproteobacteria; order SZUA-152; family SZUA-152; genus SZUA-152. Next base: position 29,796 of record JAKIUF010000041.1, on the reverse strand, counting down.
GGTGAAAAAGAAGGAGAAACTTTATTTGTTCTGACGATGGCAGTTTATGAAACCTTTAAGAATGGAGATAAAGTCGAACTGGCGCTATTTTTAAAAAATCTGACGCTTATGCAATATTTTGTATATTCCTTGACAGCAGGAATGCTTAAACATGATTTGTTGAGCAATCGGAATATTGAAAATTATACAAAAATCTTGCACCAAATACAGAGCAAAAAATACTAACGCTTGCAGGCTGGGAAATAAGAAGCATGGTGTCCCATATGGGCATGCTAACGAAAGACACAGTAAAAAAATCATTTCCATGTCCTTCAAGCTAAGGGACGTGCATGTAATAATTTCTCGGTTTAGCGCCCGGATTTAGTGCGTATTCGTTCGTTCTGATTGAACAAAAGCGCAAAAATAGTCGTTCTATTTCGAGCTTTTGTGATGGAAGAACGGGCGAAGACGGGCTGCAAAACCGAGAAGTTATTACATGCACGCTCCTAAAGAGTTCATGTTATTGGTCGAACTGTAATGTTATCCATTTTATCTTCCAATCCGCATAGGATGTTGAAATCGCTTAATGTTTGTGAAAACTTAACGTATATTGCTCATAGCGTATTGCGTGACAGATATTTTGTGAGGTCTCAGTGGTGAAAGATCTGATTGTTGTTAATGTTGCAGAGCAACGTTTACAGTTGCTCAAAGGCGATACAGTTGCCATGGATGTGGCGATTGCCAGCGCAAAAAATGGGGTGGGTGAACAGGCTGATAGTGAGCGTACCCCCCGTGGGTGGCATCAGGTGCGGGCAATGATCGGCGGAGATGCAAAAACTAATGCTGTTTTTGTCGGGCGGCGTAATACCGGTGAGGTTTATTCACCAGACTTACGGCGGGCATTTCCGAATCGTGATTGGGTGCTGACACGTATTTTGTGGTTGTCGGGTCTGGAGCCCGGTAAAAATCGTCTGGGTGCGGTGGATACCATGCGTCGTTATATCTATATACATGGCTGTCCCGATGAGGATGAGATGGGTGTGCCAAGTTCACACGGTTGTGTGAAAATGTGCAATACAGATGTTATTAAATTGTTTAGTGCTATTACGCCGAGTACACAGGTGTTTATTGGTGAAAATGGCTTTTCTGACAATACTAAAAAATAATACTTAATCACTCTTGCTACAATGGAATATCGGCGGAAATTTATGCCAGATACAGAGCAAAAAGCATTAAAAGATGATGGCTTGTATATCATGCTTGTCAGTATTCATGGGTTGGTCAAGGGAAACAATTTAGAGTTAGGTCGAGATGCAGATACTGGTGGCCAAATAAAATATGTTGTTGAGCTGGCACAAGCTTTGGTAAAGCATCCAGGTGTAGGGCAGGTAGACCTGCTCACCCGCCAGGTGTTTGATAGCAAAGTAGATGATATTTATGCCGAGCCTTATGAAATACTGACGGATTCTTCTGGCGTCAATAGCAATGCACGCATTGTACGCATTCCCTGTGGACCCCGGCGATATTTACGCAAAGAAGTGTTGTGGCCACACCTTGACGCTTTTGTTGACAATGTTTTGCAGCATGTTCGTCGAGTTGGGCGCATGCCAGACTTTATTCATGGTCATTATGCTGATGCGGGTTATGTGGCAACACGTCTGGCTCAATTGTTGGGTGTGCCTATGGCTTTTACCGGGCACTCCTTGGGCAGGGTAAAACAACAGCGTTTATTAGAAAAGGGATTGAAAAAATCCAGCATCGAATCACAATATAACCTCACTCAGCGTATTGAAGCTGAAGAAGTGACTCTGGGTAATGCGAATCTGATGGTCGCCAGTACCAATCAGGAAGTGGAAGAACAATATCAAATTTACGAGAACTATCACCCGCGGCGTATGACGGTCATTCCGCCAGGAGTGGATTTAAATCGGTTCCGCAAACCAAATACACAGGAAAGCGCTTCACCCATGGAGGCCGTGCTTTCACGTTTTTTAAATAATCCTAAAAAACCCATGGTGTTGGCTATTGCCCGACCGGATGAGCGAAAAAATCTGGAGACATTGGTACGGGCCTTTGGTGAAAACAAAGCTTTGCGTGAAATGGCCAATCTGGTGATTGTGGCAGGTAATCGCGATGATATCAGTGAGCTGGACAAAGGCGCACGTGAAGTGCTGACACAATTATTATTGCTATTTGATAAATATGATCTTTATGGCTGTGCGGCTTACCCAAAACATCACCAGTCAGAACACATTGAAGATTTGTTCCGTATGGCGGCAAAAAGCAAAGGTGTGTTTGTGAATCCAGCATTAACAGAGCCGTTTGGGTTAACGCTGATTGAAGCTGCCGCTTGTGGTTTGCCCATTATTGCCACTGAGGATGGCGGGCCTCGCGATATTATTGATTTGTGCAAAAATGGTGTGCTGATTGATCCGCTGGATGCTGATGCCCTGGGAAATAGCATTTTTGGCGCATTAAATAATAAACGTCGTTGGAGTCAATGGTCGAAAAACGGGCTTGATGGCGCGCATAAATATTTTTCATGGGAAAGCCATGCTGACAATTATGTGCGGATTATTCAACGGGTTATTGAAAAGCCGCGCCGTGCCAACCATCAGGTTTCTACCCGAAAAAAATCCCGTCTACCGATTCTTGATCGTATTTTAGTGTGTGATATCGACAATACAATACTGGGAGACGACAAGGCACTTAAAGCGCTGATCAAAACGCTCAAGGATGGGCGGAAATTAAATGCTCACCACAAAATTGGTCTGGCATTCGCTACCGGGCGAAAGCTGGAAAGTGCGCAGGATGTTATAAAGTCAGAAAATCTGCCAGCCCCGGATTTTTTAATCACTTCAGTGGGCAGCGAAATTCATTACGGTCATGGTATGTTGGAAGACTATGCTTGGAAGCAGCATGTGGATTATCGCTGGAAACCCAAAGAGCTGCGCAAAGCATTGGTCGATATTCCTGGCTTGAAAATGCAAGCTGACAACGTTCAGCGTGAACATAAAATCAGTTATTTTATTGACCCCAAAAAAGCGCCTACAGTGCGAAAAATTCAGGCGCATTTACGCCATCTTGACCTGCATGCCAAACTTATTTATTCGCATGGCGAGTTTTTGGACCTGTTGCCTGTGCGTGCATCAAAGGGTTTGGCAATTCGTTATTTATCGATTAAGTGGGGGCTTCCTCCAGAACGTATTTTAGTTGCAGGTGACTCTGGTAATGATGAAGATATGTTGCGAGGTAATACTTTGGGGCTGGTAGTGGGTAACTACAGCCCCGAGCTTGCACGACTCAAAGGGCGTGAGCGGGTGTACTTTGCGGAAAGCCGTTTTGCCTGGGGAATTCTGGAAGGTATGGCGCATTATGATTTTCTGGGTGATATTGTTATTCCCGGTGAATAGGGAACGCACGCACTCCTAAACCAAGGCAGGTATAAAAATGACTCAAGCTCGCCCCATTATTTTTGGCGAAGTTCTGTTTGACTGTTTTCCTGATGGTCAGGTGGTATTGGGTGGCGCACCGTTTAATGTTGCTTGGCACCTGCAAGGATTTTCCTGCGCACCGTTGTTGATTAGCTGTGTGGGAAATGACGATCATGGAGATGCTGTACGTACTACCCTGAGTGAAAAGGGTATGGACATATCCGGCATACAAATCAGCGATTGTTATCCCACTGGCCAGGTTGTGGTGACACTTCAGGATGGCCAGCCCGGTTATGACATCGTAACAAAGCAGGCATACGATTATATCAATGCGCAGGCTGCGCTGAATGCATTGCCAGAAGACACACCGGCACTGGTTTATCACGGCAGTTTGGCCTTGCGGACAGAATCATCAAGAAACGCACTGGATATCCTATTGCAAAAAACAAATGCACCCGTTTTTCTTGATCTGAATTTGCGTGAGCCCTGGTGGGAAATGTCTCTGCTTGAAAGTATTTTACAGCGTGCTACCTGGGTAAAACTCAATGACGAAGAATTGTGCGAAGTGACCCGCCGGACCATGAGCGATGGCCCCGAATTGCAAGTTTATGCAAAGGAGTTGTTTGCAACTTGCCAGTTAGAACGGCTTATTGTCACTCGTGGTGCGCAAGGGGCTTTTGTGTTGAGCAAGGAGGGCATCGTGGAAGGTGAATCTGTGCCAGTAAAAAATATTATTGATACTGTTGGTGCAGGTGATGCTTTTAGTGCTGTCACCATTGCCGGAATATTGCAGGGGTGGTCAATAACAGAAACATTAAATAAAGCACTGAAATTCGCCGCGAAGATTTGTTTGCAGCAGGGAGCTACCGCCTAGGGGGCGTTAAGCCCCGCCTAACCCTTTTGGTTATATTTCTTACGTACATACTGCACTGAATAATAAATTATTCCACCTGCCAATGCGCTATATATGCAAAGCATATGCAGTTGGGGGATTGTGATTAGCCCTAAAATTTCATTTTCTTGTGAAAAAGGGTAAAAGGGCTCCACATCACTGTGCATTATGCTATCCAGTATCACATGGCTGTACGTGCCAATAAAAGCGCTTATAAATGCAATCCCCCACGTAATTTTTACCGGAGTTGAACCGGACGTTGATCGATCAGAAATACCGATAATTTTTAGACCGATTTCGGATAAATACTTGCCCGATAATGCCGAAAATACTGCCAATAGTGTTGCGCCAACATAGGTGTGTGAAAAACCATGAAGATGACCATCGCCTGTTATAAGCACAAATAATGGCTGAATATCCATTATGATCTGCGCCCACCCAAATACCATCAAACTAAAACTGCCTTGTAATAAAGCCTTAACAAGTATCCCAGGTCCCATATGAAAAGGTGTAAACGGCATATTTTTCCTTACGAAATAATATTTTATGGAGTTTTTTCACGATTATCTTTTAACGCCACATCATCCAAGCATTCTTTTTGTTTTCAGGAATGTGGTAAGGCGCACGAAGCATAACTTGTTCCGAAAGTGTCGTGACAAGGCTCTGGCGGGTGCTATATCTTGCCGATATTAACCGGCCGATATGTAAGGTATCACTGGAATCAGGCAGCACGGGTATATATCCTGACGGGGATTTTGTTCCCACATCCGGCAAGGCAGATCTCTGCGCAGGCACAAAAATGTGCCATTCTTTATGAGGTTGGTGGGTTGAACTTAAAAGGAGGCCGTCATGAGCAGTTATCAACATATTTTGTGCGCAGTTGATTTAAGTGCCGAAAATATCACCGTATTTTCACGCGCAGTAGAGTTGGCCAACCATTATCATGCTCAACTGAGTTTGTTGCATGTGGTGGAATATATTCCTGTTGACCTGGCCAATGAACTGGTTTTGCCACAACAGCAGGAAATTGTGCAACAGTTAATAGTTCAAGCAGAGAAAGTACTGACAAATCTAGTGGGGAAATCAACGCATGCTCAGGTTAAACCGGTGGTTGTGCAGGGATCGGTAAAGTCGGAAATTATTGAACGCGCAAAAAATACCGGGGTTGATTTGATTGTTATCGGGCGACACGGACGCCATGGTTTGTCACGATTATTAGGCTCGGTCGCTAATGCCGTGCAGCACCATGCCCCGTGTGATATTTTGATTGTACGCATTGATGGCTAAGCGGGTGAGAATTTATAGTATTGTGGTTGCATGAATGCACTGACTTGGGGCGGCTTGATCGTTGATATGTGGTGTTACGCGGGTGATTGCACCAATGCGAGGCGGTGTCTCTTTGTGCGAAATATTTCCTGAGCTTTTTTCTTATGAATTGCGTTGACACGCCCGCTGAGATTGGTCTAGCATCGACCGACACAGGGTAGCGCTGACAACAAAGCTTGTTGGATTGATAATAATATTCTGATATATAGGTTGTGATAACAACTTAAAGATACGTTACGATTAGCCAGTTCGGTTCAGAGTGGTAGCTGTAGGATGTGCTGGGTGCCCGTCAGACAGAGTCAATAAGAAACTGCAGCGATAACGATGATAGGTCGCGGAAAGTGGCCTGTTTAAAATAACAAGCGGATACGATCCGCAAAGAATTGAGGGAGAGCAAGCGGCTACTTCGGCTGGCTTGATTTAGCAGAAGTCTGAAAATTCCCATATTGCGGCGCGAGCTGTGTTTAAAAGAGAATGTTTTGCCAGTTATTTGTCTGGTAGGGCAGTGTTTTCCGCGTTTTAACCTATTGGCTTTGTACCAGGGTTCGTGGAAACATTGATGAAAACAAAAGTTGATAAACAACAAAATGTATCGAGGAAGAAAATGGTAGTGAAGAACCGTTTGATCAATCCGGGCGCAGGCTTTGTCAGGACTGGACTTGCCGGGATGGTGTTCCTGGTGATGTTGCTAATGTCCTCCATGGCAATGGCTGTCAAGTACGATGTGGTACCGCCGAGTGGCACACATACGGGGGAAGATGTGCCCCAGCCAATCGAGTTTCCACACGACATTCATGTCAAGGACAATGACATTAACTGCATGTATTGCCATACCTATGCACGTCGCAGCAAGGTGGCTGGTATTCCGCCTACCAGCAAATGCATGGGTTGTCACAAAGTAATTGCGACTGACAAACCGCGTATTAAAGAGCTGACAAAATACTGGGAAGACAAAGAGTCTCCTCTCTGGAAAAAAGTCCATGATGTACCGGATTTTGTGCATTTTACCCATGAAAAGCATTTGAAAACCCTGGCGTTTGACCGTGAGTTTCCAGTGGAAGATATCAAGGAAATATGCGCGTTTTGTCATGGTGATGTGGAAAACATGACAGTGGCTAATAAGGTGAAACCGTTAAATATGGGTTTCTGTATCAACTGTCATATTGCAAACAAAGACCTCGGTGCGCCGGGCGACTGTTGGAAGTGTCATAAGTAATCAGTTTAATCGCTGATTAAAATATAGATTTGAGTGGGTTCAATAGAGCGGAATAACGATTATGAGCGGAAAAATGAACCGTAGAAATTTCCTGAAAGTGATGGGTTGGAGTGGTGCAGGCGTAGCACTGACAGGGTGTGATATGCCCACAACCGTCACTCTGGAAGAGGGTAAGGAAGAAGTGGTTTCTTATCTTATGCCGGAAGAATATGTCATTCCGGGAGTGGGTGTCTGGTATGCCTCAACCTGTACACAGTGTGCGGCAGGTTGTGGTATTCACGGTCGGGTACGCGAAGGTCGTGTACTGAAGCTGGAAGGTAACCCAGATGCAGCAATGAATAATGGCAAGCTCTGCATGATGGGGCAGGCCGGTGTGCAGGGGCATTATAACCCTGACCGCATTAACACACCGATGATGCGCACTGGCGGTAGTCTGACGCCAATCAGTTGGGACAAAGCGCTGGGAGTGTTGGAAGAAAAGCTGGGCACGGTCAATGGTGACCGTTTTGCTTGGTTTACAGGCACTATCAGTGGTCATCAGTCCGTGTTGCTGACAAATCATCTCGACACCATGGGGTCAACAAACCACTACGCACATGAAGTGGTTAACAATGCTGTTTCCCGTGCGGTTAATCAGGATATGCTGGGTGAGGCCAATCCTCGTTTGCGCCTGGACAAAGCGAAGATGATTGTTTCCTTCGGTGCGGATTTTATGGGTGCAAGCCAGTCTCCCGTACAGTACGCCGGGCAATATGCCAAATTCCGTACCAATAAAGAACGCGGCCTGCTGGTACAGATCGAATCCAAAATGTCACTTACTGGTGGCAGCGCTGATTTATGGTTGGCGATCAAGCCGGGTACAGAAGCTGTGCTGGCGTTGGGCATGGCGAATTTGCTACTGAATAAAATCAAAATAAGCGATGCTGGCATTCCTGCTGATGTTCGCACATTGATCGATACTTACGATATCACCAAAGTGGCACAGATGACCGGTGTGGCCGGTGACCGTATTCAACGTGTTACCCAGCTGTTGAGTGAGCGCGCACCAAGTCTGGTGCTGGCGGGCGCAGGCGTTGAAGGACAGGCGCAAGGGTATGCCGCCACCGCCGCCATTATGATGTTGAACCATATTCTTGGTAATGTAGGCAAAACTATCGAATCTGCGGGTGATTTTCCTTTCCCGCAACTTATGGCCAAACAGGGCGGCACGGCTGATCTGGTGGCTTTTGCCGAAGCGGCTAAAGCAAAAAAACTGGACGCAGTGATTTTCCATGGCAGCAACCCGATATACAGCGCTCCGAAAAGTCTGGGACTGACCGAAGCAATGGCCAACATTGGTTTTAAAGTTGCTATTTCACAGTTTCCGGATGAAACCACCATGGCGGCTGATCTGGTGCTGCCGGTGGACTCTTATCTGGAAGACTGGGGTACGCAGGTGCCCGTCGATCAAGCTGAAGCCAATGCAATTCATGTGCAACAGCCTTTGATGGAAAAACTCAATGCCGAGACCAAAGGTCTAGGTGACATCCTGTTGACCCTGCTCAAACAGCGTAAAAAGGATGACTATGGTCAGTTCGAGGACTATTACGCATATTTACGCAATGCTTTTGCCGCCATGCCAACTTCAGTGAAGAATGCCGCGAAGAGTAACGACGAATTTTGGAATATGGCCTTACAGACCGGCGTTATCAAAGTGGATGCAGGCACGAAAACTCTACAATCCACTGTCGTTTCGTTTGCAGCGCCGGTAGAGGATAACAATGCGGGGTTAACGCTGCTGCCATCACCCCGTCTGGGTTTGTTTGATGGTCGCCATGCCAATCTACCCTGGTTGCAGGAAGCGCCGGATCAGATCAGCAAAGTGGTATGGGACTCCTGGGTGGAAATACATCCGGACACCGCCGCAAAAATGGGTATTGGAAATTTGGATTTAGTGGAAGTGAGTTCTGCACAGGGCTCAGTCAAATTGCGTGTAGTGCTGCTTAAAGGTATGCATGCGGATGCCGTGGCGATACCGCTGGGTCAGGGGCATGAAGCCTACGGGCGTTATGCCAAGGGACTGGGTGTCAATCCCCTGCAAATTCTTGACGCAACTACAGACGGTAAAACCGGCGAGCTGGCTATGTACAGTACGCGCGTGACCGTGAAGCGTGTGGGGCCAGCGGATTCGCTGTCCATCGTACGCATGGGAACGGGGGCTGGGGACAGTCAGGTGGGACGCAAGTTGGTGGTGACCGTGCCAGTTGAGCAGGTTCGCCGTACGGAGGGCACTTAATTATGTCATTGGATAATATTCTCAACCACTGGTCAGACTATCGCAAAGGTGCTGAAGAGGGCGGTCATCATGATTACGAACATCGTTGGGCCATGGCCATTAATCTGGATTTGTGCATTGGTTGCAATGCTTGCTCCACAGCCTGTTATGCCGAAAACAATCTGGCCGTGGTCGGTAAAGAAAAGTTTGAAAGAGGCCAGGCCATGCACTGGATGCGTATTGAGCGCTACTGGGATCAGCAAGAGCTGGAGCATCCTGAGCAAGGAGCCAGTTTCCTGCCGATGATGTGTCAGCAGTGTGGCGCAGCGACTTGCGAGCCGGTTTGTCCGGTAGCAGCGACTTACCATACGCCGGATGGCCTTAATGCGCAGGTATACAACCGTTGCATTGGTTCGCGTTACTGTTCCAATAACTGCCCCTTCCGTGTGCGTTACTTCAATTTTTATTCCTATTACGAATCATCCTGGCCAGAGCCGATGGAGCAGCAGCTCAATCCGGATATTTCTGTGCGCGACAAAGGTGTGATGGAGAAATGTACTTTTTGTGTGCAGCGAATTCGTACGGTTAAAGATAAAGCCTTTATGGAAGATCGTTCGGTGCAGGATGGTGAAGTGGTACCCGCTTGTGCGCAAGCCTGTCCGACTTCAGCCATTGTGTTTGGTGACACGATGGATGAGGGCAGTGTAGTCAGCAAACTCTGGAAGAAACATCAGGTGGAACGCGGTGTTTACCAAAAAACCAAATTAGCCAAAAAGGATGCTGATTTGCGTGGTTATCGAATCTTTGAAGAACTCAATGTTGACCCATCGGTGATGTATCTCGAACGGGTTCGTGAAGATATTTAGATCGGAAGGTTTGCAAAGACTTTTTAAGCAGAGCCGTCAAAAAGATTAAGGTGATATAACAATGACGATGGTCACAGAAAAAGATATTAACGAGCAGATTGCGTGGGCAAAGATCAACACCGACGTGTTGAAGAGCATGGAAAATCCGCGCCCCGCTTATTGGGTAACGCTTGCGGTATGTATTGCCATGGTAGCCTGCGCAGTGTTGGCGGAATATATTCAGTATACGGTGGGCATGGGTACGGCAGATCTGAATAATCCCCATATGTGGGATATGTACATCGCTGCTTTTGTGTTCTGGATTGGCATGAGTCATTCCGGCACATTACTGTCGGCAATTTTGCATTTGATTCATGCCGATTGGCGTAAACCGATATATCGGTTTGCCGAGGCGATGACAACGTTTTCATTGTTGACAGCCGGTATCTTTCCGATGATTCACTTGGGGCGTGTCTGGAACCTGTACTGGGTGCTTCCTTATGTCAGTGACCGAGGCATCTGGCCAAACTTCCGTTCACCGTTGGTATGGGACGCGTTCGCCATTACGACTTATCTTACAGCCTCCATGTTGTTTCTGTTTGTGGGCATGATTCCTGACTTGGCGATCTGTCGTGATAACACCACCGGCTGGCGCAAAAAGTTGTATGGCATCCTGGCGCTGGGCTGGGTAGGCAGTGACCGTCAATGGCGTCACTTCCGCAAGATTTATTTGTTGATGGCTTGTTTCCTGATTCCGCTGGCGGTATCGGTGCATTCTATTGTGTCAGCTGATTTTGCCATGTCAATCATGCCCGGCTGGCACATTACTTCTTTCCCCCCGTATTTTGTGGCAGGTGCATTATATTCGGGCTGTGCGGCTATTATTACGCTGTTTATTCTGTTGCGTTATTTCTTCCGTTTTGAAGATTATATGACTCTGCCGATTATGGAAAAGACCGCCAAACTGACCTTTGCTATAGCGATGGTATGGACTTACCTGAATCTTATTGAGTTCGCCTCTGTTTGGTATGGTCATGATGTCTATAACAAGGAACTGTTGATCGCTAAAGCAACTGGTGCTTATGCCTGGATATTCTGGACCATGCTCTTCTGTGGTTCTGTATTGCCGTTTGCACTGGCCTTCAGGAAATTACGTCGGCATATGCCCACCATGTTTGTGGTCTCGTTGTTCCTTAATCTGGGGATGTTTTTCGAGCGCTGGATGATTGTGGCACCGACATTGTCTATGTCACACGAGCCACACCAGTGGGACATCATGTATGGCAGCATTATCGAATGGGCCATTGTGTTTGGTAGCTTTGGCTGGTTTGGTATGTTGTTTCTGATATTTGTGAAGGTGTTTCCGTCAGTCTCCATGTATGAAGTGAAGGAGATGGTCTTTCATCGTAAACTGTCTGCGGGTGAAGAAGATCTGGCGCGTATGACCGATCATGCAAAACCAGTGACTCAAACCACTGGTGGGGGGGGTGCATAAATGAGCAAAAAAAGAATGATGGGCCTGTTTGGTGATTTTGAGGAAGCTCATGATGCCATTGCTGATATTCGTCGTAATGAGGTTCCAGGCTTGACGGTGGATGATGTCACTATGACGTCCCCCATTGAACACCCTGAAGTTGAAGAAGTGTTGGGAGAACGCCCAGTGCATATTCAAAAATTCACCTTGTTTGGGGCTATTTTCGGCGTGGTTTTCGGCTTCATATTTTTGGCTGCCGCACAGGCAAGTTTTTTAGTGCAGCCACAGGGCGGCAAACCCGTTATTGCGTTGCCGTCAAACATTGTGTTGGTGTACGAAATGCTGATTTTCTTTGCAGTGTGGCTGACGTTTTTCTCTTTCATCTTTTTATCGGGGCTATTGAAAAAACGTAGCTCGTTGTACAGCGAAAAAGTGAGCCTGGATCAAGTGGCTATTATTGTGGAAATCGATGAAAGCATTGGTGAGTCAGTAAAGGAGCTTTTTGAAAAGCACAAGGTATTGGAAATTCGAGAAGAGGCGATTCGATGAAGTGTGCAACGAACCATTCGATGAAACGCATTGCGGTATTGTTAACGGCATTGGCAGTTCCTTCTGCGGCGCTGGCTTGGCCATGGTCACAGGATATGATGAATCAGCCCAGCATCAAACCACAGGAAGGCGTGATGACGCCTTTTCCTGCACGTTCAGTTCCGGTGATGGGCATTCCTACCAAGGTAGCGAACCGGGAAGAGTCCAAAGACCTGGTTAACCCGGTTGTGGCCAATGCAGCATCATTGAAAGAAGGCCGCACTCTCTATCGTATTTATTGTGCAGCTTGCCATGGATTGACGGGCAAAGCAGAGTCACCTGTGGCCAGCAAAATTGGTGCTATTGATCTGACTGACGATTACGTTCAGCAATCAATGACAGAAGGTTGGCTATGGGGCACGATTACGTTTGGTAGTTATGTAATGCCTGCTTACGGCGTGGTGGGAGAGCAGGGTGGTTCGAATGACCTGACTGTCGAAGAGCGTTGGCATGTGGTGAACTACCTTAAAAATGGCTTGGTGAACGAATCCCAGGTTGCGGCAAAATAGAGCAACGGTAAGGCGAGCAATATTTTGCTGCGCTCGACAAGAATAGATAAAAGGGGCAAGGGTTAAATGGAAAATTTTGGCAGCTGGTCGGTGTTGACCACAAATTTCCTCATCGTATTGTATCTGGCGCTGGCAGGTGTGACGTTCGCGTCGATTCTGCACTTGGCGAATGGTAAATGGCGTTTTCAGGTGCGATATTTTGCGGTTTCCACAGCGGCATTGTTTCCACTGGCTGGTGTGTTACTACTGCTGTTGCTTTACAGTGGTGAAAGTACTTTCCCGTGGTTGTCTCTCGCGGATGATGAAGATGTGCATCTCAGTGCCTGGTTGAATTACCCCTTTCTGGTGACGCGCCAGATCCTGGGTTTCCTGGTGGTGGCCGCTTTTTTCTGTCTGTTTATTAAATACCAGCATCTGACAGATGTGAGTGATGACCCTAAGGTACATCGTACTTTCCGGAATATTGCTCTGGTTATTCCGGGTGTGTATGTGTTGTACGGCACCATGATTGCCTGGGATTTTGAAATGACCATGGTGGTAAACTGGCATAGTGCCAGTTACGGTATTTACCAGTTCGTCAGTATGTTTCACTTCTTTTTGGCCTTCCTGGCGATTGTGTTAATCATGCTGCATCGTTCCGGCAAGGTGAACAAACCGTACAAGCCTTTTGTGTTTAATTATTTGGCGCAAATGATGTTGGCCTTCACGATTTTGTGGACCTATTTCTACTTCACGCAATATCTGATTATGTGGTATGGGCGTTTACCGGAAGAAATGGATCGTTTTAATGACATGATGCTTTATGATCTGGCACCGCTGTGGTGGACCTTCCTGGTGCTGAAGTTTGTTGTGCCCTTCCTCACTTTCGCGGTGTGGACACCCAATCGTCACAACCCCACAGTGATTATATTTGTTGCTATCAGTATCCTGTTGGGAACCTGGATAGAACGTTACACTTGGGTTTCCGGTTCGGTGTCCCCAGAGTTTTACCATATCCCCATGACATCAATTTTCGATATTGTGGTGACTTTGCTGATAGCCGCTGTTGGCTGGTTTTCAGTGCGTAAGGCAATGACCAAGTATGGTCTGGTACGCGCATAGTGGAATGCTGGCAGTTGTAATAACCTGCATGCAGCAAATGTGGAAAAGGGCTCTTCGGAGCCCTTTTTTGTGCCTGCAAGTATTGCTTGTTACCTGTTTTATGCGCGTCAATAATCAGGGTTTGCTCGAGTGTCTAGCTTGTTATTGTGTGGTTCTCTGTTTTTTACGCTATAAAAAATCAGCTTATCATTATATTAAGATAAACAATATTGTCGTGCTCTCATTCTCTGCTATGCTCCTCGGTTAATGGATGTTTTTATTCGCGAATTATTTGTCTTTGTTAATACCCTATAGCGTCCAATTTGACTCGTAGTGGGAAGGTGTACCGACGTGGTGAAATGCCTGACCTGAAGTTAATTTTGGCATGTCCGCTAATTATCCTCTGAAGCGCGCAGTCAACTGAGGATTCTCGGTTCAATAGCAGCACTTGTAATTAAGGGGAATTATGTGAGCATGGATGAAATTGATCATGGCCGACGACGCATGTTGTTGGCGGCAACGGCTGCCATGGGTGGTGTAGGTGCAGTTTATGTAGCCACACCTTTTGTGCTGTCAATGGATCCCAGCGAAAAGGCGAAAGCGGCGGGTGCGCCTATCGATGTGGATATCAGCAAACTGGAACCCGGGCAGGTGATGACCGTGGAATGGCGTGGTAAGCCGGTCTGGGTCTTGCGGCGAAATGAGCAAATGCTGAAGACGTTGCCGGAGCTGGACAAATTTCTGCGCGACCCTAATTCGGACGAGCTTGCCCAGCAACCTGTTTATACCAAGAACCCACAGCGCTCCATTAATCCTGAATATATGGTAATGATCGGTATTTGTACCCATCTGGGGTGCTCGCCGACCTACCGTCCCGAATTTGCTCCACCGGATCTTGGGCCGGAATGGAAGGGTGGTTTTTTCTGTCCCTGCCATGGCTCTACTTATGATCTTGCCGGGCGTGTCTACGCCGGTATGCCAGCCCCCTCGAATCTCGTTATACCACCTCACCACTATGTGTCAGCGACCCGTCTGTTGGTGGGTGTTGATTCGGAGGTCATTTAATGTTTGATAAAATATCGCGTAGCCTGGGTGATTTACGAGAGTGGGCCGATGAACGATTTCCGGTGACCGCATTTTGGCAGGATCATCTGGTTAAATATTATGCACCTAAAAACCTAAATTTCTGGTACTTCTTTGGTTCGCTGGCTTTTTTGGTGCTGGTGATTCAATTGCTCACAGGCATATTTCTCACCATGAATTACAAGCCCACTGCGGATACTGCTTTCGCGTCAGTGGAATATATTATGCGTGATGTGAATTGGGGTTGGTTGATTCGCTACATGCATTCTACTGGTGCATCGTTTTTCTTTATCGTGATTTATCTGCATATGTTTCGTGCCCTGCTTTACGGTTCTTACCGTAAACCGCGTGAATTGCTATGGGTGTTTGGCATGCTGATTTTTGTGGTGCTGATGGCCGAGGCGTTTATGGGCTATTTATTGCCCTGGGGGCAGATGTCGTTCTGGGGGGCACAGGTGATTATCTCCTTGTTTGGTGCGATTCCTTATATTGGTGATGAGCTGGCGCTATGGATTCGAGGTGACTTTGTGGTAGCTGATGCCACACTCAATCGTTTTTTTGCATTCCATGTGATTGCTTTTCCATTGCTGTTGATTGGCCTGGTGTTGTTTCACATGATCGCTTTGCATTCGGTGGGCTCGAACAATCCGGATGGCATCGAAATCAAAAAGAAGAAAGATGAAAATGGCGTTCCACTGGATGGCATTCCCTTTCATCCCTATTACACCGTTAAGGACATGATTGGTGTTGTGGTGTTTCTAATCATTTTTTCTGCGGTGATTTTTTATGCCCCGGAAATGGGGGGCTGGTTTTTGGAAAAGGATAATTTTGTGCCAGCAGACCCGCTTAAAACGCCGGAACATATTGCACCTTTATGGTATTTCACTCCCTTTTACGCCATTTTGCGTGCGGTACCCGATAAGTTTCTGGGTGTAGTGGCTATGGGGGCATCCATGGTGGTGTTGTTTTTACTGCCCTGGCTGGATCGCAGCCCGGTCAGGTCCATTCGTTATCGTGGTACCTGGTTTAAATTGGCGTTAAGCGTATTTGTTGTGAGTTTTGTTGGTCTGGCTTATTTGGGCACGGTGGCAGCGACACCGCTGGCAACCTTATTTTCGCGTATTTTCAGTGTTTTATATTTTGCCTTTTTCCTGTTGATGCCGATTTACAGTAAGTGGGATAAAACCAAGCCGTTGCCAGAAAGGGTGACGGGAAAATGAAACTGCTATTGATCATACTATTTTTAGTATTCCCTATTTTTTTTGTGGCAAGTGTTTCAGCGGGAGGGAGGGATGTCATGCTGGATTCGGCCGACATTCAGCTGGATGACCGTGAAGCCATTAAACGCGGCGCAAAACTGTTTGTGGATTATTGTCTTAATTGTCATTCCGCCAGTTTGATGCGTTACAGCCGCATTGCCCAAGATCTGGAGATGAGCAGCGATGAAGTGAGAAATCAGTTCATTACCACGGGTGCCAAGGTGGGTGAATCCATGAAAGTGGCTATTGATGAGGAAGATGCCAAGCGTTGGTTTGGCACAGCGGTGCCAGATTTATCGGTAATTGCCCGTGCCCGTGGTGTCGATTGGTTGTATACCTATTTACGCTCGTTTTATCGGGATGAGTCGCGTCCCTGGGGTGTTAACAACAGCGTCTTTAAAGACGTGGGTATGCCACATGTGTTGTGGGAGTTGCAGGGCTTGCAGGTACCCGTTATGGAAAGTCATACCGATGAGCAAGGCAATACATCAGAGCGCATTCGTGGCTTTAAGCTCATAGAAAAAGGCACGTTGAATGCCTCAGAATATGATGCCGCTGTGCGAGATTTGGTTACCTTTCTTGCTTATTTAGGGGAGCCCAGTAAATTGCAACGTCTGGCTTTAGGCAAGTGGGTACTGTTGTTTCTCTCGGGGTTTTTGGTATTGGTTATTTTGTTGAAAAAAGAATATTGGCGGGATATTCATTGAGATTTTTGTGAATCGGTCTGTTTTTGCTGTTTGCCTGGAAATAGTGAAACCGGAAAGTCTGACTGATTTAAAGTCTTTCAATAGTGGATTTAAAATCCCACGCCTTTAAGCGGTGTAGCTGAAGTGTTTATTGATTTTTTGTTTCGCTCTATTTCAACACAGAGTAAAACTCGTAGGGTGGAACAAGCGCAGCGGTTCCACCAATAGGCTTAATAAGGAACCACAAATCGTCTCTGTACACACAACCGCTGACAATAAAACCAAAAATCTGCAACAAAAACCCAATTGCCTCAAACAGGAGAAACCCCCCTCCCTCATGCGACAACGATCCATCGACAAGCAGTGAGTCAAAAGTAGGTGCCGATAGCGGATCGAACCTTGGACATATCCCTTACCTGTTTGGTGGAACCGCTGCGCTTGTTCCACCCTACCCGGTTCACGGGGAGGGTGTTGGTCGTTTTGTTAAAAAAATTGAATTCCTACAAGTTTGTGTGTTTCTGGCATTTGTTTGGAAACAGTGAAACGGGCAAATTTGACTCACGGATTTAAAATATGAATCCCAGTTAAATCATTGCCTTGCAGGATATTTCAGGGGTTTTCCGATTATTCAGGTATAATCCCCGCCTCTCAAGTATTATTTCCTTAGACAGTAGCAGTTGGAGAAAACAGCAAATGTCAGTCGTGGCCAATAGAAAATCCATAATGAACCTTTTTACCGGTGTCACCGATTTGTACAGTCATCGTGTGCGCATCGTTTTGGCCGAAAAAGGCATCAATTTTGAGAGCGTCGATGTAGATCCAGCACATCCACCTGAAGACCTGATGGAGCTGAATCCTTATGGCAAGGTGCCCACGCTAGTGGATCGTGAACTGGTACTTTATGACGCTCAGGTTATTATGGAATATCTGGATGAGCGTTTCCCGCATCCACCACTGATGCCGGTGGACCCCGTCTCCCGCGCGCAAAGCCGCATGACCCTGTGCCGTATTCAACAGGATTGGGACAGTTTGGTGGAACGGCTGCAAAAAAGTCGTGACAAGGCAAAAGTGGCCAAAGAGCTGTGCGACAGTCTTACTGTGATTGCCCCTATTTTTGAGCAAAAACCCTTTTTCATGAGCGATGAACTGTCATTGCTGGACTGTGCCGTTGCGCCTATTTTGTGGCGTCTGCCAGCATATGGCATTAAATTATCTGCTGTGGCCAAGCCGTTGGAAGACTATGCACAACGTCTGTTTGAGCTAGAATCTTTTCAGACTAGTCTTAGCGGAAAAGAGCGGGAAATGCGTGAAGGTTAATGCAGTGGTCAATCATTTGTGTTGTGTGCGAGATGTATGAAAGATGAATTCCAGCCGACCTTATTTGATGCGTGCTATTTACGAGTGGATTGCTGATAACAATATGACACCCTATTTGTTGGTTAATGCTGAGCATCCCCATGTGGTGGTGCCAGTGGAACATGTCAACAACGGTAAAATTATTCTCAATGTTGCTCCCTCAGCAGTACAAAACCTTGATATGGCCGGTGAAGAAGTCAGTTTTAGTGCTCGTTTCAGTGGTAAACCAATGCATGTCAGTGTGCCTGTTCCAGCTGTTCTGGCCATCTATGCACGCGAAAATGGCCGAGGTATGGTGTTCAATGACGATGAAGACCGCAGTCCTGATGAGCCGGACAAGGAAAAACCTAAACCTAGCGGGCCGCAATTGCGAGTGGTGAAATAATTATGCGCACCCGCTTAAATGTGAATTAAGCGCTCAATCACCCTGTTAGTACTTCTGGCTAAAAATGTCGTCATTCCTGCCTGTTTTTAGCCAGAATCCAGGAGGTTTAAACCTCCGGAGAAGCGTTTCAGTACATTGGGAGGTTATGTTTCGTGGCACTGATTAAGTGACGTGTTATAAACGTAGAGACGCAAAGGACGCAGAGAAAAACACGAGAAACGTTGCATCCTCTGCGTCTTTGCGCCCTTTGCGTTAAATACCCGGTGATTTTTAAGAGTGACGTGTTTTTAGCGTTTAATTCACATTTACGTCTGGCGGGTTTTCAGGTTTATGGTTGGGCCGTTCTGGGTTTAAACAAAAAGCCCAGTGCAAGTCCGACGAGTCCGCCGTAAAAGTGAGCATCAACGATAACATTGCCCCCAGCGGCGGCCTCGGAGCCGGGTAAAGCTCCGGTAATTTGCTCCCATATCAGTTTTACGGCAATCAGGATCAGTAGCACCCAGGCGGTTTTATCACCGCTGCGGATATCGGCTATAGCACCGGCCACCAGCATGCCGTGTAGCACGCCGGATAGCCCTACATACCAGATCAGTGTTGGGTTAAAGAGAAGCAAGCTGAGACTGATGCTCAGCATGAGTGCGGCGATAATGGCGGACCATTGTCGATTATCAAACCGATGGCCGATCAGTATCCAGATCAGCACCAGTCCGGTGATATTCAGTCCGGTGTGTGACCAGCCCAGGTGTACCAAGTGGCCGGTAAACAATCGCCAGACCTGACCATCGTGCAACAGTGCCTCGCGATCAAAGCGTAAAATGGCCGTTAGCTCGGAACCTCCCAGTGCAAATAGCGTCACACACAGGGTCAAGCCTATTGGCAACAAACTATGAGCGCGGAGTTGTGATAGCGTCACAGAGTTCACGCGGCTTCAGCCGCACAAGATCGCGCACGGGTGTTAGTATTCGTCTCATTGGAAATCATCATATAAAGGTTAGTGTAAAGAATGGAGACAAACGTGAAAACCTATAAATTTATGCCGGGGCGACAATCCGGGTTTACCCTTATCGAAGTCATGGTGGTGGTGGTCATTCTCGGGATTCTGGCAGCCATTGTTGTACCGCGCGTGATGGATCGCCCTGATGCAGCACGCACCACTAAGGCCCAGGCGGATATTCGTGCTCTGGAAAGTGCGCTGAAGCTTTACAAACTCGATAATTTTGTTTATCCCAATACCGACCAGGGTTTGCAGGCGCTGATCAGCAAGCCCGGTGGTACACCTGAGCCCCGGAACTGGAAACAGTACATGGATCGCCTGCCTAAAGACCCTTGGGGGAGTGATTATCAATATCTCTCACCCGGTGTACAGGGCACTATTGATGTTTTTTCGCTGGGGGCTGATGGTCAGCCGGGTGGAGACGATGCCAACGCAGATGTGGGTAACTGGGGTCTGCAATAGCGTTTCCTGACTGCCGCCCTCGTTGCCAGGAGCCCGGATGAGGCAATTTATGACACCGTCCCCAACATTGTCAAAATACCCCGGTGGAAAAAAATACGCCGGTTTTACCCTGCTTGAACTGCTGGCGGTGATTGTGATCATCGGCATCATTATCAGTTTCGCCAGCCTTTCTATTGGCCAAAACTCCAGTCGTATCGTACAGGACGAGGCAGAACGTCTGCATGGTTTGATTCAACTGGCAGGTGAAGAGGCCGTGTTACAAGGGCGTGAACTGGCTCTGGAGTTTGATCATGACCGTTACCGGTTTTTAGAACTGGGCAAAGAAGATTGGCAGCCAGTGGAGGAAGATGACCTGTTGCGAGAGCGGCCATTGCCTGAAGCCGTTGAACTTGAATTATTTCTGGAAGGTACGGAAACCAGCTTTGAAGACAAAGAAAACCTGCCACTCATCTTTATTTTTTCCAGCGGCGAACTCACCCCTTTCGATATGACGTTAAAAACGGATGAAGGTGAAGAGTATTCACTGCAAGGCTTGATTAATGGCAAACTGATTCTGACCCGGGCAGAAGAAGATGAAAACAATTAAGGTTTTTTCAACCTCATCATTACGGCGTGCCGGTCCGTGCCGGAATGGGGGTAAATCGGTCCATCAGGGTTTTTTAAAAACCACCCGCTGTCAGGGCTTCACGCTTTTGGAAGTGATCGTTGCATTGGCTGTTATCGCCTTTTCTCTGGCCGCCGCTGCCAGTGCCGTTTCCAATAGTGCGGGTACTGCTTCCAGTCTGCAACAACGCACCTATGCCCATTGGGTGGCGATGAATAAAATGACCGAATTGCACGCCACTAAAAAATGGCCGTCTACCGGCACTAGTAAAGGCAGTACGCTGATGGCGCGCCACGAATGGTTCTGGTCAGTGAAAGTGAGCAAAACACCGAATCAGAAAATTCGCCGCGTGGATGTGCGTGTGCGTTCGGACGAAAATGATGAATCGCCTCTGGTGACACTGACCGGGTTTATAGGTCAGTCATGATCATGGCGAGCAAAAAACAAGCGGGTTTTACCCTGTTGGAATTATTGGTGGCGCTGGGTATTTTTGCGTTGTTGGCGGCAATGGCTTACAGCGGTCTTAACAGTGTAATGAGCGCCCGGCTGGTGACGACACAGCATGCCGAACGCCTTAGCCAGCTACAGATGGCCTTTTTATGGTTAGGTCGCGATATTGAACAAGCGATTGATCGTCCGATTCGTAACGAATATGCCGAAGTACGGCCCGCCATGCTGGGGGTGGAGACCGGGCGTTATCAACTGGAACTGACACGTACCGGCTGGCGCAACCCGGCAGGGCGAGCGCGCAGTAATTTACAGCGGGTGGCCTATGGATTGCGTGATGGAAACCTGCTGCGTGTTTACTGGAATGTATTGGATCGTGCGCAGGACAGTAAACCACTGGAAAGCGTGTTGCTGGAAGGTGTCGATAAGCTGGAATTACGTTTCCTCAACGACAAAAATGCCTGGCAGAATTCCTGGCCCAGCAGTCAGTTAGGCGGGACGGCCAGCACTACGCCACCCCGTGCGGTAGAAGTGACACTGGAAACCAAGGCCGAAGGCCGTATTACCCGGTTGTTTCGAGTGCCCGGTTGATGAAGCCTGTGAACCCTAATCACAAACAGCGGGGCGTAGCCCTGATTACCGCATTGTTGGTTGCCGCGTTGGTCACCGTGGTTGCCGTGGCCATGGCCTCGCGTCAACAGTTGGATATTCGTCGCACTGGCAACATGCTGGAAGCGGATCAGGCCTACATGTACGCGCTTGCCGCAGAATCCTGGGTCACCCAGATCTTAAAAGAAGACAAGCAAAAAACGCAAATTGATACATTGACCGAAGAATGGGCGATGAAGCTGCCGCCCATTCCCATTGAAGGCGGTGTTATCACTGGCAGTGTTGAAGACCTGCAAGGTCGGTTTAATCTCAATAATCTGATTGAGACCAAAGCAGGTGGTGACGATAATGCCGCTAATAATACTGCCGATAATGGCAAACCGGACCAAGCACAAATCAAGATATTGCAGTCGTTGCTCGCACAAGTCAGTTTCGCGGAAGAGAAAGTGCAGCTTTCACCTTTTGTGGCCAACCGGGTGGCGGACTGGATTGACGCCAATCTCAATGCGTTGGCCGATGGTGCCGAAGATCTACTGTATCTGGGGTTGGATATCCCGTATCGGACGGCCAATCGCCTGATGGCCAGTTCCAGCGAGCTGGCGGCTGTGGCTGGGCTTTCATTACGTGACGTGTCTGCCTTGTTACCGTTAGTGACAGCTTTGCCTGTAAGCACGGCGGTCAACGTAAATACGGCACCGGAGATGGTATTGCTGAGTCTTCATGAAGACATCACCCCACGTATTGCCACCGAGTTGGCGGCGATGCGCGTGAACACGGCTTTTGAAACAACAGACGCGTTCGTGAAAAAATTAAAAGATGACTACGATATTACCTTGGATAAAAAACGGGTCAGTGTCAGCAGTGAGTATTTTCTGGTGAGCAGTGAAGCGATTATTGGTCGTACCACACTACGTATGTACAGCTTGTTGGAAAGAAAGGACAATGTCATTAGGGTGGTGAGTCGAGGTATTGGCTCGTATTAGAATGTGACGTCAGGGCTAAATCATTTTGTGAGCAACTTGGTGGAACCGCTGCGCTTGTTCCACCCTACGGTTTTACTCACAAAACTATCCTGGTAGGGTGGAACAAGCGCAGCGGTTCCACCATGCATGTGGTTAAAACCTTGGCAGGTTAAAATGACGCAAGTCAGGAATACCATTACTCAATGGTCAAGGGAATGCAGATGAGTTCATGCAAGATTTTTATTCCCTGAATCGTCAAAAACATTGACTGGAAATAAAGAAGAATAAACTCACGTCACTCGAATGATTATTATCACTCTCAAGTGACATTTTGTAATGAAAGTTTTCATTACAAATAATTAACAAACTTGCTTAGCCTGACAGCTACGCGCCATAGAGCACACCCTATAAAAAATGCAGCGTACAGAACTTAAAAATACCCGCCGTTGCGTGGTTAAAATCGGCAGCGCTTTATTGACCGCCAATGGCCAAGGGCTGGACCGTAATGCTATCACTGGCTGGGTGACGCAAATGGCCGGGCTGCGGGCAAAAGATATCGATGTAGTACTGGTTTCCAGCGGTGCTGTGGCCGAAGGTATGATGCGTCTTGGCTGGAGCCAGCGTCCTCATGCGCTATTCGAACAACAGGCCGCCGCCGCCGTGGGGCAAATGGGTCTGGTGCAAGCCTACGAATCCTGTTTTCAGCAGCATGGTGTTCATACCGCTCAAGTGCTGCTTACCCATGAAGACCTCTCTGATCGTCAACGCTATCTCAATGCCCGCAGCACGCTACGCACTTTACTGAAGCTCGGCGTGGTGCCTGTGGTCAACGAGAATGACACCGTGGTTACCGATGAAATCCGTTTTGGTGACAACGACACCCTGGCTGCGCTGGTGGCTAATTTATTGGAAGCGGACTGTCTGATTATTCTTACCGATCAAGCAGGCCTGTTCGATAAAGACCCGCGCAACCATGCTGATGCCAAACTAATCGATACCGCCAATGCTAACGACATGTCGCTGGAAGCATTGGTGGGGGATGCCGGTGCATTGGGCCGTGGCGGCATGCTGACCAAACTGAGAGCTGCACGGTTGGCTGCACGCTCCGGCGCAGCGACGGTGATTGCTCACGGCCATGAAACGGATGTATTGGCCTCGGTGCTGGCGGGCAAAACAGTGGGCACGTTGTTATCGACAGAACAGGAATCACTGGCTGCCCGCAAACAATGGCTGGCGGGGCATTTGCAATTGCGCGGTGAGCTGGTACTGGATGACGGCGCGGTGCGAGTGTTGCGGGAATCCGGCCGTAGTCTGTTACCGGTAGGTGTGATGGCCGTCAGTGGTAATTTTGAGCGTGGCGAAGTGGTTGCTTGTGTGGATCAAAAGGGGACCGAAGTAGCGCGAGGATTGGTGAATTACAGTGCAGTCGAGACGCAAAAAATCAAAGGGTTACCGACCGGTAAAATGGAAATGGTGCTGGGGTATGTGGATGAGCCAGAGCTGATTCATCGGGATAACCTGGTTTTGTGTTGATGGCGCTGTAGTGAAAAATGTCCGGCACAGACCGGAGGAGCGTGGTTTTTGGCGCACTTTGGAGATTTCATCACAGGCACAAAAAAGCCGACCAGAAGGTCGGCTTTTTTTGTATTTTACAAACTCGCTTACAGCGCACGAATGCGGGTGTTCAAACGACTCTTATGGCGAGCGCCTTTGTTGGCGCTGATCAAACCCTTGCCAGTAGCACGGTCAATAACCGGCACGGCATCTTTGTACAGGGCTTCGGCCTTGTCTTTTTCGCCAGCATCAATGGCATAAACCACTTTTTTCACGGCGGTGCGGAAGGTAGCGCGTTGGCCGGCATTAAGCTGACGACTCTTTTCCGACTGGCGGGCGCGTTTTCTGGCTTGTGCTGAATTGGCCAAAGTCTTACTCCATTTGTTCGTTGTTCGAGTGGTGAATTCGTGTCCCGGCACTGAGCGCAAAGCCAACACCGAAGAGGGCGCACAATATGCGGTTTTATGTGTCGTTTGTCAACTATTTGTAACGATTGAACCGGCAAATTAAGGGGTGTTTTGGGCTGAAGAAGGCCACGAGGGTAGGTGAAATAGTATTTTTCTCTACTGTTTGTGTATTAAGCGCTAAAAACACAGCCCCGCATCCTAAAAAAACAATAGGTATTTAACGTTAAAAATCGAAGACACGAAAAATGCAAAGTTTCTCCTTTTTCTTTGCGTTCTCAGCGTCTTTGCGTTTATAACCCGTCATTTGTCTATGCCACTATAATACAGCCTTCTGATGTATTATGAGGCCTTGTCCGGAAGCCCAAACGCTTGGATTCCGGCTAAAAGCATGCCGGAATGACGGTGTTTTCAGTAAAAAGTGCTAACGGAGTGATTTAGCGCTTAATTCACATTCTATAAGTAAAAACCAACAAGAACAACGCCCTTGATAACGTCTGCCCCATGAGTCGCCGCCTGCTGAAGTCCACTGGAATCGTCAGTGCCATGACCACCTTGTCGCGGGTGTTGGGCTTGGTGCGTGACGTGGTGTTTGCCCAGTTTCTCGGTGCCGGTGGTGAGACTGATGCTTTTTTTGTCGCGTTTAAAATTCCTAATTTTCTACGCCGCCTGTTTGCTGAAGGTGCTTTTGCCCAGGCTTTTGTACCGGTGCTCACGGAATACAAAACGCAGCGCAGTGAGGCCGAGGTGCGTAATCTGGTACAAAATGTCGCCGGAACGCTGGGCGGCATTTTATTTGTGCTCACGGTATTGGCGGCGGTGGTTTCTCCGGTATTGGTGATGTTGTTTGCCCCCGGTTTCATCGATGAGCCGGAGCGTTTTGACCTCACCGCAGAAATGCTGCGTATCACTTTTCCCTATCTGTTGTTCATCTCGATGGTGGCGTTGGCAGGCAGTATTCTTAACGCCTTTGGCCGGTTTGCCGTACCGGCGTTTACTCCAGTGTTTCTTAATGTGGTGCTTATCGGTGTTGTCATCTGGGCTGCCCCGCATTTTGAAAAGCCCGTGGTGGCATTGGCCTGGGGTGTGTTCATTGCCGGTATTGTGCAACTGTTGTTTCAGTTGCCTTTTCTGAAACGCCTCGGCCTGCTGGTGTGGCCCAAATGGGGTGTGCGTGACGAAGGTGTGCGGCGTATCGGTAAGCTCATGCTGCCCGCAATTTTTGGTTCTTCTGTCGCGCAGATCAATTTGCTGTTCGATACCATTATTGCCTCGTTTCTGGTGGCGGGCAGTGTATCGTGGCTGTACTACTCTGATCGACTGGTGGAATTTCCGCTGGGTGTGTTTGGCATCGCGCTGGCCACGGTGATTTTGCCCAGCCTATCGCAAAAACATGCGGCATCGGATCCGGCCGCTTTTTCCCGCACTCTTGATTGGGCGCTGCGCTGGGTGCTGGTGGTTGGCGCGCCCGCGACGGTGGGCTTGTTTGTATTATCCGGCCCCATACTCACCACGTTGTTTCACTACGGTGCTTTCGATGTTCAGGATGTGGACATGGCACGTCTCAGCCTCATGGCCTACTCGCTGGGTTTGTTGGGGTTTATAGGCGTGAAAGTGCTCGCCCCCGGTTATTACGCCCGGCAGAATATCAAAACCCCAGTGCGTATCGGCATCATCGCCATGGTGATCAATATGGGGCTCAATGTTATTTTTGTAGTACCTATGGTGATGTTTGATATTGAAGGTCCGCACAGTGGCCTCGCGCTGGCTACTGCCTGCTCAGCGTTTATCAATGCAGGTTTGTTGTTTCGTGGTTTGCGGAAGGAAGGTGTATTGCAAGTGTTACCGGGCTGGGGGCTGTTGGCTGCGCGTGTGCTGATCGCCAGTTTGTTGATGGCTGCTGTGCTGATTTGGGGAACGGGGGATTTATCGAGCTGGCTGCAATGGGGTTTGTGGCAGCGGGTTGAGAAGTTGGTGTTATGGGTGAGCGTTGGAGGAGTCGTTTATTTCGGTGCTTTGTTGATGATGGGGATAAAAGTGCGGGAGCTGATGGGGCGAGCCAAGTGATAATAGAAACGGCAAAACAGCCACCGTTTTGATCACTGCCGGATGTTTATGCAGAGGGTATAGCCGTCAGGCTAAGCCGGGTAGGGTGGAACAAGCGTAGCGGTTCCACCAAATGGGAAAGGGACATGTTCAAGGTTCGAGCTGCTATCGACGTCCACCTTGATTCGCCGTTTGCCAGTGAGTTGTTGTCGCGTGAGGGCTTTTTTTCTCCTGTTCCAAGCAATCGGGTTTTTGTTGCAGGACTTTGATTTTTTTGTCAGCGGTCGTGAACACAGAGGCGATTTGTTGATCTCTTTATGGCCTGCTGGTGGAACCGCTGCGCTTGTTCCACCCTACAATTTTATTCTGTGTTGAATCGAGCAGAACAAAAAATCTATAAACACCTTAACTCCACTCTCTTTTCCGGGTAGGGCTTAGCCTGATGACTATGGAGGTGGGTATTGATTTGTCGTTGTACGCGCAGCGCGAGTGGAGTACATTCGTTGCGCCCAGCCCGGATATTTTATGCACGGGTGTGATGATTGCGCAGGATATTTCGAAGGTCTTATGTGTAACACAAGTTGTTACGCGCGACAGAGAAACGTCCTTTAGTGAGGACAACAAACCCACGAGAGCACATGCAATGAATGAAATATTCGGCTTAATGAAGTTGCAAAGGATGAGCACGGGAATACCCGGACGCTTGCGAACAATGCCCATCACCAAGGAGAAAATATGAGCAATCAAGCCAGTATTTACGCGAATACCGAAACCAACCCGACAATTGAAAACGCCGATAACTCCCGACCCAATATCGCGGTTTGTTTTTCCGGAGGTGGTTCACGGGCTTTGACCTGCGCCTGGGGACAATTAATCGGCCTTACAGGCACTCAATTGATCAATAAAGTGCGTTATATTTCATCCGTGTCTGGCGGCACCTGGGCATCATCCGTATACACCTTTTTACCGAACAACATCAGTGATGATGATTTATTAGGGAAATACGTTTCACCGCAAAATCTTTCTCTTGATGACGGCGTAAACAAACTGAACGTCAATACCCTCAATCCGCACAGTCTTGGCCAAGCCCCGGCGGGCATGTCGCTCATCGACTTGACGACATCGGTACTGATATTTCTTTGCTTCAATAAAAAATCAGACCATAAATGGCTGTGGGCTGATATCGTGGCCAACTATGTTCTCAAACCGTTTGATTTGCAGGATGAAGGGAGGCACTCATGGTCTTCATCGAAATTTTTTACCTTGTCTACGAAATATGCCGATAATAACTTTCCCCAGAATGCGCCATCGTTAAATGATTTTTTCTTCGTTCGTCAGGAACGGCCCCTCCTGATTATGAATGACAATATTATGCAAACCGTTGCACAGACGGAAAAAGGAGGCACTAGCATCGTTCAATTGCCCAATCAGGCAACGCCGGTATCGGCCGGATCGAAGGGGCAAACTCCGCAAGCAGGTATTGTCGGTGGTGGTACTGTTGAGTCCTACGGTTTTACCTCGACGCTGGACCAGTCATCGGCAGATACTTCTCCGGTAGACATCAGTATTTCCCAACCTTATTCATTGATCGACTCCGTCAGTACCTCCAGCGCATTTTTTGCCGAAGCCGTGCTGAACCTGCTCAAAGGAGAGCTTGATGATGTACAAAAAAAACAGGCCGTTATAGATCACGTAAAGCAGAGGCTGAGTGATGCCCACAAAAAAACCCTTCTGAGCAGGGCAGAGGGAGATGGGCTTAAACTCACTCTTATTGACGATATGATTGAGCACTACGCGATACAGAGTGTTCAAAATGCGTTGGCAGATACGGGCAGTATCGTTCCGGCTTATAATTACTGGCCCATTGGCAGTGAAAGTCAGAACACAGTGCGGAATTTCACCGACGGCGGTACATTGGACAATACTGGCATCATTGGCATTCTGTCACAAACGGACACAGGTCATGCAGGGCAGGAAGAGATTAGTTTGATTGCCTTCGATAATACCGATGTGCCGCTGGTAAAAAAGGGCAATAACATTATTGCCGGTGCCCAGGCAGCACCATTGTTTGGTATTGATTTTGACGTGGATAGCGGCACTTACCAGCCATTTACTGCTGCGCAGCAAGACCCCAGCAATGCCGACTTCAGTGCGACCAGTTTGACCCAGGTGTTTGATAATTCAGCCGATGCATCCGGTACCACGCCCTTTGAGCAATTGGTTAAAGGGCTTTATCGCGCCAGTTGTGGTGCGGCGATGGACGAAAATACCGATCCTGCTTTTATAGAGTTGACATTAACCACTGTGAGCAATTCGTTAGCCAACATTTCAGCCGAACGTAAAGTGATGCTGCTTTATGTACAGAATGCCAGGATCAACAACTGGCAAAACAACTTGGGTGACCCAAAACTGAAGAACGCGATAGAAGTGGGACAGAACGCCGAATGGCCCTTCGATACCTTCGCTAATTTTCCGTATTACAGCACCTTCACCAAGATCGGATTGGAAGCAAAAGAATCCAACTGTTTATCTCAGATGTGGGCCTGGGCTACAAGTGATGATGGAAGTCCACTGAAGCCCCGGTTGCAATCATTTGTGAATGGGAAATAGTTGTTAAATATAACGACGAGGTATACAGGACTAAATTCTGACGCCTTCATAAAAAGCTTTTTAAACGCGGGAAATTATAGGAAAAATGAAGAAAAGGCTGGCCAGCAACTAAACTTTTACTAAGAAACCACCGGCTTTAGCCGGTGGTTTCAGCCTTTGATGGAAAATAAAAATCATTTTCCTGATTTAAGGTGAAACAAACAGAGGGAGCAATCTAAATCAACAAACTCCTCATTTTCCTTCTACCTCTGAATAATAGACCGACAAACCCAGCACCCAAAAGAAATACTGTGCTGGGCTCTGGAACTGAATGAGTGTGGGTATTTGATATGTCATAATTCAGTGAAGTCGAATTCCAGTTATAGAATAAATTCCTTCCATTAGGATATATGCCACCACTATCCCCATCGGCTGCGATAAAATAGTTGTAATTTGTGCCATCACCCTGCGACACACCAATCACATCCTTGCCAGCATCATCACCGCTTCCAAGTAGGCTTTCATAGCCAAATTGTATCGACCCATTTTCAAAAAGGACTGCTTGAAATGTGTTGTTGAACTCGTTCTCATGATCAATGACATCATCCCAGGTAACTACAAATCTGCGATCCCCGGCGGTTCCCAGAGTATTATAATAAATGTTTCCCCCTTCGCTGGCATCAAGATCCGCCCAGAAGGGAGCAATAACTCTCCCATAGTGGTCCTCGATGTCATTCCCCACCTCATAATCGTAATCAA
>JAKIUF010000040.1 GCA_021647705.1 Gammaproteobacteria bacterium | reverse complement strand
GGTGATAAACGCGTATTTCACGTCGTTTCGGCTGCAAAGAATACCGTTGCTTTTTTTAAAATGTCTTTCTCCGTTTGCAGACGCTTCACCTGGGCCTTGAGCGTTCTGATTTCCTCTTGCTCTGGCGGTTAACTTGCCATTACCACGGAAAGCATGCCCATCATCAGATGCGGATTCTTTCACCCAGCGCCCCAATATATTGGGTTTGATATCCAGACTTCTGGCGGCTACTGAACGGGAATAGCCTTGTTCGGTCACCAAACTGACTGCATCCAGTTTAAATTCTTTTGAATACTGCTTTCTTGTTGACATCTCTTTCTCCTCAGTTAAGTTAATTATCCTTAACTGAGGTGTATCAATCAATTAGACCACGTCATTGAGAGTGTTAATCACAACAGTGTAAAAGACTTTATTAACCAGCGTATTTCTGAAGGTCAAAAAGTGCATACCGATATGTTTACACTTTAGCCTTTAATAAGGTGACTAAAGCTTCCTTTTTTAAATGCAGACTCAATATAATAAATTGTTTTCTCATATATTCCCATCTGTATATCATCAAAGTTTTCTTCGTGCTCTTCATTATAACTTGGATCTTCATCATCATAATGTGGATACATTAACCACGCCTTTTTTTTCTCTATTACTGCAAGAGTGATGAGTGCTTCCGCCTCATGCTGGCTAAGGAAAATGGGAGGTTTTATTTCCCTATCCGGGAATGCATCTTTCAGTGCGACGTAACCTTCCTTATGAACAATCTGAGAAATTTCTTCTACTAACTCACTTGGCATAATTACTTCACGCTTAATCATCCATTTTCCACCTTAGATAGGGCCCCAGGATATTTTTCAACAATTTGTCCATGTTTACCGATTTTAAGATCGCACGGCTCCATAAGTGATGCTAATTCAGTAAGCAATGTAGTCATGTCAAGTACTGACATTGGTTTCGATACATTCAAAAGAGGGTGATCAGAATCCTTGATATTAAATACCAAATCACCACGAATGTCACTGCCTTTTGGAATAACCCAGACTTGCCCCTCTAATTTTTTTTCAGCTAATGTCTGAATACTGTCTGCGAATGAAAGCCCCTTGGTTCGATTAGGATAAACTGTTTCTAATCCAGTATCGGGGTCAACCCTTATATCCAAGTCTTTTCTTCTAGGACCATCAGCTCGGACTATTTTAGGAGCTTTTGTATTGCCTCCCCCTCTAAATATTCCGTGACAATTAGTGTAAATTTTCCAAATTTCTTCGGGGCCTATAGTAGTAAACTGGCCTTTCTTTAAAAGAACTGACATATAAACCTCCTTTAAATTGGTATGCCGCCACTATCCAGGCAACAATCGATGGAAATTGTATTGAAAGTAGTAGGGGTTGTCGAAGGATAATATTACCATTATGGTTAAATGCCATATTTGATAATGCTGTTTTACCGCTTGTTTACACGCCCCACTTTCCGCCAGTCTTCAACTAGCGTAAAATTCGCGGCCTTTTCGTCACATCATTTTGTTCACTGCATTACTTCCAAGGAATTTTCATCCATGTTTGAGCCCCACGCCGCGCCCACGCGCAACATCAAAAATGATGTGTTATCCGGTCTCACCGTTGCGCTGGCGCTGGTGCCCGAGGCGGTGGCTTTCGCTTTTGTGGCGGGGGTCGAGCCACTGGTGGGGTTGTACGCGGCCTTTATGGTGGGGCTGATCACTGCGGTCATCGGCGGACGACCGGGGATGATTTCCGGTGCCACTGGTGCGCTGGCGGTGGTCATGGTGGCGCTGGTGGCCGATCACGGCGTGGAGTATCTGTTCGCCACCGTGGTGCTGATGGGTATCATCCAGGTCACCGCAGGTATTTTTAAACTGGGCAAATTCATTCGCATGGTACCGTACCCGGTGATGCTGGGATTTGTGAACGGCCTGGCCATTGTAATTTTTCTCGCGCAGATGGAAAGTTTTCAGACGCCTGATGCCGAGGGCGTTTTGCAATGGATGAGTGGCAATGCCCTGTGGGTAATGCTCGGACTGGTGGCGCTGACCATGGCCATCATCCATTATCTGCCCAAACTCACCACCGCCGTGCCTTCCTCATTGGTGGCCATCGTGGTGGTGAGCCTGCTGGTCATCGGCATAGACCTGGAAACCAAAACTGTGGGGGATATCGCTTCCATCGCGGGTGGCCTGCCGGACTTTCATATTCCCATGGTGCCGTTTACGCTGGAAACCCTGTGGATCATTTTGCCTTATGCGGTGATTCTCGCCGCCATCGGTCTGATCGAATCACTGCTGACACTGACGCTGATCGATGAGCTCACCGAAACCCGTGGCCGTGGTAATAAAGAATGTATCGCCCAGGGTACTGCCAATATTGCCACTGGTTTTTTCGGCGGCATGGGCGGTTGCGCCATGATCGGTCAAAGCATGATTAATGTGAATTCCGGCGGTCGCGGACGGCTTTCCGGCATTACTGCCGCATTGGCCCTACTGGCCTTCATTCTGTTTGCTTCTGATCTCATTGAGCAAATTCCGCTGGCGGCACTGGTGGGCGTGATGTTTATTGTGGTCATCGGCACCTTTGAGTGGTCCAGTTTTCGCATTCTTAAAAAGGTGCCACCTGCCGATGCCTTCATCCTGATTCTGGTATCCGGCATTACTGTGGCCACCGATCTCGCCGTTGCAGTGATCGTGGGAGTCATCGTTTCGGCACTGGTGTTTGCCTGGGAGCATGCCAAGCACCTGCAAATCACCAGCTTTATCAATGAGGCAGGCGGCAAGGTCTATGAGCTGCACGGCCCGCTGTTTTTTGCTTCGGTGAAAAACTTCGGGGAACAGTTTGATGTACACAACGATCCTGACGACGTGGTGGTGGAATTCAAACACTCCCGTGTCTATGACCACTCCGCCATCGAAGCCATCGATGCACTGGCGGAGCGTTACCTCAAGGCCAACAAACGTTTGCATCTGCGCCACATCAGTCCTGAGTGCCAAAAACTGCTCACCAAGGCGGGTGACCTGGTGGAAGTCAACGTGATCGAAGACCCAAAATATCATGTGGCCGATGATCAGCTGGGCTGAGTCGATGTAGGGTAACGAAAATTATCCAGAATCCCGATATGCCAGGGTAACAGACTGCCTCCAAAACTATGTACAGGCCACGCCAGCCCGTCGAGCGGTAAAATCTAACGCAAAGACGCAAAGGAGCAGAGAACGCAAAAAGACATTTTTGCTCGTTATCCCTTAGGGTCTATTCTCAACCTGCCAGCACTGTGATAACAACATCCATTATCAAGGCACGCTCTCACCTTTCACTCACCCTCCACTGCCCGTGCCAGCATTGATATGGCCTCGTCGAATTCACGCTCAAATAATGACGTATTTAAGACTTCCTTAAGTCTGCATGGCTAAAGTTTAATCACTGGAAAACAACAAGCGATAACAACCCTGGTGGCAATTATGTGTTCGACGAAAATAAAAACATCCAACGTATGCAATCAGGGCTCGCCCCTCTCCATACGATCCCGGTCATTCCAGCCGGTGATGGCATTACTGGCTGGCGCAACCCTGTGTTCGGGCATATCAACGGTGAGCGCTGCCCCGACATCAAATCCGAAAGCCGTACATCATTCAGCCATAGAACAGGCACGCCAGGGTCAGCACAAAGCGGCGCTGAAACAGTTAGGTTTACTCGTTCAGGCTTATCCTGAAAATCGCTTATTCCGCTACGACTACATTAATACTCTGGCCTGGGCCGAGCGTGATAAAGAGGTATTGGCACAATTATCTTATATTGATTTTGCACAGGCACCCGCTTACGTGCTGAGAGCCATTGGTAAATCTGCACGCAACCAGCAACGCCCCAAGTTGGCCATTCGGGCTTATCGTGCCGCGCTGAAACAGGCACCCAATGAACGACAAGCTCAACTGGGCCTTGCCATGAGTCTGGCCGAGGCGAAACAGCCTGTTGAAGCCGATAAACACATTCAGTCTTTACTCAAAGCTAACCCCAGGTCCATCGAATTATTAAAAACACTGGCCTACATAAAAGAAGCCGATCAGGACTACGCTGCTGCCTATGATATTTATGACCGTATATTAATTATTGATCGCGACAATAAAAGTGCCCGACATGCCCGAGTGCTGAGTTTGCTCCGTCTTGGCGTTCCTCATGAGGCATTACAATTTGCCCGTCGCGATGCCGGTTTATTCAGTCCTGAAGAATGGAACAGGATGCTTGGCGACCAGGCAGCAATAGAAATACGCTGGGGGCAACAGCCCGTGCTCGATCTATCTCAACGCTACCGCAATACTGACAAGGCTATTGAGCTGCTCAAAAACCAACAAAAAACCATAACAGATAAAGCATCCCCCGCTTATCTGCGCAACCAATTTGACCTCATGGCAGCTTACCGCAATCGACGCTATATGCACGAAACCGTTACGCTATATGAGCAATTACGCAAAGACGATATAAATAATTTCCCACCGTATGTGCAGGCGCTTGTTGGTGATGCTTATTTGTCGTTACGTCAACCCGAAAAAGCAATCGCCTTGCTGGAAAAGTCTGTCGATAAAGACCCCCACAATCTGGATGCGCAATATTCACTGTATTACGCTTACCTTGAAGCCGACCGGTATGAGCAATCACTGGCCCATATCGATGCCCTTGAGGATTCGCTGCCGCAATGGATATGGCCGCCGGGCGGCAAGGAAAAGCAACTCAATTTTGATAAGTTATATGCTCAGACTATTGCTTCCATGGCTCGTGCCTATATTGGAAAGCTGGATCAGGCTGAAAACAGACTGAATACCCTGTCAGCTCAAGCGCCTGACAATATTGATATACAAACCAGTCTTGCTCATGTCTTTTTATGGCGAGGCTGGCCGCGCGCGGCACTGGAAAGATACCAGACGGTGTTGACTCAGGATTCAGACAATATCGAAGCCAAAACAGGCATTGTCAGTGCGTTATCTGCACGCGGTAATTTTGCAGAAGCGGAAACAGCATTGAAACCACTGCAAGACCAGTATAACGATCACCCTCAAATCAAGAACCTGACCAAGGAAGCCAATATCCGCAAGATGCGGGAAATATGGCTCGAAGTGAATGGCGGCTCCAGTAGCGACACAACACTCTACCAGGGTAGCAGTGACCTGGGCTTTACCGGCTATTATTACGACCGCCCCTGGCGTTTGGGGCTTCGCGCCTTTGCTTATCTGTCACATCTTCAAGGTAATTTTTCCGGACAAACCGCAACCCGTAATCGAGGTGGTGCAGGTTTACATTATCAGCAACAGGATATTGTGCTTAGAGGCAATATCAGTGGTGGCGATGGGCCTGCCGGACTTTCATTTCAAGGTGACTGGAGCCCAACAGATCACTGGCAGGGAAGCCTTGCTATAGAAACATTCAGCGAACAAACACCACTAAGAGCTGACCTGGCGGGCGTTAAAGCACAGTCTCTGGGTGTCAGCACAAGATATCGTTTTCACGAAAGCCGTAGCCTCGGTGCTTCGCTGCAATACATGGACTTTGATGATGGCAATCAACGTAACACGCTTTCCCTGTTTGGTCAGCAACGCCTCTTCACCGGGCTGCGGTACACACTGGCGGGTGAACTGTACCTCTATCGCCAAAGCAATAGCATCAATAACGCGGCCTATTTTAATCCTTTAAAACAAAGCTCTGTTGAACTGAGCTTTAATAATGAATGGCTGACATCGATGCATTATGAAAAATCAATGCGTCAACGCCTCAAGATCGGCATTGGCTCAAGCAATCAACAAAACTTTGATACAAAATCAACCTGGATGGTGAGCTATGAGCACCATTGGAGTTTTAGTCAACAGTTAAGTCTGGCTTATGGCATTAGCCGTTCCCGACCTGTTTATGATGGTGTGAAAGAATCTTTCACCCGTGGTTTTATGAATTTATATGTAAGGTTCTGATCATGAATATTTCCAAGACAATAAAAACATATTTTCCTTGCCAAAAACTGAATCCGTTATGGGTTGCACTGTTGTTATTGGCAATAACAACACCAGCATATGCAGAGCTTATTGTGCTGTCCTACCACGAAGCCGATCACAAGCTTGATAACCATTCAGATTTTGATGCGATGACATTGAAAACCTCTGAGCTGGCAGCACAATTCTCCTGGCTCAAGGAACAGGGTTATGTCTCAATCAACATTGATGATTTACTGGCTGCACAAAAAGGAACACGCACATTACCGGATAATGCAGTGCTACTCAGCTTCGATGATGGTTATCTGGGAATGTATACACAGGTCTATCCGCTGCTGCGTGCTTTTGACTTTCAGGCTGTCATTGCAGTGGTCGGGCGCTGGATGGAAACACCTAACGGTAAAAAAGTGGCATATGGCACTAAGTCTGTCGCACGAGAAAATTTTTTGACCTGGGCACAAATTCGGGAAATGGTAAAATCCGGGCGTGTAGAAATAGCTTCACACAGCTATGACCTTCATCACGGCATCCTTGCCAATCCACAAGGCAATACGCAACCTGCCGCCACCAGCCAGCGCTATAACGCTAATGCCAGCCAATACGAAAATGAAAAACAATATCGTCAACGTATTTATAATGACCTGAAACGTAACTCAGACCTTATTACCCGAAAAACCGGGAAAAAACCTCGCGTGCTGGTATGGCCTTACGGTGCCCATAACCGCATCACCATGGACATTGCACAAAAACTTGGCATGCCGGTTACCTTAAGTCTTGAAGAAGGAAGGGTGGATCTCCAAAGTCCCGGTAGCATAAACCGTTTGTTGATTGGCCATGGAATTACACTGGCTGACTTTGTCTGGCAAATAACCAATCACTACAAACCTCAAAAAGAACTCATGCGTGCAGTAAACCTGAACCTTGATGACATCTATGCCCCGGACCCGGAACAGCAGGAAAAAAATCTTGGCGAGATGCTTGAGAAAATCAAAAAACACCGCATTAATACCGTTTATTTACAGGCATTCTCTGATCCTGGTAGTGATGGTAATGCAGATGCTGTGTATTTTCCTAACCGGCATCTTCCGGTACGTACAGACTTATTCAATCGTGCAACCTGGCAACTGCGTACACGCACAGAAGTTAAAGTCTATGCCTGGATGCCTCCCGAAGCCTTCCGTTCAGAAACGGTAAACCTGCTAGGTGATCTCTATGAAGACCTCGCCCGATATTCGTACATAGACGGCCTGGCTTTTTATCATGCTGCTAGTCTGAGTGATAACGAGCATGAGCTGATCGAACGCGCCCTCCTCTATCGTCCCCTGCTAAAAGTGACACATAAAAAAGCAGAAGTCCCATCCATGAGCATCCTGGAGAAAAACTGATCATGGAAAACTGGCTCTCAATTTATCTGAATTCAGCACTTAACCTGGCCTACTATTACCCATTGATTATGGCTTACGTCTGGATGGTGGGCGGAGTGTATTATTACAACAAATGGGAACGTGGCCGACCTGTTGGCGGGCATGCGATTACATTGCCGGATTATCCTCCTGTCAGCATATTGATACCGTGTCATAATGAAAGTGCTAATTTGCGTGAAACCATTTCGGTACTGCATAACCAGAATTACCCTGATTTTGAAATTATCGCGATCAATGACGGGAGCACTGACAAGACAGGAGATATTCTGGATGAATTGTGTCAGACATCTTCACATTTGCGTGTTGTACATCTAAAAGAAAATCAGGGTAAAGCCATGGCGCTGAACGTCGGTGCAATGATGTCTGCCAACGAGTTCCTGATTTGCATTGACGGCGACGCATTGTTAGATGCCAACGCAACGAGCTGGTTCATGCAGCACTTTATTCGTGGTCCGCAGGTAGGAGCCGTGACAGGAAATCCACGGGTGCGCACTCGCTCGACACTGTTAGGCAAAATACAGGTTGGTGAATTTTCGTCTATTGTCGGCCTGATTAAGCGCGCACAACGTATCTATGGCCGAATATTCAGCATATCCGGTGTTGTCTCCGGATTCCGAAAATCAGCTTTGCAGGATGTCGGATACTGGAGTGTGGATGCGATTACCGAAGATATTGATATTAGCTGGAAATTGCAATTAAAAGGCTGGGACATTCGTTTTGAACCCAATGCCTTATGCTGGATTTTAATGCCGGAAACATTTAAAGGCCTGTGGCAACAGCGGCTTCGTTGGGCCCGGGGAGGTGTCGAGGTATTTACCCGTTATTTCTCACAAATCATACACCCGCGCCAGCGTCGCTTATGGTTATTATTGGCTGAATATTTTATCAGTATATTATGGACCTATGCTGTTGTCTCGCTGATCCTGCTATGGCCTCTGATGCAACTTATTCCTTCTATGGAAAACACCGAAACATTTTCGCTCCTGCCCGGGCCGGCAGGCTTGTTACTGGCAATGACTTGTCTGATTCAGTTCGCTGTCAGTTTTTATATCGATGGTCGTTATGAAAAAGGCCTGGGGAAGATTTATTACTGGATGGTCTGGTACCCCCTGGTTTATTGGTTAATCAACCTTATGACACTCGCCGTCGCCGTGCCGGTCACATTACTACAAACCCGTAAAAAGCGTGCTATATGGACGAGCCCTGACAGAGGAATACAACCATGAACACACTCATCATCCAAAGCCCCCACAACCAGGGTACACTGCGTAAATATACACAAAGCTCAATGACCATGGTGTTATGGGCGTTATGGGTTTATTTGTTATTACCTGTACTGGCACCCGTATTGGTATACATTGGCAATGACATTCAAACCATCAGTCAAATTGAACATTCACTGAGTATCAAACAATTTATTGCCATCTTTCCTTTTATTGCCCTGGTGATTCTGGGCAATTGGCTATGGAGTAAATACAATACATTGCTGTATCTTCGCCGTCATAAAAAAGGCCAAAAGAACAGTATTCATCAACATACATCATTAAATTATTTTGATGTTTCAGCCAAAGAGCTGGCCTGTTGGCAACAATTAAAACGGATGACCGTCAAGTTAACCGAGCAAGGTGATGTTTCTTGTGTAAAAGAACATAAGTTATTGGAAAAAGGCTATTGATCATCTACGAATGCGGGAGAAACAGGGACGTTATTACGCATTCATTTCGACCCAATAGTTTTACACTGAAAAACTGAATGTGATCAGTGCAATTCTGGAAAAACAACTTTAATATCAAGCCCCGCACCATCCAACCCCTGGCCCAACTCAATTTTCGCCCAGTGTAATTCAGCAATTCTTGACACAATTGACAACCCGAGTCCGCTGCCTGGAATATCGGGATGCTCACCCCGTTTGAATCGATCAAAAACCTGTGTCTGTAACGATTCAGGAATACCTGGACCCGAATCTTTTACACTGATCACTGTACCTTCTTGCTCAGTCATGGCACTGACAATAATACGCCCTTTATCAGGCGTGTAACGAATCGCATTACTGACCAGATTAACAATCAAAATCCGTATCAACTCTTCATTACCAAACATGCGCAGATCAGATTCACTTTGCAAACTTATGTCAATATGCTTTATCAGTGCTGAATTAATTTTTTCACCAATCACGGCTGCGCACAATTGTTTCAGATCGAAATCAGCTTTTGTTACATGCTGGCTCTCATCGACACGCGCTAAAATCAACAGTTGATTAACCAGTTTGGTAGAACGCTCAACACCGGTAATCACCTGCATTATCGCCTGCTGGCGCTCTTCGCTTTCTATTGACCGCATGGCCACTTGTGCCTGGGTTTTTATACCTGCCAATGGCGTGCGCAGCTCATGTGCTGCATCAGCAGTAAAACGACGCTCTTTCTCAAATGCCTGGTATAAACGATCAAAAAGTGAATTTAGTGCGACAATAATTGGCCGGGTTTCTGTCGGCACACCCTCAACGGTAATCTGATCCAACTGATGTATTGAACGCCCGGATATAGTGTCAGCCAACCTGACCAGAGGGCGTAAACCCCGACCGATACTAACCCAGAGTAAAAATGTAATAAAAGGTAATGCGGCCAGCATAACAATGACGATGCTATGGTTAATGTAAGCAACCATTTCTGCGCGGACATCATGACGCTGGGCGGTTTGAATCAGCAGATTTGTTTTTGGGTCACGGAGATTGTAGGTGTACCACACCTCACCATCGGTCTGTATTTTTTCAAAACCCGTCAGTTGTTCATTGACAGGCAACATTGTGGATGATGGAGAACGCGTCATCAATGTGCCATCACTGTAATAAATAACAAATGATATTTTGGCTTCATACCGGTGGACCAGCGGCAGAAAGTCATCCGTATCAATTTGTAATTGATGGGACTCCTCCAGCTCATGTCTGACCAGAGAAGCCAACAGCTTGGCATTTTGTGCCAGCTGGGCATCATAAACTTCTTCAATTTCATGTTGAATGCTGTAATAAATAAAGAAACTGATCACCACCCAGGCAAGACATAGCGCACCCAGCACCAACAATAATAAATTCCAGCGTATTGAGCGTGGCCTCATCGATCTGCCTTTGGAATCATGTAACCCACACCACGAATAGTCACAATGAGATCCTTACCCAATTTCTTACGCAGGTGATGAATATGGACTTCGGTTGCATTACTTTCCAGCGCATCATCCCACCCAAACAAGCTTTCTTCAATGCGCTCTCTCGACAATACCCGGCCGGTATTTTCCAGTAACGTTTGCAGAATTTTGAATTCCCGGCCCGATAAAATAATATCTTTACCTTCTTTGCTAAGGCTGTGAGAAATGGGATCCAGTACAATATTCCGATAATTAATCAGCGGTGATGACCGCCCATTGTGACGACGACTTAACGCCCTGATCCGAGCACATAATTCATCGAGATCAAAGGGCTTCACCAGATAATCATCCGCACCACAATCAAGGCCTTTTATACGGTCTTCAACGGTATCGCGTGCCGTCAAAATCAACACGGGAACATCATTGCCAGCCGTGCGGATTTTTTTCAGTACGCTAATGCCGTCCATACGGGGTAAGCCCAGATCAAGTACTACCATATCAAAATTTTCCACGTCCAGGCTGTGTAGCGCTGCCTGACCATCTTGTAGCCAATCCGTAGCATGACCGGCCTGTTGCAGACCAGTACGAATGCCATCACCCAATTGTGGATCATCTTCAACCAATAATATGCGCATAATCTGCTTTCTTTCTGTTATTCCCGCCAAATTTCATTCCCACACCAAAAATTTTAATCATACCATCACAGGTTTTTTTACCTGTTTTTTTGGGTGGCCGCATCATAAAAAATCAGTGGTTTTACCTTATCACTTTCACGAGGTGATGCCATGGTTTTTTTGGGTTGACTGTATCCAATATTCTACATATTCCAAGTTCTGCTATCTGTCACTCGGACTACTGATTATTGTCAATGTGAATGAAGTGAAAAACGCCTGCTTTTAGAAATTATCGGGTATTAACACGGAGGTCGCAGAGACACAGAGAAAACCACTAAAAATTCTGCGGCCTCTGCATCTCTGCGTTTATAACACGCTATTTGTCAGCACCACTTAGCATTAAGGAACATGTACGTCCCTAAATTCTCAATGTACTGGGACGATTATCCTGGGGGGAGTTAAAACTCTGAATTCCAGCTAGTAACATGCCTTTATAATGGCATTTTCCGTAAAAAACGCTAACAGAATGGTTTAACCCTTAATTTACATTTCAAATGAAACGCATGGATAAATCCACTGCGCGCACATCTTTGGTGATACTACCCACGGAAATAAAATCCACACCCGTATCAGCAATGGCACGCACACGCTCAAGATTGACGCCACCGGAAGCTTCCAGTTTGGCGCGACCATTATTTTTTTCACGATTGAGCGCCACAGCTTCACGTAAAGTCGCTAACGCCATGTTGTCCAGTAGCAGTTGATCAGCCCCGGCATGCAATGCCTGTCGCACTTCATCCAGATTTTCCACTTCTACTTCCACTTTCAACTTTGCATGCTGTTGTCGGGCACTGGCCACCGCTGCGGCAATGGAACCGGCGGCAAGAATATGATTTTCCTTGATGAGAAAGGCATCAAACAAACCCATACGGTGATTACTGCCACCTCCACAGGTCACCGCATATTTTTGTGCTGTGCGCAGACTGGGCAGCGTTTTGCGCGTATCAAGAATTACCGCGCCGGTGCCACTGATCGCATCCACAAATTTACGCGTCTGCGTGGCCGTGGCAGAGAGCGTTTGTAAAAGATTCAGCGCACTGCGCTCACCACTCAGCAAACTGCGTGAATTACCTGTCAAACGGCACAGGGTTTGGTTGCTGCAAACGGCGTCCCCGTCCCCAACCTGCCAATCAATAACAATGTGTGCATCCAATTGCCGAAACACCTCATTAAACCAGGCTGTGCCACATAACACAGCATTTTCCCGACTGATCACCTGCGCAGTGGATTGAGCATCGGCGGGAATCAGTGCGGCACTGATATCACCATCACCGATGTCTTCAATCAGCGCGGCGGTCACCACAACAGCGAAATCTCCTGGCAACTCAGGCATCACGTTGTAACACCAACAAACGGTAGGTTTTATAACGCTCAAACACGGCCTGGGTACGGTGACCAGTAAAATATTTGTATTTTTGTTTTTCGATTTTTTTACCAAAGAACATTTTGAACACCGCTTTGATCATTCCCCAGGTACGCGGATGATTTTCACGCAAATAGCGATCCAGCGTCTGCCCGGCAGGCACCAGCCGTAACATCAGAGTTTCATCTAACAACTTGATGTTAGGGCTGACCTGTCCGGTGATATCGATATCTTCCAGCAAACTGAAAGGATGCTTGCCCAGTTCGGTATAAAACTCGTGCATTTTGTGACCACCACCAAAACTTTTATCACCGGGCTGGCCATCACCCGCGTGTTCCGTTTTGAAAAAGTCACAAATCACCACCAGCCCGCCGGGTTTGACGATTTGTGCCAGAATGGGAAATGAGGCCGACATAGGAATGTACTGGTAACTCTCACTGAACAGCGCGGCATCGTAATAAGCACGGCGCTCGTCAATGGGGAATTGCTCGAAGGTGCTTTCAAATAATCGTGCCGGCTTGTCGCTGTGCGCCGCGAGACGCTGACGTACCTGCTCAGCAAGTTTGGGAGCGGGTACCAGACCATCTGCTGCAAAACCACGCCCCAGCAACTGGGCAAGAATATGGCCTGTGCCACAACCGATGTCGATAACCCTGGTTTGCTGGCTGGTTTCTCCACTCTTTGCCGCTGGCAGGGCATTAATGATTTGCTCGGTATAGCGCTGCTGCGCCTCAGCCAGATTGGCAAACCCCAATGGCAGGTCATCCGTCCATAATCCGTAGTGCAAATCATCCACACCGAGGAGCTGCTGGCCCAGCACCAACCCCAATTCCTTACTGTTCATTTTTTTGCTTGACTGACTCACATTCGGGGTCTCACTACAGTGGCTGAATAGATACAAAAGCGGCAACGAATATTAAAGGCTTCGTGATGACCACACAAGCTGTGCATAATTTTTATACTCTGTCCAAGTCTATCCGTAAAACCTCCGTCTGTGTTAGAGTAGCCGCTGAATTCAAGAGGGCATATTCAATGAAACAACTTTATATTCTGGCGCTGGGCGCTGCCTTACTGAGTCTGATGGCCTGTTCCGATTCTGACGACGACAAATCGCCACAGCCAGCCGCCACAGCTTCAGCACCGCAAACCCAGCAACCGGCCACAAAACTCAACCCGGCACAACAACAAGCCATAGATGACGCCAAGGGCATGCCCAAACAGGGCGTCGTGAAAACAATGCTGCACTCTTCAGGTTATACATACATGGATGTGGACACTGGCAATGATAAGTCCGTGTGGATCGCCGCCGCCATGATGCGTATAAAAATCGGAGACACCATAAAGTGGACTGATGCCGCCGCCATGCGCGACTTCAAAAGCTCCAGCTTGCACCGGACCTTTGATGAAATCCTGTTTGTCTCCAATGCTTCTGTAGTAAACTAAACAAACTGCAACACAAAAAAGGGGAGCCCTTTCAGGCTCCCCTTTTTTATACCCCGTATAAAACGTGAATTAAGAACCAAGTCACTCCTTAAACAAATCATTATCCAGCCTATCGCGTAACACAGATGCACGCCGAAACCCAACAATGGCATTGTCGTATTCCCCAGCATCAAAATATGCTGCGGCTAAATTGGCGACAGCATCTGTAAACGTCTCATCAGCGGTAGTTTGGTTTTCTTGTAAACATTCAAGAACCTGTCGAAATACTTTTTTCGCCTCCTCGGGCTGATTAAGGCGCAAACAGATCAACCCTGTGAAATTCCTCATATCGATGTATTCAGGTGTTCCCGGCTCCATCAGCAACAGTGCTTGATTGATAATGTCTACGGCGGCTTGCAGCTGATCATCTTCAAACAATAGCGCAGCATAGCTATGAAGCCAGTGGATGCAAGTTTCCTTTGGTAATTCAAGAGCTTCGGTCATAGTAGGTAATAATGCCTTTGACAATATCAGTGCCACCGCCACCGCTGTTAGCCCTTCCCGCCGATAACTGTTAGCCAGTTGCTGCATCACTGTCGCAGACGCTGAATCCAAATATCCGTCTAGCTGCTGAGCCAGAGTAACAATTTGAGAA
This sequence comes from Gammaproteobacteria bacterium, assembly GCA_021647705.1. Classification (GTDB taxonomy): domain Bacteria; phylum Pseudomonadota; class Gammaproteobacteria; order SZUA-152; family SZUA-152; genus SZUA-152. Next base: position 27,180 of record JAKIUF010000040.1, on the reverse strand, counting down.
TACGCTTCGTTACGCAGATCATTTTCACCTGCGTTTTCATATAGCACTCCGAGATTGTTTAGCGGAAGAACAAAATCACAGACTGCGCCTCCGGGGTGTTGATTGGCGATCTTCAACGCAAAATTGTGCAGCCTTTCCAAACGCTGAAATTCTCCCGTAGGAATTAACAGCGCAGCAAACTCAATCATATTTCGCGTAACGCTGATGTCCTCATTTAGCAATGCCTGAACATCAAGGGATAACATGCCATCAATTAGCTCAGGTAATTCGGCATAGCGCTGCTGTGCCAGTAAACTATGCGCACTATCCAGCCATGTTTTCACTTGATGAGCAAGAGTTAATGTCGTCATCTTATGTCACCCCTCCAGGGTATTGGCGTCCATGCACCAACGGAGATAAACGCGGCCCAAAAAAATGGATGACACCATTCCGGATGATCATTATGCCGAGCAACATGCCGTTGCGATTTTTGCAAGGCTTCGGCCCGCCCACAACCCTGCCGCAAACAAGCATAATAATGCGACATTAGACATTGGGTTGCTTCATCTGGAATCTTCCACAAGGTACTTAACTGAGTTTTTGCGCCGGCTATCGCCAACGCTCGACACAAGCCTGTAAATTCTTCTCCTTTACCCATAGACCCCAGGCCAGTTTCACAGGCGGATAAGACCACCAGTTCGGTCCCCCCCAGGTCCAAGCCCGCCAGCTCTTGGGCGGAAATTATTCCTGCCTGATGTCTATTCGCTCCCGCTAATGCCAAAGCGGAAAAGCACATAGGATGCGCTTGCGAAACAGGCGCGAGGTGTTGAATAATCAAGTTCTGTCCGCCAACATTCAGTATATCGAGACTAGGCTTCAGCATCGTTTCTTGCTGCGGCACAAACAGGCCATGCGTAGCAATATGCAAGATCGCGGGTTTATGAACCTTTTTTAATACCTGCGTCGTTGCTTCTTTACCGGTATATACTTTTGTCTCACCAAACTCGGTGATGATTGCGTCAGCTTCGGTCTGGGTACCAGGCAGGGCGCACAGACGGCCACGGACTTTAAAGTGGCCTTCATCGGTACCCTCCGAATCATCAGGCATTGCATCAAAATCTGCCGCCGCCATGACTACCACGCCTTGTCCTGATTCGGCTTCGTTTAAGGATAAAACGTCCCGTCCTGAAGTCAGGTAGCTGAGCAAATATTGTTCGCATAACATCTCTCTGGCCTGGTTCAATAATAAACCGAAAGGCAGGGTGACTAAGTCTGCATCAGGCGAAATCAACAGGTGATTCACATTCGTAAGGTTCGTTAATAATGGTGAGATCAAACGCTGATGGAGCGTAGCGGCAATTGGCGCATATTGCTCTTCAGTGGAACCAGGATTACGGAGCAGACGCCGCCATTGCTCCATCGCTGTATTGAGTTCCGCCGCATCTCCCAAGTCAAACCAGGCTGGTTCTCCTGCTGACCTCAGTACCATCACGGCATACCTGGTTGAGCCCCAGGCCGCTTTTTCGTTTGTGGCCGTTGGCGAAAATACCTGGTAATTCACGAATTCAAGCAGAGCACTCGTCGATGGTAACTTGGCTTGAATATCTGCAAGCTTGAGCGCTTCCTGGGTAATAGTGTTTAAAGCATTTTGATAACTAATATCGGCTTCTAGTTGCTGTTCTCGCTGAACCAGGCTTGCGAGCTTATCCACATTTTGCATTGACCGTTTGGTTACTAATTGCGAGGCGAGTATTTCTGTTATCTCACTCCGTAACCATTGCAGTTGAGAAAATATTTTTTTGTCATGATCATTCATTTGCTCGGCAATTTGCCGCCGTTGACAAGCCAACGAATCCAATACCCGGTTTTTTCGTCGTAGCAAGGTTTGTGCGCAAAGCAGCGCAACCTCAGGATGCCCCATCCCCAGTGAAAAATTAAAACTCAGAATTTTTGCCAAATCGCCTAACTGCTTGCGGGCAAAGGCATTGCGTTTTTCTTCACTGCCGACGCTTAAGATACGACCAAGCTCCTTGTCGCGTAGCTGTTCCGTATATGAAAATGCCGCCAAGGCTTTTTCTATATCGCTATCCGCCCAATACACTAGAGCTAAGTTTGCCGTTGTAGTAACAATATGGGGATGATCTTTGCTTTTGGCTTTAAGCCAATATGTTTTAGCTTGCTCATAAAAGTCGATAGCCGCTGGGTAATCACCCGACTCTTGCTTGAGCATTGCCTGACAGTGAAGTAACCAGGGACGTTCCCCATGTGTCGGCTCATCAGCCAAACTGACTAGAGCTTCGTCATAGGCCTCTGCGGCTGCGGCTCGGTTGCCAGCAGCGTAATGGGTTAATCCCAGGTTGCCCAAAGCACTGGCCATCAAATCTGGATCTTTAGGTGTTAATTTCCGAACAGAAGACACCACCTGTTGCAACAGGGTCTGCGCCAAAGCGTAACCACCATTCTCTCGATAAGCTTTGGCCAATTCCAGCATTGTCGCAACCGCATCGGCCTCCATATCCATAGCTTGATACCCCGTCATCGCCCGCTTATATTGCTGCTCGGCTTTTTCGGGCTCACCCGTTACCAGATGCACATGCCCCAACATGCGGCAGGCGGCCATGGTGTCCGGTGCTGTCTTTCCCGCCAAGATTTCAAATAAGATTAGTGCCCGCACGCTCAGGCGCTCAGCCAGATCCAAACGAAATTCCGCCAAGGCAGTTTGTGCAAGTTGGTACAGTATGTAAGCGAGATAACGATATTTGGGCTCTGGGATTTCACCGCCCAAGCCCAGCATTTTATTCATTAAGGCATCGGCATACGCTTCGTCCCCCCGATGCAGGTACAAAACAGCCAGATTAGCCATATCGTTTAAGGTCGCCGGAGCACTACTCCCCAAATTACGCCTATGGATATCAAGAGCCCGCAGACGACAAGCTTCCGCAAGTGTACGGTCCCCTCGGGCGATATACACTTGACTCAGATTGCCCAACGCAGTGGCAAAATGATTATCCAACGGTCCTTTCAATCGTTTGAACAAGCTTAAAGCTCGTATATGATTTTTCTCAGCATTGTCCGGGATGCCCAGTAAAGAAAGCACAGAGCCTAAATTATCGAGAGCAATTGCCAGCACCACAGAATCCGGATTCAGACGCTCACGTATTAGCACGGCCCGCTCAAGATGCGTTCTCGCTGCGGCAGGTTCGTTCAGTTTAGCGGCTGTCTGGCCAAGATTGTTGTGCAGATGGGCGCATAGATTTTCATCTTCAGGAGAGAGATGCTCAACGATGACTAGCGATTGCTGATAATAGTGGCGTGCTTCACAAAAATAACCGTTTTCAAATAATATGACACCGAGCGAGTTCAGGTGGTCTACCGTGACTAAGGTGTCGACGGGAGGATGATCAGAAAGTGCAGATTGCGCTCTGCGGACAAATGCTAAAGCTGCGCCGTGCTGACCTTGCTGGTGTTGTTCCGACGCCTGATCAACTAAATCCATCCAGGATTGCTTTGCCGATTCTGCAACGTGATCTGCCATGGATAATCACCTTAAGTCGAGAATCTAGATAATATTTTCTTCTGTAATTTCATAATGAAAAGAGAGGTCTTTCACTCGAAAAGCAGTTTCACCGTCGCTGGGATGGGGACCAATACCAAAACCATCGCGAACCTGTAGATGTGAATTTCGGTATAAACCTATGGTAGACCCGGTAGCATTTCTCAACAAACGATAGGCAAAATCTCCCAAGGTTGCAGCTGCGCCTATTGCAATCGTCACCGCCGCAACCTGTGGCGCGGCAATAGCCAAGCCGGCCAAGGCCCCAGCGGCGCTCTGTAGTTCTTCTGATTTCAAATGATCGCGCATTAAGTCAGCCAGGTTGTCTATATCCTGCCGATCCCGGGAAACCATAATAAAAATATCAAGAAAATGCTCGACTGGGCCATGAAAGGCTAACAAACCACCAGCACCTATTGGCAAGCTATCGCCATCAGCAACCCGTGAAAAACTCGCCGTCTTGGGCATGTAATAATTGTTCTGACCATCCCCTTGAGACTGACCAGTCACAATCAGCACATCAACGCGAATATCCGCCTCACCAAACCATTTTTTATTATCGTGAATAACCAGGTCGTGTAAGGTCACCGCCAAGGTTGGCAACGACTGTCCACCGCGTGAGCATGTGCCCGCAACCGCTAGCTCCCGATCAAGCTCATCCAGTTGATTAACACCAAGCACCTGCATGTCATCAATCAGCCATGAATTGGTCATAGATTAAATTCCTCTATTGAAAGCATCGCCATTGCAAGAAGTATAACAATGGATAGTAACAACACGCCTGAAGCTGAAATCAGCTCTATCATAAAACGACAAAATCACATTATGCCACTGAAATAATTTTTCCACAGAGCTGAAAATTGGTGTCAGCCTATAAATCGGCTGCGGGCCTGTGCGCCCGCCACACAACGAGCGAGTCACGGGTCTACGAGTTTCGGACATGCCCTGACTCCACTGAATCACCAATCATGTAACTTACCCACGCGACATCACCAACAACAACCATAGCGATGAGCAAAGTTTAACAGAAAGCTATGACACCAGATCTTTTCTTCTCCAACACACTCCTTAAGCAAGCCACATGGAAGATACCCCAGGGAATCAACGCAAGCTGCTACACTTTAAAGCAGAAGAAAACCGCAGGCTATTGCCAGAATAAATTTGATCGCCGAGATTGTAAAATCTCTCCTGAATGACATTGCAATGCAATTCTTCCACATTGACAATATCAAAACCGGCATCCTCCATCGCATCGATAACATGACCGATGCGCGCCAGCTGGCGCAGTACCTAGAGCCGGTTAAAAACTACCGCACAGGGTGCATCCGTCTGCTCTACCACTCGTTCCTCATTCCGTATTTGTACAGCGACTGAGCCACGGTAGTCGGCCAGAATCTGTTCCAGAATTTGTCGTCCAGCCGTTGCAACAGCTTGTTGATTATCATTGTGATTCTTGCCGGACATAAGCGTAGCCTCCGTTAACTTAAACATGAATTAAGGGCTAAATCACCCTGTTTTCAGGTATATGCTGGCTAAGCCTGAATCATGAAAATCCAACGCAAAGGCGCGAAGACGCAGAGAGCGCAAAGGGTTATGAGGATAACGAGCAAAAAGAGATAAAAAAATCTCAAATACTGTGGATCTCTGCGTTCTTTGCATCTTCGCGCCTTTGCGTTAGATTTTATGACTCTGTGATTCGTGATCGAGGAACAACCTGTCCCACCGAATGTAAACCAATAATTTTATTCAGTTGAACATTTTTAACGCTTAATTCACATTTAAAGAGTAAAGCACTACAACTTCAAGATACTTCGATAACCAGCAACCTCAACGTTGTACTTTGTGGTGCGCCGCAGGTGATCACGCATCGCCTCCAGCGCTGCTGGCTCACCATGCACCAGATGAATATTCGTGTATTTTGTCAGTTGTGATTTTCCCAGCCAGTGCTGGATATCCACATAGTCACCGTGCCCGGACAAGCCATGCATGACCTCCACGCGTGCCTTGACGGGTATCCATTCACCATGAATTTTTACCTCTTCGGCACCATCAATCATTTTTTCTCCTCGGGTACCACCGGCCTGGTAACCGGTAAACAATACCGTAGTGCGATGATTGCGTAATAGGCGTTTGAAGTGATGCAGGATACGACCGCCAGTGGCCATACCGCTGCCAGCAATAATAATATGCGGGTATTGCAAACTAGATAATGCCATGGAATCTTCGACACTGCGCGTATACGTGGTCACCTCGCATAATTGGCGGCACTGCTCGTGATTCAGACGGTGATGCTGGGAATAACGACAGTAAATATCCGAGACGCTGATGGCCATGGGACTGTCCAGGAACACGGACACATTAGGAGTACGTCTTTCGCGTTTCAGCGTGGCCAGCAAATATTGCAAGGCTTGTGCACGGCCCACAGCAAAACTGGGGATCAACAGCACACCACCCGCCTCCGCCGTTTCGTTGACGATAGCTGCAAGCTGATCCAACGGATCTGAATCTTCATGCCGACGATTACCGTAGGTAGATTCCAACAACAGTACATCCAGCTCAGGCAGTGGTACGGGTGGCTTCATCAACACGTCATCGGGTTTGCCCACGTCGCCAGAAAACCCCACGCATTTGCCTTCGGCTTCCACAATAAGACTGCCCGCGCCGAGAATGTGTCCGGCACTTTGCAAGTGCATGGTGAAAGCGCCCACAGTAAATGTTTCGCCAAACTCCACCGTTTCAAACAGGCTCATACTCTGCTCGGCGGTGGCGCGGTCGTAGAGAGGTTCCGGGTGTTCGTGTTTGCTCAGTTTGTGACGTTCGTAATATCTGGCATCTTCTTCCTGAATATGGCCACTGTCCGGTAGCAGGATGCCACACAGAGCCGCGCTGGCATGGTGGGTAAAAACCGGTTTGCGGAAGCCCTGATGGTACAGCGCGGGAATATAACCGGAATGATCCAGATGAGCATGAGTCAGCACCACAGCATCCAGCGTTTTGATATCCAGTGGCAGAGGTTGCCAATTACGTTTGCGCAGCCACTTATAGCCCTGAAACAAACCGCAATCCACCAGTACTCGGGTGTTACCGCTTTCCACAAGATACTTGGAACCAGTAACGGTTTCTGCACCACCAAGGAAGGTGATTTTCATATCGGCATCCTCCTGTTTCTACTTATAGTTACTCTTGACACCTTACACCTATAAATAAAATTCTGCTGCCTGATGTAGGGTGGGCATTGCCCACCATTGAAATCTACACAAACTGAAACTCGTTATCTTTTGTCAATCGATACATAATCCCGCTTCTCCGCCCCCACATACAATTGTCGTGGCCGACCAATACGCTGATTTTCCTCGCCGATCATTTCCATCCATTGGGCTACCCAGCCGACGGTACGGGCAATGGCAAACATTACCGTAAACATGTTGCTGGGAATGCCCAGTGCCCGGTAAATAAGTCCCGAGTAAAAATCCACGTTGGGGTAGAGCTTGCGCACAACAAAATAATCATCATTCAGAGCAATCTCTTCAAGTCGCAGCGCCAATTCAAACATGGGATCATTGTTGTCTCCCAGCTTGTTCAGCACTTCATGACACATGTCGCGAATGATGCGTGCGCGGGGGTCGTAATTTTTGTAGACCCGATGACCAAAACCCATTAAACGGAAAGGATCATTTTTGTCTTTGGCGCGAGCCAAAAACTCGGGAATATTTTTTACATCACCGATCTCAGCCAGCATATTAAGCACTGCCTCGTTGGCACCGCCGTGGGCCGGTCCCCACAGGGCGGCGATGCCGGAGGCGATACAAGCAAACGGATTGGCCTGAGAACTGCCCGCCAGGCGCACCGTGGAGGTACTGGCATTTTGCTCGTGGTCAATGTGCAAAATAAAAATCAGATCCAGCGCACGTTCGGCCACGGGGTCCACCACATATTCCTCGCAAGGTACGGAAAACATCATCTTCAGCAGGTTACCGGTATAACTCAAACTGTTATCCGGGTAGACCTGGGGTTCACCGATGGTGTGTTTAAAACTGGCTGCGGCAATGCTGGGCATCTTGGCGATCATGCGATGGGCTGCGATTTCCCGATGGTGTGGGTCGGTAATATCAGTAGAATCGTTATAAAACGCCGACAGTGAACCCACCACGCCTACCATGATCGCCATGGGATGGGCGTCATGATAAAAACCGCGAAAAAAACTTTTCAGGCTTTCATTGAGCATGCTGTGGTGATTAATAATACCGCTGAACTCATCGAGCTGTGCGGTGTTGGGTAATTCACCATTGAGCATCATGTAGGTGACTTCAAGAAAACTGCTTTGTGCGGCCAATTGCTCAATGGGATAACCGCGATATTGCAATATGCCCTGCTCACCATCGATGTAGGTAATGGCACTCTGACAACTGGCGGTAGCCAGGAACCCCGGATCATAAGTGAAGTATCCCAGTTCACGGTAAAAACTGCCGATATCAACCACAGACGGTCCCTGTGTAGGATGTTTGATGGGCAGTTCAATCTGACGGCCACTGACACTATCTACTACGGTTACGGTATCCTTTTTCATCTCATTGACTCCTCTTGAAAACCGTCACGGCCGATCAACATCCGCATTGTGGCTAAACCGGTTTCATATCAACATACCCTCAGGGGCACCCCATGCACAAACTCCGTAATCTCTATGGAAATTATAGCCAACCGTATAACCTAACTGTACGCGCTTTTCCTCAAAATCATCCATCCCCCCCATTCTCGCGCAACAAGTCACTTATTCCATTAGTGCCAAAGCCCAGTAAAATGTCGGCGAGGCCGTCGTTGCACTGGCGAGGCGAAGGCATCTTGTACATTGAGGCGATTCAATGCCTCCAGAAATTCATTGCTGCGATGCGGCTCCGATTGTTCGCTGTCCACCAATGATTGCAGACGCCGGATACGTTCGTCAGTGGCGGGGTGTGTGCGCAACAGGGAGGACTCCCGTCGGCGTCGGCCCGGTAATAAAATTTGTTCCATCATGCCGCCAGAGTATTGCTCCAGCTTGGCCAACGCACTGGCCAAGCCCAACGGGTCCCCAGTAAGTCGTGCAGCATTGAGATCCGCATCGTATTCACGCACACGGGACAGGGCAAGCTGAGCCAAGGCGCTGAACTGGGGAGCGAAAATCAGCAGCAGGATAGCTGTCCAGCTGATGCTCACCTGAGAAAGCAAAATCAGTGGCAGATTAATGAGCAACAAAAACTGACCAAAAACTGACAGCAAACTGGTGGCACGACTGAATAAATCCGCCAATCCCATCACCCACATATCGTTATGCTGCACATGGGAAATTTCATGAGCCAGTACTCCCAGCAGTTCACGCCTGTCGAGGTGACGCAACAAACCATCGCTCACAGCAATGGCGGCAGAACGCCGGTTGCCGACCGCGAAGGCATTAAGCACCTGACTGGGAACATAATAAAGCGTGGGAGGTTGATCAAGCCCTGCGTGCCGGGCGAGGATTTCCAGGGTCTGATGCAGGCCCGGCAACTGCCCCGGTCCCACTGGCGTGGCACCGTACATACGCAGGATCATGCGCGGTGAAACAACCGGGTTCATCAATACCAGAAATACCGTCAGCCAGAACAGCCATTGCACTCCGTCTGCACCCCACAGCAATCCACCCAGCAGAGCCATAAAACCCGCCATCACCAACAACATCAGCAGGGATTGCAGACGATTACGCAGGGTGTGGCGCAGCCAGGATTTGGCATTCATATGGGAGCCAACATCAGACCTGTCAATGGTCTTGCAGTGCTGCCAATTGAGCCCGTAATACATTCACCTCATCGAGCAATTCAAGCGCCAGGGCAATACCGGCAGCGTTAATGCTGAGATCATGCTGCAAGCGCAAGGCGCGTTGCGCACGACGCAGACTGATGGCCGGAAACTGCCACGCCATCATCTCCCGCCCCTGGGGTTCGAGGATGCCGTATTCAACATATTCGGCGATCAGCTCGGCATGCACACCACAGGCATGACATAATTCTGCCATGCTGAGAGTCGCTGTTTCCTCCTCCAATACCGTGCCACTGAAAATAGCCAACGTATCCGTCATATTCATACCCCCAGCTGCTTGCGCGGGTTAAAAGCCAGTTTTTCCTGCATCTCCCGGTAAAGTTGCCGGGCATCATCACTGTCTGCTGGTGGCAACACGATCTGTAAAACCACATAAAGATCGCCGGGTGCCTTACTGGACATGCCGCGCCCCTTGAGACGCATCTTCTTTCCCGATGATGATCCCTCCAGGATTTTGAGATCGACCGTCCCCTGCGGTGTAGGCACCTTGACGCTGGCACCGAGGGCCGCCTCCCAGGGAGCCACGGGCAAATCCAGATACAGATCAGCACCCTCCACACGATACCAACGATGGGGTTTAAACTCGACTTCCAGATAAAGATCACCCGCCGGACCGCCACTACCACCCAACCCACCCTGCCCAGCAAGGCGGATATGCTGGCCGGGATGGATGCCCTTCGAAATGCGCACATTCAGTGTGCGCTCACGGGCAACAACGTGACCGTCTTTCGTCAGCTCGGGAATGCGTAGAGTCACCTGCCGATTGCGGCCCTCGATGGCATCTTCCAGATCAATGAGAATTTTTGCGTGACGGTCTTCACCGCGCATCTTTGCCCGCCCCCGCTGAGTGCGATAATGGCCTGCATGACCACTCGGCGCACCACCAAACAGGGACTCAAAAAAATCGCTGAAATCTTCAGCATCAGCCCCCGTAAACCCGCCACCGCTGAATTCAAAACCGGCATCCCAGTCTGGAGGCGGATTAAAATCCTGCCCCTGCTGCCACTGACTGCCCAGTTGATCGTAAGCAGCGCGTTTTTCCGGGTCTTTGAGTACCTCATAAGCCTCACCGACGGCCTTGAATTTTTCTTCTGCGCCCGATTCCTTGCTGACATCCGGGTGGTACTTGCGCGCCAGCTTGCGATAGGCACGCTTGATCTCATCCTGGGTGGCATCGCGTGCCACGCCCATAATTTCGTAATAGTCCTTGAATTCCATGACTTATCGTTTGACCTCCAGCAGAACCATCATACGCCACACATTAAAGAGAATAAGTCCCCTGCTGCAATGAGTCTATACTGTATCACCCTGAACAACATGAAACATGTCACCCTCCAAACCCGGTGCGCAAAATGACTGGTAATATATTGAAGCTGATTCCAATCTGAAACGTTTCATGTACAACAACAGTCAAGCACCTGACAACACCGCCCCCAATGGGCTCACCACCGCATTTCCACCTCGGTTCAACACATGCGTATAAATTTGTGTTGTCCGCACATCCTTGTGGCCGAGCTGCTCCTGCACCGTTCGGATATCCATGCCCCGCTCCAATAAATGCGTAGCAAAAGAATGACGTAATGTATGACAACTGGCAGGCTTGTGAATACCCGCCTTGCGAATAGCCTGTTTCACCGCACGCTGAATCGTCTTCTCATCAAGATGATGCCGTCGCTCCACACCGGATCGAGGATCAACACTACGGCGGCCCGATGGAAACACGTACTGCCACGCCCATTCCGTTGGCGCATTGGGATATTTTCGTGCCAGCGCATGCGGAAGATAAACACTGCCAAAACCCGCAGCCAAATCCTTGCCATGTGTTCGCTGTCGATTTTCCAGATGCCGCTGCAAAGGCACGATCAGCTCGTCAGACAATGTCACCACCCGGTCTTTTCCACCCTTGCCATTGTGTACATAAATTGCGCGGTGCAAAAAATCAAGATTCATTACCCTCAAACGTAGACACTCCATCAGTCGTAAACCGGAGCCATACATCAAACAAGCCGCCAGCCAATGAACACCATCCAGCCCCAACAAAACCGCCTGCACCTCCTCTCGTGTCAGCACCACCGGAATTTTTTGCCGTGTTTTGGCCCGGGCAACGCCCTTCAAACCCTCAATGGGCTGATCCAACACGGCACGATAAAGAAACATCAACGCATTAAAAGCCTGATTCTGCGTACTCGGAGCCACATTGCGCGTAACCGCCAAATACGTCAAAAATGCCGTCACCTCCTGCGCCCCCATCTCACGCGGGTGTCGTTTGTTGTGAAAATAGATGAAGCGCTTAGTCCAACCGATATAAGCCTTTTCGGTTTTTCGACTGTAATGGCGCACACGAATTGCATCCGAAACCGAACGTAAAAAAGGTGAAGAATAACTCGTCGAATCCATGACAACACTCCTTTTAATAATGCTGGCATTTTACACAGTATTTTCAAAAAATGGTCATTGCAAGCGGAATATTTTCCCATTTTGGGGTATTTCCACATTCAATATCCTGGGCATGTCGGGATATTCCGTAAAAAGTAAACGCCCAGAAAATCATATAACTTATTAAGTGTTATCGGTTTTTTAAGTGTCTAAAAACCCAGGGTGTACACAAAGCAAACAAATACACATAAAAAATATTTTGTGTGATATCCCCAAAATGTCTTATTTTCCCGCTCAATATCCAGCTGAGGGCTGTATACTGTTTATCCATAGTGAAAATCAGACCGTGATAAGTGGTTGATTATTTGACAGGTTTGCTGGAGAATTTAACGGGGCCGGAAACAACCGGTGGATAAATTGGTGATTTTTTGAGCGGGGTTATCCCCCTCGGAGGTGGCCATTAACTGTTAGGCTTTTTTGAAGGATCTCAATTTTGACGAATAAAAATAAAAAATTTGTATATCAAGATGCAAAAGGAAATATTACTTTTCGAGAAGTAACTAATATTTCCGAGTCCGACGATTATATTCAAGGTCGATGTTTGAAAGACAATGGAATACGAACTTTTAGAAAGGACAGAGTTCTCGAAGATATTGAAAACAATGAAATCGCACCAGAGCGCCTTCAGTTTTACATTGATAATAAACCACAACTTTCTCAATCTAGTAAGAATAGATTGGCGAGAAAAATTAATCAAGGAAGCTCTCCTGAGGTTTGTTTTACTGGATTCAAAAAGCCTGATAAAGATAGATTAATACAGATAGCCGAGTCAGCAAATATGTTCATTCGTTCATCAGTAACAGTAAACTTAAACTATTTATGCTGCGGATATAATGCGGGGCCAAAAAAAATAGAAACGTCACGCCACCAAGGAACCGTGGTTTTAAGTGAAAAGCAATTTCTTAATTTAATCGAAACTGGTGAAATTCCAGAAGAAACATAAAATAACATATAGGTGACTACGTTGGATATTATTTCAAGACAAGATGACAGAAGTTACGTACTTATTGCAAATTTCATAGATGGTTATGCAGCCGGTTGGAAAATGGCATTGCCTGAGTCGTTTAAGGATGCTTTGGATATAAAATTGACGCCGAGAACTTTATCTGGAAAAACATTAAAATTCTGGACGCAGGGTCGCATTTACGACTTTCACGAAGGTGATGTCATATATAACACAAAATTGGCCTACGATAATTGGGATGAAGCTCTAAAATCAACATTCTTAGGCATTCAAATTACTTCAGTGACTTCCTCAGGTTACGTAGATACCGAAGTAGTTAGAACAAAAACTAATGAACTCACGATATTTAAAAGCAAAGGGAAATCAGTACCCAAAGAAGAAATTATTAATGAATTGATAGTTAAAAAACAAAGATTAGAATACGGAATTGTAAAATTTACAGTTCTTCGTGTTAATAGTGACAAAACTGCTGTCAAAGAATCGGAATCGGTTAGTTGTAATCAAGAAGACTTTGTGGTTTTTCTTCAAACAGGGATTGTACGAACAAAGAAAAATGAACTACTGGACTTATTCAATATAAAAGCCTAACAAGAGCAATAGAGTCGGACATTTTACAGCGTTGTTTCTCTTGTGCTAAAAAAGACTAGCACAAGAGAAACAACGCTGTAAAATGCCGCTCATTGCCGACGTTAGCCCCTCAAAGGAAGGAGACCTATTATCGACATACGAAGCGAATTACCCGCAGACGCATCTGCTATCAGCGCATTAACTGAAGAAGCTTTTAAAGAAGCGCCTCACAGTAGTCATATAGAGCACTTTATCGTTACCGCATTGCAAAAAGCCAATGCCCTAACAATCTCATTAGTAGCAGAAGCTGACGGCGCAATAATTGGCCATGTTGCAATATCTCCCGTTTCCATATCAGGTGGCAGTAATGGATGGTTCGGACTTGGCCCAATTTCAGTGTTACCCAAGCAGCAAAGACAAGGCATAGGTTCTCAACTTATGGAGCAGGCATTATCGGAATTGAAAAATAAAGGGGCATCCGGGTGTGTCGTACTTGGTGATCCCAGCTATTACGGTCGTTTTGGTTTTAAAGTTGAGCCCAATCTTGTTTTTCCTGGGGTTCCTCCAGAATATTTTCAAGCTCTATGCTACACCTCTGAAATACCACAGGGAGAAGTGGCGTATCATGAAGCTTTCAATACAAAGGGCTAACAAACAAGGATAAGTCGCGCGGCTGAAGAAAAGGGGTCATGCGTATTGTATAATAACAAAATTACATTTATGCTGCGCTAATGCCAAGACCTCAACGAATCCAATACGAGAACGCCTTTTACCATGTCATGAGTCGTGGTAGAAATAGGAAAACGATTTTCCATAACGATGAATACTATCTTGCATTTCTCCAAACGGTAGAAGAGGCTCATGGTCGGTTTGATGCCATTATTCATGCATACTGCTTAATGGGAAATCATTATCATCTGTTGATAGAAACCCCTAGAGCGAACCTCGACCGTATCATGCGCCATATTAACGGGGTGTACACTCAGCGATATAACCGACTTAAAGAAACTGACGGTCCGTTGTTCAGGGGACGTTATAAGGCTATTTTAGTCGATAGAGATTCTTATTTGCTGCAACTGAGTCGTTATATCCATCGCAATCCTGTTGATACAAAGCGCCCAATGGCAGCAGGCTTAGAACTGTATCAGTGGTCGAGTTATCCTGCCTATATTAATCAAGCAAAAGCCAGCTCTTGGCTTTATCGGGAAAAAACTTATGAAATGCTTGGGAATAAGCAGAAGTATGTTGGCTATAAAGCCTTTGTTGAACAGGGAACTGATGAAGAGACCCTTTCATTTTATAATAAAGGCAATATGACTTCAGTCATTGGCGATAAAATATTCAAAGAGGCGCTCGCCACGCAAAAAAATAAGCTAAAAGTCAACGTTGAGCTAGCTCAGATATTATCTGAACGCCCAGGGATTGACGATATTGTTGAAGCTGTCGCAAAAGTGCATAAAGTTAAAACAAGTACCATAAAAGTGCGAAAAGCGGGTCGCCAGACGACCAACCTGCCACGAAAAATAGCAATTTACCTATGTCAACAATATGGTGATATTTCGCTAAATGTGATTGCGAAAGCATTTGGTTTAAATCATGTTGGGAGTGTATCTCCTGCTATTAGAGATATAAAAAATGAGCTGAAGGATAATGATTTTTCCAGGAAGATTGATATGATAATAAAGATCTTAGGTTTTATTAAATAGGCTTGACCCTCTTACCTTTATGCCAAACACCATCTTTCATGCTTTATTCCCCACTCGCTCAATGGTCTGGCTGTGTCTACTGGCCCTGTTTGTCACCACATCCACACAGGCCAACGAGCCACGGGCAGATAAAATATTTGCCGAACTCCTCTCATTTGCACACATGGCCAATGCCGCCTATCAGACAGAACCCGCTATTCGCCAGACAACTTCTGCCCAGGGTTATACCCTCACCCACTATGGCCGCATCCCGGAAGTAGAGGTCTTCTACTTCCTGGCCACTAACGACGATACCAAAACACAACGTATTGCTGTGCGGGGTACGGCCAATGTGGAAAATGTGCTGGTCAACCTGAATATGCAACTGGTTGCCGATAAACATACCGGTGTACGCTTGCATCATGGCTTTGCCCGGTCTGCTGAAGGTATTTATCATGCAGTCAAACCTCACCTCAAACCCAACTACCGCATCGAGACCACTGGCCATAGTCTGGGAGGTGCCGTAGCACTGGCGCTGGCCATGCACCTTGATGCCGCCTCATTCCCGGTTATGCGTGTGATCACCTTCGGCCAACCCAAGCTGACCAATACCGCCGGTGCCACCGCCTATCAACATTTGAACATCACCCGTGTCGTCATGCCCAAAGATGTTGTACCGCTAGTTCCCTTTCTCGATCTCACAGGGGACTGGCGACAACTAGGAGAGAGCGCTGATATTTACTGGCCTCTAGGTCAGGAAATTCTGCTATTGAAAGGAAAAGACTATGCCCGGCTAAGTGAATGGGGCAGTCTGAGGCGAACGACAAGTTTCCTCAGCGAACAGCCCAGCGAGGAAAACCTGCACCAGCACCAGATGCAAAATTACCTGCACCTCATCAAACAAAAACGCCTCGATGCTCGGCGGGTGCCTTACCAAAATAACTTCAATCCACTTGAATGGTTCAAGCGCTAATACTATGAAGGATTACTTCGGAACAACTATCGTCAGTCCCAATGATTGCCAAGCCTGCATACCACCACGATAGTAATAAATTTTTTCAGGCGGATAACCTAAAGAGAGCAGGTTTTTAATCGCGAGCGGTGATTGACCACACCAAATGCCGTTGCAATACAATAATATCTCTTTAGCCTGTGAAAAATCCCAAGGATTATCTGCGGCATTGGCATCGCCACTAAAAAAATTATGGATGCTATCCATAAAGGAGCCACCGCTCGTACCTTTTTTATGGACATTCAATTTCAGCAACACATCAGCCAGTGTCGCCACTGATTTTTCCGGATCAAAATGAGTAAAAGGAATATTGATGGAACCCGGGATGGTGGCTTTTTGATACCATGCCGGAGTGCGCGCATCGATAAGAATGCCGCTGCCCATTTCCAATTTTTTATCGATAAATTCCAACAGCTCCAGTTCGGCCACAGTAATAACACCAGGAGCTACATGCAACGGTTGAATACAAAATGGCGGGCATTTACGTGAGGTTTTTGTATACCCCCCCGTAAGCACATTATCCTGATCCTGGATACGCTGAATATTAATAAAGTCATCACCATGGTGTACGGGCATGGAGGCCATATCCTGTGTAATTTTGACTTCCAGCGCTAGAGTGTTAGTCGACATCAGCAGAATAACGATGGCCATCACAACAGAGGTGGGCAAGGCTGAGCAAGTATATTTCATGGTGTATTTCTCGTGGCGGTAATATTAAAAGGGGCGCAAGTGTTTTTTTATCGTTTTAAACGGGTTGCTGAAAAGCAGGCTGTTACAAATTATCGTTTAAAATACAGGTCCAGAATTTTTTTCCGCAGATGGTCAAACTTCGTGGATGTATCCACATTGTCAGTGCGGTAAAGATCGACTACCGTTGCCTTGTCCCAACGATTGAGTTTTTTGTAGTATTTGAAAGTCGTGGGCTTTTCTTTTTGCAGGAGTTTTTCCAATGCAAGCTGTTCTTTCGAAGGCTTGGTATTGTCTGTGTTAGCTGGCACATGGGCGCTAGCTTCTGCCTCTGTGGATAATGCATCCAGGTAGTTGTCAGCCGCTGATACTTTTTTGGACGGCACACTATTGCCCGTTTCATTTTCCAGCGCACTTAGATAATCATCATCTGTAGCCAACGTGGGGCTGGCAGCAAACATAAAAAACAGGCTGGCGATAACCCAGGTAAAGGAACACAGGGTAAAAGGTATTTTTATCGCACACTTGGACATATTGTGTTGTTTCATAAATCTCCTAATCAACGATTTGGCGAAAAAACGTTAATGGCTTACCTAACGGCGGGTTAATGGACTATCTTGACCACTGGTGGCCTGTATATTGATTCAAATAAGCTCAATTAGTTAGAAGAAAAATACTTCACAGATTTAATCTGTGCCTTGCACATAGGTAATACAACGGTATTTTGTTGATAAAGAGCTGCATTCAAGGCCTGTAGAGTTATGTAACAGAAACCAATTTCAGATAATGACAATAAGTACATCAACTGAAACTGCAATTCCTGCTGTGCGCACAACATTCCCTGACGTGCGGAGAAACAACTTGATTCATTGAAAAATCAGCAAAAGAGTAAAGCTCATACCCTGTATTATAACCGTGATTGAAAAACGAGCAAATACAGGCTGAAAATGATGACTAGAAAATAGAATGATCCGAAAAAAGCGAAATTGCGATGCAAAATAGGAAAGCTATGCTCGTGACGCTAGCGTTTTAGGTGTTAATGACTAGAAAAACACTGGTATGTGGGTTATCCGTATGCCTTTAGTCGGAATCCAGCCCCCCGGGTAAGCGTTCCAGTACAGTGGAAGGTTATGTTGTAGTGGCTCCGACAAGTTAAGGTGTTATAAGCGCAGAGGTCGCAGAGGCGCAAAGGACGCAGAGAAAAACACACAAAACTTTGCGCCTCTGCGTTAAATGCTCTGTGATTTTTTAAGGGTAGCGTGTTTTTGGCGCTTAACTCACATTTGTGGACGGGCTTGCCTGGTCAGATTAACACCTGAATCGCAAACAGCATGAATATGTGCAATCAAATTTGTACATGAACACCCACAATATGCCCGCACTACGCTCGCGCGCAAACCCACACCTCTACCTGCTCTGCGCCAGCGCTCAACAAGGCCGCTGCCAATTCATGTGCCGTGCTGCCGGTGGTCATCACATCATCGACGATCACCACGCTGCCACTCATTGGCTGCATAACGTCAAACGCACCACAAATATTTTTCAAGCGTTCTTTACGCGATAAATCCGACTGCGGCGGAGTGGCCCGTGTACGCCGTACTCCGTGAAGATTCAGCGGCAAATCAAAATATCTGGCTACCGGCCGTGCTAATTCCACCGCTTGATTAAAACCACGCTCACGCAACCGCGTAGCATGCAGGGGCACAGGAATAATCTGCTCGGGTGGAACTTCTACCACGGAGGCCAACCATTGAGTCATCAATTCACCCAACAAGCGTGCTTGCGCCAATCGGCCGTTGAATTTGAGGCCCAGCAACAGATGATCTAGCGGAGCCTGATAATAAAAAGGCGACAAACAGGCTTCAAAGGCAGGAGGCTGTGTTTGGCAACGACCGCACAAGGCTTCGACAGCCGTGGCACTCAACGGCAGAGCGCAACGAACACATTGCGACCCTATCCAAGGTAAAGATTGCAAACAGGGCAAACATAGGTCTCTGCTACGATGGCTACTCACAAAACCGACCACGCCGCACAAAATACACACAGGGGGCAACAGGCTGTTTGACAGCCGAAACTGTACGTTTTTTATCCACTTGTTCACTTTCTGTCACCTCCCTGGTTGACAGCCAATCGCCAGCCACTAAAATACTCCCTCGACTTATCTCAGCCACACAGCACAACCAACAACACCGGAGCCCCCATGGATAACGCCATTTACCAACGCATCGATGACATCACTCACCGAGTGCTTGATGGCGATGAAGCCAGCGCCTCTGAAGGCCAGTGGCTCATTGGCCTGCATCACGATTACCTGCCCTGGCTGATGGCCGGTGCCGACCGCATTCGCAAAGCCAATCGTGGTGATGAAATCGAGGTCTGCGCTATCTCCAACGTACGCTCCGGTAATTGTTCGGAAAACTGCTCCTTTTGCTCCCAAAGTGGCCACCACAAAAATACCATCGCGCCTGTTTATGAATTCATCGACAGTACCGAACTGACCCGACAGGCGCAACGCGCCCGTGAATGGGGCGCCAGCGATTTCGGCGTGGTCTCCAAAGGGTGGGGCATGCGCTCTGATAAAGAACGCCAAAAACTGGGGGAGTATTTTTCGGCAATGGATAAAAGCTCTGACATCGGTCGCTGTGCCAGCCTTGGTGTGCTCACGGAAGGCACCGCCAGCGAGTTAAAAGACATGGGCCTGGAAAATTATCATCACAACCTGGAATCTGCGGAAAGCTTTTTTGACAACGTGTGTACTTCGCACAGTTATCAGGAAAACATCGATACCATTCGCCATGCCCGCGATGCCGGGTTACGCGTTTGTGCGGGCGGTATTCTGGGTATGGGTGAAAGCCTCGACCAACGCATTGAGCTGGCTGTGCAATTGCGTGATCTCGGCGTGGAATCCGTGCCACTGAATTTTCTCAGCCCGCAAAAAGGCACCCCCATGGCTGATCGTGAACCGCTTTCGGCTTATGAAATTTTGCAAAGCATTGCCGTGTTTCGTTACTTGTTACCCAAAGCTGAAATTCGCATTGCCGGTGGTCGCCAGTTTCTCGGTGATATGCAGTCAATGATTTTTATGGCGGGTGCTTCCGGTGTGATGATCGGTGATTATCTCACCACCAGCGGGCGCAGTGTGGATGATGATTTGAAAATGTTTGATGATTTAAAGTTACGTGTGCGTGGTGATACCCAGCAACGTCGTGCTGCCAGTTAACAATAATTGCCTGCCTTGATCGTAAGGCGGTAGGTTGGGGTGAGGCACGAACCCCAACCTACGTTCTGGAAACACCGTCATTCCGGCATGTTTTTAGCCGGAATCCAGAGATTTACACTCCCGAACAAGTGACATGTTATAAACGCAGAGGTCGCAGAGACGCAAAGGACGCAGAGAAAAACACTAAAAACTTTGCGTCCTCTGCGCCTCTGCGCTCTTTGCGTTAAATACCCGGTAATTCTTAAAAACAGCGTGTTTTTGCACTTAATTCACATTAGACTTTTATGCTGACGTATTAAAAATGACAAGCCAATATTCAATGGAGGAAACCCTCGCGCCAGCATTGCAACAACGTCGCGAACAGTCTCTCTATCGTCAACGCCGCATCGTAACCAGTCCACAGGGCCCCCGCTTATCGTTAGATGATAGCAACATACTCAATTTTTGCAGCAATGATTATCTCGGTCTTGCCAATCACCCGGAGGTTATTGTCGCACTGAAACGCGGTGCCGATGAATATGGTGTCGGTGCCGGTGCTTCTCATCTTATCAATGGCCACAGCCGTGCCCATCATGCCCTGGAAGAAGAACTGGCAGATTTTTCAGGTCGTCCACGCGCACTGTTATTTTCCACTGGCTACATGGCCAACCTGGGTGTGATTACCAGTCTGGTGGGCAAAGGCGATGCCATACTGGAAGACCGTATCAATCATGCTTCGCTGATCGATGCCGGACTGTTGTCTGGCGCACGCTTGCAACGTTATCTGCATGCGGATGTTCATTCACTCGACCAACACCTGCAAAAACACACCGCAAACAACAAACGCCGACTCATCGCCACCGACGGCGTGTTCAGCATGGACGGTGATCTGGCACCTTTGCCTGCACTCTCTGCAACAGCACAGCAACATAATGCCTGGTTGATGGTGGATGACGCCCACGGAATAGGTGTTATCGGTCAACAGGGGCGCGGTACAACTGATCATTTTGCGTTAGACCAAAACCAGGTGCCCATACTGATGGGCACACTGGGTAAAGCTTTCGGCACGTTTGGTGCTTTTATCGCTGGCAGCGAAGCATTGATTGAAACGCTGATTCAACAAGCACGCAGTTATATTTACACCACAGCGCTACCACCCGCAGTTGCCGTAGCAACACACACCAGCCTGGGTTTATTACGTGCTGCCGATGATCGACGCGAAAAACTCGCCACACTTATTCAGCAATTTCGAAGCGGCGCAGAACAATTGGGGTTAACATTAATGGCCTCACAAACCCCCATTCAGCCATTGCTTGTCGGCGATAGCAAACAGGCTATGGCCTTGAGTGAAACGCTGTTGCAAGAACATCAAATTCTGGTGAGTGCCATTCGCCCACCCACCGTGCCCGAAGGCAGTGCCCGATTACGCATCACTTTGTGTGCCAATCATACTGTTGCACAGGTTGACCGGTTACTTGCCGCGCTGGATGCCAGTACACAGAAAATAATGCCATGAATCTTTTTACTCAAACGCTCGGCAACGGACCTGATGTTGTTTTGTTACATGGCTGGGGAATGAATGCGGACGTGTGGGAAGGTATTCTGCCCACACTCACAAAACAGTTTCGCGTCACCCTGCTCGACCTGCCGGGTCATGGGCGCAGCCTGGACAGCCTTGCGGATTACAGTCTGCAAAATCTGGCGGCAACCATTAATGACCTTGTGCCCCCAAATGCCATGCTTGTCGGTTGGTCATTAGGCGGCATGATCGCCACACAATTGACATTGAATAACCCGGATAACATTCGCAAGCTTGTTCTTGTCGCCAGTGCGCCGCAATTTGTGCGCGATGACACCTGGCCCGATGGCACTGACGCCGAAGTGCTGGACAGTTTTGCCCATGGCCTCAAACAAAACTACCAGCAAACCATTAAACGCTTTATCGCCATTCAGGCCATGGGCAGTGAACACGCCCGCGAACAACAACACATTCTGCGCGAACGAGTATTTCGGCATGGCAACCCGCAACCTGCTGCACTGGAAGCCGGGCTGGCGATTTTGCGCCACACAAACCTGCGTCCCGAACTGGTAAAAATCACCTGTCCCACATTATTGATTAGCGGAGAGCATGATTCATTGTTTCGGCGCAGAGCCGCAGAAAAAACCCGGGATATGATTGCCGGTGCCCGTCTGTCGATGATTCCCGGCGCAGGACATGCGCCTTTTTTGTCACACCCGGATGAATTTCTGCAAACGCTCATTTCTTTTTTATCCTGATTTTTGCCATACCACTAATGACAATCAACACACCTTCACAAAACCCATTACACAAACTGGAAAAACCGCGTGTGCGTCAATCTTTTGATGCTGCCGCTGAACATTACGATGATGTGGCGGTATTGCAACGTGAAATCGGTGAGCGCATTCTTGAGCGACTGGAACTGGTCAGGCTTAAACCCGATAGCATACTGGATATCGGTTCAGGCACTGGCGTGTGCTCGCAAGCATTGGGCAGGCGATATAAAAAATCCCATATCATTTCGCTGGACCTTGCCCCCCGCATGCTGCAATACGCCCGACAGCGTAACGGCTGGCTGCACAAACAACTCAACAAATGGACAACTAAAAACAGTTATATTTGTGCTGATGCTGAACAACTGCCCATTGCCGACCACAGCGTTGAGCTGATTTTTTCCAACGCGACTCTGCAATGGTGTGATGACCTCGAACATACCTTTGCTGAATTTCGACGGGTGCTTAAGCCCGGTGGGCTGCTGATGTTTTCCACCTTTGGCCCGGACACATTGAAAGAATTACGCCAAAGCTGGCAGGTGGCAGACGCTGATTCCAGTGAGGCTGTGCATGTGCATGACTTCGTTGATATGCACGACATTGGTGATGCCATGCTGCGTGCCAGCCTGGCTGACCCGGTGATGGACGTGGAAAATTTCACTCTCACTTATCCCGATGTTTATCAACTAATGCGTGAACTCAAAACCCTGGGCGCGCATAACATGGCCAGCGAACGTCGCCACACGCTAACCGGAAAAACACGTTTAAAAAACATGGCCGCAGCCTACGAAAAACTGCGTCACCAAGGCACCCTTCCAGTGACCTACGAGGTGGTCTACGGGCACGCATGGGCACCACTTGCCGGTAAAAATGAGGTCACTGTCAGCATGCCCGTTAATCCGATGAACCCTGGTGTACGCCGCTAATGGGTAAAGGGTTTTTTATCACCGGCACCGACACCGATGTGGGTAAAACCACCATTGCACTGGGTCTGATGGCAGCACTACAACAACAGGGGTTAAGTGTTGTTGCAATGAAACCTGTATCAGCAGGCTGCACAAAAACAAAAACAGGTTTGCGCAACAATGATGCTGTGCAACTGATGCAACAGGCCAATCTTGAACTGCCTTACGACGTGGTTAACCCCTATGCTTTTGAAGCGGCTATTGCACCGCATATTGCCGCTGCACAAAACAATACCACCATGCACATCGAACCCCTTTGTCGTGCTTACGAAAAAATTGCAGCGCAGGCCGATGTAGTGATTGTTGAAGGTGCCGGTGGCTGGCAAGTGCCGCTGAATGAAAATGAAACCATGGCTGATCTTGCAACCGCGCTGGGGTTGCCGGTCATCAATGTAGTGGGCTTACGTTTGGGCTGCCTGAGTCATGCACTGTTAACCGCAGAAAGCATTGCTGCACATGGCCTGCAACACACGGCCTGGGTTGGCAACATGTTATGTGCAGAGCTGATTTGTGCAACCGAAAATATCATGACCCTGAAACAGCGGCTGCCAGGCGACTGCCTCGGTATTGTACCGTTTGATGTATCCCTGTCACACCAGCAACAAACACCTTCCGGCAAAAACATCGCCCGTCATTTGAATACTTCTTTGATGTCAATTAAGCGCTAAAAAATACCCAAATCATAAAATCTAACGCAAAGGCGCGAAGACGCAGAGAACGCAGAGATATCCTCGTAACGATTGAGACTTAGGTATTAACCTAAGCCAGATAAACTTACCCACAAGTATTTTTCTAATCCTTAATACCTAAAACGCTAGCGCCATGGATATATATTTTTCCCGTTATCCTCTCACCCTTTGCGCTCTCTGCGTCTTTGCGCCTTTGCGTTGGGTTTTCATTCTCCAAATTTTGTTGACAGACACTGAAAACATGGCGATTTAGCGCCTAATTCATATTTAACCGTGCAACCGTGAATACTACAAAACTTCAAAGGTACCGTCGGTGTAGATAATTTTCGTCAGCCCATTATTCAGGTGGACAATGGTGCCGTACATTTGACCATTAAGCACAATGTGTCCGGGCGTAATTTTAAAATCATTCTCCATGGTCATACTGACGCCATCCTGATTAGTGATGGTGACACTGCCCGTTACGTTCGCAGTGGAGATACTGCTCATACCGGTGTATCTGGTATTTATAACAATTTGTCGTAAACCGTAGTTAACAACAATAGTCGTGGCACCATCTTCATAAAACCCGGCTCGACTACTGCTCATATTGACGGAAGCTTCTGGCAAACCGGCCAGTTGCAGCTTGAAAGACAGACCCACGCTCCCCGTTGACAACGGACCCAGCGGTAAAAAGCCACTGGCAAGACCGCCATTAATACCGGTAGTGTTGCCCACAAGATGAGCATCCAGACTATTACCGATGGTATCGCTGATACTGCCACTCATCACCAAAGAATTGGACCTGACCCAGGCACTACCAAAACCACCGCCTACGGGTTCTGCCAGCGTAACAGCCAGACTCCCCGCAAAAGTCACCGGCGCAGCTATAGGTACACTCATAGCATCCAGTTTCTGTGTCAATGCTATATCCAGGTTGATGGAGCCGTGCGAGATGCGAGGAATAATGTCAGTGCTCAAGTCGCTTGGCATCCAATTAACGGTATATAGCTCTACGGTGTTAAGTGTAATGGTGCCGTTATTGATATCAATATCCGTCGCCACACTACGCAAGCTGGCAGAAATAATGCCCAACGTGAAGCTGGATGCCGTTACGCCATGAGCAGGTAATTGCACCGTCATATTAACCGTGACACCATTAATCACTCCATTGATAACCGTAATAATACCTGCTGCATTGGTGATAGTACCGGCGCTGAATTGTGGATCATCCGGCGACCCTACGGTGAAATCACTCAGGTTGCCATAGACAAGCCCATTCGAAAAACTCTGTTCGATGGCATCAAACACACCTGAAAAAGCCGGCCCTGTCAGGAACTTATGACTTGCATTTGCAGCCATGGCTGCCATACCCGCTTGTTGCATAAGAGCACTGCGTTCAGCTTGACCCTCCTCCTTAATAACGAATCCCCAGGTACGCATATCACTTATAAAAGCTTTAACTCTGGCCAACGCAGAGCTACCGGTGATGGGGCTGGGTTTCGGATCAATGCTGCTGCCAGTCGCAGTGGCCTCATCAACTCTTATTTGTAACTCAGTGATTCTTCCTGATGTTTCAACAGCAATGCCCTTTTTACCAAGAACGCTGCGCGTTCCATCAATGATTTCTTGCAAAGAAATCATGCTATCGTCCAAACCATCATCAGTGGCGGTGATCGTGCCACCAATAAATGAATTTGACAGAACAGCAAGCACACCATCAACATCCGGATTACCACCGGAAGTATCCGCCAAGGTGGCAATCGCAGACGAGAAGGCGGCATAGATAATTTCCACCGCAGAGCCACCCATCACCATATCATCATCGGTGATATCCAAAAGCTCAGTTTTAAGAATATCAACACCACCCAACAAATTGGACACTTCGGAATTGGCGTTATAAATCCCCGCCGCGTCCAATGAGCGTGCCTCCATAGCACGACTGGCCGCCAAATGGGTATAGGGCGTAATGTTAACAACGAGGCTGTCACCAGTAACGGCCTCTGCAACCAGTGCGATCATCGTCAAGCTACCGGGTTTATACCATTCACCGAAATCAATCACGTTGTTGCTATCCAAGATACCGTCTGCGCGTACTCCGCAGCCTGCTGGTACATCACACTTCATCTGAGTATCTGCATCAGCGCTGACAGTGACCCGAATAGGTCCACCTTTATAATTATTTTTATCCACTGTGAGCCTGTAACGACCATCAATACCGGTAATAGTGCTGCCCACCCAGGCAATGACTCTGCCGTTGGTATCCAGTTCTTCGGCTACCACGTTACCAAGATTGATAATGCCCTTTACTGCGCTACCACCCAGGATGACATTGCTGATATCTGGTGGCGAAGCAGAGTTATCTTTCCCACAACCAACCAACATAACGATAGCGAGCACGATAAGCCCGCTGAATACTGTCCCTGTACGCATAATTTTTACCTCTGGTAAATATGCAAATCCCTCGAAAAATTCCCGGAAAAATTATAAACAAGCTCAATCAGATGCTGATCTATGGCGGGATATTGAATTTGGATTCCGCAGTTGACCGCTGAGGAAGATGCATTAACATGTTGCTGAGCATCATGTTTTATCGATCTGAAAAGTTCACCGGTCAGGATTGCCACTACAATCAGACACACAGTGCATTGTGCGTCTGGCCGCTCTCGCACATTATGTACGATACGCAAAGCGCCTACTTTCATGGTGTCGACCACAAAACGTAACACACTCTACACGCCGTTAGGCTGCTCAACTACGTCATCCAACCTGAATGGTTACATATCCTATCCATAAATCAAAATCATAACTAGATATAAGCAGCCAAACATCTGCTTTGCGACATTTTTTAGGTGGTATATAGCGTTCAGGAGAGTGGTTAAAGTTGAGTCAGAAAATAAAAAACACCTATGGAATAGAGCAAGCACCACAACATCTAGTTGCCGATAGAGTATAAAAGCACCAATCCAGACAGTAAAAAACAGTAAAGCAATAAGTAAAAATAAGGATAAAAAATTAAAATAGATAAAAGCAAAAAAATGTAAAAAAAGTAAACCGGGTAAAAAAATAAGAATAAAAAAACGAATAAAAAAAGACACCCATCAATTAATTGACATCCAGACCGAGCCTCGTTAGATTACGAGACATACTTTACCCACACGGAATGAAGGAGGCACGGATGCCAATCCCCCGTAAAAACCAAGTCTGTTTAGATTCAACACCCTACTACCACTGTATTTCACGCTGTGTCCGACGCGCCTTTCTCTGTGGCAACGACGAATTCTCCGGCCAAAGTTACGAACACCGCAAACAATGGGTTGTCGATAAACTCGCTGAATTAG
>JAKIUF010000039.1 GCA_021647705.1 Gammaproteobacteria bacterium | reverse complement strand
TTTGGGTTCAAACTGCTGTGGCGTCTCTCGGGTCAATTGACGAATCGCTTTAAGCGCCGACTCGAATTTGACGCGGTTATATTTTGGGCCGTCTGGCGCTCCGGCTTGGCGTTCACCCATACGCAACCAGGCGGAGATTGCGCCGATATCACTCTGTTCTTCACGGCTACGGCGAAAACTATACTGCATGCCACCATAGTGATTACGCCACTCGTCCGGTGATGCAACACCAAAGAAACGTAGACATGCGCCCACTAAAGCGGGTTTGGCTTTGGCATCAATGCGGCATTTTGTAATCGCCCCCACGGCCATCAACTCCTTAAGCGGTAGTTCATCAAGCCAACCGATCCAGTTAGCATGGGTTTGAGCTGCCGCCAAACGGGCACAATGTGTGCGATATTTGGCTTCGCGGCTCAGCCAAAAATCAACCGAGCTACCGAGAACGCGCTCCAGTTTCAAGGCAGCGTCTTCAGAGAGCGGCACCTTGCCTTTGACCAGCTGATTGACATGTTTTGAGCTATAACCCAGCCGCACAGCCAGCTCAGCCTGAGTCCAGCCGCGCTCTTCGATAAGGTCGAGAATGGTGTCGCCAGGGGGGGAGGCCCAGCCTGGCGCAAACGGAGCACTCAACTCAGTCATGGTAATCCCCTATATATTCAATATTTACAATCGTGACCTGGGACCCGTCAATGCCACCATCAGCATGTCGAGGACAAGGATCGTTGGCCGGGGAAAAAACCAGACGCCTGGCACCGGCCAGGTTGAGTGCAAACTGGCCAGCCCGGTCTCCTTTCAGGGGGTGAGGATTACCTGTTGGCAGTTCAGTAACCACCGAAGCAGCCTCCAGGTCGCTCAAGCGCGCACGCAGTTTACGGGCACAAGCCGCCCCAAGTTTCCGCTCAGCAACAGCCCGTTCCTCGCACAATCGACGGAGTTTTTTGTCATTGAATCTAATTTCCAAATCGGCCTTATCCTATCAAGCTTTACCTGTTAGGTATATTTATATTTTTGGAAATGAGCAGAGAGATGCGCACCGAGCACCCAACCCCTTATATTCAGCATTCCACAAGAGATCCGATTAGCCTCTCTTTCACATCAATCTTTAGCCGTTTTATCCCGATAAGCCTCGCCATGGTTGCAACCTTTTCTTCCTGTGATCCAATAGCGAGTTTCAATCCTCCCGCCAAAATCTTTAGCTTCTGAATCGACATTTCACCCACAGAGCGATTACCCTTTTCTGAGTAACGAAACACCGGCCATTCACAGGTATCACTGCCCTCATAGCAATTACGGGGCAATACCGATAGATCACAGGGTGCGCACAGCGCACTCTGTCTGTCGTAACATTATGATGTTGGTGACAATATTTCATTAACTTAATGATATTGCTACAACACTTAAACCTGGAAACCTCAGTTGACCGCTTGAGATCATAACTACCCTGTTGATACATTTACGCTTCATTATATTTAACCTGTTCACCTGTTGGGTGAAGATCGCTATCGCACTTCATGCACCCTTTAGCGCACCGCTGGCGGCGTTACAACGCCTTGAAAGAGCCTGCTATTCCGCGTCGTTGTGCCTTGCCAGCAATACGCTAAAGGGCACTTGAAATACGATCCAGCTGAGGTTCCCAGGTTAAATTATTGTCGGATTTAAAACTGCTATTGGGTGGAGTGTCGATGGTTGCCGGTGGGATCCGTTTCCCGGATCAGTTCACCTAGGGTATTCCAGCCGTAGCGGGTGCTGCGACCGGTCGGGTCGGTGACGCGGGTCAGCAGACCGTCGCGGTTATGCGTGTAGGTGGTCGTGTTTTTTTGCGGGTCTGTGATTTCGCTAAGCAGGCCGTCGCGGCCAAAGTGCCGTTGCCAGGTGTGCCCGGCGGCATCGGAGAAGCTAGTCATTTCGCCCCGGAAATAATGGCCACCAGTGTAATGGCCCAGCGCATCAGTATAGCCGGTGCTGCGCTGTTGCTCGTCATAGTGGTAGTGCGTCTGGTGGCCCAGCGGGTCTGTGGTGGTGATGTGTTTGCCACAGGCGTTGTAGGCGTGCTGTGTGTGCTCACCCAGTCTGTCGATTTCTTCCAGTACCCGACCATGGGTATCGTAGTGATAACGGGCGGTGTGGCCCAGACTATCGGTGGCGTAACTGGTGTGGTTGTCCGGATCCCAGTTAAGATGTTTTTATATTTCTTGTTGAAAAATTAACTGCTCACCAAGTAGCATTGAAAACGCGAGAAAGGGATAGAAAATCTGAAGATTATCAATAATCAATCGATTTGGTTGACAACGGGGGAGTCCACATAAGTTACTTATTTTATATTGATTGATAATTTTGATGTATTCGATTTCCCTGTATATGCACCGTATTTTTCTCCGTCGTAATTTTTATAAAAACCTTCTACTTTATACACCCCAGGCACCAAATTATAATAACTTTTCACTTTTTCAAATGAAAATATTTTCCCAATAAATGAATCAGGAGACAAGGAAATAAAGTCACTCTCCTTGGATCGTCTAAAATTAATTTTGGCCGAAAGAATATGTTTCCCACCTTGTTTATCAATAAAAAAAAGTTCAACATTTCCTCGTTTGCCAGAAGGGCCCACAGACAATATTTGGCTTACTACAATATCATTGTAACTTGTATTGATTAAGGTGAATCTAAGACTTTCTTCATCAACATCAATGGTAAACTTTATCGGTTCCATCGCTATACTCTCAATAGAATAAAACAGAAATAAAAGAATAATATAGGTAAATAATTTATTATTTTGTATATGTTGCAAAATCACCTTTATCAGCCCTTGCTTTATTTTCCGCGTTTAAATCACTGTAATAGCCTTTTCTTTCCCACTTCAAGTCTGCAACTTCTGTTTCAGTAAGCCCAAATCTTTTAGCCTTGTTGATCTCATGATCGTAAGCTTGCACTTCCTGTAGTGCAGTACCCTGCTCATCTCCCCACCAAAGCTTCTTATTAGCTTGTTGTATTATGTGGATTTCACCTTCGTGCGCAATAGTTGAACCTAGCCATCCAGCTGTTGCTGAGGCTGCAAATGCGGCTTTACCTATTTTAACTGTACCATCAAACGACGCCACCCCATTGTGTGTTAATGTTGGATCGTACGTTATAGATTTAATGCCCACTGTATCAATTTTATATAAGATTATAGCTTCATCAATAGCTTTCTGCCGATCAACAGGATTAGTTGATTTCATCAGCTTTTCAATTTCTTCTTTACATGCCAACCCAAACGGATCAATCCACCCCGTCGGATTGGGTGCATACTGATAATTATTAACCCCACCCAGTAATCCTATGGGGTCTTGGTTGATAAATTGCCCAGTATCAGGATTATAGTATCTATGACGGTTATAGTGCAGCCCGGTCTCTTCATCAAAATACTGCCCCTGAAATCGTAGGTTGTTTTCAATGTCCTCGATTTCTTTGAGGGCCACATTACCATAGGTCTTGTATTTAACCCGCCAGACGATTTTTCCCTGTTCGTCCGTGAGTTCCCTCGGTGTGCCCAGATGGTCCAGGTGGTAGTGGTAGACCTGATCATCCTGCACCAGCGCCACCGGGCGGAAACTCGCCGGTTCGTAGAGATACGTCTTTTTGATCCCCTTCCGGGTTTCCTGGGACAGCTGGTTGTCGGTCCATTGGTATCGTGTTGAGCCAAAAGCATCGTGTTTTTCGATGCGTCGACCAAGCGGGTCGTATTTGTAAGTGACCGTTTCGTGCCGGGTGTTGGTCTCGACTCTGACCAGCTGGTTTTGCAAATTGTATTGAAAACGTTTTTCAAGCTTGCCGTTTTTGCCTCGGGTTTCCTTAATCAGATTACCGCGTTCATCGTACTCAAAGTGTTTGTCACCCTGTATGAGCAGGCGGTTGCCTTTGCTCAAGCCCGGCGTGTGATGTGGGCTTTCGCTAATGCTGAGGATATTACCTGCCGGGTCAAAGTCGAAAAACTCCGGGTGGCTGCCTTCGGTGCGTTTGAGCCGGTTGAGGGTGTCGTAAAGGTACCGGGTTTCTTCGCTGCCGTCTTTGATCCGGTTGATATTGCCGAAGCTGTCGTAGCCGTAGTCGCGCTGAATCAGGGGGTGTTGCCGGGCCTGATGTTGGGTGCGTTGTTGTTGTAACCGTCCTTGCGGGTCGTAGTCTGTACGGGTGTGCAGTTCACCTTGCTCACGGGTGATTTCCCGACCCAGACTGTCCCGCTGGACCTGAGTGATCAACTGCCCATCGAAATGGAGGGATTGAAAGCCCAGGCTTTCGTGGTAGTCGTAGCGGATCTGCCGACCATCGGGCCGTTGTGTGGCGATGCGTTGGCCCAGCGGGTTGTAGCGGTGGTGAATGTCCTGTGGATCACCAATGCGTTGCTTTTCCCCGTTGAGGTCGTGCTGGTGTTCGCGGGTGATGTTACCCCGGGGATCGTAGTCAAAGGCCAGGTGTTGGTGTTCATTGTCGGTTTCGATCAAACGGCCCAGAGGGTCATAGCGGTATAGGCTTTGCTCTGGCTTTTGATCCGGGTCTATCAGGTGTCGACTGAGCTTGCTGTGCAGTCGGCCCAGGGCGTCGCGGTCAAAGTCTGTCTGGATGTGATCTCCATCCTGATGTCGGATCAGATGCCCAGCAGGGTTGTATTCATAGCGTTGTATTCTGCCGTCAAAGCCTTGTTCCTGAATCAGGCGTTCGTTGGCGTCGTAGGTGAAGGTGTGACGGTCGCCGTTTTCGTTGATCAGGGCGGTGAGGTTGCGCTCCCTGTCGTATTCGTAGTGCAGGATGTGGCCTGCGGGGTCAATGCGTTGATCGGGCTGGCTTAGTCCTTTGGCATACTGGTATTCGGTGATGCGTCCCTGACCGTCGGTATAGCGGGTCAGGTGGCCGGCTTCGTTGTATTGAAAGTCCCGGTGTTCTCCTTCGGGAGTGGTGACGCGCCGCATTTGCCCGCTGGCGGTGTAGATATATCGGGTGGTGGCTTGTTGTTGGGCTTTTTTTAAGGGTTGGCCTACCGCTTGTGCGGTGACGGCAATCATCCGGCCTCGGGTGTCGTAGCGGTAGTGTCGATGGTTGCCGGTGGGATCCGTTTCCCGGATCAGTTCACCTAGGGTATTCCAGCCGTAGCGGGTGCTGCGACCGGTCGGGTCGGTGATGCAGGTCAGCAGACCGTCGCGGTTATGCGTGTAGGTGGTGGTGTTTTTTTGCGGGTCGGTGACTTCGCTGAGTAGGCCGTCGCGGCCAAAGTGCCGTTGCCAGGTGTGCCCGGCGGCATCGGAGAAGCTAGTCATTTCGCCCCGGAAATAATGGCCACCAGTGTAATGGCCCAGCGCATCAGTATAGCCGGTGCTGCGCTGTTGCTCGTCATAGTGGTAGTGCGTCTGGTGGCCCAGCGGGTCTGTGGTGGTGATGCGTTTGCCACAGGCGTTGTAGGCGTGCTGTGTGTGCTCACCCAGTCTGTCGATTTCTTCCAGTACCCGACCATGGGTATCGTAGTGATAACGGGCGGTGTGGCCCAGACTATCGGTGGCGTAACTGGTGTGGTTGTCCGGATCCCAGTCGAAGGTGTAATGATAAATATCGTGATCACCCCACTGGCGCTGGCAGCGGCCTTCGGGGGTGTGCTGGTCCCAGTCAAAATGGAAGCTGAAACCGGTGGCGAGGGTGCGGCGGGTGATGACGTGGTTTTGATAGGCATAGCACTCGCCATGGCCATCGGCATTGCGGTGAGCGACGAGGTCACTGTCGGCATAGTCGTATTCGGCAAGGGCGGGAGTGAGCGGTTGTCCGTCGGTGTCCAGCGGATAAATCGCACGAATGTGGCCTTGGCTATCACGCTCAAACAGCAGTCCCCGCCCCCGGTTGCTCAGGATACGCGTCAGCTGACCCCGGGCGTTGTAGTGAAAATTCAGGGCGTAGCCGCGCTCGCCGGTGTCGCGCTGACGGGGGGCAATGTCCCGGTCAGGCGGGTGGTAAGCTTTGTGGCGAAGCTGGCTGAGGCGGTAGTGGTTGCCGCTGATGCGGGTGAAGATTTTGTCTGGCTGGCCGGTCTGGTGCAGGCAAAACTGGTCGGTATTGTCCCAGTCCAGAGAGAGCCCTTCGCTAAGCTGCTGGC
This sequence comes from Gammaproteobacteria bacterium, assembly GCA_021647705.1. GTDB lineage: Bacteria > Pseudomonadota > Gammaproteobacteria > SZUA-152 > SZUA-152 > SZUA-152. Next base: position 36,099 of record JAKIUF010000039.1, on the reverse strand, counting down.
TGCGTTGTTTGATGCGAGGGCGCGCAAAAGGAATGCTCCGGCCTTCGGCGTCTAAATATTCCACGCGGGTGTCGTGCAATAAAAGATGTTCGCACCCGGTGTGGGCCCAGCCTGCGCCGAGCCCGATGTTGCGGCTGTGGCTGCTGCGGTAGGTTCTGCGCCAGACCAGCGGGACCGGGCCGGGTAACATGAAGTCGTCCAGGCTGAGCAGCTCTTCGCCGGTGGTCATGCTCACCGGGTCGCTTTCACAGGGCGTCTCCGCCTCCTTCGTGACGTTGGGCTGCTCTTTGGTTTCGGTGGCTTCAGCGTCGGTAGGGGACGGATTTGCCGGCGGCGGTTCGCTGGCGGGCACTGGGTCGATGTATTCCACCGGTCCGGTTTTTTGTGTTGTGCCAGCGGGTGTTTTGACGGTGTTATTCGGTATCGGCCTAGGGGGGCTGGTCACGACGAGAGACCCCTTACACAGGTTTTTGATGACTTGAGCCTGGATACTTACCGGATCTGTCAGAGGTGTTTGATTCTCGTCGCTGAACAGAGCACCCAGCTGGCTCAGTTGTACGGAGGGAAATTGTTGCAGGAAGGTACGTGCCTCAACAGAGGTACGGAAGGATTTGCTGTTTTTGGCCGCAGGCTGGCCGGAGGAGCGTTGGCGAAAGGTGAAAATATTGCCGGTTTTGTCGATGAGGGTTTTCATAGAATGAGCATATGTTGGGAACGAGGCTTTGCAATTAATAATAACTGAAAAAAGCAACAGAAAGGCCGGGGACTGTACGCTGATATCCAGACGTCGCATCGTAGCAAATAACAAGGGTGTCAGTGCAGCTTGGCTGAATTAAGGACTGAATCACTCTGTAAGTGCTTTTTTGCTGAGAGCACCTCGTCTCGTAGTATGTTGTTAACCGGAACCCAGAGGGTTACGCCTTCAGCGTCTCTGCACTCTAGGGCCTGTTGACGTTTCGTGCCAAGCTATTGAAATAAATAGGCAACCTCGTATTGTTTGTTTTGCGAAAACAACAAAACGAGTTTGCCATGCCCCGGTTAATGCTCAGCGACGAGCACTGGTTGAAGCTGCGTACCATCATGCGTGCGGAAAATATCTATGACAAGCCAAAACATCGACTGATTGTTGAAGGAATCTTCTATCGACTACGTGTTGGCTGCCCCTGGCGAGATTTACCTGATTATTTTGGCCAGTGGAATACGGTGTACAAACGCTTCAACGATTGGTCATCAAAAGATAAACTGATGAAGATATTTCAATCGCTGGTAAATGAACCTGATTTGGAATGGGCGTTTATTGATGGCAGCATCGTAAAAGCCCACCAACACAGTGCCGCTGCTGCGAGCGCAGCAGATCAGGGAATTGGGGATAGCCGAGGGGGCAAAACCACAAAAATCCACATGGCGGTTGATGCGTTTGGGTTACCGGTTTTGTTTATGCTCACCGGTGGTCAGGCTCACGATTGCAAGGCGGCCCCGGTGTTGGTAGAGGCGTTACCACGAAGTGAATATGTCATTGCGGACAAGGGTTATGATAGCGAGGCCTTGCGCATTCAAATTAAAGAAAAGCGATCAATTCCTGTTATTCAGAGGAAAAGCAATTCAACGGTTGGCAATGATGATATGGACTGGTGCTTGTACAAGTATCGGCATTTGGTTGAAAATGTCTTTGCTCGCCTTAAGCATTTCCGGTCAATTGCGACGAGATATGACAAATTAAAGCGAAATTATCAGAGCATGCTGGCACTCGCTTGCAGCTTTCTTTGGTTACCAAGGTGAAACGTCAACAGGCCCTAGTGTTAAATACCGGGTAATTTGTTAAAAAAAGTATTTTCAGCGCTTAATTCACATTTTAAGAGGCTCTTATACATCGTGTTTTTATTTTTATTGCTATTACACCACAAGATTGTTAGGGTCACCGCGTAACGAGTATTCTCACACCGATACAAAACGGCTGCTTCGGCAGCCGTTTTTTATGGGTGGGAATTGTTCTTTTCTCTGTGAAGCAAAGTAACGCACAGGCACACTATGAAATCATCAATCCACAATAAACTGGAAACCATTGCAGACCGCCTTGAAGAAGTCAGCGCCCTGCTCGCTGACCCAGATGTCATGTCGGACCAAAACCAGTTCCGCGAGCTATCCAAAGAATACGCACAAATTGACCCGGTGGTGAAATGTTTCAAGGATTACCAGTCCACGTTAAACGATCTTGACGAAGCAGAATCATTGCTCAAAGATGACGACCCCGACATGCGCGAGATGGGGGAGGAAGAACTCAAAAACGCCAAAGACCGCCAGCAGGTACTGGAACTCGAATTACAAAAACTGTTATTACCCACTGACCCCAACGACAACAGCAATACTTTTCTGGAAATCCGTGCAGGTACCGGCGGTGACGAAGCCGCTCTGTTTGCAGGAGACCTGTTTCGCATGTATTCACGTTATGCGGAAAACCGTCGCTGGCAAATCGAAATTATCAGTGAAAGTCAGGGTGAACATGGCGGCTACAAAGAAATCATTCTGCGTATTATCGGCCAGGGAGCTTACTCGCGGCTCAAATTTGAATCCGGTGGCCACCGTGTACAGCGTGTGCCGGAAACCGAATCCCAGGGACGTATTCACACATCAGCCTGTACCGTTGCCGTCATGCCAGAAATAGCGGAAGTGGAACAGATTGAAATCAACACCGCTGACCTGAAGGTGGATACCTTTCGCGCCTCCGGCGCAGGTGGTCAGCACGTCAACAAAACCGACTCAGCCATTCGCATCACCCATTTGCCCACAGGCACTGTGGTGGAGTGTCAGGACGAACGTTCACAGCATAAAAATCGCGCTCGAGCCATGTCATTATTGCAGGCCCGTATCACCAATGCTGAACGTGAAAAACAGGATGCTGAACAGGCTGAAACACGCAAATCACTCGTTGGCAGTGGTGACCGTTCCGGGCGTATTCGTACTTACAATTATCCGCAGGGACGCATCACGGACCACCGCATCAACCTGACTCTGTACAAGCTGGACGAGATTATGCAGGGTAATCTTGACCCGATTGTTGAGCCACTGATCAACGAGCATCAAATTCAACAGCTTGCACAATTAAGTGACGAATAACCCCAACAATACCACACCGCTCGCCGTGCCCGACAGCATCAAAAACAGCCTGCTGGATGCAGAAGCGCAACTGCGTAACGCGGGTTTGAACGAACACCCTCAACTGGATGCCGAAATTCTGTTGGCCCATGCTCTGGACCAAACACGCACCTTTTTGCGTACGTGGCCGGAGCGCATGCTCGAATCAGCGCACCTCACACAATTCCAGACCTTGCTTGTACGACGTTGCCAGGGCGAACCCGTCGCCTATCTTACTGGCAAACGTGACTTTTGGGACATGACGCTCACCGTCTCACCTCATACCCTCATCCCCCGCCCGGAAACGGAAACGCTGGTGGAACTGGCTTTGGAAAAAATCCCCCTCGACGCCACTTGGCGCATCGCTGACCTCGGCACAGGCAGTGGAGCCATCGCTCTGGCTATTGCCCGTGAACGACCACATTGCCAAATCGTCGCCACCGATATTTCACCTGATGCACTGGCCATTGCCCGCAACAACGCAGCCAGACTCAAGATCAACAATATTCATTTTGCCGAAGGACACTGGTGTGCGCCTCTAGCCAACGAACATTTTGAAATGATGATCAGCAACCCGCCCTATGTGCATTCCGGCGACCCTCACCTGCAACAGGGTGATCTGCGTTTTGAACCGCTCACCGCGCTGCAATCCGGTCCGGATGGCCTTGCAGACATCCGTATTATTTGCAGCGAAGCCCGCCAGCATCTGTGTACACCACCCGGCTGGCTGCTACTGGAACACGGTTACAATCAGGGCACGGCAGTGCCCACTATTTTGCGCAAACTGGGTTATCAGCAGGTCCAAGCCCAAAAGGATCTGGCGCAAAACGACCGTGTCAGCCTAGGACGCTGGGTAGAGTCCACACAAGAAACGTAGAATTTCGGCCGTAATCGGGCTAGGATTAGGGTATGGATTCACTCGCTACCGATTTCATTAAAACCCGTGAAATCCACTTTCACAATGTGGACCCGGCAAACAACGATGCCCGCGAGGCATTGCTCCTGTTGCTGGACGTGCCCGGCATTGAAAATGTCCGGGCCCTGACTGACCACTGTATTCAGGTCAGTTACGACATCCGCCAGGTTACCCTGCAAACACTGGAAGCTGCGCTGATGGAAGTGGGCTTCCATCTCGACAACAGCCTGTTGATCAAAATGAAACGCGCATTATTTTATTACACGGAAGAAACCCAGTTGATGAACCTGGGTTATCAACATGATCAGGCCAGTTCCACACTCGATATCTTTGTTAATTGTTATAATCAACGTAAACATGGCTGCCGTGATCAACGGCCGGAGTATCTGCGACATTACTCCTGAAAAAGCGCCCACTTTCGATTATCCCTGAGACCTTCGATGAACGATCACCAACTCCTCCGCTATAGCCGACAAATCATGCTGCCCCAGATGGACATTGCCGGACAGCAACGCCTGATGCAGTCCCACGCATTGATTATCGGCCTCGGCGGCCTGGGCTCTCCCGTCGCCATGTATCTGGCATCAGCTGGCGTGGGGCAACTGACGCTGGTGGATTTTGATACCGTGGATTTATCCAATCTGCAACGGCAGATTGTTCACCGCCACAGTGACATTGGCCGCGCCAAGGTGGACTCCGCAGCAGACACACTGCATGCCCTGAACCCGGAAATCAAAATAAACACGCTGGACAAAAAACTCACTGACGAAGCACTCACTCAAGCTGTTCGGCAGGCAGATGTGGTCATCGATGCCTGCGACAATTTTGCCACCCGTTTTGCCATCAATCAGGCCTGCGTCAGCACACACACACCGCTGGTGTCCGGCGCGGCCATTCGCCTGGAGGGTCAGGTATCCGTTTTCCCGAATACACCCGACGAAGCGACCAATGCCCCCTGTTATCGCTGCCTCTACGATGACATTCCAGAAGCCGAAGCCAGATGCAGCGAAACGGGTGTGCTTGCCCCTCTGGTGGGCATCATCGGCAGCATTCAGGCCACCGAAGCCCTCAAACTGCTCAGTGGACTGGGCACACCTCTTGCCGGACGCTTGTTAACTCTGGATGCCAGCACTCTGGAATTCCGCGAAATTCGCCTGCGCCGTGACCCGCAATGCCCTATCTGTAGTCAATCACCAGACATACCCGCCAAAATATAACCCTTAATAAACATAAAGAAATTGACCCTACCGTTCTAACGATATATTTTCCCGACAGCCCGGGCCCGGGCCGGTTAATCTTTCCCGCTCACCCGACATGATGTTAACACCCGCAAAAATATTACATAACATGCTGTTGACGTATTGTTAAGAAACGTGCATGTAATAACCCCCTGTTTAGCACCTATACTTCAACCTGTCTTCGTTCATCCTAATTGCCTGCAAAGTGTCGGCAAAAAACGAAAACATTGAACAAAAGTACGGGCACAACAATAAGTAGGCGCTTTAGCGAAAACAGGCTGAAAACGGCGGCGGCATGGACGCAAGAAGCGGGCGGTGACTTTGGAAACAAAACCAAGACACCAAATATAGGGAAATTGGGGAAAACTTAAAATGAACGCAGGCCAGCGCACCATAGGTATATGTTTGTGTGTATTCATCACCTTTTTCCCGTGGCCTGCCTTTTCAACAAATTCGGCTGACCACAACGCCACCAATCACGAAAATGACAACGCTCTCATGGGTGTCGGTGCTCATTTTGCGTGGATTCTGTTTGATGCCATCAAGACCGACCTGGAAACCAAAGTCGGACGCCGTGTCATTTTGTTTGGTGAGAATTCCATGCTTGGCGTCGGCTGCAATGCAGGCATCAAAGCCGCCAGGCAAGCCACTCAAAGCCAGGAAACATTTGGTTTTATCTGCTGTTCATTAAGCGATGAAGAAATCGAAAAAGAACAACTTATCGTCTATCCACTGGTCAAAGAACCCATTCTGATTCTTACCCACAAAGACAACCCGGTGGACAACCTCAGTTCAGATCAGGTACGCGCTATTTTCCGTGGTGATCTGACAAACTGGGCTGACGTAGATGAAACGGATAACCCCATCGTGGTGGTTACACGCCTGCACTGCAAAAAACGTCCCGGTCACTGGAAAACCATTTTGCCCGACCATAAGGCATTTCGTCAGGAGCGCCTGAATGTCACCAGTGCTGCGGCCATGGTGCAGCGGGTAAGCGATTTCAGCGGAGCCATTGGCCATACCGGTGCCACCTGGATATTCGACGCCAAAGACCAGATAAAAATCATCAAGGTGGATGGTTTCAAGCCCACAGCAGAAAACCTGAGCAATGGTAAATATCCCTTTTATCGCCAACTCTCGGCCATCACTAATCGTAATCCGTCACCGGATGTGGTCACACTTATTAATGAAGCACAAGCCGGCAAAGCCTTCCGCAAGGTTGCCCGGCAATATGAGCTGCTACCGCTCAACCCGATGCGACGAAAGTCACCAGCAAATGTCGCAACACAATAATATTTTCTGTTTATGCTGACCACCTACCGCGCACGCCTGTTTTTTTACACCGTTTTGCTCATCACATTTTTGGTGACAACGCTTGCGTATACCTATATTTATTCCCGCGACGCCATTCTGGAACAGGCCAGATACAACCTTGCAAACACAGCTCGCCTACTCTCCGGCAATATCGAAATGGAAGAAAATGGGCTCCTGCATCATGCCGAAGTCATTCGTGATGACCCACGCATCCAGGAATATATGTATATGGTCACCAAAATAGGGGCTGAAGAAGAAGCCTTGCGTCGGCTTTTCAAGCGCGATTTTGGCTGGCTGCCTGTAGAACGTTTTGTCTTTCTCGACCTGAATGGGCGACCACGACTCAACACAAAAAATGCCGACCTTGCCAATACTGTGCAGGAACACATGCGTCAGTCACAAAACAACATTTTTTACACCCAGGGCTCACGCGGACTTGAACTGGTCGCCTGGGCGTCTATTTCTTACCAAGGCATTTTATTAGGTACCATTGCCATTACTCACCTGCTCGACAATCATTGGCTCCGCCAGCATCAAAATTACAGTAGCGGCCACCTGTTCATCGAAAAATACAATGTCGTGCAATTAAGCAGCCTGCCCGAAAGCGAAGGTAAAACTTTTCTGCCGCGCGGTGGCAGTATTGTGATGAACGACACCATTTATCAGGTGCGCGCTATCCCCCTCGCGGGTGAGAATCTGAGCACACCTCATCTGTGGCACGGTATTTCAGAGCAGGAAGTGCTCAAACAATTAAAACGACACAGCCAAATCATTCTTGCATTGGCCATACTCGGCAGTCTTGCCACACTAACCATGGGTTTGATCATTGCGCGTGACTTCAACCGGCCACTAAACCAGTTAATGGAGATCACCCGTGCAGTGACGCGGGGCGCATTACCCATGATGGGCCGGGCCGTGGAAACCAACGAAATCGACACGTTGTCCAATCGTTTTTCCGAAATGCTGCAAAGCCTGCGTGAAAAACAGGAAGAGATCGACCGCGCCCACAGACGGCTGGAAGAATCGGCCATCACCGACTCACTCACCGGCTTGCATAATCGTCGCTACCTCAAACAAATATTCCCGCAGCTGTTTGCACAAACACAACGTGAAACTCACTGTCTTAGCGGACTCATGCTGGACCTGGATTATTTTAAACGCATTAACGATCAATACGGCCACCTCGTCGGTGACCAATGTCTTGCCCACATGGGTGAAGTATTAAAAGAATCCTGTCGCGCCAGTGACTACATTTTTCGCATGGGCGGAGAAGAGTTTTTAATTCTGAGTTTGAGTGACACGACTCAAGGAGGAAAAATCCTGGCAGAAAAAATTCGTGACACCCTGGCAAAAAACCCGGTCACATACAAACAGGCACTCATCAGCATGACCACCAGTATCGGCATCGGATTCACCGAGAACCAACTGGATGCAGAGGCAGCATTAACCACTCTGCTGTTTCATGCCGACAAAGCGCTGTACGCTGCAAAAAACAATGGTCGCAATCAGGTCATTATTTACAATACCGCCTTGCAAGATAACTCATATTTACAAGACGCCACATCCTGAGCCACTCCGATACAGATGATTAACAAAAAAACAGTATATTAACCACTGAGTTTTTGTTTGAGCAATTCGTTCACCTGCTGCGGATTAGCCTTGCCCTGAGTCGCCTTCATGACCTGGCCAACAAAAAAACCAAACAGCTTGTCTTTACCCCCACGGTACTGCTCCACCTGTCCCGGGTTGTTGGCAATAATGTCATCAATAACCGGTTCAATCGCACTGGAGTCCGTAATCTGTTTCAGGCCACGCGCTTCAATGACGGTATCAGCATCGCCTTCGCCCTGCCACATCGCCTCGAACACTTCCTTGGCGATTTTACCGGAAATGGTATTGTCCTGAATGCGCTTGATCATGCCACCCAGCATTTCTGCGCTCACCGGACTTTCCGCAATTTCCTGACCCACTTTATTCAGTGCGCCCATCAAGTCCCCGGCCACCCAGTTGGCTGCCAGTTTGGCTTCACCGCCTGCCACTTGTGTCACCCGCTCAAAATAGTCGGCCAGCTCCCGACTCGCTGTCAACACAGCGGCATCGTAGCTGCTCAAAGAAAACGCCTGCACAAACCGCTGCCTTTTTTCATCAGGCAACTCCGGCAGCGTAGACTTCACTTCATCCAGGAAGCTTTCTTCAATCACCACTGGCAACAAATCCGGGTCGGGAAAATAACGATAATCGTTGGCCTCTTCCTTGCTACGCATAGAACGGGTTTCGTTTTTATCGGAATCGTAGAGGCGTGTCTCCTGCACGACCTTACCTCCGGCCTCAATGAGATCAATCTGCCGTTCCACTTCGATATCAATAGCCTTTTCCACAAAACGGAAAGAGTTAATGTTTTTTAACTCGGCGCGTGTGCCGTATTCTTTCTGTCCTGCCGGTCGCACTGAAACATTGGCGTCACAACGGAAACTGCCTTCCTGCATATTGCCGTCACAAATTTCCAGATACTGCACCAGAGAGTGGATTTTTTTCATGTAGGCAACCGCTTCTTTGGCGGAGCGCATATCCGGCTCGGAAACAATTTCCAGCAGCGGTGTACCTGCACGATTGAGATCAATCCCCGTCATGCCATGAAAATCACCGTGCATGGATTTACCTGCATCTTCTTCCAGATGCGCGCGGGTGATGCCGACTATTTTGCTGGAGCCATCTTCCAGTTCGATTTCCAACTGGCCTGTTTCAACGATGGGCAATTCCATTTGACTGATCTGGTAACCCTTGGGCAGATCAGGATAAAAATAATTTTTGCGTGCAAATACCGAGCGCCGTGACACATTGGCACCGATAGCCAGACCAAATTTGGCCGCCATGCGCACCGCTTCTTTATTCAAAACCGGCAACACACCCGGCAGCCCCAGGTCTACCGCGCAAGCCTGAGTATTCGGCTCTGCGCCATAAGCAGTGGATGCGCCGGAAAAAATTTTACTTTTGGTAGCAAGCTGGGCGTGGATTTCCAGCCCGATCACAACTTCCCATGCCATAAATTCAGTCTCTGTTTGGTGTTTGTTTTTACAACATACAATCTAACGCAAAAACGCAAAAGGTTTAGAGAATACTGGCCAGAAAATATAGCTTTGCATTCTCTGCGCCTTTGCATTTTTGCCTTGGATTTTTAATTATTCAAACCCTGCTGGCGTACGCTGATGCCAATCGGTAGCCAGCTGGAATTGGTGCGCCACATTCAACAAACGCGATTCGTCAAAATACTGACCAATAATTTGCAAACCTACCGGCATATCGCCCTTGCTTCCGGCGACGAACCCCGCAGGAATCGACATACCGGGTAATCCCGCAAGGTTGGTGGCAATGGTATAAATATCTGACAGATACATGCTCACCGGATCACTGGCTTTAGCGCCCAGTTTGAAGGCCACATCAGGTGCCGTCGGCCCCATGATCACATCCACCTTCTTAAAAGCCTGTTTAAAATCATCGCTGATGAGCTGGCGTAACTGTTGTGCCTTCAGGTAATAAGCATCGTAATAACCGGCAGACAACGCATAAGTGCCTATCATGATGCGCCGTTTCACTTCTGCTCCGAAACCTTCCCCGCGTGACCGCTTGTAGAGGTCTTCCAAGTCCTGAGGATCTTCACAACGATAACCAAAACGCACTCCGTCAAAACGTGACAGGTTCGAAGAGCACTCTGCGGGGGCCACCACATAATAAGTGGGCACTGACAAATTCGAGTTCGGCAGGCTGATGTCCACCAGCTCGGCACCCATTTGCTGATACTGTTTGATCGCTGCGTCCACCACCCGGCCCACGTCAGCGTCCAGACCTTCACCAAAATATTCTTTGGGCAGACCAATTTTCAAACCTTGCAGGTCGTTATTCAGCGCTGCGGTGTAATCCGGTACATCACGCTCAACGCTAGTGGAGTCACGCTCATCAAAACCGGCCATAATATTGAGCAGCCAGGCAGCATCTTCAGCACTGCGGGTCATCGGGCCAGCCTGATCAAGGCTCGACGCAAAAGCAATCATGCCGTAACGCGACACCCGCCCGTAAGTGGGTTTAAGGCCGGTGATACCGCACAAGGCCGCTGGCTGACGAATCGAACCGCCCGTATCGGTACCCGTGGCAATGGGTGCCAAACGTGCCGCCACGACTGCCGCAGAACCGCCGGAGGAGCCACCGGGTACTGTTTCAATATCCCAGGGGTTTTTCACCGGACCATAAAAACTGGTTTCGTTGGACGACCCCATGGCGAACTCATCCATATTGGCCTTGCCCAGCATGGGCATGCCAGCCGCCTTGCATTTGGCCACTACGGTGGCATCGTAAGGCGCAATAAAATTATCCAGCATTTTTGAGCCACACGACGTTTTCACGCCTTCGGTGCAAAAAATATCTTTGTGAATCAACGGAACACCGGTCAGCAATCCGGCGTTGCCTGCCTGCCGTGTTTGATCCGCCAGCTGTGCAGCGGCCGTGGCTTCGTCCGCCGTGACACTGACCAGCGCATTAAGCCCGGCATTGTGCTTTTCGATACGGTCAAGATAGACGCGGGTCAATTCGGCAGATGAAAACTCGCCGCTGGCCAGCCCCTGTGATAATTCCGCAATAGATTTGTTGTGCATTATAAATTCAGGCCAATGAGAGAAAAGTAATTAAAAATAAAAAGAACGATAAAAAACTGACACACGTTTGTTTTTTATTCGATGACCTGGGGGACCAGAAACAGGCCCGCTTCCATCTGGGGTGCATTGGCCTGTAGTTGTTCACGTTGATTTACTTCCGTCACCTCATCGGCGCGCAGACGTTGCTGGGCATCCAGCGGATGCGCCATAGGCGTCACACCGCGAGTATCCACAGCCGACATCTGCTCGACAAGATCAAGAATGTCGGACAGGTTACGGGCATAGTCCAGTATATCGGCATCATGGATGCCCAGCCGGGCAAGATGCGCGATTTTTTCGATGTCGTTTTTTTCCAGGGACATGATGAAATCTCTAAAAATACCAAAAATAAAAGGGATGAACGGGTCACTTTAAAAAAGAGTGCAGAATCTATCACAAATGCCCTTGCGTCCAAAGTCTTTGCCAACAACTTGCCGAAACTCCCCGGCATTGCTACATTAGCGGAAATTTACTGAGGTCGTTTCGTAATGGCTGGTATTTAATAAAACATTCAGTAAACAATCAGTGAATAACTGAGCAAAATCTCCGCGCCATTAGCGCCTAAACATAAGCAAAACAAGAGCGACCAAAACCACGATGTTTGCACGATTCCGCGGCCTGTTTTCCAACGACCTGTCCATTGACTTGGGGACAGCCAATACATTGATCTATGTGAAAGGACAGGGCATTGTGCTCGACGAGCCTTCCGTGGTCGCCATTCGCATGGAGCGCGGTACGGGTAACCCGAAAAATATCGCTGCCGTCGGTGCCGAAGCCAAGCGCATGCTGGGACGCACGCCGGGCAACATCCAGGCCATCCGCCCGCTGAAAGACGGCGTGATTGCCGATTTCACGGTCACCGAAAAAATGCTCCAGCATTTTATTCACAAGGTACACACGGATAAATTCAAATTCTTTCATCCCAGCCCGCGCGTACTGGTGTGTGTGCCTTGCGGGTCAACACAAGTGGAACGCCGTGCCATTCGTGAATCCGCCGCCGGTGCCGGTGCGCGCGAGGTGTATCTCATCGAAGAGCCCATGGCAGCGGCCATTGGAGCCGGTTTGCCGGTCAGCGAGGCCAGCGGCTCTATGGTGCTGGACATCGGTGGCGGTACCACCGAAGTGGCGGTAATCTCACTCACCGGCATTGTTTATTCTGCCTCGGTGCGCATTGGCGGCGACCGTTTCGACGAAGCTATTATCAATTATGTGCGCCGCAACTATGGCACGCTGATTGGTGAATCCACCGCTGAACGCATTAAAGAGGAAATCGGCAATGCCTATCCGGGCGACGAGGTGCGTGAGACCGAGGTACGCGGGCGCAATCTGGCCGAGGGAATTCCTCGCAGCTTTACACTGAACAGCAATGAAATCCTTGAGGCTCTGCAAGAACCTTTATCAGGCATTGTCAGCGCGGTGAAAACGGCACTGGAACAAACGCCGCCGGAGCTGGGTGCTGATGTGGCCGAACGCGGCCTGGTGCTCACCGGTGGTGGCGCGCTGCTCAAAGACATAGACCGGCTGCTAATGGAAGAAACCGGTCTGCCGGTGATTATCGCTGAAGACCCGCTCACCTGCGTGGCGCGTGGCGGCGGCCGGGCTTTGGAAATGATCGATGAGACGGGTACCGACGTTTTCACCACTGAATAAAAAAACGACTGGGTAAAAACTATCGAACAGCCGTTTCTGCCCCAGGTGTAAACTGCAGGCAATACATTTCAATTTTTTGTTCAGACTTAAGAAATAGCAATTAAATAATTTATAATAAGTGGCGCTCTGATTGAGTTTGTATTCGCCTAAAGCGCCTACTGTTGGTGCTCGTTCAGATTAAGCAAAAGTGCAGGAATAATCGTTCTTATTTCGAGCTTTTGCGATTGAAGAACGGGCGAAGACGGGCTGAAGCAGAGATGCCACTTGCTATGCGTTATTGTGTTCCATTCCTAAGCCGAGGCTCCCAAGATAAAACCGCTATTCATACAGGGACCATCGATTACTACCCGTCTGGTGGTGCTGGTCATCTTCTCTTTGTTGATGATGGCACTGGATCATCGCCAGAATCATCTTGAAGGCATTCGCTCTGGCCTCTCTCTGCTGATTTATCCGCTGCAATATGTCATCAACCTGCCCGTAGCGGCAAGCCACTGGGTGGGTGACAGTTTTTCCAGCAGAACAACCCTGCTGGCAGAAAACAACCGGCTTAAACTTCAGCAGACCTTGTTCAAAGCGCGCCTGCAAAAGCTTCAATCATTAAAAGCAGAAAACCAGCGTCTGCGTGAATTATTGCAATCTTCCAAAAAAATCAGTGAGCGAGTGCTCATCGGCGAATTGCTGGCGGTGAGTCTGGAGCCTTTCACCCGACAAATTGTCATTAACAAAGGCAGCCGCAATGAAGTTTATCTCGGCCAACCGCTAATGGACGCCGAAGGTGCCATGGGACAAGTCGTCCACCTTGGGCCATTTTCCAGCACTGCCATGTTGATCACCGACGCCAATCACGCCATTCCCGTCCAGGTAAACCGCAATGGTCTGCGCGCCATCGCTTTGGGCACTGGCGCACCTGACAAACTGGACATTCCCTATCTGCCCATCAGCGCCGATATTGTCGAGGGCGATTTGCTCACCACCTCTGGATTGGGCGGACGTTTTCCAGCGGGTTATCCCGTGGCGGTGGTGACCAGGATTGTCAAAGACCCCACCCTGCCCTATGCAATCATTTCTGCCATGCCCACTGCGCGACTGGAACAGGCTCGCGAAGTCCTGTTGATCTGGCCCACCACTCAACACAAGGACGAGCAGGCCGCAACGCCACAAGCAGCCACCGGAGCAGCACAGCCTTGAGCGCAATGGTCCTGAACACACTGTCCTTGAACAGAATGGCCTTGAACAGAATGGCCCTGAACATAAGCCCATGTCCGCAAACATAGCCCGACATCACGGCGGGCTCACCCTGCTGCTCACTTTCGTCGCTGCCTTGCTGCTGCAAATGCTGCCCCTGCCTGACTGGGCACAAACCCTGCGCCCAGACTGGGTGGCCCTGGTGCTGATCTATTGGTGTATCGCCTTGCCCGAGCGTGTTGGCGTTGGCATCGGCTGGCTGGCTGGACTGATGCTGGACGTGGCTCACGGTGCCCTGCTGGGACAAAATGCCCTGGCACTGGCCGTGGTCGCCTATTTAGCGTTACGCCTGCACCAGCGCATCCGCTTGTTTCCTCTGTGGCAGCAGGCCGTCAGCGTGCTGTTGCTGATTGCGCTGCATTTGATGCTGGTGTTCTGGATCAAGGGAGCCACCGGACAGTCGGCAGAAACCTGGGCTTACTGGCTGCCTGCACTCACCAGCATGTTGGTGTGGCCGCTCTTGTTTATCGTCTTGCGTGGCCTGCGCCGAACCTATCGTGTCCGCTAAACTCGCAACAATAACAAACCACTAAACATTGCCCCATGGCTTCACATTCCACACTCAAGGACCACTTTCGCGAAACCCGCCTGTTCACCAACCGGGCCGTTATTGCATTGCTGTTGACCGCAGCCCTGATGATTCTTCTGCTGGTACGCCTGTTTGATTTACAGGTACTGCAACACGATACTTACTCTGTACTCTCCGACAAAAACCGCGTGCATATTCGTGCCGTGCCGCCTACCCGTGGGCTAATTTACGACCGCAACGGCGCACTGCTGGCAGAAAACCTGCCCAGCTATCAACTGGAAATCACCCGTGAACGGGTGGCCGACCTAGATGCCACTATCGCTGAATTGCGCCAGCTCATCGAGATCAGTGACGAAAACATTGCCCGCTTCAAGAAACGCCTGAAACGCACCCAGCGCCACAAGCCGGTATCCCTGCGCACCCGGCTTTCCGATGTCGAAGTTGCGCGCTTCGCCGTTAACCGACACCGTTTCCCCGGTGTCGATACGGTCGCCCATCTCTATCGTCATTACCCCTTTAATGGCCGTGGCGTACATGCACTGGGTTATGTGGGGCGCATCAATGAGCTGGAATTGCAACGCATCGACAGCACTAACTACGAAGGCACAGACTTTATTGGCAAAACCGGCATCGAAAAATTCTACGAGGATCTGCTGCACGGTGAAGTAGGTGTCGAACAGGTGGAAACCAATGCCCAGGGTCGCACCCTGCGGGTATTGGAACGCACCCCTCCCATACCCGGCCTCAATTTGTATCTGAATCTGGACATTGAATTACAACGTATCGCCGAAGCTGCTTTTGGCGATAACAATGGTGCGCTGGCTGCCATCGATCCCAGCAATGGCAGCGTACTGGCACTGGTGAGCATGCCGACTTTTGATCCCAATCTGTTTGTGGGAGGTATCGACAGCAAAACTTACCGTGCATTACAGGACTCCCCGGACCAACCCATGTTCAATCGTGTCCTGCGCGGCCGTTATCCGCCGGGCTCCACCATCAAACCTTTCGTTGGACTGGCCGGACTGGAATACGGCCTCATTGACCCCAATGTTTCTACTTATTGCCAAGGCTGGTACATGCTGGATGGCGACGATCACAAATACCGTGACTGGAAAAAAACCGGCCACGGCCGCATGGACCTCACCCAGGCCATTGTTGAATCCTGCGATGTTTATTTTTATGATCTGGCGCTGACCCTGGGCATTGACCGGATTTTCCAGTTTCTTGAACCCTTCGGCTTCAATGACCTCACTGGCATCGACACCAGTGGTGAATTGACAGGACTGGTACCCTCACGCCAATGGAAACGCCGAGCCAAACGCACCCCGTGGTACCCTGGCGAAACCCTGATTACGGGGATCGGTCAGGGCTTTTTTCTGGCCACACCGTTGCATCTGGCAGAAGCCACCGCCACGCTGTCCCGCTACGGCCACCAGCTGCGTCCGCGCCTGCTGGCAGCCACCGAAGATCCGGACAGCCTGGAAATCATTGGCCAGCCTGCCGTACCCAATATTGCTGTGCCCGTGCTCAACCAGGCCAATTGGGACTACATCATCCGCGCCATGACCAAGGTGGTACACAGCCCCAAAGGCACGGCACGTCGTATTGGTCAGGGCATAAAATACAAAATTGCGGGCAAAACCGGTACCGCACAGGTATTTGGCATCAAACAAGACGAAGAATATGTGGAAGAAGAAATTGCCAAAAAGCTACGTGATCACGCCCTGTTTGTAGGCTTTGCCCCAGTGGAAGATTCACGCATTGCGGTAGCTGTCGTGGTAGAAAATGGCGGTAGCGGCGGTGCAGTGGCCGCACCTATTGCGCGCAAAGTCATGGATTATTATCTGCACCAAATGTTAGAAAGCCCAGTGCAACCAGAGCAAAAGGAACAAGAATCGTGAGTCTGTTTGAGGCCCGCGCCGAGGCATTGCGCACTAATCGCCGCACCCTGGCCGAAACTCTGCACCTGGATGCCCCACTACTGATTTGTCTGCTCGCACTCTCCGTGGTCAGCCTGTTTGTACTGTACAGCGCCAGCGGGCAAAACATCGACATCGTCTGGCGTCAGGTCGTGCGCCTGGGCGTAGCCTTTTCCATTATGCTGGCACTGGCACAAATCACCCCCGCTACACTGAAACGCTGGACACCCTGGTTTTTCGGGCTGGGCATTGGCCTGCTGCTGGCCGTACTGTTTTTTGGTGAAACCGGCAAAGGGGCGCAACGCTGGCTGGAGCTTGGTCTGTTTCGTTTTCAGCCCTCAGAAATGATGAAGCTCGCCGTGCCCATGATGGTGGCCTGGTATCTCAGCGACCACCCGTTGCCACCCACCTCGAAACGCCTGTTAATAGCCTGCCTGATGATCATTATTCCCACCCTGCTCATCGCCAAACAGCCGGACCTGGGCACCGCCCTGCTCATCGCTGGTGCCGGTATTTTTGTATTGTTGTTTGCCGGCATTTCCTGGCGACTGATCTTCGCCTCTGCCACCGTGCTGGCGGCCAGCGCCCCGATACTGTGGCACTTTATGCGTGACTACCAACGCCAGCGGGTACTCACTTTTCTCAATCCGGAACAGTCACCACTGGGAGCCGGTTATCACATTATTCAATCCAAAATCGCCATCGGCTCCGGCGGGCTATATGGCAAAGGCTGGCTCAACGGTACCCAGTCACAGCTGAATTTTTTGCCCGAGCGCTCCACCGATTTTATCTTCGCCGCCTATGCAGAAGAGTTTGGTCTGTTTGGTATCCTCGCCCTGCTCGCCGTGTACCTGCTGATCATCATGCGCGGCCTGCTCATTGCCAGTCAGGCACAGGACACCTATACCCGCCTACTCGGCGGCGGCTTGGTAATGACTTTCTTCATTTATATTTTTGTTAACATCGGCATGGTCACCGGTCTGTTACCCGTCGTCGGTGTGCCATTGCCACTAATCAGTTATGGTGGCACATCCATGGTGACCCTGATGGCTGGTTTCGGTATCCTCATGTCCATACACACACATCGTAAATTACTGCCCCGATAAGGGCCAAGAGACTTTTCATGTCCACACCTCACATATCCCTGTTTCACGCTACGTCTATTCGCTGCAAACTCGCTTGCGCGGCTCTTTGCCTGCTAACACTGCCAGTGATGGCCACGACACCGATAGATGAACAGGATGTCGCCGCCCGTGCCGATGTGCAGCAGTTCATTGGCGAAATGGTGGAAAAACACGACTTTGATGCAGACAAGCTCACCACCCTGTTTAAACAAGTCGAACTCCGGGAAAAAATCGTCAACGCCATCACCCGTCCGGCAGAAAGCAAATCCTGGCATCAATATCGTCCCATCTTTGTCACCCAAACCCGCATTAACGAAGGCGTCACCTTCTGGAATGAAAACCGGGAAACCCTGGAACGAGCAGAAAAAGAATACGGCGTACCACCAGAAATCATCGTCGCCATCATCGGCGTCGAAACCCGCTATGGACGACACAAAGGCAGCTACCGGGTAATGGACTCACTCTCCACTCTCGCCTTCCAATACCCCAAACGCAGTAAATTTTTCCGCAGCGAACTGGAACACTATTTATTATTGACGCGCGAAGAAAACATTGAACCACTCTCCCTCAAAGGCTCTTACGCAGGAGCCATGGGCAAACCCCAGTTTATCTCCAGCAGTTACCGTCACTACGCTATCGACTTTGACGGCGACGGCAAACGTGACCTGTGGAACAACACCGTTGACGCCATCGGCAGTGTCGCCAATTATTTCAAACGCCATAAATGGCAGCCCGGCAACCCCATCGTCGTGCCCGCCGTTGTCGGCAGCAACCACATTCAGGTGCTGGTCGAAAAAGGTTACAAGCCACACAGTACCATCGCCGAGCTGCGCAAACGCGGAGCCACCGCAAAGAGCAAACTCGACCTCAATGCCATGGGCGCACTCCTCGAACTGAAAACTCTTGCTGGCCGCGAGCACTGGATCGCCCTGGATAACTTTTATGTCATTACCCGATACAATCACAGCCCGCTGTACGCTATGGCCGTTTATCAGCTAGGACAAGCCATCATGTCAAAACAGGCCGCTGAATCCGCCAAAACAGATTCAGGCAAAAACATCAACGGCTGACCATCATGCGCGTATCTTTTCCACACAACCGCACGGTGCAATCCGTCTTTTTACTGTTAACCAGCAGCCTGCTACTCAGCGCCTGCGGTTCACTGCCACATGACCGTTACGGCTTCGCACAAGACAGCGCACCCACCAAAGATGTGGACCATACCCGCGTTGCCGACGCTGTGCCCAAAGTCGAACCACGCAGCAAATACGGCAACCCCAAATCCTACGTGGTACAAGGCAAACGTTACACGGTGCGCCAATCCGCCCGTGGTTTTGTACAAACAGGCGATGCCTCCTGGTACGGCACAAAGTTTCACGGCCACCGCACCTCCAGTGGTGAGCCCTACGACATGTACGCAATGACCGCAGCACACAAAACGATCCCTATTCCCAGTTATGTTGAAGTCCACAATCTCGACAACCAGCGCAAAATTATTGTGCGCGTCAACGACCGTGGCCCCTTTATCAGCGGGCGCATCATTGACCTGTCGTACGTCGCCGCCAAAAAACTGGGCATCACCACCAAAGGGACCGGTCGGGTAAAAATCCGTGTCATCGACCCCGCCGCATCCGCAAAAACATCACAGGCCAACACCACCCCCGTCACACTGTCACGCCCCGCCACTCCTCAGCCGGCAGTTACCGTTGCTGCCAACAATCCTGGCCAGCTTTACCTGCAAGTGGGTGCCTTTACCAACCGCGACAACGCCTCGCAATTGCTCAATCGTCTGGTCAGCGCCACCCAGCAAAACATATCCATCAATCGCAAAGCCACCAACAACTACAATGTTTACCGCGTGCGTATTGGACCATTGCAATCCGAAGCAGATGCACTGAAACTACGTTCACAACTATCGCCTCTGGGTATAGACTCGCCGCATATCGTTGTGGAATAAGGTAAAAATCGCTATCCTCTGCCTCCCCGTGTCGTACACTGATTTCAACAAAATTAACTGCATCATCCATTGAGTACACCACCATGAGCACTGCCATGCACCGTTTATTACCCTTTTTTATCGTCATCTTGTTCATGTTGTTTTTAGCCCCTGTGCAAGCAGCAACACTGATTCCCGCCACCCCCAAAATAAAAGCCAAGGGATATTTGCTCATCGACTTCAACAGCGGTCGCGTGCTGGCAGAGAAAAAATCCGACCAACGCCTGGAACCCGCCAGTCTGACCAAAATGCTCTCCGCCTACGTCATCGACCACGAACTGGCCAAAGGCAACATCAGCCTCAATGACGAAGTCCGCATCAGCGAAAAAGCCTGGCGCATGGAAGGCTCACGCATGTTCATTGAAGTGGGTAAAAAAGTCTCCGTGGAGGACTTGCTCAAGGGCGTCATCATCCAGTCCGGCAATGATGCTACCGTGGCTTTGGCTGAACATGTGGCCGGCAGCGAAGACGCCTTCGTCTCCCTGATGAACCAGCACGCCGCCGAACTGGGCATGCTCGACAGCCACTTCGTCAACAGCACCGGCCTGCCGCACAAAGACCACTACACCACACCGCGTGACCTCGCCAAACTGGCCATCGCACTGATTCGTGACTACCCCACACACTACGCCTGGTACTCACAAAAAGAATTCGTTTACAACGACATCAAACAATACAATCGTAATCGTCTATTGTGGCGCAACAAATATGTGGACGGTATAAAAACCGGCCATACCGAATCTGCGGGCTACTGTCTGGTAGCCTCAGCCGAACGTGACGGCATGCGCCTCATTTCCGTCGTGCTGGGCACACGCAACGATGAAACCCGCTCCAGCGAAAGCCAGAAACTGCTCACCTACGGCTTCCGCTTTTTTGAAACCCATCGTCTCTACAAAGCCAATGAACCACTCACCACCGCCCGCGTGTGGAAAGGTGCGCAGGAAGAGTTATCACTGGGCCTAAATGAAGACCTTTACCTGACCATCCCCAAAGGCCAGTATAAAAAACTGGAGGCCAACATGGATCTTGATGCACGTATTACCGCACCCATCAAACAAGGCCAAGCCTTTGGTTCGGTCAATATCAGCCTCGGTGATGAACAATATGCCAAACGTAAATTGATCGCACTCTCTCCCATCGAATCCGGCGGCCTGTTTGGCAATCTTGTTGATGAAATTAAATTATTATTTGAATAAAGAGCGGACGTACATGCGCCCAGGAAAGGGACAAAAAATATAAAGTGAAGACAACATCCCGTATGGAGCAACCTACCTTCACTATGCTATTCCCAGAAAAAAGAGGACGCTGCCAACCTCATTAAGTTAAGCCAAATTTCCGACTTATTGTAGGTTGGTGGTGAGCTTGCGAACCCCAACATCATCGACTCCGTTGAGGTTCGCAAGCTCACCACCAACCTACAACACGCCGTTTTTTGTTAACTTAATGACATTGGAAACCTCTGGCCCCGGCATTTCTACCAAATTTATTAATTACGCTCCTGCATTAAGGAATGGTACGAGGCCTCCTATGCGAACTTTCAGGTTTGGGCTGACCGGGCTGGTGTTCCGTGGCGTGCCATAAAACCACATATTGATGACGCCATGGAAAAAGCACGAGGTTTGTGGCCCAAGGCGCTAAAAGAGCTTCCTATGAACGAAGAACATAAGCAAAGACTCAAGGATCATTGGAGTAATTTGCACGAAGATTTTCAAAAAAAATAATCATTTTGTGACATGGTATCAAAAAGGGTTTTCACAGGCGATAAAAACCGGCTACGTTATCTCCGTTATTATCTCCCATTGGGAAGCGATGTATCTGGGAATAGCGAATGAATTCAAGCCAACCATCATTCCCTGCAACACCTTTTATGCTCCAAAGACTATGATCTGTACGGCATTCTACCCCCCAATAAAATCTTAATCTCTTTTTAAAAGCAAAATGTCTCCGTCCAACCTGCTGAGTAATTTTGGCAAGAACGGTAGTTCAAGTCATAGCGCTCTGGTAATGCCTCTCCAAAATAACTAGAATTGTAGGGGGAGCCCATGAATGGATGCCTCGACCGGTGGAAAGCTCCCGCAACGCGATGTAACCCTATAAAGGGGAGGCGTGAGAACGAGGATGTACGAATCATTTTACAGACTGCACAAAACCCCGTTTCGGCTGACACCCGATCCGTATTTTTTCTTCAGGAGCCGCACTCATAAGCGGGGGGCCGCCTATCTGCGCTATGCAATGCAGCAGGGCGAGGGTTTTGTTGTCATCACTGGCGGCCCGGGAACCGGCAAAACCGAGTTGATGCTCAATCTCATCAAAGAAATTGACTCTCCTCGCATCATATTTGCAAAAATCGTCTCAACCAATCTGAAAGCAGATGATTTGCTGGAATTAGTGGCGGCTTCCTTTGAGCTTCCCACCGAAGGTCTTGGTAAGGGGCTTTTGCTCAAAAAGCTGGAAAATTTCTTCATTGCCTGTGCCCGTCAGGACAAGCAAGTATTTTTACTGATTGATGAAGCACACAATCTGTCGATCGCCTCTCTCGTAGAGCTTTCCATGCTGTCCAATTTTCAACTGGGCGAAAAGGCGATACTGCGCTGTTTTTTGCTAGGACAAGAGGCGCTGGAGAAAAAACTCAAAAAACCGGAGCTGGTACAACTCAAGCAGCGTGTCATTGCCTCCGCTCACCTGGACCCCATGGATGAAGCCGAAACAACGGAATATATTCAGCATCGCCTGATTCAGGCTGGCTGGAGAGGTGACCCCCGATTTTACGATAACGCTTATCCACTCATCTATAAATTCACAGGCGGTATCCCTCGGCAAATCAATTTTTTTTGCAATCGTCTGTTATTGCAGGGCTATATCGATGAACTGCATAAAATTGATGCCAATGTTGTGCATAACGTCATCAAAGAATTATTGGCGGAGACAACTGTCGCTCATGCGCCGTGTGACGCCAATGAAAGTTTTACAGCCTCACCGCCAAGCTCTAACACACTTGCTCTCCCACATAAGCGAGCCCGAACAGCGAATACGAACACGCGGGGACGCCGCACACCAGTGCCTCATCTTAAAGTCGTTACCAGTCAGGCGCTCGCTATAAAAGAGCCTGAATTTACACTGCCTGCTATCGATAACACATCAATCAGCACGGCATTGACGGCCGACCACACAAGCTTGGACGATACGCATGTCCTACAGGAATTAGCGCGCGATGGTGCCCGTCGGCTGTTGCGCACGTTAACGCAAGACAGTTCGGCTGACCGGGAGTTACGTGCCAGTGTCGCCTTTTATATCAGAGCCGAGTCGGCACATCTGATATCTTCGGACAACATACAGCAGCTCAATACAGACATACCTGTTATCCCGTCGCAACCTCCCTCTGCCAGGGTAATCTACCGTCTTTCATCCATGTGGAAATGGGCCACTGTTGCAGGTATTGCCGCCCTTGGTGTGTTCATTGCACCTCAATTGCAACACAGCGATAAACCCGCCACGCCATTAAATACCGCAGACAGCAAAACAACAAACCAGTTGAGCGTCGCGACGGTCATGCCCATTGAAGAAAGCCGCATGTCGGCTTCTGACCCTGCAACGATAATCGATTCGCGGCAAAGTGATCACAGCTCAACAACTCTCGGAGCATCCCTCACCGACATTGTCACTGAGACCAATCCGTCACCAACAACAGAACCATTGATAGTGAAACAAGATAGACTGCCGGAAAAAAACAAAACATTGCACCAAAAGGAAAAGGCGAAAAAAACTGAGGGTATACCGCTGACTCTGGCAAGCAATAACAAGGCAGCCGTACTTCCACAGACAGCAAAACCATCTTCCCAACCATTAAAAGTCCGGTTGCCGTCAGAAAACCGGAAGCCTGTCGGGGTCAGCGCGGTTGCAAATAGAGACACACCCGCTGTTGCTTTTCCCTTGCCAGCACCCCCCGCTTTGGCACTCGCAAAACCTGCTGAAGACCCATTAGAACCTATCATACTTTCTGCCACACCTAAGCAAACACCCGTTATTGGCAATCCGATAGAGCCAACAACAGCAACGGAAAAAGACATCCAGGCAGTCGATTTGAAAATATTGTTATCGAAACTCACCTCCGCTTATGAATCTGGAAACCTGAGGAAATTGGTCAGCGTTTTTGCCGAAAACGCCCGCAGCAATGACAAAACCAGCCTTAATGCCATTGAGGATGACTATCGCAAGCTATTTGATGTGACTGACATGCGTAAAATGATGATCAGTGATATTCAGTGGAAAAAAGTGAAAAACCAAATGCACGGTACCGGAAACTTTCAGTTAGTCGTACGTGAAAAAGGGGCTGGAAGAGTGACGTCTTATGATGGCAGTATCGAGCTTGATGTCGCTCAAAGCACACGGGGCATCGTCATAACACAGTTTGATTATCGTTATGATTAAAATCGGTCTGATGAAAAAACCTTATCTCATCGCCCTGATGTTGTTATTGCTGCTTGTTGCCCATCCAGCATACGCGGCGCTCGGCCTGCCGGAAAATACCGCGAAGCTGGGGTACGCCATAGGTACCGCTTATGTTTCGGTGGATGACCCGGCCGACAATACCGCAAAGGAATGGACCCTGCTGCCACTGACACTGGTCCATACTGACTGGTTATTTGGGGATATACGCTATTGGTCAGAACTTTTTTATTACACGGCCGTGCTGGACGCCACAACAAACAAAGTTGGCCAAAATGTGGAACAGTATGGTTTTCGCATCTCTCTGCAAAAAAGCCTGCGAATGACGCGCTTGTGGGCACCTTGGTTTGGCGTGGGTATCGGTACCTCCCGGGTAACTTATACCACTCGTCACACCATAGACCCGGATGGCTTTTTGCTTGCGGCTTACCCCGACCGCGAGCAAACATCTGTCACATTATTACTTAACATTGTCAGTGAATGGCCCTTGACCCGTAACTGGGACATTGGCGCAAAGCTTGAGCAGGCTATTCCTATTGACGGGGATATCAGCGAAAGCTCAGCCCTGATAATGCTGCTGTATCGCTACTGACCGGAGCACACCATGCCAACACACAAACAATTACAACCACTGCTTTTATTATCCGTTCCGCTGCTTGTGCTGGCGTCTTTTCTGGCAGCTTGCTCACCCAACGATTCCCTGAATTTACCTGAAGAACGCCCGTCCGGTGTTATACAGGGCAATGTTGTTGATGGCATTCTGGTGGGTTCTCAGGTCAGTATTTATGGTTTTGAAAGTGGGATGCGGGGCGTCCTGCTAGGGACAGCCATCACTAATGAACAGGGTGGTTATGCCATTGAATTGCAAGTCCCCGATCAACTGATCCTGATTGAAATCAGCGGCGGCACCTATCTGGAAGATGCCAGCGGCAGTGTGATCACCCTGGCCGATGGGCAAGTACTGCGCGCCATCACAAAATACACATCAGGCAGTTCGCTTGATGCCATGGTGACATCACTGACCCACCTCGCCGTCGGTCTGGCAGAATACAAGGTTAACAATGGCGTGCCCGTGGATCAGGCAATCCTTGAAGCAAACGCAGACATTAACCGTTTCTTCGCCATCAATACCAGCACAACAACACCTCTGGCGATTACTGATGAAAACAACACCCTCTCCGAGCTCAACGATCCAGCATTGTATGGATTTTATCTGGCCGGACTGTCCAGCTGGACATTGTGGGCAAGTGATCAAAACGATGTACCACACAGCATTTATTCATCCATTGCCTTGACACAGATTCTCTACAACGATATCCGTTCTGATGGTGTATTTAACGGCGTGGGTTACAACCGGGAAGGCACAGCATTAATGCCATTAGCCTTTGGGCGGGTAGCGCTTGATGAAAATACTTTTCGCATTGCATTTTCCCTGCACATGCTGGCTATCGCCAACAGTGACAAAAACAAAACTGGCCTGGGTATCGACACGCTGCTCACCCCGGCCCAACAGATCGCCGCACAAACCGACGCACTACTCGGCACATCCGACCCGGTCAGCATTGATGAGCAAACACCTGAAATCACTATAACGCGATCAGCCAATGAATATCACAGCGGACTTTTCCGTTTTGAAATAACCATTGGTGGACTTTTGGGCGCTGAACATATTCGTATATTCATCAATGGTGACCTGGCAACCACTCTCACAGACACAACAAATACCCTGGCTATCATCGACACCACAGATTATGCCGATGGTGAGCATGAAATCCGCGTCACCGCCACTGATGCATTGAGCAATGAAGCAAGCAACACCTTCATCGTGCAATTTGACAACACTGCACCGGTAGTCAACGTCAATTCCCCGCCAGCAAGCTCGCTGGCAATGGCACTGCTCACCGGCACATATAGCGACAACGTCTCCGGCGTTCAGTCCATCACCGTTCAAGGGCAAGCGGCCACCCTGTTCACCGACGGAACCTGGAATGCAACCGTCAATCTTGAGCCCGGTGAAAACATCATTCCTATCAGCGTCATCGATCAGGTCGGCGAGCGGCTAGACACCCAAACCATTTTGCATTTGGATCTCATCGCCCCCATTATTACCTCGGCCGACATGCACAGCCTTGCACGTTTTTCCAATGGTGATGGCAGCTACAGCGAAGCAGCCTTGCAAAATATAAACGACACCCTGCCATTGTATTTTGAAACAAATGCCGTTGACCTCAACGGTGTACTCATTGACCGCCTGGAACTGAACAACAACGCAATACCCTACTTTGCTTTCAGCATTACGGATGAAATGGGACCGGATGCCACCACAGCACCGGAAGACATGCAGGTACGCATTCAGTACGAACGTAGCGGTGAAATCATCACCCCCTGGAGAACCATTACCGCCATCAATGATGAATACCTGATTCCATTGGTATCTGAAATGCTGGCACTAAACTGGCATCAAGCA
Source organism: Gammaproteobacteria bacterium (assembly GCA_021647705.1). Classification (GTDB taxonomy): domain Bacteria; phylum Pseudomonadota; class Gammaproteobacteria; order SZUA-152; family SZUA-152; genus SZUA-152. The sequence continues at coordinate 9,438 of JAKIUF010000039.1, read as the reverse complement.
GTCCCCGCAGACGAGCATGTGATTCGGGTTGAAGTCAGCGATGCTGCCGGTAACCTGAGCGACCTGAGCTTTCTTTTCCGCACGGATTTTTATGTGCCCACATTTAGCATAGATACCATCAGCGATCTTGGGAGCAACATCTTCACAGACGCACCGTTTACAGACAGAGCAAACCTCAACGGGCTGGAATTCGCCAGTATCGCTTACACCTTTACCAATACCGTGGGAAAATCCTTTTACCTGTCCCTTGCAGACGACTCAATGCACACCACCGCACAAACTGTCGAACAACTGGTGCGGGAGCATCAAATTAGGCTCAAAACAACACCCGAATGGCGTATCGGGCTCATGACGCCCTCCACCCAGTGCCCGGAAATGACTGGCTGGACATCCATTTCCAGTGTGCTGAACTTTACGGGTTCTGCCTGGGTGCCAGAACAGGTACCGGATACCAGCTTCAGCGCAGAGACCGCTATTTCCAGTGATGCTCTTCCCTTGTCACCGACACCGTCAACCTGGAATGATGTGCCTGATTTCGACGAGCGATTCGAAGTTATCACTCTGGAAAGCTCATCCACGGTCCTGACTTATCGCTATGATTACATCCTGGATGAAACAGCCCTTGTACCACCATCTGCCTACGTCCTTGCCTGGGCTTTGGTGGGCACTACAAACACCCAGACCTGCCCACAAAAACGTTATTTTCAACAGCGCGAAGTTTACGCCTATGAATCCGTTACCGGTTATCCAAAACCGGTGCTCTCCTCAGTATCCGTAGCGGGAACCGCTGACTTTTCAACAAGCCGCTTTACCGTGCTGAATAACGATACCGGATTGCCTATCGAATCCGTTGACGGCTGGTATCAAATTCCCGCAGGGCATTCCGTCACCATTCGTAAATGGGTCACCACTCCTGAATTGACATTTTACAATGACGATATCTCGGACCTGAGCGGCTTCTCCAGTTACACAGCAAACTGGAATGACAACAATATTTCCTGGGCCGTTAACCGTAACCTGACAATATCCACCATTCACGATGCGGGAGACAGTAATATCCCCAACATGCCCGTACGCAGCATGAATAGTGACACAGGCATACTGACCTATCAGATCAGCAAATAGTGATCAGCAATCACTACTGCCCCAGTCGGCTTATGATGTATTCTACTGACCATGAACACATTCTATGTCACATGATTCATAAAACAACGTACTCTTGCATTCTGAACAATAATAATATTTTGTATCATCACCATTATCAAAATTAATCATCCCTCTCCGAGCGCGATCAATTTTCCAGGTTCCTGCAATGCCTGTTGACAGGATAAAACCTCCACTTGCATAGCAATTAGATGCCATTAAATCATGTGCATATTCTCTTGATGTTACTGCTCGTGATTGCTTGAAAAAATCAACTACTTCAGATTTTTTCAAAACAAAGGTTTTGCAGTATTCTGTTGTTTCATTGAAGCTGATATAGCCAGAATAGGAACCATTGCTATCAATATGAATAGAGTTAAATTCAAATAACTGCTGAATTTTATCTGTATTGTTGATAACTGAACAGCCCATCGTCAAAGCGATAAAAAATGATAATATGATTTTTACCATGATGCTGTAACCGCCTCTGTTTTATTTTTGTACAAAAAAGAAAAATATTGAAATATCTCTGTTACTGGCACTTTAAGAAATAATTTTAACACCTGAGTCATATTCACAATATCTTTCTGAAAGTGCTCGATTCGGGATATTGTTTTGTTACCAATGATGCCGTCCACTTTAAGTGGTATGATTTTTCCTGGGGTTTCTGAACATTTAAAAACTTTTGAATAAGGACAACATCTGCTGAATGATTCTTGCCATTACGGCCTACAGATACAATTATTTTATTCATACCATATATCCTTGCGTTTAAATAAAAATCAACGGATTAAACCAATTGGCACAGGTGAATATCTCGCGACATTTTTCCACGCCACATCCTATCTCCTACTTATGATCAGCCCGTCAATGATGTAACGCACTTATGAGTAAGAATGGCACTGTTATTTTTTATCCCACCCTTTTCCTTTATACTCTGCCATCATGAACATCGTCTACCTCAACAACGAATTCCTACCCGCTGACCAAGCTTGCGTGCCAGTGCTGGATCGCGGTTTTATTTTTGGCGACGGCGTGTACGAAGTCATTCCTGCCTACGGGAGAAAACTGTTTCGGCTTGATGAACATTTGCAACGCCTGCAAAACAGCCTCAGCGCCGTGCGCATTCCCAACCCGCTGGACCACGCAGACTGGGGCATAATGTTAAACGAACTCATCGCACAAAATGAGGGGGACGAGCAATCGCTTTACCTGCAAGTCACCCGCGGCAGCGCACAACGTGACCACGCCATGCCCGATGATCCTGTACCGACCGTGTTTGCCATGAGCAATCCGTTGCACCCCGTCAGTCAGCACATTCGTGAGCACGGTGTCGCAGCCATCACCCTTGATGATATCCGCTGGCAGCGTTGCCACATCAAAGCCATCAGCCTGCTGCCAAATATTTTGTTACGCCAGGAAGCATTGGATCACGATGCCGCCGAGGCCATTTTGATACGCGATGGCGTTGCCACTGAAGGCGCGGCCAGCAATCTGTTTATCGTTAACGACGGCATGCTCATCACTCCGCCCACTGGACCATTTTTATTACCGGGCATTACCCGCGACCTGATTCTGGAGCTGGCCGGAGCAAATAATATTCCCCATTGTGAAAAAAGCATCAGCCGTGATGAACTGCGAAGCGCCGATGAAATCTGGCTCACCTCATCCACCAAAGAAATTCTGCCAGTTACCCGGCTGGATGATGCATCCATTACCAACGGCCAGCCCGGCCCCTTGTTTCAGCGCATGCTGGCCTTATATCAGGACTACAAACAACAACTGCGTGACCCGTAAAATGGATAAACCAGACGACAATAAACCTGCTATGGAATTCCCCTGCGAATTCCCCATCAAGGCCATGGGGCTTGCCTCGGAAACCTTGCATATGACAGTGCTGGAAATTGTACAGCGCCACGCGCCCGAAGCCGGTGAGCATGTACTGAAAAGTCGGCCCAGCAGCAATGGGAAATACATATCTGTCACTGTCACTATTAACGCAGAAAGCCGCACACAACTGGATGCCATTTATCTGGATCTCACTGACTGCGAACAGGTACTCATGGCTCTGTGAACCTTTCTGACGCTTCAGGAAAAGACTTCATTGTTCGCCACCTCGGCCTGCGGGATTACCCGGAAGTGTGGCACGACATGCAGCGTTTTACCGACACTCGTACATCTGACACCCGTGACGAAATCTGGCTACTGGAGCATCCTCCAGTATTCACCCTGGGCCTCAACGGCAAGCTGGAACACATCCTCGCCACCGGCGACATCCCGGTGGTGAAATGCGACCGTGGCGGACAAGTGACCTATCACGGCCCCGGCCAATTGATAATCTATTTATTGTTAGATTTGCACCGCCGCGAAATAGGCGTAAAAACACTGGTGTATAAAATGGAGCAAGCCATCATTGATTTGCTGCGAAACAATGACATTCATGGCCAACGTCGTGAAGGTGCGCCCGGCATTTATGTCGATGACGCAAAAATTGCCGCCCTCGGCCTGCGTATACGCCGGGGCTGCTGTTATCACGGTCTCAGCCTCAACGTGAACATGGACCTGGAGCCTTTCTCCCGCATCAACCCTTGTGGTTACACAGGACTAAAAACCACCCGGTTACTCGACCTGCAACCCGATATCGATGTTGAGCATACCGGTGATGCTTTGCTGCAACAGTTGGCACGACAGCTTGTAGCTAAGTGACATTTTTCAAAACCTGCCTTCACCATACCCGGCAAGCCAGAAAACTTGTGGACTGATTTAGGGTTTTTGTTTAAATTTCTCCAGCGTAACTTGCTCCAATACACAAGCTGTGTGTCTGTTTAAAGTTAATGAAAATAAAGATTTGTGATTGTTCATCGACAGACTCCTGTTTTGTAATTGCAAAACAGTATGGGGCAGCCTCAGGCTGCCCCATACTTCATTTATATCGCCACTAACGGCGGCGCAAATGTCCTAAACTGTTAGCTGGCAAGCCAGGAATGCTAACATTTTGTGATGGATTGCCTGACTTTATCTTGCGTTCTAGGCTGGCAATACCTACTGATTCACCCAGAGGCATCCATCCACAATTAATAGCCTGGGACGCTTCAAGCATTGATCCCCCAGAAGTGAAAAACTGCCAAAGTTGATCCATCCCATTGGTAATATCAAAATCACACACTTCAGTAGCAATATAATCAATACTACTGGCAATATTTTCGGTGTTAATCCAATTGCTGGCAGGCACAGGCAAATCCATAATCTGCCAACTGGATACAGTTTCAGCCATAAACACCCACCATGTAAGCCGCTGTCCAGTATCACCATAGTCCGTCAGATATATCGATACATAATCATGTGGCGAACTACCCGTCATTTCCCAATTAAAGGTACGGACTGCTTCTGCGTAACTAAAATTATCGATACTGTAATCAGGCAACAACAACACCAGGGATTGTGGCAAAGTGTTGTAGCGTACTTGACTAAACAATTCCGTGTCTTCTCCCGAAGCATGCGTATACGCTGTAACCCAGTAATTCGTCACGGGAAATTCGTTAGCAAAAGGCACTACGCCTGATGTCGCCTGACCTGGAAAATCATTCGCTACGATATATTCATTCCCCCCATGAACACCACGAATAAACAGCGAATATAGTGATATTACGGGACTAGTTGTCCAGCCTAGGTTTGAGGGGCTACGAACAAGAGAAATATCATAACTTGCCCCATCCACCACAGTTTGATCCAGCAAGTAGCCATAACCAATCAAGCTGGAAAACTCGGGAAATGCGCCAGAATAAGTCAAAGCTAACATACTCAGCTTGCCATCATCCTGCAAATGAGTTTCTCCCACCGGGATATTACGCAGTGCCCCACCATCTGCTAAATGATCTTGAACAACATTCAGCGGGTGTACTTTCGTAGATCCTGCATTCGCTGGAATATCGTTCAGAGTCAAATCAATTTCCGCAATGCTGTTCTTAACGGTATCACCCCCTCCAGCCGAACCTAGAGCAACTTTGTTATCCAGGTAATAAACAATATTTTCCGCCACTAAAACATCAACAAAAGTATCAATATGACGACCTCCCCCAACATCCTCATAGACAAGGGTAACGGCGGCACGAGTGCGTCCAATGTCGCCAAAATCCACCACGCCGCTAGCATCACTGATTTTGGTCTGTGCAATAGTGCGATTGTCCGTGTTGTACAAGGCAATAGTCGTGCCTTGCACAGGCTGATCACTATCCAGATCATCCTTGATCACAAAGGTCAGACGATTTCCTGCTTGTGCTACTTCATTGTAAACAATGGATGCTGTCCGACTGGTTTGTCCACCATTCGCATCCGTCACGGTAACAGTGGTTTGTGCAGTACCCGAACCCTCAGCAGGTGCCGTCCACACTACAGAGGCACCCACTGTCTGGTTCAAGCTGCCCGCCGTGGTATCCCAAACATAATTCAGGGCATCACCATCAGGGTCTGTGGCGGTCACATTCAAGGTAACAGTCTGCCCACTGGTTACAGCACCATCCGGCACTCGGGTGAATTGTGTAATCACTGGCACCCGGTTGGGTACAACGAAATTAATAATGACAGGCGTATCAGCACTGGCCACCGTCACTCCTTGACTAACCAGACCAACGGCAAATAGTGAGACAGGAATGCCTACTGGTACATTCATACTGTATTGCCCCAAGGCATCAGTAATTGCCGTCGGTCCAAAATTGCTGAGAATGGTAAAGTCCGCAACCGGGTTGCCAGAGCCTTCTTTGATTACAGTACCGCTAACCATGCCATCGAAACGCTGCCCAATGGTATTCGCCAGATCCACGCACTGACCGGGATTGTTACTATCAATTGTGCTGCCTTGCGTAACTGGCGTAAATATTTCGTTGTTGTCCACATCACCTTCGCTGCCATCGGTAACATCATAGTGAAACCTGACGCCACCGCTTTCGATATACAGTTTGACGCGCTCGGTGATGCTGGCCGTGCTGCGCTTGACTGTGACGCAAGCCCGTCCATTCGTGCCCGTACGCGCCGGGCGTGACATGCCGTTGTAGCTGACGCCCTCGGCAATCAGCTGGGAGCCCACGCTGGGTTCACCATTTTCATCCTGCACCGTTACACAAAGACAGGCATGTTCATCCATCGGTACGTCCACGTTCCACCAGGAAAAGTGAGTCACCTCGGCCTGGGCATAAAGCATACCATTCAAATCAATGACTTCTGCATCATCCCGCACCGTAGTGGCAGGCTTGGCATCTTCCCGCACCCAGGTGGCAGTATTTTCATCGTAAGACCACCAGGGGATGGTATCACCCACCGAATACTGACCTTGCAAGGCATCCGGTAACCGCACAGTTACTGTGGCAGGTTCGTTGAGCTGTGTCAGCTCCGTGCCATTAGCATCAGTGACGGTGATTTCGGTGAAGACGACACTTTCCAATGGTGTATCAACTTCCCCTCCCAGGGTACTGGCCGCCATATAATCACCCGGGAAGGTCGGTCGCCCGGCTTCAGTGGTCGGGTCGCCCACTGCCACTTCAACAGTCACATTACCGCTACTCGCCACACTACCGGCAGGAAATGATATTTCAGCCAGAGAATGGCCCGTGACATTATCGGGGTCAGCGACAATCAGGTTATTGCTCTGTGCAGCATCCATCGATTCGCTGTGATGATATTGCAGCAAGCTGGCCGCAACTGCATAGGTCTCACCATCAGCAACCGGCAGCGAACGCTGAAACGTGGCATAACCATCCTTCTCATAGGTCAGCACAACAGAACCACTGGAGGGAACAGGAATATTGGCCAGCTCGTAAAAGCCATTGGCATCCGTCGTCGCAGATTTGCCGCCGGAAGACACAGTAACGTCAATCAAACCGCCACTGCCGCTAACCACACCGGCAACCGTCACCTGACTTTGTGGGGTTACATTTCCACCGTTGTCATTATTACTACCGCCACCACCGCACCCACTCACTACAACGATGAACAAACCCGGCAAAATAATCTGAGCCAACGGCTGACCACAAAACAATTTATTTATTATTTTCGTGAAAATTTCCATTTTTTTCCCCTACATTAAAAATCTATCAGGTGATGATCAATACCATCACTCTGCCAACCCTTTTAAAATGCACATGAAACCGAAAAACAAGATATAAAACTGATAGCAATGCCCTTAAATGTACATTTCCTTACCATCATTCAAACACAACCACCCTTTGGCAATGCGATAAATCACCCAAACAACATTTGCGAGCAATACAAAATAACCAACGATAAAAAACAACCCTATAAGCCCTGTTATTGACCATAAAAGAGAAAACCAGAATGTTCGTATCTGCCATCTAAAATGAGACTCCAGCCAGGTACCACTAACATCATCCTTTTTAACATAATTGACGATCACGGCAATAATGAATGTAATTCCAAACAAAAAAGAGGCGGCCTGTAATGCATATACCACTGTGGCTATGGTTTTTTGTGAGTTGTCATTTCCCATCGTGGTTGTCATTTCATCGGTCATTCTTTTTTTCCTCTTGTGATTGATTCGAGAATAACAGGCACTACCTGCCTCGTAGGCCACCAGCCTATAGAGCATGACATTATTAGCAAGTGAAAAAAGTCACAAAATGTTGTCGTTGTCAGCACTCCCTCTGAATAGAAACAATCCATTAATATGCCCTCCTAACGATGCGACCCTGTGACACCACTGCACTGCTTCGCAACATAAATTCAGTGTATTATTGTCATTATCCCAATTTTCCAGGCTTTCCCATGACAGATTCTCCGAAAAAAAGGCAACAAGGCATTCCTTTGCGTGGTGCAGAGAAAGTCGCACGCATCCCCATTAAAGTGATTCCTTCTACCGAGGTAAAACGCAAACCTCAATGGATTCGCGCTAAAGCACCCACCAGCGTGGAAGCCCAGCGGGTGAAAAAGCTGCTGCGCGAGCACCAGTTACATACTGTCTGCGAGGAGGCTGCCTGCCCCAATCTGGGGGAATGTTTCAGCCACGGCACCGCAACGTTTATGATCATGGGCGATATCTGCACTCGACGCTGTCCATTTTGCGACGTGGCCCATGGCCGCCCAAACCCGCTGGATGCCAACGAACCGGCCAATCTCGCCAAAACTCTGGGTATCCTCAAGCTCAAATACGTGGTCATTACCTCGGTGGATCGTGACGACCTGCGTGATGGGGGTGCCGGGCACTTTGTAGATTGCATCCGTGCCGTACGCGAAACATCGCCACAGACTCAAATCGAAATTCTGGTGCCAGATTTTCGCGGACGAATGGATGTTGCGTTGGAGATAATGCATCAGTCACCACCGGATGTATTTAATCATAATCTCGAAACGATTCCGCGCCTTTATAAAAAATGTCGCCCAGGTTCGGATTACCAATGGTCGCTAGATTTATTAAAACAATTTAAAGAGGCGCATCCTGATGTTAAGACTAAATCAGGGCTCATGTTAGGGCTGGGCGAAGAATTAGATGAAGTCGTCGAAGAAATGAAAGACATGCGTGCGCATGATGTTGACATGTTAACGCTAGGGCAATACTTACAGCCCAGTAAACACCACCTCGCTGTTGAAAGATATGTGACACCAGATGAGTTTGATATGTTGTATAAGATTGGAATGGAAATTGGTTTTAAACATGTGGCCAGTGGTCCGATGGTGCGTTCGTCCTATCATGCGGACGTGCAGGCCAGTTCCATTCTGTGATGGATACGCTTGCCATAGTGCCGTTCGGCAAAAAATCCCGGTAAAATTCCCAGCTTCTGATACATATACAGGGTAGAAGCCGCGCATCAGGGCTGTTGCGCGGTGCTCCCGATCGAGAAGAACAAACAGGAGATCCCATTCCATGAACCTCAGCCTCGGAACCCCCCGGGCTTGGATGGCCCTGTTGCTGACGGTGCTGATGCCGGCCGGCGCCCTCGCGAGTGAAGGCGTGATGAACCGGCTGGACCTGACCACCAGCTGGGTCGGCTATGCCTCCATCGCCGTGTTCGTGACGGCCTACGCGCTGGTCATGGCGGAGGAATTCCTGCACCTGCGCAAGTCCAAGCCGGTGATTCTGGCGGCGGGCATCATCTGGCTGATGATCGGCCTGGTGTATGCCCAAAGCGGTGATGTCAAAACCGCCGAAGAGGCCATACGCCACAACATCCTCGAGTATGGGGAGCTGTTCCTGTTCCTGCTGGTGGCCATGACCTACATCAACGCGATGGAGGAGCGGCGGGTCTTTGGCGCCCTCAAATCCTGGCTCGTCAGCAAGGGTTACACCCT
>JAKIUF010000038.1 GCA_021647705.1 Gammaproteobacteria bacterium | reverse complement strand
AGTGATGACGGCGTGATGGCCATTATTCTGCCCCACGGCGTTTTGTTCCGAGGCGGTGCAGAGGCGCGTATTCGCACCAAACTGCTCAAAGACCACCATATCGACACCGTGATCGGCTTGCCAGCCAACCTGTTTTTCTCCACCGGTATCCCGGTTTGTATTCTGGTGTTGAAACGCTGTAAAAAACCGGATGATGTGCTGTTTATCAATGCCAGCGAGCACTTTGAAAAAGGCAAACGCCAGAATCACTTGCGACCTGAAGACATCGATAAAATTATCGATACTTACCAATACCGCAAGGAAGATAATCGCTACGCTCGTCGTGTATCAATGGAAGAGATTGAAAAGAACGATTACAACTTGAATATCTCCCGCTACGTCAGCACTGCCAAGCCAGAACCTGTTATTGATTTATCGGCAGTTCATGGTGAGTTGGCTGGTTATGAAAATGATATTGTTAATGCAACTAACAAACACAATACGTTTCTTAAGGAACTTGATTTGGAACCTTTACCTCTTGGGAATGAAAAATAATGTTGGCCAGTTAAAAAACTGTGCTTGACGAGTCTAAAAGAGGTGTTGATGGTAAAGCGAATAAAGGGTGCCGGGGTTATTAGCTGGTTTTTATAGAATATATCAGTGCAGTATAACTCGAAATGCGAAATGTAGTGGTAAGTTATTGTTTTCGGAAATAAAAAGCCGTCCTAGGACGGCTTTAAATATGGTGGTGGAGCTGGCGGGAGTCGAACCCGCGTCCGCAAATCCTCCGCCTTCGGATCTACATGCTTAGCCAAGTCTTTAAATTTAATCGTACGCTACCCGACTGGCAGGGAAAACGGACGACGAGCTCAGTTAGGTTTTAGCGAATTGGCCCTGAACATACCTCAACGCGATCTTGTGAGAGTCGACCCCGGTGATCTCCATGCACAAGCACATGTAAGGCCGAGGGCACTAAGACAGGTGTTTAAGCTGCTAGTGCGTAGTTGTCGTCGTTGGCAACTATAAAGTTTGCAGTTGGATTTACGAGGTAATTGCACCTCGGCATGCACCTCAGGTTTTGTGACCCACGTCGAAACCAGGTCAGCCCCATTGGTTCTCATTCTGAGACCCCCATTGTAGCGCAAAGTTTCGGGAGTTTGGGAAGAATCGTATCGTGAACAGGGTGGAAGCCGGGGTGTTTATCAATTTTTTTGTTCCGCTCTCTTCAATACAGAGTAAAGCCGTAGGGTGGAACAAGCGCAGCGGTTCCACCAGAGAAGCGAGTACGGCTATGGGATTCAGCGACCTTTCATGATGCGTTGTTTGTCCCGTTGCCAGTCGCGGTCTTTTTCTGCGGCGCGTTTGTCGTGTTGTTGTTTGCCCTTGGCGAGGCCAATTTCGGCTTTGACCCGGCCATGTTTCCAGTACAGGGCGGTTGGCACCATGGTATAGCCCTTGCGTTCCACGGCACCAATGAGTTTGTTGATCTCAGAACGATGCAACAGCAGTTTGCGCACCCGTGTGGGTTCAGGGTGAATGTGGGTGGAGGCGGTAATCAGCGGGGTAATCAGCAGGTTACTGATGTACGCCTCGTTATTTTTGAGAAATACATGGGCATCAACAATCTGGATACGCCCGGCGCGCAGGGCTTTGACTTCCCAGCCTTGCAGGGCGATGCCAGCCTCGAAACGATCTTCGATGAAAAAATTGTGACGGGCCTGTTTGTTCAGCGCAATAGTATTGCTGCCGATTTTTTTCTTGTTTTTTGACATGGGCGGGGATTATACCGGAAGGATGCCGCTTCGCGGGCATAGTTGAGGATAGTTGAGCCGATGCGTTAATTCACCGACAATGCTGCCAACAAAATCTGCGGGAGGGCAGGGCAGTATGTCAACAAAACGTGAATCCATTCACGGTCAATGGTCTAGCCGCTGGATTTTTATTCTGGCTGCCACGGGCTCGGCGGTGGGTCTGGGCAATATCTGGAAATTTCCGTACATCACTGGTGAGAATGGCGGCGGCGCGTTTGTGCTGGTGTATTTGCTGTGTATTGCCGCTATCGGTATCCCTATCATGATGGCTGAGGTATTGCTGGGGCGTCGGGGTCGGCAGAGCCCGATTAACACCATGAAAACCCTGGCGAAAGAAGAGGGCCGTTCAAAAGCCTGGGCATTGCTGGGATGGAGCGGGGTGGTTGCGGGTTTTTTGATTCTCTCCTATTACAGCGTGATTGCCGGGTGGGGGCTGGCTTATGTGTTGAATGCCGGATCGGGGGCGTTTACGGGCGCACCGGCGGCGGAAATTCAAAGCATATATACAACGCTGGTCGCGAGTCCCGGACAACTGATTTTCTGGCACAGCCTGTTTATGCTGATGACTATGCTGGTGGTGGCGCGGGGTGTGAAAAAGGGGCTGGAGGTAGCGATCCGGTTTTTGATGCCTGCCCTGTTTGTATTGTTGTTGATCATGGTGGGTTATGCCATCAGCAGCGGTGAATTTGTGCGCGGCCTGAGTTTTTTGTTTACGCCGGATTTCAGTAAAATCAGTGCAGAAGGGGTGCTGATTGCCATGGGTCACGCCTTTTTTACCCTGAGTCTGGGCATGGGTGCGATCATGATTTATGGCTCATATATGCCCAAAAATGCCTCTATTGCCCAAACGTCGATTATTGTGGCGTTGGCGGACACTGTTGTTGCACTGCTGGCCGGTATGGCGATTTTCCCCATTGTGTTTGCCAATGCCCTGGAACCGGGCGCGGGTCCGGGGTTGATTTTCCAGACCCTGCCCATCGCCTTCGGAAGCATGCCCGGTGGCAGTTTTTTCGGCGCGGTGTTTTTTGTTTTGCTGGTGCTTGCGGCCTGGTCTTCGGCGATTTCGCTTATCGAACCGGCGGTGGCCTGGCTGGTGGAAAACAAGGGCTGGACGCGCGTCAAGGCTAGTGCCTGGTGTGGTTTTGCAACGTGGCTGATGGGGTTGGGCACGGTGCTGTCGTTTAACGAGTGGTCTGACTATACGTTATGGGGCAAAAACTTTTTTGAGTTGCTGGATTTCCTCACGTCTAACATTATGCTGCCATTGGGCGGGTTATTTATTGCGCTGTTTGCGGCCTGGGTGATGAAGTCATCGTCTACGGCGGACGAGCTGGCATTGGAAGAAAAAAGTATGGCGTATACCAGTTGGTGGTTTCTGGTGCGTTTTGTCACGCCGGTGGCAGTGATTATCATTTTTCTTAATGCCATTGGGGTGGTGTAAAAATGCCGACAATTGCAAAAAGTGCATTAGTACACCACAGCGCCGCAGACATGTTTGCATTGGTGGATAACGTGCCCGCTTATGCGGATTTTCTTCCCTGGTGCGGAGGAGCCGAGGAATTGTCGCGTAGCGACGACGAGGTGCGTGCGAGAGTGGTGATTGCTTATGGTGGCCTTAACAAGGCGTTTACCACGCTAAATCGTTTGCAACATAATAAGATGATTGAGATTAATTTGGTTGACGGTCCTTTTAAACACCTGCATGGTTTTTGGCGTTTTGATGCACTGTCGGAAAATGCCTGTAAGATATCGTTCGACATGGAATATGAATTTTCCAGTAAACTGGTGAGCATGGCCTTGGGGCCGGTGTTCAGCCAGATTGCCAATGCTCTGCTGGATTCTTTTTGTCAACGTGCGGAGGTTGTGTATGGAAGCTAATGCTGCAAGTCACCCGGATCAGAGCGAAATAAAGGGTGAAATGAACAATGGAATAACGGATGACGTGAATGTTGCACAAAAAAATTCTTTTTGATCCTCTCTTATTAAGTGTGATTGCCAGTTGGGCTCTGGCTTGTGTCTTGAATGCAGGGGCTTGGGAGCGTTCAAGTGTTCGTGGCGGAGATTAAGGCATATTTAAGCGTTTACTGACGATCCGGGACAGCGTTCATATTGGGTCATATTTGACTTGGGGGAATAGGTTTGGGGGAAATTGTTGGCGAAGTGTCGAAATACTTTACATATTGTAAATTTTAATGGTGCTAGCCGTTATTTTTTTCTGCAAGAAATTGTTTAATAAAGAAAATTATAAATTGGCATTATTTCTGCCTGCCTTGAGTTTAAAGTTCGAGCTTGGGGAAAGTTGAGTTAATTCTTGATGTACCAATTGAAGTCAATGTTGGTGCAGAGTTTCTCATTGTATATAAAGCTAGCAACGGGAGGGGTTATTTCCTGTGGTAAGCTGTGAACAAACGCTTCGTAATCTGAAACAAGCGAATCCTTCTAAATGCCTGACCCCCTTGGAATGAGGAGGCTTGTTGCGATATTGTGAATATAATTAGTTGTGAGATAGAACCTGATTAGTATGATGAAAAATTTAAATTTATATTTACTAACGCTACTACTGATGAATATATCTGCTACAGCGTTAGCGGTACCTTTAAACAACGGTGATTTTTCTTCCGGGTTGGCAAATTGGAATGATGCAAGTTTTACCGGTTCAGTTTCTGAAGTAGACGGAGTGGCAATTTTGGAAACAACTTCAGGTGTAGCGCCTCTTAGCGCCGTGCTTGTTCAAGGTGATAATGGATTTTTTTCATTTTTTTCACCAATTACGTTAGGCAGTATGATTAATTACTTGAATTTTGACGTAGCATTTAGAGATATTGGTATCGATGAAACCGAGTCTGGTGGCTCAATATTTACAGATGAACTAATGATCGTGTTATATGATGAATTTGATCCTTTTATGGATCTGGATTTTTCTGTTGGGATAAACGCAATCTTAAGTCCGGATACTGTTCGGTTCAATCTTGATGTTAGTAGTTTAGCTGGAAGATCAGTTGCGCTTTCATTTGAATTAAATGATGAGAATGACCGACGTAATTCCCAAGCTACTATTGATAATGTGAGTTTTACGGTGCAGCCTGATAGTAAACCTCCAGCAATGGCTGTGTCAGAACCAATGACTCTCTATTTGTTTTTTTTAGGGCTTGTTTTTATGTTGATCCGTTCGTTTATGAAGCACAGGTATACAATGTATGCATTCAAAAACTAACAAAAATAATAATTAGGCATTAATTGCAATAAATAAAATAACCTTGCGCAGATAGATTTATTGAAAGCTATTTGTACTAAACAAAAAATGCCGCGAAGGTGTTTTAAGATAGTTTAGTGACAATAATTTTTATATTTTTCCGCAAAGGTAATGAAAGGAATCTTTACTTAGATTGTTAGTAACTGTTCAGATTACCTTTGATCTTCCCGATTTCTGCGATAAAAATCTCGGCCGCAAGCGACCGAGTTTTAAGAACCCAACGGCTTTATCGCTTCGCGATGAAAAAATTAGAGGCTCTGTACGTTTATGTACATCACAGAGATATCCCAAGAGCTGGATAGTATCGACTGGGGCAAGCCCCAGTCACACTATCCAGCTCGGGGGCGAGCCCCCGAGATTTACGCTACGCGGTTAAATAAAGCTTGTGAATTTGGTAACGAAAAAACAAATATAGAAAAAATATTTAACTTTATATATGAAGATAATGCAAAGCCTCGAATAATCACTCTTTTCGTAATGCTTTTTTCGATTATCACTATTCTTTCTATCGCAGGTGGACAGAACATAAACACCGTTATTTCAAGCTATTCAAGCATTGAATATATAGAAATAATAACACTGTATGGGATTATATTATTCGTATGCATTGCCAGCGGGGTCGGAGCTTCATCAATTTACAAAGAATCTAAAAAGATATTTATTTTATTAAGCCTGGAATATTGTAACGAGTCTGATAAAAACCCGGAAACTATAAAATACATAATCAGAGATTTAAACAACTATCATGAATTTAAAAAAACTCATGATAATAAAATAATTCTTACGACTCGGATAAATAATAGTTAATCGAGCCTTGAACATGTCCTTTTCCGATTTGGTGGAACCGCTACGCTTGTTCCACCCTACCCGGACAGAGGATGGAATTGGGGTATTCATCATTTTTTGTTTCGCTCTATTCCAACACAGAGTAAAACCGTAGAGTGGAACAAACGCAGCGGTTCCACCGATCCGGGTAGAGATCACTCACTGACTTCAGGCACCGCATCCTCAGAGTCTTTTTCAGGCTGCAACGGTTGAGTAAATTCAGCCAACGGAATCGCAAGATTCAACCCACCTCCTGACACGCTATAAAGTGGATTTTGCAATGCGACATGAACCGGTGTGGCATTTTGCTTAATGAAGGAAACACTTTGCCCCTTGCCCACAGCTGAGTTGGTAGCGGCAACATCATTAACAATCACCGAGCCACCCAGGATGGTGCCTGCAAGACCAATAATATTCGCTGAACCAACACCGGCTACGAAGAAGCTGGTGCCTCCCGAAGATACATTCACCGAGATGGGGTTGTTAAAATCACCGATAGTGTCACCGGCAAGAATTTCCAGTGTCTGACTGCTGAGATTGGGATCGGGAATCGGGCTGTTGTTACCGATAACACTGCCGGTAACGGCATTAACGGTAAGCCGACCGGCACCGGAATTTACCCGACCTAGCTGGATATCACCCGTATTCGCTGTAATCGTAACATCCCCGCCGCTGGACGTGGTTGTACCGGAAAGTGTAATGCCATTCGTGGCGGTAATGGTGAGATCACCTCCATTGGTGGTTGATGAGCCAAGAGCAAGTCCGTTACTTTCTGTCAATGCAATATCACCACTACCGGTGTTATTCAAAAATACCGTTCCCGTGAAGTCATTGCCTCCATTACTCAGTGTGATGTTGCCATTTGTGGCGGTAAACCGTGCGGCACCGGCATTGGCAGATTGCACGATGGCACCGGACTGGCTGATATCACCCGCATTAATGGCCAGCACTCCACTGCCAATATTGGAAGCTGCCAGGTTTATGTTATTCACATCAGTAATGCTGGTGCTGGCTCCGCCGCTGTTTTGCAGGGTTACGTCGCCTATAAAATCGTTGACAGCATTATTGAGGGTGATATTGTTTGCACCCGCATTGATGTTTGTTGTTCCCTGTATGCCTAATGCACCCGCCTGGGTAACCGCACCAGTGGAAATAACGGTGAGGTTTCCATTCAGGGTCAGTGTTGGCAGATTAACGGTACTGTTGTCGGTTAGCCACAAATTGTTGATTGTACCAGTGGAGGAAAATGCCGGTGTGCCCGCAAACTGGTTACCGGCATCCTCCAGTATAATGGAGCCGCCATTGCCCACGGTAAACGCAGAAGTACCGGTGACAACCACGCTGCCTGCGGAGGTGATATCACCCGATCCTGTGGAAATATCCAGCACACCGGTTACATTGTCCACTGCAATCGCCAGGCCGTTGGCTTCGTTGATGTAGGCATCCACAGTGGATCCATTGATTTGCAGGGTATTTACCGAGGTGGCCAATGCGAGACCGGATGTGCCAATGGTCGTGGCCTGATTAAACGTCAACGTATTAGCGACCAATACACCTCCCGCACCTTCGCTGATGGTTTCCGCGGCAATGGTTATATTCCCGGCCAGTTGCACAGCGCCATTGATTTGCACGGTGTCATTCCCCAAACCGGCATCGAGTGAAAGATTCGTTTTGTTGGAGAATTGAAGTGCAGGCATGCCGCTCATCTGGAAACTGACGGGCTGGGCACCGGCGATACTGCCTGATGATAACACCATAGCATCATCACTGCTGCTACCCGTCAGTGAAATGTTATCGGCACTTAGCGTATCAGAAATATTTTCAATACCCGTACCATTAACAAGCTGTGTATTAGTGCTGGAAGCAGTGGTGATCGCCACCTGATCATTGGCCGGACCAAAAACATAACTGTTGGTCAGCCCTGTGCCTGAGCCTGTCAGGGTAATGCTGTCGGTGCCTGTGCCGCCGTCAAAAACAATGGTGCGTGTGGATGCGGCAATATAATCCACCTGTAAATCGTCATCTCCCGCTCCTCCGTTAATGCCACCACTAATATTGGCAACAGCATTGTTGGTGATTGTAAAGATATCATTGCCGGTATTGCCCACCAGCGTTTCTGTTTGAGTAAAGGCAATGCCGTTCACACTGCCACTGTCTGCACCGGAAATAACCCAGTTACTGTTTTGTGTGGGACCATTAAGAATATCTGCACCACTGTTACCACTCACACTGCCTCCCACGGTAAGCGGTCCGTTGATATTAATGATGTCATCTCCCCCGCCACTGTCGATATTGCCGGAAACATTGGCCGCAATATTAAAGGTATCCACTGCATTCCCGCCCAACAGGTTATCAATATTTTGGAAGTCGTTAACATTGCTGAGGTTGCCAGCATCCGGGCTGAGCACATTCCAAATGTTGTTGGTATTGTCGGCCTGAATTGTGTCGTTACCCGTGCCTCCGTTAATAGTACCGGTAATGCTGCCAGTGGCGATGGTGAAAGTGTCCACACTGGCATTACCGGTGACATTATTAAAACCGGAAAAATTAATGCCATTGACCGTACCCGCGTTGGCAGCGGTAATAAACCAGTCGTTAACCACATTGTCACCCACCAGTGTGCTATCAACATTATTACCAACAAAGCTTTCGATGTTCTGGTATTGTCCGCTGGCCAGAGCGGCAATCACTGCACCGGTCTGCGAAGAATAATCCACGGCATCAGTACCACCGGCACCGTCCATAATCCCGCTGAAACTGCTGCCATCGGCAAAAATAAATAGATCCGTACTGGCATTGCCCGTCAGGGTTTCAATACCTGTAAATGAGCCCACACCGGTAACGTCACCCACGTCTGCACCGGTAATGTTCCAGGTATTGGCAATGTTGTTAGCCTGAATCAGGTCATTGCCTGCACCGCCATTGATTTGTCCGCTGAGTGAGCCACTGTTAATCACAAAACTGTCGTTATTTGAGCCGCCCTGAAGATTACTGAAGTTGGTGAAACTCACCGGGCCCACAGTCCCGGTATCCAGACCGTTGATACTCCAGGTGTTCACAATATTGTCACCAAGCAATGTGCTGTTGGTACCATTGCCGGTGAAGTTTTCAATATTGCTGTAGCCACTGCCGCCCAGGGTAATGTTGACAATACCGGTTTGCGCTGCCTGATTAACATCATCAATGCCTGCGCCACCATCCACACTGCCTGAAATACTGCTGCCATCGGCAAAAACAAAGTTGTCTGTGCCGGAGCTGCCCAGCAGATTTTCAATATTTGAAAACGATGAAATACCGGTCACCGAACCTGCATCTGCCGAGATAATGGTCCAGCTATTGGTCGAGTTGTCTGCGGTAATGCTGTCTGTACCCGCAGCGCCATCAATGCTGCCGGTAATACTGCCGCCATTGAGCGTAAAGTCATCACTGTTGGCATTGCCAACAAGATTATTGAAACCGTTAAAATTCACCGAGCCCACACTGCCGGTGTTGACTGCCGTCACAGTCCAGGTATTGGCGACATTGTCTCCCGTTAATGTACTGGTCAGATTATTGCCGGTAAAGGTTTCGATATTGGCAAAACCTCCACTGCCCAGTACCACGTTAACAACACCGGATTCCAATGAAAGATCCACCGTATCCAGCCCCGCGCCACCATCCACCAGCCCGGTAATGGTACTACCATCCTGAAACTGAAAATCGTCGGAAGACACATTGCCCAGCAGGTTATTAAAATTGGTAAAGGCAACGGAACCCACCGTGCCATCGTTATTACCGGTAATCGTCCAGAGGTTGGAACTGACCGGGCCGGTTATGGTGCTGTCAATATTATTGCCGATAAACAATTCAATATTGGTAAAGGCACTGCTGCCCAGAACAATGTTGACACTGCCTGCCTCGGCAGCGAAGTCGGCAGAGTCATTACCACCTCCACCATCGACAATACCGCTGATACTGGTGCCGTTACCAAAAACAAACGCATCCAGTTGACTGTTGCCGGTAATGTTTTCAATTTGTGAAAAGCTGTTGATATTGGTCACATTGCCCTGATCTGCACCCAGGATAATCCAGGTGTTGGCAACGTTGTCGGCAGTTAATGAATCACTGCCCGCCCCACCGGCAATGGCACCGGAAATGGAACCGCCTGTCACAAAAAACTGATCTGTCTGATTATTACCCAGTAAATCAGTAAACCCGGAAAAACCAACCGTGTTGACGGTACCACTGTTTGCACCGGTAATTGTCCAGGTATTAGCCGTGTTGGCTCCCGTAAATGTGCTGTTACTGTTATTGCCAATAAACGATTCAATATTTAAAAGCGAAGAAGCCGATAAATCTACATTGACGACCCCCAGTTCCGCAGAAAGATCCACAGTATCGCTACCCGCGCCACCATTGATAACACCACTGAAACTGCTGCCATTGGCAAAAACAAAAGTATCCACCCCATTTCCACCCAGCAGGGTTTCTATTCCGCTAAAACCGCCCACCGCAGACAGGTTGCCCACATCAACGCCGGTAATGTTCCAGGTTGCGCCAGTGTCATAACCCTGAACAGAGTCATTTCCTGCGCCGCCGGTAATGCTGCCGGTAACACTGCCACCCACAGACAGAATAAAATCATCCGTGCCGTTATTGCCTTGCAGATTATTAAAGTCAATAAAGTTGGTAATACCCACAGTGCCATCGTTAATGCCAGTGATGTTCCAGGTATTCGATGTGTTAATGCTGATTAATGTACTGTCGGTATCGTTACCGATAAATGTTTCAATGCTGCTGAAACTGGCATCGGACAAATCCACACTCACTGCACCGGGTTTTGCCGCATAACTGACACTGTCGGCACCGGCCGCACCATTAATCGTACCGGACAGTGTGCCGCCTACTGCAAAGACAAAATCATCATTACCGGAATTGCCCGTGAGGTTTTCAATATCACTGAAACCCGACACCCCCGAAACGGCTCCGGAGTTCGCACCGATAATATCCCAGGTGTTCGCACCAATATCACCGATCATGGTATCCGTACCCAGTCCACCATCAATAACACCGCTGATGCTGCCACCGGATAATGCAAAAGTGTCGTCGCTGGTGCCACCGGTCAAATTATTAAAATCGGTAAAGGTCGTGCTGTTAATGGTACCATCGTTAATGCTGGTGATGGTCCATGCATTGACCGTATTCGCACCCACCAGCGTACTGTTACTGTTATTACCTACAAAGGTCTCGATATTGGAAAAACCGGCTGAGCCAATAACCACAGTGACCGCCCCCGCCACTGCCGAATAATTCACGGAATCGGTTCCTGTACTGCCGTCAACCACCCCGGTTAAACTGCCTGCCGGACCAAATGCAAAATCATCCGTATCGGCATTGCCGGTAAGATTCTCAATATCAGCAAATGAACCCACCCCTGTTGCACTGCCCGCATCGGCCGCAGAAATAGTCCAGGTATTTGCGGCGTTGTCACCTATCAATGTATCTATTCCGGCACCGCCATTAAGTGCGCCACTTAACGTACCGGAAGACAGTGAAAAACTGTCCGCATCAGCACCCCCTGTGATGTTGGCAAAATCAATAAACGCCACCGTCCCCACAGTGCCATCATCAACACCGTCTGAACTGCCATTGATACTCCACACATTGGGCACGTTATCACCCACGATGGAACTGTTGGCTCCATTACCGGTATACAGTTCAAGATTGACATAACGACCACTGGCAAGATCAACCAGTACCGCACCGGTTTGCAGTGAAAGATCGATAGTATCGGTGCCACCGCCACCATCGATGGTACCGGTAATGCCTGCCCCGTCGGCAACACTGAAATCATCGGTATCATTTCGCCCGTTAAGATTTTCAATGTTGCTAAACGACCCTACCCCGGTCACTGTACCTGCATCGGTCGCCGTAATATTCCAGATATTGGCCACGTTATCCGGTGCCAGTGAATCATTGCCGGCACCGCCATCGATAGTCCCGCTGATGGAGCCTGTATTGAGGATAAAGGCATCGGTTCCGGTACCACCGACAAGGTTTTCAATACTGCTAAAGGCAAACACACTGTCCACACTGCCGCCATCAGCTGATAAAATACTCCAGTTATTCGCTGAATTGTTTGCGGTAAGACTGTCGCTACCTGCGCCACCATTAATCGTGCCGGTGATTGAACCACCATTCAGAACAAAATCATCCGTGTCGCTGCCACCGGTGAGATTACTGAAATCCGTAAACGAGACACCCCCTACGGTGCCATCATTCTGTGCGGTGATCACCCAGATATTAGCCACATCATCCGCTAACAGAGAATAGTCAGCCCCACCACCAATGAGGTTTTCAATATTGGTCACATCGGTATTCAACGTAACGGAAACAACACCGGTGGCCGCCGCGTAATCCACGGTATCCCCAGTGACATCCGCACCGCCATCAAATTGCCCGCCAATACTGCCAATACCGGTCACCGTAAAACTATCATCATCACTGCCACCGGTTAAATTGGGAAAATCGGAAAAGCTGGCACCATTTAATGTGCCGCTATTTAATGCATTGATCACCCAGGCGTTAGGCAGGTTGGGTGCAATCAGAGTATCCCCTCCGTTACCACCACCTTGCAGACTTACACTGCTCCCCGCCAGCGTGCCGGTAAAACTCAGTGTTTCCGTACCATTGGCATCGGTATCAATGGCAACGGTCAGCGCCTCTGTGCCACTGTTGGCCGAATCCATCACAACACTGCCGGTACTGTTCACCGTAATAACGCCATCCACACCCGGACCATCCGTATCCAGAGAGCCCAAAGTAACCCCGGCACCGGAAATACTCAGCGAACCGCCTTGTGTGGAAATCGTATCGCTTGCATCCATGGTAAAGCTGCCACCACCTGTGCTGTCGGTATCCGCCGAGAAAGTAATGGAACCACCACTGTCAATCGCAAAGGCCAATGTATTATCGGCCAGATCATTAATGGTGATGTTATTGGTCGCCTCCAGCACCAGATTACTGTTACTGGCCAATGCTTCCAATGCCAGTTCACCAATATCAAAAGTACCCGCACCCTGCGTGGTATTAGACAAGTCCGGCAACAAACCATCATTGCCCTGTGGACCATCCGCCTGATCATAAATAGTAATATCGGTGGGATCTAACAGGAGTGTACCGAGTGCGCCATTATTTGCAGAAAGGTCCACACTGGCATTAACCACCATCCCCTGTTTACCGGAAATTTCCACGAAACCGCCATCACCGGAAATAGCGCCCCCAGTTGCCGAAATACTGCCTGATGCCCAGGTCGTGTCTTCAGCCCACAACACCACCTCACCACCCTGCCCGGTATTAATAGCATCAGCCTGAATACGAGTATCACCTCCGACCTGGGTAAACTCTGCAACATGCTCACCGGCCCCCCTGCGAAAGCCACCAATAGCAATGTTACCGCCACCGCTATCACCCGAAGCATTTATCGTCGCATCCCCCAATATACCGACACGATCCCCCAGAATAACCACATCACCACCGCGAGCCTCATTAACACCCACAGCATTAATGTCACCGGAATGAATAACATTGCCGCCCCACCCTTCCAGACGAACCACCCCGCCCTCATTACTGATACGGTTTGCCTGAATCAAACCTTCATTATTAATGACATTGTTATAAATATCATTTGCAGCACGACTCTCAAGCACCACGAAACCACCATCAGCCTGCAAAGCACCGGTATTATTGATAGCCGATTCTGCACCAAGGGCATTCTCCAGAGTTTCACGTTGTACGCTGAACTGAATCAGACCATCGCGATCAAAACTCAGCGTCGCCGTATCCGCCGTTAATAAATGTATTTTTCCCAATCGCGCCGAAATAGTTCCACTATTGACTACGGTTTGCCCCACCAAAGCAACCGAGCCCCCCTCCTGCACCACAATCTGCCCCGCGTTTTCCACCAGACCGGTGCCCGTGGTAAAACTGAATTCACCGTTATCCTTCAGCGAATCGAAATCCACCTGCAAACTGCCCGCCACCAATGCACCCACATTAATGCGTGCCGACTCACCAAAAATAATGCCATTAGGATTCATTAAAAACACCCGGCCATTGGCTTCTATTCTTCCCAGTATTTCCGATGGTTGCTGATCGAGAATATAATTTAATGCAGCGGCTTCACTATTGGGCTGTTCAAAATGCAATAACTCATCAGCAGAAAGATTGAGGCTTTGCCAGTTAATGGAAAGCGTCTGGCTTTGCTGGCTAACCACGGTAGTTTGTGCATTAGGTGTTTGTATGCTGCCAGAACCGGAAGTGATTTCGCCGCCTTGTGGGGCCGATGAAGATGACAAAGGAAAACCTGTTGCCAACAGGAGGCTAGCGATAACACATAAAAAAATTCCGTTTTTATTCATTAAATTATTCATCTTTAACGTTTCCCAAAAAAGGAATTAAAATCCCGGTTTAATCCGTCATTCCGGCGAAGGCCGGAATCCAGAAAACTATCCAAACCTCTCTGGATCCCGGCCTTCGCCGGGATAACGAAAAAAACTCGTAGGGTGGGCATTGCCCACCAATCGTGCCTTGTTTAAACTTTAACGGGACAGAGTATTCCCCCGCCACGAATCACTGAATTATAAAATCTAACGCAAAGACGCAAAGACGCGAAGGAACAAAGAACGCAAAGCGATATTCTTTACCCATACCCCCTCATCCTTTGCGCCCTCTGCTTCTTTGCGCCTTTGCGTTGATTTTTCCATTATCCGGCTATACCCCATAAACAGAATCGGTTATCAAACAGAAACACTTAACCTGTATTTCTTCAAAACAAATAATTCAACTCAAAAAAGTACTGTGGATCACGTTCATTACCCACCGGCTCATCCCCCAGCGCACTGGCCACTTCAAACCGGGCAGAAAACTTCTCATACTGAAAACGCACCCCTGCCCCCATACCACTGAGACTCACCACCTCACGATCACTGGTCAGCGGATCATTCAGCCAACCCTTGGCATAGTCCACAAAAAACAAAAACTGCAAAACCTCACCCCAACGCCTGTTACCAAAAGCCTTCCACTGAGAAAACCCCGGCGCACGCAACAACCACTCAACACTGCCCGAAATCGCCGTGTCACGTAAAAACTCAGAAGTGGAATAAGCTCGCACACTATTCGGTCCCCCAATAGGCATTTGCTCCAACGACGTCAGCAAATCACCCGAATCCTGTGTGCGCAACGAAAAATGCAATGTGTGCTTCGGCGTTAACTGATACCAATGATCATAGTCCAGGTTTGTTTTTGTAAACTTCCCCCCCGCATAAACCCCCGACTTACCATACCGACTGGTATCAGTCTCCGCTGGATCACGGGTCGGCTCCATAGCCCCCAGCAACCCGTCAAAACCCTCGCTGTATTGAACGCGACCACTCACCAGATGCCGACGGGTACGGCTGGACCAGTCAAAACCGGTCTCAATACTGGCCACCGTCAACTCATCCGCCCTGTCCCCATTCTTTGTAACATCCAGCCTCGCAGACTTACGACTGAGTTGAAGCAAGCCATAACTGTTAAATGACCGACCACGCTGAAAGGTATGACGCCAATACACCTGCGCCAACGTCGTTGTTCCCTTGATGCCAAGCTGCTCCAAAGCCGCACCCAGCGAATAATTATTTTTACTGGCACCCACGCCAAAGATATTATTGGGACCGAACGCATGACGCTCATAATTCAACGCCGCATAAGCGCCATTATTCGGATCAATGGTTTTGGACAGACTGACACTGAGTTTATCAATCGCATTCAGCGGATTATTCCAATGAACATCCAGACGTGTACGAAACTCACCGGTAAACTCCGAACCGTAATTATCCGCATGCACCCGACTATTGACCGCCTTTTCCTCGATAACCGACACCAGCAAATCAGTCTCACCCGGATGCAACCCCGGCCGGAAAACCGCAAACGTCGTCAAGCCCGGATAATCATTAAGCGCCAACATAGCAGCTTCAATATCTTCCTTGATCACCGGCTGACCGAGCAGCCCCTCAAAAGGACGTAACATCTGCTCACGCCGATAATCCCAGTTTTTCTCAATCGTCACATTACCCAACACCCCTTCGAGAATGCGCAGACTGACAACACCCTGCAAAATTGTTTGCGGCGGAATCACCACCCGCACCAGAATAAAACCCCGATCCCGGTAATATTGGGCCACCTGAGCGGCAATTTCTTGCAGTTGATGCAGAGTCAGACTGTCCTCGGCCCCGGCCTTTTTACGCATGGCCTGAATTTTTTCCTCCAGCGCAGCCAGACTGTTATCCAGACTCTCATCACCGACCATATTTTCGATGTCTTTCAGTATCCGGGCGCGCTCTGCGGGGGTTATCTCTATGCTGGAAGACAGATCATTTGTTGCCAGCATCACTAGACGTTTCTGCTCCACAAACGCCTCCAGCTCTGTGCGTAAAATATCCTGCTCCGGGCGATCAACTACGCCCGCCAGCTGGATTTTACTCACGGAAAGACGTGATTCATCAAGAGCCTTAAGCTGCCCGGACACCGGCTCCTCCACCGGTTTGGCCGGAGGCCGGACAAGAAAACGTCGCATATTTGGCGGAACAGGCGCATTGAATTGTTGACCCGCCTGCGCACCGCCGGGTTTTGCTGCATCAAGCTTCACTGTACCGGGTTGATCAGCCATGACAGGATTACCTACCAAGCAAACTAACAAACCGCCATACACAACACGCAGACACAGCGAAACCATGGGACGAATACACCGTTCCCTGTGTACATCATTAAAGAATGATTGACGGTAAAAATTCAGCAAATGAATACCCACAAGCCTCGTTTTATCAGCACAGGCTGGTTGTTAATTAATCGTTTTGTCGCGGTTAACGACTTGATTTCACAAGCTGATGCAGGTTTGGTGCCAGATTAATGGCATCGGATATGGCTAGGATTAGCGGTGTGGTGAAATGATAAAAAGGAAGAAAAGCAAGCACAGAAAGTCGCACCTGTTATACAAGGTAAAAATCATGTATTGGTTAAAGAATATGCAGGCAATAGCTTTTTTGTTTGGCTCTCGCAGAGATTTGATGTTTTTCGGGCGACATGCAAACCAAAGCCATGCATAAATTTAACGAAGCTGGAGAATTTCAGATTGCCAGAATTTTTACTTTGAGCTCAAATATTGAAGCCAATCATAATATGGGATGAAAAAAGTACTTCCGTGTTTCGCCAGAAAACCATAGATTGACCTTCCGGATTCCCGAGCAAACATGTAGCACACAACATATTGTTTTTGTGGTATTTTATGCGTTGAATCTGGCCGTAGGGAACCGGATACTAGGAAAATCTGAAATAAGCCACTGTCGGGATAGGCGTCAAAGTGACGCATTTAACCACGTTACTTTGACGCCGACTATACCTATTAGCGCCCAATAAAAATGAATCAGAAAGACTATATTGATGGCACGTTAGATGCGAAAGGATTGAACTGCCCTTTGCCGCTTCTCAGAGCAAAGAAAATGCTTGATGGTATGAATCACGGTGAAATTTTATTAGTTGAAGCAACTGACCCTGGCAACTTTCAAGACTTTTCTGCATTTGAAAAAATATCTGGCCATTCTCTTCTTTTAAGCACGGAAGGTAAGAACGGAACTCTAAAATTCATTCTAATGAAGAATGGCATTCAAATTATTTCCGAGGGTGCAGAGACACTTACTTTTGAGCTAGCTCCAAACGGAAGAATAAAAATTGGGTATAGAAAATCTGATGGAACAGTTGTGTATGCTGAAAATACCATTCTTGCTTCTGGTATATTTGTACCTATTCACAATGAATTCTCTGAAATTTTAAAAGAATTAGAGGAAATGATAAACACTCCATCGGTTAAAGAAAATGACCTCCAAAAATTCTTTGAGCGTCATCCAGAATTGTTAAAGGGCTATGAATATGATGTAGCTATTCCACAAGCTATTATCTATAGAGATGGATTTGATACAGAAGACACATGGAGACCAGATTTTGTTCTGTCGCCTATTGAACAAGAGGGTTTTTGTAAAGTATTTTGAGTTGAAATTACCATCTGCAAAACATTTTAGAAGCAATAAAAGTGGACACACAAGACCATACAGAGAGCTTCTATACCCAAAGCGTTTTAGATTTAGGTGTTAAGCTATTGAAATTTAGTATGATTTCATTTAGCGTCTCTGTCCATGAAAAACTTTCATCTAAGCCCTGAGCAAATTAAAGAACTGCGTGTGGCACATGGAGTGGAGCGCAATCGTGCTGCTGCGTATAAAATAAATGCCATTATCTTGCTCGGCACAGGGTGGAAAATAAAAAATATTAAGGAAGCGCTGCTATTAGATGATGAGACATTACGTACTTATGTCAATAAATATCAAACTGGTGGTGTAGGAAAACTTTTACAAACGCATTATTCTGGTCGGCAAACCAACCTTGATAAAAGTCAATCAAAGGTGCTTTGCGATGAACTGGATGCTGAAATTTACCTGACAACTAGCGCAATTATCAACTATGTGAAATGTAAATTTGATGTCGAATACTCTTCCAGTGGTGTGCGGGATTTGTTACACCGATTAGGTTACACGTTCAAGAAACCAAAATTAGTCCCTGGAAATCCAAACATCAATGCACAAGAAGAATTTGTAAGCTACTATGAAAATTTCATGGAAAACAAGGGCAATGATATCGAAGTGCTCTTTATCGATGCCGTTCATCCTGAACACAACACAATGGCGGCGTACGGCTGGATAAAGAAAGGCTTCAATAAAGTTTTTTCGAAATATTGCCCTGTACCGTGATGAATTGACATCATTACTAAGCGGTGGATTTGAAGGTCATTAACACCTAAATCTAAAACGATTTGGGTATAGCTCGCCCCCCAAGATTTTTGCTATGCGGTTAAATCGATATTTCCATCATAATAAACAAGACACAAACCCTAACGAATCATCACCCATTCACCTGCTTTGTTTTTGTAAAATACGAATTTTTGGATATTTATGATTTTTGCTCTTCGACTCAAATAAACAATAGGAGAACGATTTTTTTGATCTAAAATTCGCGCCATTTTTCCATTCGAAAAAATATCTAAATGATAATCAAATTTCTCTAAAAATTTACTCATCGAGCCAAGTTTCCAATCTTCATCGCCTATTAAACCACCTGTATTCATTATTCGATGGCCATGCTTTTTATCCTGATAGTGGTATGCCCAGGCAAACTCCTGCGCGGCAAAATCATACAACTCACGCACCTTACCCTTATCCCCGCTATCTAATGCGCTCCAGATCTCTTTGTATATCGTTAACAAAGTATCAAAGTTGTCTGGAGTATTATCAATGGCTTGACCATTCTGCCAAGCCCAGCGCGGAAAGGGAGAATTAATGTGAATACGCCGTTCAGCCACTACCTGTTTATCACAACCCTCAAGAATCACCCTCGCACTATTGCCAAGTTTAGCAAGCGTATTATCGAGTAAGTTTTCTTTGGGGTTAGTTGGGTTAAGCTTTAATTGCAACAGAGTTTTTGCATCATTTAAAGGGGCATTTTTTTTTCGTACAGAAATAACCGCTTCAACATAGGCTCCTGGCTGATATTCACAACCATCCTCTTCAAGTGGAAAACTTTTAATTGTGAGGACATTCTCGCCATCAATAATCGATTCAGGAATGGGTTTTTGTGATGAAACTTGCCCTTGGGCATCGTGATAATAAACAGGTATATCGTTCAGTCTGATTTCGACACCCGTACCATAAATGTTAAACTCGAGAGAAAATATGGATTGCTCATAATTTGTACCTGCAAATACGGTATTCATCATAGTACCTGTTAGCATAATTAATAATCTGATCGTTTTCATTTTAACGTTTCATAATATAATGCTTTATTGACTGTTGTTTTTCGACACTTTTCTTGGGCTTTAACCAACTCCAGCGAGTTACTTCTTCTGCTTTGACTGTGGCCTCCCCTTTGATTTTTCCATCTTTAAATTTTAAAAAACCAGATGCGTCAGTTTCTTTGAAACTAATTTCACCATCGACTTCAAACATATCATCCGTTTGGGTACTTTTGCTTTCCACCCCAACCTTAACTTCTTCATACTCTGTCAAGGTAACATCAATCCCTTTAAACTCTACTGTATTCGAGAAGTAAATGCCTTTATCATCATTACCAAATTCATAGCTGCCGGACCACTCAGTCTCGCCGCTCATTTCATAATGTACATTAAACGAGATAATAAACCATTTACCTTCTGCCTTTATGGCTCCCTCTAGCTTGGCGGGTATTTTGATATCGCCTTTAACGGGTTCTACGCTGACATTATTTTCGGCGGCGTTTTGACGCCCTTTTATTTCACTTTCATTAATATTTACCGTGGACTTAACGGTGAAGATGATGTCCAGCTCGCCGCGCAGACCAACTTCCTGGTCTTCCTCAAAATCTTGTTCCACCCGCTTTCTTGCGTAGCGCATCAGTTCTGCGACGGGTAACGGGGCCAGGGAGATCATGGATTCCAGAACATCGACCTGGATATCGATAGCCAATAGCGGTTTGGCGGTTAATTTTATGCTGTAGTCATGCTCAACGCAGTGGCTTGTGGCATTTTCTATGAATGTGGAGTCATAGTTGATATTCAGTTTTGGCCAGTCGATAACGAGGCGGGTTTCATTGCCGTCTGTATTGTCTTCACCTTCGGCAGGTTTGGGCTTGTCTGTTTGTGTACCAATGCGCA
Organism: Gammaproteobacteria bacterium; assembly: GCA_021647705.1. Classification (GTDB taxonomy): domain Bacteria; phylum Pseudomonadota; class Gammaproteobacteria; order SZUA-152; family SZUA-152; genus SZUA-152. The sequence continues at coordinate 21,793 of JAKIUF010000038.1, read as the reverse complement.
TTAATGCCGCTTTGGGGTCGTTTATCACTTCAAGCACTTTGCCAATGGAGTCACAAATTTTCTTAAAACCATCCAGCGGTTTTGTTATGTACTCTTTGTATTTTTCTTTGGCGTCATATTTTTCGCCGTCATAGGTTAAATCAACGTTGCCATCAATGACAAAATCACTGTATTTGACTTTTGCTTTTCCTGGCACAAATTCCAGTTTCCCAAAGTTAATTTCTGTACTCCAGTGCCATTTAATATCGGGATATACGTTAATGTTGACCTTTTTAACTTGGATGTCTGGCGCTTCACAGGTGTTTTTTACGGACAGCCCGTAGACTTTAGGCTTGACGCTCGGTAGCCATATGCGCTCAAAGATGTTGGAGCGGCTCCAAGGGGCACAATTGACTTTAAATTCAATCTTAGTTTCAGTTTTTGATGTGAGCGTGTGTTCTTTTGAGACGCTAAAGTTGCTGTTTTTGTGTGATGAACAGAGTGCGCTGGCTTGAATTTCTGCACTGATGAGGTCAAAACCCGCTTTATCCGTTTCTGTGGCGATGACATTTAAGCTGGGGATCGAACGAGTTTCTGTTGTAATTTCCACGTTAGACCCATGACTGCATTTGATCATAACTTTTTCGAGGCTACACGGGGGTTTTGTCTCATCAGTGTCATTTGAGGCGACAACAGCACCTACTACTGCTGTTTCACTGCTTGCCCCCCCCTGCTCTTCATGCGGCCCAAGGCTTGAAGGTGTATCCACTGTAGTTTCAGCGGGCGCATTTTCTGCGCTGTTTTTGGGGGGAGGCGTTATTTTCGGCGGGTTGCTGATAATGACAAATTGATTTTCCAGCAGAGCCACGGCCATTGCGACGATTTGTGCATCTGGACTCTGGTTTGCAGCAGGTGCTTTCATTGCCGTCGCAAGCTCATTGCGCTGTGCATCATCCATTTTCAACTCGGCCAAAAACTCCACAGCTTGTTCCTTGCTGGTAAAGGTTTTAACCTCTGACTCAGGCTCTACCAGTAATACACTAACGGGGGCTAAGGTGTAACTTGCTCCCTTTGCCGTGGACATGACCGGTAATGGTTTTGAGACCGAGGCTTCTTTCTGCTGTTGGTCCAGGTGTTTTACGGGGTAAAGCCTGAGTGCAGTACCCCGGGCCAATAATTGACTGATACGCTCGACTTCGCTGGCTCTGTGCCGGAAATTTGTGGCTCCGACACGGGATAAGGTTCTCCGCCAAAACCCTGGGGGAACCTGAAGCCCTCGAACAAAGCTCTCGGTGAATGCTGATTCTGTAAATTCCCGCGCTTCCAGTAAATGACTAACCGGTGCATCACCTTGGATATGAAGGCGATAATGATTACCAAAGCAGTCTTGAATGATGCCTGCATACATATGCGCAATTTCCTTTACCCGATACCCGTAATTTCGAACGTTGATTGTATCAATCGATGATGCCGAGCATCAATGCTTGCAGTATTCAACACCGACATACAAGCAATTTTAGCCCGGCTTTATAGCCGTAATCCGAGACCACCGGTTTTGACCAGCGGAGGACTCACAAAGAATGGGAATTGGTCGGGGCGAGAGGATTTGAACCTCCGACCACCTGCACCCCATGCAGGTGCGCTACCAGGCTGCGCTACGCCCCGATTTTTCTGTCGAAAACGCCAAAAACACATAGGCTCTTACAACAGAGCGACGCATTCTACTCTAGGAGCAGACTGATAGGAAGGGCGCATTAGCGTTTAAGGATTTCCAGCACGTCTTCCAGCTCACTGATCATCTGATGGATAATCTGGCGACTGTGATTCACGTCTTCTTTTGCTTCACCACCCGCCAGCTTTTGTCGCGCCCCACCAATGGTGAAACCATGCTCATACAACAGGCTGCGGATCTGGCGAATCATGATGACATCATGACGCTGGTAATAACGACGATTACCGCGACGTTTCACCGGCTTTAATTGCGGAAACTCTTGCTCCCAGTAACGCAATACGTGTGGTTTTACGCCACACAGTTCACTCACCTCACCAATGGTGAAGTAGCGTTTACCGGGTATGGGAGGGAGTTCGTTATTGTTGGCTGCTTCCAGCATAGGCCTCAACTCGTGCTTTCAATTTTTGGCCTGGGCGAAATGTCACGACCCGACGGGCTGAAATGGGGATTTCCTCACCCGTTTTGGGGTTTCGGCCGGGGCGTTCATTTTTGCTACGCAAATCGAAATTTCCAAAGCCTGATAACTTCACTTGATTGCCACCTTCAAGCGCATCACGAATCTCTGCAAAAAAGAGTTCAACGATTTCTTTTGCTTCACGTTTATTCAGGCCCAGTTCTTCATACAGCTTGTCTGCCATTTCAGCTTTGGTTAGCGCCATACTTTTTCTCACTTGTGTCGAAGCTATTGGTTGAAACTGTTTGTTCGTGTCGCAGTGTTCGTCCGTAATTTATTGTCGTAATGCCGCGCCCAGCTGATCGGTTAGCGCTGTAAGTATGGGGGCCATGGCCTCCTCGACATCTGCCTCTTCAAGTGTGCGCGAGCGTTCCTGGAAGGTCAAGCCAAACGCAACACTTTTTCTACCGGAATCAATACCTTTGCCTTGATACACGTCAAATAACTGGAAGTTATCCAGCAAGTCTGTAGCGGCATTTTTCACCACATCCTTAAGCTGATTCAGGGGTATTTTTTCATCGATAACCACGGCGATGTCACGACGAATAGAGGGGAATTTCGATAAAGCAGAAAACTGTGGAATCTCTGCATTTTCGAAACATTTCAGCGCAATTTCGAACAAAAACACCTTTTGCGATAGGCCAAGCTTGGCCTCCAGCGCGGGATGCAAAGCGCCAATACTGCCTATTTTTTCACCACTTTCGGTGTAAATTGCCGCAGATTGACCCGGATGCAGCGCGGGTTCCTGTTCGGCCACAAAGGTGAAATGTTCAACTTCTGAGACGGTAGCCAGCAAACTTTCGACATCGCCCTTGAGGTCAAAGAAATCCATTGGGCGTGGTTTTTGCGCCCACTGCTCAGGAGCCCAGTTCCCGGTGACAATGCCAGACAGATAACTTTCCTGTTTTATTTCATTACCTTGTGGAATAAACTTCAGACCTGACTCGAAGAATTTCACGTCTGTCTGCTGACGATTCAGGTTGTGCAATACGGCCTGCACCAACCCGGGCCAGTGGCTGGTACGCATCACCGACATATCCGCCGAGATCGGGTTTGTCAGCGCAATACCGGCCTGCCCGGGGTCGAACAGTTGTTGTAATTCCGGATCAATAAAGCTGTAGGTGATGGCTTCCTGATAGCCACGACTCACCAGAATGTTCTGCAAGCGCGACAATGGAACGCGGCTTTCCGGAATCGGCTGGATATGCGCTGCGGACTGCGGCAACGTGGTGGGCAGGTTAGCGTAACCATAAACCCGCGCAAGCTCTTCGATGAGGTCTTCTTCAATAGTAATATCAAAACGGAAGCTGGGTGCAGTGACCTGCCAGCTTTCACTTTCTGTTGTTCCGTTCATAGCACCGTTCACAACTCCGTCTATAGGTGCGCTCATGGTTACGTTCATACCCAGCCGAGTCAGGATGTCGGTCACATCATCCGCAGAAATCGCCTGACCCAAAACACGGGCAATACGCCCGGCCCGCAGCGTAATGGTATTACGTGTCGGCATCTGTGCATCATGAATCACTTCAACCACCGGGCCAGCGGCACCACCCACTGTCTTCAATAACAATGCAGTAGCACGGGCCAGCGCGCGCTGTTGCAATTCCGGGTCCACACCCCGCTCAAAGCGGTGGGATGAGTCCGTATGCAAGCCATAGCTGCGCGCTTTCCCCGCGATGCTAAGCGGATTGAAAAAGGCACTTTCCAAAACAATGGAGGTGGTTACATCACCCACCGCAGAATCTGCGCCGCCCATAATGCCTGCCAATGCCAGTGGTATGGTTTCATCGGCGATCAGCAATGTACCGGGAACCAGATCGATTTTTTGTCCGTCCAACAACGTCATCGACTCACCCTGCCGGGCATGGCGCACCTGAATGCCACCATTAATTTTGGCGAGATCAAAGGCATGCATGGGCTGACCCAGTTCAAGCAACACAAAGTTAGTAATATCCACCACCGGCCCCAAACTGCGCAAGCCACTGCGCCGGAGTGCTTCCTGAATCCACATAGGTGTCGTGGCAGCGGGATTAATGCCTTCGATCACCTGACATAAATAACGCGGGCAATCCTCGGGAGCTGTACTGGTCACCGGGAGCTGTTTATCCGAGGTGATTTCTGCTTCAGCACCCTCATCCACCGTCACCGTGGTTTTGCACAGCGTGGCAACTTCCCGTGCAATACCGGCAATGCCCAGGCAATCACTGCGATTGGGGGTAAGGCTTAATTCAATGGAATTATCATCCAACCAGAAGTATTCACGAATACCCTTGCCCATGGGCGCGTCTACTGGCAGGGCCATCAAACCATCCACACCCTCGCCCATGCCCAGTTCTTTTGATGAACACAGCATGCCAAAGGATTCCACACCGCGCAGTTTTGCTTTTTTGATTTTCATGCCGCCCGGCAATGTTGCGCCCACTTTAGCCACGGGCACACGCATATCAACAGCCACATTAGGCGCTCCACAAACAATTTGCAGACATTCACTTTCGCCCACATCCACCTGGCACACTTGTAATTTGTTGGCATCAGGATGCGGCGCAATACTTTTTACCTGCCCCACAACAGTGTTGTTAAATTCACCGGCAACAGGCTCAATACCTTCCACTTCCAAACCCGCCATGGTCATCACCACAGAGAGTTCTTCGGTGCTCATTTTTGGGTTAACCCATTCACGTAACCAGTGTTCGCTGAATTTCATTGTTTGTTTACTCTACTGTGAATTAAGCGCTAAAAACGTGCTGTTTTTAAAAAATCACCGGGTATTTATTAATACAGAGGACGTAAAATTTTTCGTGTTTTTCTCTGCGCCCTTTGCGCCTCTGCGACCTCTGTGTTTACAACACGTTACTTGTCAGCGCCACGACAACATAACTTCTCAATATACTTCCGGGTAGCCTGCCCAGTTCAGGCGTTTACACTCCTGGATTCCGGCTAAAAACATGCCGGAATGACGGCGATTTCAACAAATAAAGTGCTAATAAAATGATCTAGCCTTTAATTTGCATTCTACCCTTTAATTAAACTGGCGCAAAAAACGCAGGTCGTTTTCGAAAAACAGTCGCAGATCATTCACGCCATAGCGCAACATGGCGAGGCGTTCCACTCCCATGCCAAAGGCAAAACCGGTAAATTTCTCACTATCCACATTCACATGTGACAACACTGCCGGATGCACCATGCCGCACCCCAACACTTCCAGCCAGCCGGTGTGGCTGCACACACGGCAACCTTTGCCACTGCACATCACACACTGAATATCCACTTCTGCGGAGGGCTCGGTAAACGGGAAATACGAGGGACGAAAACGCACCGAAAGATCCTGCTCAAAAAAGTGTCGCAGAAATTCATCAATGATGCCTTTCAGGTCAGCAAAGGTCACACGGTCATCCACCAGCAAACCCTCCACCTGATGGAACATGGGTGTGTGGGTTAAATCAGAATCACAACGATAAACACGCCCGGGGGCAATAATACGCAAAGGCGGCTCACGTTCTGTCATCACCCGTACTTGCACTGGCGATGTGTGTGTACGCAATACCGTGTGCTCATCAAAATAAAACGTATCGTGCATGGCCCTCGCTGGGTGCGACTCGGGAATGTTCAATGCCTCGAAGTTATAATAATCGTTTTCGATTTCCGGCCCTTCGGCAATCTCAAAACCCAGTTGGGTAAACAGGGCTTCAATGCGATGCAGTGTGCGTGTCACCGGATGCAGCCCCCCATTTTGTTGCCCGCGCCCTGGCAGCGTGACATCCACCGCTTCTGCCGCAAGCCGGGCATTCAATTCGGCAGCCTTTAATGTTTCATGACGTGACTCAATGGCCTTTTGCACGGACTGTTTGGCAATATTGATCACCTTGCCAACGTCACGGCGTTGCTCGGCTGGCAGTTTGCCCAGAGCCTGCATTTGTTGAGTCAGCACACCTTTTTTGCCCAAAAAATGTACTCTGACTTTATCCAGCTCAGTCAGGTCATTGGTGGTATCGATGGCTTGTTGCGCTTCGGTTACCAGTTTATCCAGATCTTGCTGCACGTTATTCCCCAGGCAGTTGATAGTTGCGTTTGCAATTGGCCACAATAAAATCGGCCCAATAAAAAAAGGGAAAGGTGTTGGCCTTTCCCTTTTGCGTTCTCTGCGGTCGAAACAGGTTGTCTCTCACGCATGCACGCATGAGTGACAAACAAATAATTAACCGGCGAGATTTGCCTTGGCTTTTTCAGCCAGTTGAGCAAAGGCCTTTTTGTCAAAAACCGCGATATCCGCCAGCATCTTGCGATCGACTTCAATTTCGGCGTTTTTCAGACCATTGATAAATCGGCTGTACGACAAACCACACTCACGGGCTGCCGCATTGATACGGGCAATCCACAATGCGCGGAACTGACGTTTGCGTTGACGACGGTCACGATAGGCATATTGACCGGCTTTGGTCACCGCCTGAACGGCAACCCGATAGACGTTTTTGCGACGGCCGCTGTAACCTTTGGCTTTGGCAATGACTTTTTTGTGTTTGGCGCGTGCCTGTACGCCACGTTTTACTCGTGCCATTTCTCTTTTCTCCTAATAGACTAACAAAAAGCAGATACGTGATCGGCTTAAACGTACGGCAACATACGGTTCAACATGCTGACATCTGCATCATGAACCATTTTGCCAGAACGCAAATGACGTTTCCGCTTCGTGCTTTTCTTGGTGAGAATATGACGACGGTGTGACTGGGCGCGTTTAAAGCCCCCGGATGCTGTGCGTTTAAAACGCTTGGCAGCACCACGATTGGTTTTCATCTTTGGCATAACAACTCCGCATTTTGCTTACATATGTTAAAAAAACAGCGCATTTTCGACTGGAAGTCTGGGTGTGCCACACCTGACCGACAGTAGCGCCCTCGTGCCAGCGCGTTTTTAATTCGGGAATAACCGACCAACACTTTACCATTCCAGTTTTCGCCGGAATGACATCAGTCAGATATTCCTTAAAGTAAAAAGGCCTAGCTTTTTTTCGGCGAGATCACCATGACCATCAAACGACCTTCCATTTTGGAACGTTGCTCAACACTGCCATGGCCTTCTGATTGCACATCATTTGCTACCCGGTCCAGCAATTTTGCACCGAGTTCCTGATGAGCCATCTCCCGCCCACGGAAACGCAGAGTCACTTTCACTCTGTCTCCGTTGTTAAGGAACTTGATAAGGTTGCGTAGTTTTACCTTATAGTCCCCAATGTCCGTTCCCGGACGAAACTTCACTTCCTTGACTTGCGTCTGTTTCTGCTTCTTCTTTGCCGCGTGTTTCTTCTTGTTTTCTTCAAACAGGAACTTGCCGTAATCCATTACACGACAAACCGGAGGCGCAGCATTCGGCACAATTTCTACCAGATCCAGATCGGCATCCAGTGCGGCCTGCTGCGCAGCATCAATCGGTACCACCCCAACCTGTTCACCCTCTGCTCCAATTAAACGCACTTCCGGTGCAGTGATGTCTTCGTTCAGGCGAACCTTTTTTTCTTGAGCGATGCTTCAATCCTCCAAAGTAGTGCGGCCGCGACTCGCGATATCCGTAGCAAGACCTTCAGTAAACTGCGAAAGCGTCATACTTCCGAGGTCTTTGCCACTACGCGTGCGCACGGCCACTGTATCATTTTCAACTTCCTTATCGCCCACAACGAGCAGGTAAGGGATGCGTTGTAAAGTGTGCTCGCGGATTTTAAAGCCAATCTTCTCATTTCTCAAGTCCGATTTTGCCCGGAAGCCCCCGCCGCACAAGGCGTTTTCTACTTTTTGCACATATTCGTTGTTGCGATCAGTAATTGGCAGCACCATTATCTGGGTCGGAGCCAGCCATGCGGGGAAGGCTCCAGCGAATTCTTCGATCAAAATACCGATGAATCGCTCCAGCGAACCCAGGATGGCACGATGCAACATAACCGGCACCTGCTTGGAGCCATCTTCGGCAATATAGTGGGCATCAAGACGACCCGGCATGGAAAAATCCACCTGAATCGTGCCGCATTGCCAGACCCGGCCAATGCAATCTTTCAGCGAAAACTCGATTTTCGGGCCATAAAAAGCGCCTTCACCCGGCTGCAAGTCCCACTCCAGCTTCTTGTTATTCAACGCTTTTTCAAGAGAATGCTCAGCCTTGTCCCAGTCAGCATCCGACCCTACCCGTTTTTCCGGTCGGGTGGACAGCTTGATGATAACCTCTTCAAAACCAAAATCCCGATACACCCGGTACAGTAAATCAATAAACGCTGATACTTCACTTTGAATCTGGTCTTCTGTACAAAAAATATGCGCATCATCCTGAGTGAAACTGCGCACCCGCATTAAACCATGCAATGTACCGGAGGGCTCGTTGCGATGACAGGAGCCAAACTCCGCCATGCGTAGCGGCAGGTCACGGTAACTTTTTAAGCCCTGATTAAATATTTGCACATGACAGGGACAATTCATGGGTTTAATGGCATAAGTGCGTTTTTCCGACTCGGTGACGAACATATCGTCGCGGAATTTTTCCCAGTGGCCGGATTTTTCCCACAATACTCGATCCACCACTTGCGGGGTTTTTACCTCACCGTAGCCATTTTCTGTCAGCACACCACGAATGTACTGCTCCACTTGCTGGTACAGCGCCCAGCCGTTGGCATGCCAAAACACCATACCCGGTGCTTCTGGCTGACTATGGAACAAATCCAACTGACCGGCCAGACGACGGTGATCACGTTTTTCCGCCTCTTCCAGACGATGTAAGTAGGCTTTGAGGTCCTTTTTATTGCTCCATGCCGTACCATAAATACGTTGCAGCATTTCGTTATTGGAATCACCGCGCCAGTAAGCACCGGCCAGTTTCATCAGTTTGAAGGATTTCAGTTTGCCAGTGGACGGCACATGTGGACCACGACAAAGATCAATGAAATCACCCTGCTGATACAGCGAAAGTTCTTCGCCACGCGGAATGGCTTCAATCAACTCGGCTTTGTATTTTTCACCCTTCTCCAGAAAAAAGGGGATGGCCTCTTCCCGTGACATCACGCTGCGCACGACGGGCAAATCCTGTTTCACAATCTCTTTCATACGCTTTTCGATGGCCAGCAAATCATCCGGGCCAAAACCCGGCTCGTAGGCAAAATCGTAATAAAAACCATTTTCAATCACCGGACCAATGGTGACCTGCGCCTCGGGATAAAGCTGCTGCACGGCCTGCGCCAGCAAATGTGCGCTGGTGTGACGGATGATTTCCAGCCCGTCCTCGTCACGCTCAGTGATAATCGCCAGCGTGCTGTCCTCATTAATAATGTATGAGGCATCCACCAACACATCGTTGACACGCCCAGCCAAAGTGGCTTTGGCCAGACCGGGGCCAATGTCGGCAGCGACATCCAGAACCGAAACAGGGTGATCAAAAGGTCGTTGAGAACCATCAGGTAGGGTTATAGAAGGCATATTCTTTTCTCCAGTGGTGATCCATACGAGAGATCACATGTTGTGCGGCAGAACCGCGATAATTTAAGGTCTCTCTCTATTAATGAAGGGAGAAGGCCGGGATGAGGGGTGTAACACATAGAAATGTCCCGTGAACCCTCCCTCCAAACGTAGGGTGGGCACGTTTTTTTGTGCCCACGCGTGTTTTGTTGGCATCCGCGTGGGCAAAAAAGCCTGCCCACCCTACGGCTACTACGGCTACAACAAAGCGGACGCACTTTAACCGTCTGGCTACAAACTGTCAAAAGGCAAGGGGAAGCCTGTCCATCAGCATGCAACTGTCTCTAACTATAAGTAGCAGGCCAGAATGTAAAACCAGTGGTCAGGTAATCACCGTAGGCGCATCACGCCCGGTGTGACGCTGGATGCCCGCCAGCTCATCAGCAAGAATAACGAGATCAGCCAACGCCACCTGGGCATCCTGCTCATGATGCTGCACATCAACTTCGAAGCGTTCCAGATACACCCGCAGCGTCGCGCCTTCTGTGCCGGTACCGGAAAGACGGAAAACGATACGATCCCCTCCCTCAAAACCAATGCGAATCCCCTGCCCTGTGCTGACCGAGCCATCTACCGGATCGGTATAACTGAAATCATCGGCATAAGCCACGCACAAATTGCCAAGCGACTTTCCCGGCAAAGTGGCGAGACGCGCCCGCAATTCCGTCATTAAAGCCTCGGCACCGACTTTGTCCACTCCCTCATAATCATGACGAGAATAAAAATTGCGTCCATAGCGCGTCCAATGTTCACTCACTATATCCGCCACCGATTGCTGGCGCACCGCAAGAATATTGAGCCAGAACAACACCGCCCACAAGCCGTCTTTCTCGCGCACATGACTGGAACCAGTGCCAAAGCTCTCTTCCCCACACAGCGTGACCTTGCCCGCATCCATTAAATTACCAAAGAACTTCCAGCCGGTAGGCGTTTCAAAGCAATCAATACCCAGTGCCTTCGCAACACGATCCGTCGCCATACTGGTAGGCATAGAGCGGGCCACGCCCGCCAGCCCGGTGGCATAACCGGGAACCAGAGTAGCATTGGCAGTAAGTACAGCCAGACTATCGCTGGGCGTCACAAAAAAATTGGCACCAAGCACCATATTACGATCACCATCTCCATCAGAGGCCGCACCAAAATCCGGCGCGTTATCGCTAAACATCTCCTCGACCAATTGCTTCGCGTAAACAAGATTCGGATCAGGGTGGCCGCCGCCAAAATCCGTCAGCGGCACACTATTAATCACTGTACCAGCCGATGCTCCCAGGCGATGCTCTAGTATCTCCGTCGCATAAGGGCCGGTGATAGCATGCATGGCATCGAAACGCAGACGAAAACCACCACGAAACATGGCGGCAATAGCATCAAAATCAAACAACGAGGCCATTAATTCCGCGTAATCACCCACCGGATCAATAACACTGATAATCATCCCGTCTAACGTAAACTCATGCACCTGATGTAAAGCAATATCAGTTTCATCGCTGATATGATACTCACGAATTTTCCTGCTATGCTCAAAAATTGCATTGGTGATCTTCTCCGGTGCCGGACCACCATTGCCGATATTGTATTTGATGCCGAAGTCACCATCAGGCCCACCGGGATTATGACTGGCCGAAAGGATAATACCGCCGAAAGCCTGATGCTTACGGATCACACAGGAAGCCGCCGGGGTGGAAAGCAAACCATCACGCCCCACCAACACACGGCCAAAACCGTTGGCCGCAGCTATACGCAAGATAACCGCAATGGCCGCCAGGTTGCCGTAACGACCATCACCACCCAGCACCAAAGTCTCACCCTCAAAACCGTGAAGACTGTCAAAAATGGATTGAACAAAATTTTCCAGATAATGCGACTGCTGGAAAACACTGATTTTTTTGCGCAAACCAGAAGTACCGGGTTGCTGGTCAGGGAATGCCTGTGTCGGAATGGTTTGCCGGGTCATGGTGAAAGACTTTTCCAGGAAAATCAACGTGACGTAATATCACGTTTTACGATTGTACCCTAACATGCTGTGTTTGCTTAATGGGGTAGCAGTGTATTCACAGAGCTTTTTTAAATGACTAAATCAACAACGACGGCAAGCCCCAAAAACTCATTAATTCCTGTAAAAAACACTGCTCAGAAAAACACGCCCCCCTCATAAGGGTAACGTGCTATCTCCCATTCCATTTTTTCGGTTGAAACGCACATAATAAACAACCCCACAACAAACCATTTCGTTACGCGAAACAGAGTATTACACTCCAATTCAAACGCTTATGCAGCAAACAACGAGGAATTGAACCCAAAAAAGGGGTTAAAGCTTTGGTGCCCCAACACTCTCCACCTGAGTCCCGACATTTTTATTGATATAAGCGCGTGTTTGTTGTGTTGTGCGTACCATTTCAGCAGGATTGCTCAACGTCGCAACAAGACTGCCTACAAGACCGTTATTCTTGCTGCCAATAGTACCGAGTTGAATATCAAGGCTGGCACCACACTCGATCAGCGCTTTGTCTTGCTGTTGTGAAATCATTAAATGATCAATCGATACTCTGGATGCCTGAGTACATTGTTGCGCCTGAACAGCAGATGGGGATGTTATCTTGTTACCCCTTCCATCATGCAACCAAAGCGACACATGCATCCTTCTCCTGTTATTTTCCAGTGTCGGGGTGCCATATTTTTGCCGCAGTGCCTGTTGGGTTTTTATTAAGCTCGGACGAGCACCCTGAGCATATTGTGTTGTCCGCGTTAATCTGACAGCTATCGATTCGCGGGGCGGAGGGGCGAACTCGATAACCACCTGTTCTCCTGTCGCTGAAATGGCGGAAACCCGGTGGAGGTATTTGGAATTGGACACCCGGGGCAACTGGCTGTATTGCTCCTGTATCTGCATCGTCACATCATGCCGTTGAAGCACCATGTTAGCTTCTTGTGCTGTCATTCCCAAACGCAGACCGATAACATCCATACCATTGGGAGATCCTGCGCCGGGCACCAGAGAGAAGTTACGTGCATCCTCAATGGCTTGCCTAGTCGGCTTCTCAGCCTGAGCAAACCCCGTCGCAGCTTGGTCGATCTGCCCATCGGCCTGACCGGCCAAACTGTTGACCTGATCAACCTGATCGCTAGCTTTGTCAATTTGCGTTTTAAGCTCTCCCACTAGGTTACTGAAAAAACCCTCTGCACTAGCAAGCGAGGACAACCCTGTCATACACAACATTATTGCAATAGCTGATTTAAATCTCATTGTAATATTCTCCCTTTTCCGAGACATTCAGTTAATAACTGTGTTCCAGATATACAGGGAGAGAGGGATAACATTCCAATATCATTACATTAATGCACAACTCACCGTTTCAGTGGCACAAATTAATTGCGTCACTAGCAATAAGTTTTTTATCCATATGGACATCCGACAACGTCGTGCCGAACAGACAAAAGACATTTCTGAAAAGATACCGGTTGCTTCGTTGCCCCTTTTTCCTCCTGTTATATTCTTTCCCGGTGCATTCATCTTTTCACAGATACTTATGCACTCTGCGCGAGCACGCATTATTTATACCTTTATAAAAATGGTCATATGCAACAAAAGGGTAGAAATTTAACTTGTCACCAACATTCACCGAGTAAGGCAATGTGTAAAATTATCCGACGCAGCAATAAATCCTGAATTATCAGTCGCCAGAAAAATGGGTTATCCTGTTTTTTTACAAACTGTGGGCCTCCCCTCCTGAGGCATGTATGTTTTTTGTATCTGTTTCACCTGACCACCCCAGATTCGAAAATCATTCTTTCATGGCAACAAACAACAGTTTCACGGCAAATACAAAACCACACTTTCAGAAAGTTCACATAGTATTTTTCAGATTACAGGGAAAACAAAGCACCATCTGAAAGTGCGGGACTTAATATTCCTGGTTTCAGGAATATGCAAGTGTAAACCTGCATGGCAAGGTATGCGGAGACCAGAAACAGAAAACCTCTAGCCATTTTTTTGGGCGGGAAAGTTATAAGCTGCGATATGTTTTACGAGAAGTAATTTCCCCCTGTGTACAGGAGCAATAAATCTGGTATGAATATCAATCCAAAAAAAGTTGGGCCTCACGGAAGGAGCAATGCAGGCACTCAAAGCCCCAACCGGAGACCCTACAAATCACAACATGAAAAAACCTTTAATTTCTTTTTTCTCATTCATTATTTTGTCGCATCTGGCGGTAAAAGAGGAAAAAGAGCCGAGTTTGCCAAGCAGCGCCGTAACTCATCATCCATCACCCAACCACAATCACCGTTATTTTGTGTGGAGCAACTGGCATTGCGGAAACAAGCGTACTCAGGACGCCATTCACAGGTTGTTATCACATCAGTGTCTGAGCAAATTTGACCAGAACAACCTGTCGGGAAACACATTTTGGGTTTCGTGCTTTCAACCTTCAGATAAAACTGACTTGCGGCAATACCTTGAGCAGAGCCAGCTGGACCTGCGACTTCAACAAACTTTCCAGCCATGGGCAGACCATTTTCCGAATTAACAGCTTCCTGCGCAAGAACAAGCTGTTCATCACTGGCTTCAACCATACTTAAATCATAACTCGCTAGACTTTTACTGAAATATCGATTCAAAATTTGTCCGTCATAACTCGGGCAGGGTGCAGCGACACAACGTATGCCATTGTCCGTCACAGTAACAAATATACCTTTGGGAGGTTGGTCGGAAGCACTTAACCAGGCAGTGTTAATTTCCAGCAACCCGTAGGCAACAGCATTCGACAAACGCCCTTGTATCAAAACTTTTGATTCACTCATTGCCTGACGAAGTTCAGCAAGCTGAATATCTGACAAACCCGGTATATTAATTTTTTCTTCAGCGACATAACATTCCTGTTTTACACTCCCATCAGGACATATCAATATTTTGCGATTCACAGCACTGACAAACCACCCGCCACAAATCGGTGAAACACACCGCCTAAAGTCTGGTTTAACGGTAAAATAAGTACCCTTTAATGGTGAAACTCCCGGTATCGTTGGTATGGGTATTGTTGGTACCGTTGGTATCGGTATTTCTATGGGTATTGGTAGTGGTGCTGGTTCAGCGCCATAAAAATCATCCGCAGCATGAGCACTAAAACCGGAAAAACAAAAAATAGCGAAGGCCGTGATTAATATTGACATTAAGCTTTTCATTATACCTCTCCATTCCATGAAGCCTGATTGTTATACATAGCAACTTGTGCTATTCCATCGAAAAATAGCACATTACCCATTAGGCTACAAAGGATAACGCTTTATTTCTAAATAAAAACTCAGTGGTTACGCTGCAAACATCAGGGTAAATGCGGATAAAATATTATGATCTTTTGGACTGGGCTAAGGATGGAAAACATTATAGACGTAACAATTTTCCCTGTTTTCAGCATATGCAAAAAAGTTTGATACTGAAAACACAACGTAAAGGCGCGAAAGAAAAGAGGACACAAAAAGATACTCTTTGCCCGTTATTCTTTCACCTTTCTGTGTTCTCTGTGCTTTCGCGCCTTTACGTTAGGCTTGATGACCCTGTAATTCATGGCTGGGAGCGGGCACTCTACTTGTCAGAAATTTTAACGCCACTATAAATTGGAGAGAATCGGGAAATTGGAGAGAATTGAGAAATTGGACAGAATTGGACAGAATTGGGAAAATGACGTTCGTACCAAGTACTTCACAAACTCGACTTTCAATATCGACCCGGGGTTTAAACCGGGCCGATAATTAGTGAAAATACTCGACACAAACAACAGTTGCTCGTTATTTATATTTGTATTTTACTTTCACTTTCTTGAAAGAGATGTAGTAGATAAAACGATGCATAGGCGGTATGTTGCTGCTCGGTTGACCATCAGGAATATCGATAAAAGATAAATTGAGGTTTATCTTCTCCGGATACACCTTGCCTTCTGAGGATTTCGACATATCGAAAACTTCACCAGAAGTAGTACGTACTACGCCATCATCACCACGAATTTCTTCGGAAAGTAAAACATGCCCACCCCACAAAGACCCTTTAGGACCATCAAAAGGCAAACCGCCTGATGCGTCAGGATAAGGATTGTCAAAACGTTCACCATTAAGGGTGATTTTTGCCGGCCCCCAAATAGCAAGCTGGGCAAAGAATGTAGGAGTTACGGGACCACCAACACCAGTATCACCATGCAAATAAACATTAGTGGTAATCGGGTCACCAACAATATCTGTCACTGAATCTCTGGATGACCCTATACGGATACCGGTAGCATGGGCTGGCGGTCCAAAAGTATTCTGTCTGTATGTCCAGCGACCATATTCATCTTCCCACTCCGCCCTAATCGTACCGGTATTGGCAATGGGATCTATTTCCAGCCTGGCATGACCTTTGACTCGTGTGAGCGCCTGCCCTCCCCAATCAAAAGAATCAACAGGTCCCGCAGGAACACCGTCGACGCTATCAGTAACTGGACCCATAACCCGGCGGACACGTATCGGATTACTGGCTTTGATGGAAATACGTGTACTGCTTTTCACACCCGTAGCAGTACCACTGTCTTCACCGACTCCATGTGCAGCAGCACCGCCGGTCCATAGCGCAAGGGCCAGTCCGCTGGCGACGATGCCGGAATATATTGAGTGTTTCATTTTGAGTGTTCCCTCTCTTTTGTTTGTAGATAATCATTATGTTGATTAACCGTGATAATTCGGTCGCCAGCACGAAGACATCCTGCTAGCTATTCCCTGCTAATTTTATTTACGCCTTTAATTCCTCCTTGAATCATTTATTGAGACAAACAATATTTTGCGATATTTTGTTTCGTATTTATGTATAATGCAATTGGGAATTTTACTTACTCACACTGCGTAGTCTTGCTGGTATTTTACCTGTTAAATACAGTGGATATAGTGTTATTTTCAACAATTCAATTCTACTGTTTTTGACAATCATTTTTTCTTTTACAAAAACCGTTATAAATCCATAACGATTAAAATTCAGGCAATATTTACACGCCCTATTTTAGTCAACATAAAAGTGAAATTTTTTCATAACAATACCGTTGTTACACGTTATTTTTATTTACCTGAAATCACTTTTTTAATATAAGAAACTATACCTCACCACCACAGGGTGAGTCTCACCTCCAACCCGATAAAATTAGATTTAATCTGATTTAAGACACGTATCACAATGATATAATTCAATACTGTTAATTAAATATAGAAAGATCCCGATTAAACATACCCAAAACAGATTAGACACCATAACGCTGCCATTTAATTTCTGAACGAAACGTTCATAACGACTAACAAAAATATAACAAAACGTTTACTTATATAAATATGGTTTGCACACCAAACATCTTCCCCCCTCCCCAAAACAGTTACTCTTATCATTTCAATAAGTTGATAACCCACCTTAAAAAATATATCACCCCCAAATTATTGGCACAACATATGCCATTCCATTGACTGAGGTTTGTTGTTTTTTTGATGAAAAATCACTCTTCCACTGAAAAAATAATCAGGGGATAGAAACATGAAATAACATGATCAAATTAATTGGAATAGAATCACTGTTACCATCAGTATAACAGCTCTTTTTCTCACAACCTTCTCTTTCGCCAAAGATGGTGAAACTATTTATAAAACCGTTTGTCATGTTTGCCATGGAACATGGCGTAATGGGCGCACCAAAATATGGCGTCAAAGCCGGGTGGGCTTACCGAATCAGCAAAGGCATTGCCACCCTGGAAAAAAACTTCACCGAAGGGTTTAGAGGAAAAAAAGGCATAATGCCTACCAGAGGCGGAAGAAGCTCACTGTCGGATAACGAAGTAAAAACAGCGATTGCTTACATGATTAATGCTATAAAATAATTTTATATTACTCCGTCACTGCCATTAACCGGTCGTTACATTGGCCTTAAAGTGAATTAATCGTTAAAAATATCTGCTTTAATAATCACCGGACACTTAATTTAATGCAGAGGCTATAGAGGCACGAAGGACGCAGAGAAACACAAAAAAACCGCCCTCTGCATTTATAACACATCACTCGTCAGCGCCACGACAACATAACCTCCCGACACACTGGAACCAAGTGCAAAATATTAGTCATTACATTAAGCCAAACTTCCGGCTTGTTGCTGATAAGTCGTCATTTCGTCCTATCACAACACAATGGGGAAGACGCGTAATAAAACAAAAATTTCAAACATCGCAGGCATATATCGGAAAAACACTTTATTGGGTGCATTAAAATCACATTCCGCATCATGCGTCGAAAACCAAAAAAATTATCCATGCTATGCAGCATAATTAGCAACTGTTAAGTATAATGCCTGCCCATGGGTTTGTGTTTTCAGGACACACCTGTACTATTAGGCACAAACTATAACGAGTTGAATTTTATGTATTACAAAATGGCCGGTCTTTTTATCATTCTTTACACATTCAGCAGTTATGCCTTAAGTGAGGAATGTTATCGTTCCGCAGATGCAGACACACCCAGCAAACGCTTCAAGAACAACGATTCTGGCGTTGTTCTTGATACCAAAACCGGCCTTACCTGGACTCGCTGTCCATTGGGCATGCAGTGGGATAAGCAAAGTTGTCAAAATGTACCTGACCGTATGGACTGGGATCGCGCTCATTCCACCATTAGCAGACTTAACAAGCGGCAAGGAGGCTACATCGGATCGAGTCATTGGCGATTACCCACTCTCGAAGAACTAGGTGCTTTGGTCGAATCCAAATGCTACGGACCCGCGATTAATAGTGAGATTTTTCCAAATACTCCACACACTGGCTTCTGGACCAGCACGCTCGGTAAACACTCTCGAAAGGGAGCCTGGCTGGTTTATTTTCGCAATGGCAGTCGCTACATAGGCAATAAAGAATACGAATGGGCTATACGCCTAGTACGCAATAAATAGCGCGTAACAAATAGTACGCACATAAAGCCCTACCTCCACACTGAATGTGCCAATAGGACTGTCTAAAGTACATTGCTTTAAATGAACATAAGCTGAACGACATTAAACAAACACAAACTGAACAATCTGTTCAAGCAAATTCCTGCAATTTAACGATTTGAATCAACCATTCACCCGTTGAATTATTCACCTGCCCTCGCATTTCCCGGTAGCACCATCTGCTACCGGCAAGCCGCTGTTTTTTCACAATAAATACAGAGCCCTCATTCTGTTTCTCCGCAGCACTTACGCAACGCAATCTTGCATATTTGGCACAGTAAGTGCTGCCTCTGATTAAGACGAAAAACAACACGGGAAACTGAAAACTGAAGGGCTATATAAAGTACCCCGTTATATTCAATTGATTCATCAGGGGAGAAAATAATGAATACCCAGACTATTGTCGCTGCCGGCATTATCACTGTCGCACTGATCTTACCCTCCACCGCTACCGCATCTATTCCTCTGGATAAAGATGGCAAGGTAGAGTTGTTTGGCGATGTGCGTTTACGCATTGAAGCGGATGACAGAGAAAAACAGAATGGAACAACCAATAATCGTGAACGCTGGCGTTATCGCGCACGCTTTGGTGTCGCCTTTAAGGTTAATGATGAATGGTCCGGCAGGTTACGCCTGGCAACCGGTAATGGCATGAACTCACCTCATAATACTTTCTCCACAGCAGACTCTCCGCCTTCCGGCAGTAACCTGGGTTTTGATCAAGCTTATATCGCATTCACCGGTATAAAAAATCTCACGGTTATCGGCGGTAAAACGGGATTTAATTTCTGGCAGCAGACCGAGGTTTTCTGGGATAACGACATTAATCCTGATGCTTTTGCCCTGATATACAAAGCTGGCTCTCTAACTCTTAACGGAGCCTATGTCATTGTTACCGACGGAGGCTGGAATGATGATGTGACTGCCTTTACTTACCAGGCCGTCTACAGTGGAGGCAGTGGTGGTATGAAATATACCCTCGCCGCTGGTGGTGCCTCACTGGATGCCCCCACTGATATGGATGCAACAGATGATGGTCTTGCCGATGGTTTGCATGCTGACAATCACTGGATCGTCAGCGGCCAGTTACGCACCGGCCCCTGGCGGTTCGGTGTCGATTATTTACAAAGTAATGCCGACACGGAAGACACAGCTTATGTTGCTCAGATACGTTTCAAAATCAATAAAACGGTAGGTCTGCGGGCTTATTACTATTATGTGGAAACTTTCGCCACTCCAGGCGATGGCGTCTTTACACAGGATAATTTCGGTTCCAACGAGCCTTCGGCAGACAATCTTAAAGGCCCCCGCCTGCAACTGGATTACAAACTGGGCAATAACAGCACCATGGATGTTCGTTATTATGATGCAAAGCTCATCACCAAAGGTGTGGACACACAGGATGATCGTTCCCGCGCACAGATTAATTTCAATGTGAAGTTCTGATCATCACATCCGGGATGTGGGCATGGTATTCATGCCCCATATTCTTGGATATGAATTAAGCGTTTAAAATATTCAATCGAATAAAGTCATTAGTTTACATTCGGCGGAACAGACTGTTCCTTACCCTCGAATCACAAAACCATCAAATCCAACGCAAAGGAGCAAAGATGCAGAGAGCGCAAAGGGTTTAGAGGATAATAAGCAAAAGATATATACCCATAGCAATTGAAATTTTGGTTTTATGACAGACAGGTTCCGTAAATATCTGAATCTCAAATGTTGTGGATACCTCTCTGCGTTCTCTGCGCCTTCGCGCCTTTGCGTTGGATTTTATACTGGTAACCAGCGTGGCCTGATTCTACAAAATAGCATCCAATGTATACCCGTCCATTATCGCCATGTAGCTACGGCGGGCATTACGAATGACATGTTTCAGTTTGCAGTCATTTACGAAGGGACAGTCATGCCCAGAGGTATCAAAGCAATCCACCTCGTCCAGATTCATACCTGTCTGGCGCGCTACATCACCCAGATTAATCAGCTCCGGTGCTCTAGCCAAACGGATCCCACCATGTTTTCCACGCACAGAGTTGACAAAATCCGAATGGACCAGGTTCTGGATGACTTTAACCAAATGGTTTTTTGACATGTGACATTCACGAGCAACTTCTTCCACTGTCACCAATGCCGCGTCTCTACCTGCTAAATACAAAAGCACTTTGAATGAGTATTCAGTAAACAAGGTTACACGCATAATATCACCACCCGCTATGGGTTAAGCGATGAAGCATGATTGATGGCGTGTCATTCACTCTGGGCGAAAAGCCTTTATCACATCCGGGTCGGTCACCAGATACGGCCCACCAATGAGATCAATACAATATGGTATGGCTGGAAATACTGCCTGAAGGCATTGTGCGATGGCGGCGGGCTTTCCCGGTAAGTTAACAATCAGACTGCAACCACGTATGCCAGCAATCTGTCGCGAAAGAATGGCCGTGGGCACGAATTTGAGCGATACCGCACGCATTTGCTCACCAAAACCATCGAGAATTTTTGTGCATACTGCTTCTGTAGCTTCAGGTGTGACATCACGTAATGCGGGCCCGGTACCACCTGTGGTCACCACCAAGCATACATTCTGTTCATCGCACAGCTCACGTAATACAGCCTCTATTTCGTGACGCTCATCTGACACCAAGCGAGTGATTACCTTCCAATCCATTGCGAGTATCCTGTGCAGTTCCGTCTCTATCGCTGGCCCGCTGATATCTGCGTATTCTCCACAACTGGCGCGATCCGAAACAGTGACAACACCAATGCGCACTTCTGCAAAATCAGTCATTACAAATACCAGCTCTTTTATAAAAATTTAAAAAATGGGATTGTACCCTGCCGGGAGGGGGCATGCTGGAGTTACTGGCAAACTGTCTCGGTTGAACAGCATTTGATATGCCTAGCTTCTCCAAAAACGCATGTGGCGGTATTGGTACAACCCCATAAAAACTCACAGTCCTTTTAACTCGTTAAACCTTGGTCTGTCACTTCTCTCAAAGGTGCTCATCCTTGAGCGGGGGGTTTTCTTTGTAACATATACCCGTAGCGATTGAGATTTAGGTGTAATCGATTTCAAATCCGCCGCTCATTAGAGAAGTGATTTCATCAGCATATTGATCAATTTTCTTGAAGAAATTGATACAAGCAGCCCTGAATGTTTT
>JAKIUF010000037.1 GCA_021647705.1 Gammaproteobacteria bacterium | reverse complement strand
CAATACAACAAGCTCATCATTTTTTAGTAAAAAATCTTTCATGGTCATGAAGGATAATCAATAACACTTTATTTTTCAAGAAAATGGAATGTGGTTTAAGCCTAATTCTCAATCGCTATGGGTATATCAGGAATGGCTGACTAGAGGAGTCCACTCGGAGTATTCAATATTACTAACGGATGTTACGCAGGTCTTAAATGTGAATTAAGCGCAAAAAATATCTGTTTTAAGCATCACCGGGTATTTAACGCAGAGGTCGCAGAGACGCAAAGAAAAACATTAAAAACTCTGTGTCTCTGTGTTAATAACACATTATTTGTCAGTACCACGGCAACATAGCCTCCCAATGATTCATTGTTCAAGTGTGTAATATTAGGCGAGGCGTTGGGGTTCGCAAGCTCACCACCAACCTACGGCATACTGCTGACTTGTTAACTTAACAGGCATTGCGGGAGCATCCATTAACGCTGTACAGCGCCCGGTCACATTGCCCGAGTAGCGACTGTAAAAGAAAAGGCAGTATTGATATGCGATACTATTCGTATAGATAATCAATATTTTCACCAAAAACGTTGCGAAAAAATAGCTTTCCGCTAATTTCTCCCTGTCTTTTAAATTCACAAAGGCGCAATTCAAAAATAAAGGAGAAATGAAATGAAACGTTGTTATTCAAAAAGGTCGCTGTTGGTGGCCATGGTGTTTTTGGTTGGTGGATATGTTTCACCAGTGTTTGCGGCCCCCAGTTTTGGAGATGAAAAACGCTGGTACGCGGGTGTTGGTGTGAGTGCATCTGACCTGACATTCAATGAAGCCAATTTATCTGCTATGTATTCAGATGGTTCAGATGCATCATTTCGGCAAGGCGGAGATACATTTAAGTTATTTGCCGGGTATCAATTTGATCCGCTTTTGGGCATAGAGCTGGGTGTAACCAGCTTTGGTGAAATTGTAATGGATACTGATTTAAGTCAGCGCAATGTGTTTACAGCAAATGCGCTATACCTCAATGCGGTTATCACTCAGCCGGTGCTGAAAAATATTGATCTACAGGCCAAGTTCGGCATGTCTTTTTGGTCACTCATGGATAATGACGATAATGAAATTGAGTCCGGCCAGGGATTGACCTATGGCGTGGGAATGAATATCGACCTCTATGGCAGTGACGAACGTACATTGTTAATTGAGTGGGAGCGCTACAATTTTAGTGGTGTCGCCCTGCAAGAAGCAGACTCAATGAGTGCCAGTATCAAGTTCAGGTTTTGATCATGACGCAGATAGCAACATAGGCTTACATTCGGCTCCTCGACGACGAATCAGCGTGTCATAAAATCTAACGCAAAGGCGCGAAGAAACAGAGTTTTGAGTGTTTTTCTCTGTGTCTTTGCGTCTCTGTGACCTCTGTGTTTATAAGCACCGGATTTGGCAACTTAATCCACACTCAAGTGTTAGTGTTTTGCAATGGCTGGAAAAACGCCAGATCCCACGGTCTGATGGCAAGCATGACACCGATATTGTGACGCTTATCAAGCGGTAATTTGGCATCCTGGCGATGCAGGTCAGTAAATTCCTTGGCCAAAGACTGCATCTTGTTCATCATCACTTGGGTAGAGGATTCACTCAGCAGGCCGAACAGGAAGAGACGCTCCTCCTGTTCACCCTTGAATCGTGATTTTAAAAACTGGTTTTTAATCTGTTGCTCAAAAAAACGGTCAATAGGGCCATTCGGCAGCCAGCGAAAATCGTCATCTATTCGCAGCTTGATTCGGTTATTGGGCAACAGGTCGATGATTTTGAGTTTGTCCAGCATCGCAAGACAACGAATACACTCTGTCTTGGAAATCTGATAATTGTTAATAATGTCAGCAAAGCTGAGCCGGTTGCGTACGCTTACCGCCACCAATAAAAGCTTGGCATCGTTTACCAGACCTTTTTCCTGTTCCAGGGTGAGCTGGGTAATGTGTTGGCGTGATTCGTCATAGAGTTGAAAAAGATCACTTAATTCCATTTGCATTAATTGGCAGATATCCTCCAATCGTTCCAGCGTAAAACGTTTTGATGCAAACATGCGTTTGATATTGGCCTCGCTCATCTCCAGCTTTTGCGCGACGTGAGCGTAGGTCAGGCGGTGACTTTTCAGCGCCTGTTTCAGTGTGTCTATCAATGCTGCGGTTTGTGCCATGCCTTTTCCCTCAGTGTTAATCTGCTTTAAAGTATATCAATAATAGACCAAAAGAGCATTTTTAACTACAAATATTGAAGTGGTTTATTTATTGGCTTCCAGGGATAACAATTACCTCACTAATGACAAAACGGAGGTATTTATGATGTCCTTATTCAAACGGCTTTTCACGACGTTGTTTTCACGCATAGACCAGGTTGTGGGTGAAATCGAAAATCACGATGCGGTTATTCAAGCAAGTCTGAATGACATGCGAAAAAAAGTTGCCGAGGCAAAGGTTCGCCTGGGCCAGGTGCATCGTGAAAAAGAACAGTTAGAACAGCAAAGTCAGGAAATGCAGAAAAATGCCCGGCGTTGGCAGCAGCGTGCGGTTGACTGTGCTGATGCTGATGCTGATGAAGAGAAAGCACTGGAATGTGTGAGCCGCAGTCGTTTTTGTGAACAAAAAAATGCCAGATTGCGACAAGCGATTAATGAATATGCGCAGACGGCTGACAAGCTTGGGCAGGACATTGAATCCAGCGAACAACATCTGGGTGAAATGAAGCAAAAACTGACCCTTATGAGAGCGAGGCAATCTACAACTTCAGCCATTAGCGCCACCAGTGAAATGAATAATAATGTAGAAAATCAACTGGATGAAACGTTTGGGCGTTGGGAAATAAATATCAGCCAGACTGAAATGCTTGTTGATCCACTTGAGCCAACAGATGTATTGGAGCGTGATTTCCTCGCCAAAGAAAAGAAAGGGGATTTACGCAAGGAACTGACTCAATTGCTTGCCAAAAAGGAACAAAAATGAATACTCAAAAAGACTCATGGACTGAAGAGAGAATTCCTCCGAGCCCACAAAAACCGGATTTTGATTTGATGAAAAACCTGCCTGCAATTTTGCGCATTCTGGGCGCAGGTGCAGTACTGATTGCCATGTACAGTTTTCTGATTCGAGGCTGGGACAGTAGTGATGACATGTTTCGGTATTTTTTAATGCTGGGCCATACCGGAGCATTGGCGGCCATCGGTATTGCCAGTGGTTATTGGCTGAAAGAAAGCAAAGGCGCACGCTTGTTATTGACCTTGTCACTGATTTCCGTGCCCGCAAACTTTGCCATTCTGGGAGCATTCATTTTTTCTCAAACCGCAGCGATAGATGTCAGCACTTATCCGCACTATGTTGCCTGGTCTGTGGACAGCCTGAACTCAGCAGTGTTAAGTAACGGTATTGCCTTATTAGTGCTGATTCCTGTGACATTTCTCGGGTTTACCGTGCTGGCAAGAAGCATGTCGAAAAAATTATCAATATTGTTTTTATTGAGTAATGCTGCACTTTTATTGCCGTTACGTGATCCACAGTTGGTGGGTATTATGGTTTTGGTACTTGCGTTTGTTGTTATTGCCTTAAGCCGGAAAACCTCGAATCATAATGCCGCGGCTAAAACGAGCGAAGGCATTATTGCTCTTGGGTTACAGCTTTTGCCTTTGGCGGTACTTATGGGGCGTAGTTTGTGGCTTTATTCGGCGGACTTGTTTCTGTTAGCAGTGCTATCCTTCTCCGTATTTTTTATTCTGCGCCAGGTTTCTTTTTACCTGGGAGGAAAATCCAGAGTGAAAGATGTTCTGGGGGGATTCTCCGTTTTATCGGCGATATTATTTGGCCTTTTACTGATCGATGTTTTGCAGGCAGTGACCAGTTTTGCCTATGGAATATTGTTTCCATTTGGTGTGGTGGCATCAATGGCAATGGTTTATGAAATTTCATTTCGCCGTCATTGTGATCATTACAGAGCAGGCCTGTACAGGCGTATTGCCGTGGCGGGGCTGGTTATTGGTATCGCTGTTAATTTGTTGAGTCATGCCAGTTTTACTATCTCACTGATGACGGTGATTATTGGCATGGGGGCGAGTTTGACAGGCTATAAAATGCAACAGAAAAATCTGTTTTCCGGTGGTATTATTTTGATGTTACTGGGCATTGCACAACAGCTTTATGAACTAGTATGGCATTTTGATCTTGGAAACTGGGCGGGCCTAGCTGTTTTAGGTGTTGTTTCCATTGTCATTGCTTCAATGATGGAATCACAGGGCGGAAATATAAAACTACGTTTTGTAGCGTGGAAAACAAAACTGGCACAATGGGAGAAATAACCGGAAATGCAGGTCAGAATGAAAGTTCTGACCTGTTCTTTTTGGGAAGGATAATATTCATTATTTTGGTGTGTTTTATCACGTCAGGAATAACAAATTACACTTTTTCGATGACGAACTATACTGAGACAGAAATGAGTAAAAAAAGAAACGAATGTGTTGTATTGCTTCATGGGCTGGCCAGGAGTAGCCGCTCATTCTCGGCGATGAAAAATGCATTGAGTGAAGCAGGGTATCATGTCATTAATATTGATTACCCCTCAAGAAAACATGTTATCGAAGTTTTGGCAGAAGATTATGTGACAAAAGCAATAGCAGAATGTCGATCTGTACAGGCAGAAAAAATACATTTTGTTACTCATTCCATGGGAGGAATTCTGGTTCGTTATTATCTGGCGAATCATTCGTTGGATAATTTAGGGCATGTCGTGATGTTGAGCCCGCCGAATCAAGGTAGTGAGGTTGTTGATAAATTGGGTGATTTCCCAGGTTTTTACGCACTTAATGGACCCGCAGGGCAACAATTGGGAACATTGGAAAAAAGCCTGCCAAACACACTGGGGCCCGTTGATTATTCTGTTGGTGTGATAACGGGTAATAAAAGCATTAATCTTATCTTATCTACCATCATTCCCGGAGACGATGATGGCAAGGTATCGATTGAACGGGCTAAAGTAGAGGGTATGTCAGATTATTTGGTTGTGCCGCATACGCACCCGATGATTATGTCGAGTAAAGAGGTTATACGCCAGACGATAGGGTATTTACAGAATGGAAAGTTTTATCGAAAAAATGCTATTCAATAAAGAGTATAGGTCATGGTTTTTAATACAAGATTAATAATATTGCAAGTGCTAACGATAGTAATACTGGTCACTGTTTTTTTTGTTGAACCAATTCCTCAGGATGCTGGTTATCATCAGTTCGCTGATGGATATACAAAAATGGGCATTCCCAATGCTTGGAATGTTTTATCAAATATCCCTTTTATCATCATCGGCATTTTGGGTTTCGTTATTGCCAGAAAGTATCTGTCAGAAAAATCGCTTGCAGTTCATAAAATGCCGATTATGATATTTTTTATTGGCTTGATATTAACCGGCTTTGGCTCCGCTTATTACCACTTTTTACCCACTAACGAAACATTATTGTGGGACCGGCTGCCAATGACAGTATCATTTATGGCCTTTTTTTCATTTATTCTATCGTTTCATCTTAATCAAAGGTTGGGGAGAGCCGCGTTGTGGCCGCTTGTATTCATTGGGGCGTTATCGGTATTTTATTGGTCATATACAGAAGCCATGGGGTTTGGAGATCTTCGTTTTTATGCAATTGTGCAATTTTTACCCATAATATTGATACCCCTCATATTGTTGTTATTTCCGGTGTCGAACTATCAGCAGAAATATGTCTGGTTGATCCTGGGCCTATATCTTGCCGCTAAACTGATGGAAAATTTTGATGCTGATATTTATCATATTTTGAATATCAGTGGCCATACAATAAAACATATTGTCGCGGCTTTTTCCGGGGTTTTTTTCCTGTTGGCGGTCTGGAGTATTAGCCGCTATGATGACGGTACGATAAACCATGGCATAAAATAATATGTATTATTTTTCTGATTTTAATGCTTCAAAAAACCGTATTTTCATTCTACTGAATTTAGCAATCCTGCTATTATTTCTTATGTTCACTCAAAAATATGTACAAGCTGAGCCATTGAATTTTTCTTATATTGATGAGCAGATCAAGATTCATGATGGTTTGACAGGTGTACTTATTCTGGATAAAGGCGAAGAAGCTCTTTTGGCGCGGGCATGGTTGGCAGATCATGCTCAGCAAAGTATTGAAGTCCAATATTTTATCTGGAGTACCGATAATATTGGTATTTTAGCGACAGAAGCGCTGTTGCGTGCTGCAAAGCGTGGAGTAAAAGTACGGGTTATTGTTGATGATCTATTGATTGATGCACCTGATAAGACATTACTCGCCCTTGCTTTGCATCCAAATGTATCCATTAGAATTTATAATCCTCAACATTCTGTAGGGACACCGGTTCGTAAACGTATTTTGAATGTGGTGACTGATTTTCGGGGTGTTAATCAGCGCATGCATGACAAAACATTTATTGTTGACGGAAAAGTTGCCATCACAGGTGGTCGCAACATGGCTGATGAATATTTTGACTATAACAATGAATATAATTTTCGTGATCGGGATATATTGGTGCTGGGTAATGTCGCTGAAAAAATGGTATGGAGTTTTGACCAATTCTGGCGAAGTGAATTAAGCGTTGAAGTAAATGATTTATTTGATGGCCTGGGAATTTTACAAAAAAATGTATCAATTAATGATGCAGAAGTGCAGAAAATTTATCAAGAGTTACATGAATACGCACAATCGCCGGATAATTTTGAACTTGAAGTACGAAAAGCTATTGAGAATGTGCCTGCCGCCTTTCAGGTGCTGACAAAGGAAGTGATATGGACTGATGCCAGATTTATCAGTGATACGCCTGGGAAAAACAACCGACGATTTTCATTGGGCGGAGGCGGTATTACAACGGTAGAATTGGCAGCACTGGTTGAAAAGTCAAAGCATAAAATTGTAATACAGTCGCCTTATCTGGTTTTAAGTAAAAAAGCGGAATCATTATTTCGGCGAACACGAAAGAGAGGCGTCTCCATACAAATCAGCACCAATTCTCTTGCTTCAACCGATAATATACAAGCCTTCAGTGGTTATAAGAATCAGCGTAAAAAGTTATTGAATATGGGTTTGCAGATATTCGAATATAAACCAAATCCCGTGACTCAGGAGCAACTCTTACATCGTTACGATGATATAAAAAAGTCACGCCCCATTTTTGCCCTGCATGCCAAAACGATGGTGATTGATTCAGAAACTGTTTATATCGGCACTTATAATTTGGACCCGCGTTCTGAAAACCTTAATACAGAAGTGGGTGTTATTGTTCACAATAAACAAATTGCAAAAAAAGTAGAACAACTTATCCAAACTGATATGGGGCCAACTAACAGTTGGAACGCCTTGTATGACGAGCCGGATTCATTTGCCTCGACATGGAAGCAATGGCGGGTTTTCTTTTGGCAGTTTATGCCGATTAAGCCATTGCTTTAATTGTAGGCTTCATGGTGTTGCGGTCAGGTTAAAAAAATTTGTTCATTATTTATAATGAGTATCGACATTAATTATTCGAGTGATGTGAGTTTATTTTTCTTCAGGCAATGGAGTTTGTGGGGTGCGTACAAAGTCATGGTGGAACCGCTGCGCTTGTTCCACCCTACGATTTTACGCTGTGTTGAATAGAGTGGAATAAAAAACCGTGAACGCCCCAGCTCTCCCTCTATCTGGGACGCTATCATCTGCCTGGGTAGGGTGGAACAAGCGCAGCGGTTCCACCAAACGAGAAAGGAATATACTTCAATCACT
Organism: Gammaproteobacteria bacterium; assembly: GCA_021647705.1. GTDB lineage: Bacteria > Pseudomonadota > Gammaproteobacteria > SZUA-152 > SZUA-152 > SZUA-152. The sequence goes on along the minus strand of JAKIUF010000037.1, from coordinate 36,651 downwards.
ACAGCTATACACCCCTGAGTATGCAAAAGTTCTCCCGAATAAAGGGTGAGTTATCTGAAAGTCAATAAAAAACTGATCATCAGAAATAGCTTTTTCTATAATTTCAGCATTGCCCAGAATAGCCCAGGTCGGAATTGGTATTTTGATTTTACCGAGTTGCCATACATAGCCAATACTGTTGAATATTAAGGCGCTGTCTTTCACCGATATTCTCATGCGAATACCCATTCCGTAACGTACATACTCAATGATTTCATCATCTTTTATATGCTCCATGCGTGATTCAAAGATTACTGGTGGTTTTCCCGGAAATGCCAGAGTTCGATGCCAAAACATGGCCTTACGATTGTCGCTTGTCGTCCAGTTACGCACTTCGGTGGGTATATTTTTTCCTTTATACGGCACTAGAGCGCCAAATATTCTTCCCGGCAATATAAAGAGTTTGGCTATCGCTGAATGATAAACTTCATCCATAACACCTTTTATGAGCATGTTTGATGGTTTTCCTGGCGTTATATCGTAGTGCTGTTTAATGATATCTGCGAGTTTTTCCCAGTTTTCACCTAGGGCTTTTTTGATTACAGGTTGTTGTTTTTCTTCTAACATATTGAGTTCCTCTACAAGGTAATAACAGGTTTAAAGACCATTAAAAAATATACCGTAATCATTGATAAAAATGCGGGAATACCCAGCCAGAACCAGATTTTTGCATAGCGATGATAAGTTGTATTCAAACAGGTTTTTTCTCTAACAGCCTGTCTGGATATATTACGCATTTGTATTTGTAACCAGACCACCGGTAGCCAGCAGGCACCTGCAATAAAATACAAACCAAATGCTGCGATGATCCAAAATTCATATAATGAAACTCCCAATACATGGGCAAGCCAAATACCGGTAATGGGTTGAATGATTATTGCAGGTGTGGTGAATACCCAGTCTGCAATGACGACAGTTTTATTGGTGTGGGCAATAGTTTGCAGATTTCCACTTCGGTCAGCGCACCATTTATAAAATGCACTGCCCAAACCTGTGCCAAATAAAATTGTGGCGCTTAACAAGTGGGCCCATTTGAGTAATTCGTATTCCATCAATGTTTCTTTTCCAAAACAATCATTATCATGGTAGCTATTATCAAGGGGATATTTTTACTCACTGGACCGAAAGGATGAATCCATTGCTCGAGTTGCGAAAATGTAATAATAATCGTATAAATAATTATTACCGAAACCTGAATAAATCCCGTTAAAGATATTCGATAGGCGAACAGAGTGGCGATGCCCAGAGCAATATTTATAGTTGCTGCACCATAGAGCATAATGGGAGCCCATATCCCTGATATTCCCGCCTCGGCTAACATGGCGTAGCTTTGTGTGATGGGAAAAACAAAAGCAGAAATGATTCCTGTGAAGATCCATAAAAAGGCGATTGAAAATCTCAATAATGGTTTCAGGAAGAGCAAACCTCCGTGCCAATAATCAGCTTGTTGTGCCGGGGCCTGTTTTAAACTCTCTGAAAAGTGCTTTGGTCTAAAACCAAATTGATTGACAAAAGGCGTGACATCTCCTGTATTTCCTTTGCGTAACATTTGAATGGCTTCTCGGGTCATTGGTGTGTTTCCCAGAAAATCACCGAGACGACCCCCCAGTAATGCCATCGAATAAGGGATGGATATAAATCTGGGTTTGCCCATTCCAAGCCAGGTTCTGAGCTGGCTATAGAGTTCTTTCATGGTTATTGACTGTGGTCCCACCGCCTCAATACGCAGTTTGTGGCATATCTCTGCTTCACTGAGTTGTAAAATGGCCTTGCTTAAGTCATCTATGTGAATAGGCTGAATCGCTTGGTTACCTGAATCAATGAGTGGGATAACCGGTAAAGCGGCAATTGCTTTAAACAGGGCCATGCTTTTGGCTCCGGGTCCATAAACGATTGACGGCATTACGATAGCCCATTCCAGGTTTAACGAAGCTAAATATTCATCAGCAGCCCGTTTGCTCAAGTGGTATTGGCTAAATGCCGTTTTGTCTGCCCCCAGCGCGGATATTTGAATCACACGTTTCACACCCGCTTTTTTACAGGCACGGAAGAGGGCGCAGGGTGCTTGCGTATGCAAAGCATCGAAAGTTTGTTGACCGCTTTCGCTGATAATACCAACGGCATTGATGACAATATCAATGTCAGCGAGGTGCGGGAGCCAATCAGACTCAGTGTGATCTTTGCTGAAATCCGCCTGCACAATGTTCAGTCCAGGCCAGCGTTGTTGTGCTGTTTGGGTATCACGTAAACATACCGTCACAATGTGACCTGCATTATTCAATGCTTGCACAATGTGGCTACCGATAAAACCACTTGCCCCGGTTACCAGAATGTTCATTTTAGTTAGCCTCTTTGACAGTCCACTGGTTTCACTTGTTTCTGTAATAACAGAAATAAGTGAGCGAAATAAGGGCTATTTTGAGCCCAAAAAACCTTGCACTTTGGCACCCAGCTTGATGAGTTTCAGCAGGGTTGATTTTGACAATCCCTTAATCTGGCTATGCCAGGTATCCAGGCTTTCCATAAATTCCAGTACATCTTTAATGCGTTGTTTTACTTCAGCAGGTGTTTTTTTGTCATTTTCACTGTCCAGTACGCATTCCCGCAGTACTGACATTGTGGGGTCCAGTTCCCGCTGTTTACGTCCTTCCATAATGGTGTAAAACAGTTCCCAGGGGTCTTTCATGGTTTCAAAGTGGTCACGGCGGTCGCCCAGCAAATGTACCGTTTTAACCAGTTTCCATGACTGTAATTCCTTGATGCTGGTGCTGACATTCGAGCGTGCTACCCCCAGTGTTTCGGTGATGTCCTCAGCATTTAAGGGGTCAGAAGCCAGGAAAAGCAGGGCGTGTATTTGTGCCACAGTGCGGTTAACTCCCCAGCGAGTGCCCATCTCTCCCCAATGCAGGATATATTTTTCCATAACGGGCGTCAGTTTCATTGTCTTTCTCTTCAGTTATTTCTGTTATTACAGAACTTAGTGAAAAATTGTCGATATGTCAAATAATATTGTTTAAGCTGAAGTGTGAATTGAGGATTAAGTTGTTCGTTGGCATTTGCTTGCTGAAAATGCTGTTATTCCGGAATGTTTTCAGCGGACCAGCAGAATTTTTGACGCTTAATTCACATTGAAGCTTGCCAGGATGAAGGAGATTATTGCGTGTTATTGTCTTTGTGGAGAATAAAAGCCTGGATTAGACGCGGTAAATGCTTGACAGACTCTATCTAAAAAATTTCTTTCCATTGCCAATACACCGTCAAAATAATTTCGGCGATGTATTGGCATGCCATGTTTTCTTTCAATAAGGTAGCCTGAACGATGCTAGTCTTTCTTTACTCTTTATCGTTGGCTATGGCATAGAAAATTCTATTTCTTCACTGTCGATGGGAAGGTCAGCATTTCTTGACCATTCATTCCATGAGCCAAAATAAACCTTGAGGTTATGAAAACCAGCCTGATGCATTGCCACGTAGGTATTTGATGCTCTGGCCCCTTTAAAGCAATAAATAATAACTTCACTGTCAGTATAAATACCTTTTTGTGCGCATAGCTCTTTTATTTCTTCACTTGATTTAAAAGAGGCAATGTTATCGTTATCATCCATAAAGTCATACCATTCTATCCATACCGCACTAGGTATACGTCCCTTACGTGGCGCAAAGTCTATGCCATAAGGTGATGAGCTTTTTCCTGTCCATTCAACTTCATCTCTATTATCCAGCAAAACAATCTCATCACTGTCTATTGCCTTCAAAACAGTATCTTTGGTCGCCATAATAGAGTTATTAATATTGACAATAAAATTGCATTGGTTGGTTTTTTCAGTGTCGGTTGTGGTTGGGTTGCCTGCCTTTTTCCATTGTGAATAGCCCCCCTCAAGAATCCCAATATGCTGATGACCCAGGTATTTCAGCAGCCAGAACCCGCGACAGGATGCGCCATAGCGTGTGTTGAGATTATCTTCATAAATTATGACCATCTTGTCAGAAGAAATACCTGCTGCTGAAAATAGCTCGGTATATACAGATTTAAGTTCATCTAAACCATCATCTGTGCTGGTGCTAAGAAAATAAAAAATCTCCGGGATGTTTGTTGCGCCAGGAATATGGCCTTTTTCAAAGTCTTCTTTGTCTCGAATGTCAATAAAAACCACATCTCTATCATTTATGGATTCTATCTCAGCTGACGTATATAGTATTTTTTCAGACATCACTATCTCCATTTAGTAACTTTGTTTATAACCTGAATTAGGAGCTAAAATATTTTTCCACTCAGTAGAATCAATGAATTATGCTGGATCGCTGATGCGAAAACACGCTAACCTATTGATTTTATAATGTTATGATTTAACTCCTGGCTCATATTATATCTATTGCAAGATATATTAAACATTGAATTCAGAATTAACACTTATTCGTGTGTTTCTGAATTTAGGCTTGCGTGGAAGTGGTGTAAAAATGGCTTGATACATCCGTGATGTTTGAACGAATTTTTTGTTAATAAAGCCATTGGTTGGGTTTTGAATTGGTGAAGAAAACTCAGCCTGATAAATTGAATCGGAAAGAAGGGTTAAAATTAATAATATCTAAACAAACCCCTGAAAAATTATTTTGGCTCATTTGTGACCCAATCACCGCTGATTGATGTGTCATTACTTTGGATGAATATTAGCGAAACTTGATTTTAGCGAAATTATTCGTTTAGACTGCTGCGATGGTTTCCCGTCAAATGAAAGCATGCGGATTATCTCTGTGGGCATTGGTGCTTTCGGTGACGCTTTTGTGTGCGCAAGGTGTCACATTGCATGTACATAGTCTGGGTCATGACCAGTAACATGCACATGCTTCTTCCGGGGTGCTGTCCGAACATTTGAGTGAAGTTCATCTTTACTACTGACGTTTCCCATGGGGAATATCATAATGAGTTGGTGTCAGAGGCGGATGTGAGCCCGGGTGTGTTGCTGAAAAAAATTTCCGGTAGTGTGCTGACGTTGGCTTTATTGGCTCTCATACTGGCTTTGCTTTTCCCGGGATTTTATCAATGGTTATTCCATCGCCATTGTGACAGACGTGCTGCTTTTCCCAGGTGATATTTATTTTCTCCTCCGCTGAGCGTCCCACCAATTTAAGTTTTGTTTAATTATCCGCAGGTACTGTCTCGTGCGCGGGCTTGGGTCTGTGCGACGCACTGCTACATGTTTTGTTGCTGAACATTTCTCGTATTGTGTTGTCGTGAACGGAGTATTACGCCAGGAGTTACTCATGTTGAATGGTTTTTATTGGTTGGGTCAAAAAGGCTGTCGAAAAAATAACCAAGTCATGATGTTTGTGCTTGTGTTGTTTTCTGTGACACCGATGCCGGTTCTAGCACAGACGCTGTGGACGCTGGAAGACAGTATTCAACGTGCGGTGGAAATTGCACCGGAAACTCGCGGTGCGGAGGCGCTGATTCGTGCTCGTGAGGGCGCGCTGAAACAAGCAGGCGCATGGCCGAACCCGGAGATTGAGTTGCGTGCTGACGATTCAATGAGCAAGGATGAGGGGGGCAGTGGTACTGATTTTACCCAGTTTGCATTTAGCCAGCCGTTGCCCATTGGCGGTCGTCTTGGGCATCAACGTAACGTTGCCGAAGCGCAGCTGGAGGCAGCCCGCAGTCAGCGTCAATATCAGCAGGTACGCCTGGAAGCGCAGGTGGCACAACGTTATCACAATTTGCAGTTAGCGGCGGAGCGTTTGCGTCTGGCGGAGTTACGTTTACAGTTGGCGAATGCATTGCAGGCTGCCGGGCACCAGCGGGAGCAGGCCGGAGAGCTTTCCCGGCTGGAGCGTTTGCGCCTTGATCTTATCCGTGAGTCGGCACAACAAATTCTTGATAAATCCGAAGGTAAAGCCAACGAAGCACTCAGCCGGTTCCGTGCCTATCTGGGTTTTAGCCCCGGGATGGCAGAGGCAAGGTTGCAATTGACGCCACTGAAGCCTTTTGATGCCATTCCCACGCTGGTGCAGTTACAGGAAAGGTTGTCACAACATCCAGCCATGCTGGCGGTAAAACAGCGTCTTGCGGCGGCACAGGCAGAGGTCAAGCTGGTACGCGCGGAGCGGATGCCGGATCCGACACTGAGTCTGTTTCGTGAACGGGACTCGCTTAACGGACGCCGTCAGGACGTGAATGGTATTGGCATTGGTTTCACACTTCCGCTCTGGAATCGCAGCAATGGACGTATCAGTGCAGCCCGTGCGCAAGTGGTTCAGATACAGTCAGAACTTCAGGCTCTGGAGCGGGATCTGGGGAGTCGCCTGCAACAGAGTTATTTGCATCTTGGCCATTTGGTGCAGCAAGGCAAACATTATCGCAACCGAGTGTTTGAGCCTGCGCAACAGGTTTTTGATTTGACTCGTAAGGCTTATGCCAATGGCGAGGTGGAAATTCTTTCTCTTATCGATGCCAACAATACTTATTTTGATGCCCGTGAACGTTATCTGGAGTTATTACAGGAAGCTTGGCAGGAGTCAGCAGAATTGCGTTTGGCTGCTGGTCATCGTTTTGTTGATGACAAACAGGTCCGGGAACGGACAGAAGAAAAAACTAACGCACAGACGATTGCCGTACAGGATACTCATCATGAATAAAGCAATAATTATTTTGGCTTTTGTATTACTTTTTCTCGTTACTCCGGTATCCGTTTTTGCGGTGGAGTTACAGCTCACTCCAGCACAATTGGCGAATGCCAATCTGGAGACTACCGTTGTGAGTAGTCGAGAAAGTCTCACACAGTTGAAACTGAACGGCGTTCTTACCGCTGACCGGCGAAAAACCCACCGTGTTGCCCCCATCGTGGATGGTTTGGTGACAACGTTGCGGGTTGTTGCTAATGAAAAAGTACACAAAGGGCAGGTGTTGGCGCAGTTGCGCAGTCATAGCCTGGGTCAGGCACAGGCGGGTTATCTGGAGGCGTTGGCACGTTTTGAACTGGCCGAAGCCGAACGCACTCGCATCGAAGGTTTGTGGAAAGATGGGGTGGTAGCGGAAAGTCGTTGGTTAAAAGTAGACAGTGAATATAAAAGTGCTCGTGCCACACTGGAGGCGCGCCGCCGCCTGCTGTCTTTGGCCGGGCTTTCGGATCGACAAATCAGACAACTGGCCAAACAGCCCGATCGACTGGCGGTGTTTGATTTGATCAGTCCCATTGATGGTTTGGTGACGGGAGTAGAGATTGAGTCCGGCCAGTTGCTCGGCGTTGGGCAGGTGGCTTTTCATGTTGATGATCTCAGTACCCTGTGGGCTATGGTACAAATTCCGGTGGCCAGTCTGTCGCAAGTCAGCGCAGGTGTTGCAGCACAAATTCGTGTGCAAGCCAGCCCGAGACAAATCTATCGTGGGACACTGGAATCTTTGGGAGGTGCGGTAAAGACCTTGAGTCAGACCGTGAGTGGTCGCATTGTGCTGGCCAACCCGGACGGACGCTTGCTGCCGGGTATGTATGCCGAAGTCACTCTCAGTGGCATGGCCAGCCAGGGATTGATGGTGCCAGCTTCAGCGGTATTTCGGCTTGGTGACCAGAATTATGTTTTCAAGGCGCTGGGTAATGGCAGGTTTGAGCCGATAGCGATTGAAACCGGTGCCGAAGCGGTAGGCTGGGTACCGGTTGTCAGTGGTATCACGGCTGACACAAATGTTGTCAGTAGTGGCGTCGCTGAACTCAAGTCCCATTGGCAGTACGGCGCAGGGAGCGAATAACCTATGATTGCCTCCCTGATTCGTTTTTCCCTGATCCAGCGATTGATGGTTTTATTGCTGGCGACGGTACTGACCGCCGCCGGTGTGTGGGCCTTCAAAAGCCTGCCCATCGACGCGTTTCCCGATATTGCTGCGCCGCAGGTGCAGGTTATTGTCAAAGCCCCGGGGCTGTCGCCCACCGAGGTGGAGAGCCGTATTACATTTCCTATTGAGATAGAAATGCAGGGCTTGCCGCGACAAACAGTGTTGCGCTCTACCACCAAATACGCACTCAGCATTATCATCATCGACTTCGAAGATGGCACCGATATTTACTGGGCGCGCCAACAGGTGAACGAACGTCTTAACCAAGTATGGAGTGAGTTACCCGACGGCGTGGAAGGGGGACTCGGTCCCATCACCACACCATTAGGTGAAGGCTTCATGTATCGCGTCGAAGGCGAGGGATATAGCAATCAGGAATTGCGTCGCATTCAGGACTGGGTGATTCGTCCGCGTTTGCGCACCGTAGACGGAGTGGCCGATGTCAACTCCCTGGGGGGTGAGGTCAAGGTTTTTGAAGTAGTAGCCAATCCCGAAGCCCTGTTGGCGCACGGACTGAATCTGAATGACCTGGAAACCGCGCTGAAAAACAACAACCGCAATGCGGGGGGAGACCGCATCAACCGCAACAACGAAGTGTTGCTGGTGCGTACCACCGGGCAGCTAAACGGTCTGGCGGATATTCGCAGTATTACTGTTGCCAGCCGCAACGGCATACCGATACATATCAGTGATGTCGCCGAAGTGCGTATTAACTCACTGACTCGTTACGGCGCGGTGACGGCTGATGGACAGGGCGAGGTGGTTACCGGTCTGGCTTTGTTGCGCTTGGGGGCCAATAGTCGCAGTACGGTGGAAGGTGTTAAAGCAGAGCTGGAAGCGCTGAAATCGGCACTGCCCGAAGGCGTACGCACTGTACCTTTTTATGATCGTACCGAATTGGTATCGGCCGCTGTATGGACAGTGGAAAAGGCACTGGGCGAAGCTGTTTTGCTGGTGCTGCTGGTATTGATAGTCATGCTGGGCAATCTGCGCGCTGCATTGACTGTGGCGCTGATTTTACCGCTGTCGGTGTTGTTTACCTTCATCATGATGCGCATATTTGGCATCAGTGCCAACCTCATGTCACTGGGTGGACTGGCGATCGCCATCGGTATTTTGGTGGATGCGGCAGTGGTGGTGGTGGAAAATATTCATACCCAGCTAAACCGTGCGCCCAAAGGTGTTAATCGCCTGCATCTGGTCTATCGGGCAGCACTGGAAGTTGCCACACCGGTGATCAGCGGTGTGCTGATTATCATCGTGGTATTTCTGCCGTTATTCAGTCTCACGGGGCTAGAAGGGAAAATGTTTACCCCGCTGGCGGTGACCATTTCGTTTGCGCTTATCGGCTCATTGATTTTGTCATTCACGGTGATTCCGGTACTGGCCAGTTTACTGATGCGCGGCGGTCATGAAGATGATGGCTGGGTGTTGGCTACACTAAAACGTGCTTATTTGCCGGTCATGCATTGGGCGCTGGCCCGGCGCAAAACAGCGGTGGGCGGTGCGCTGGTTGCATTGGCGGTAGCCATTGCATTGTTTCCTCTGATTGGCAAAGAATTTATGCCGGTGATGGATGAAGGCACTACCGTAGTGATTATCGAAAAACTGCCTAGTATTTCACTGGAACGTTCATTGGAACTGGATGCGCCCTATCAAAAGGCAATGATGGAGTTGCCCGAGGTGATTGGTGTGGTGTCACGTACCGGTGCTGATGAATTGCGTCTTGACCCTATGGGACTGCATCAGACGGACAATTTTATTATTACCAAACCACGGGACCAATGGACGGTAAGCCTGGAAGAGTTCCAGGAAAACCTGCGCGCAAAACTGGATGAATTTATCGGCATTGATTACGCCTTTACCCAGCCCATCGACATGCGTGTGTCAGAAATGCTCACGGGTGTGCGTGCAGCCATGGCGATTAAGCTTTACGGTGATGATCTTGACGTACTGGAAGAAAAATCCAAACAGATCGAAGCGTTAGTAAACCAGGTGCCCGGTGCTGTGGATGTATTTCGTGGCCAGCTGTCCGGCCAGATCTATCTGCAAATAGAAATCCGGCCACAGGCCATTGCACGTTTTGGTATCAATATCGAAGATATCAACCGGCTGGTGGAAGTCGCTGTTGGCGGTCGCGTGGTCACTGAAGTGATTCAGGGCAATCAGCGCATTGGTGTGCAACTGCGTTATCCAGAACAGGCCCGCAGCTCGCCTGCGGCCATCGGCGCACTGTGGGTGGAAACCCCGGACGGGGAAAAAATACCGCTCAGCAGTCTGGCTGACATTCGTGAAGTGGATGGCCCGGTATCGATTGACCGTGAGTCTGCCAAACGTCAGATTGTTATTCAGGCGAATGTTGAAGGTCGTGACGTGGTGGGTTTTGTCGATGACGTGCGAGCAACGATTAGCCGTGAGCTGCAACTGCCACCATCGTATTACATTACTTACGGCGGCCAATTTGAAAACCAGCAGCGTGCTGCTGCACGTCTGGGTCTGGTGGTACCGATTTCCATCGCGCTGATTTTTGTGATGCTGTTTACCACCTTCCGTTCTCTGCGGCAGGCCGGGCTGATCATTCTCAATATTCCCTTCGCCATGATTGGTGGCGTGGTCAGCCTGTATCTATCAGGCTTATACCTGTCGGTGCCCGCCTCAGTGGGGTTTATCACCCTGTTCGGTGTAGCCGTACTTAACGGCGTAGTGATGGTAAGCTACTTTAACCAGCTGCGGGAAGCTGGGCGCAATGTATTGCAGGCCGTGCAGGAAGGTGCTGAACGACGATTGAGACCGGTGCTGATGACCGCACTGATTGCCAGTCTGGGCCTCATGCCCCTGCTGTTTGCCAGCGGTCCGGGTTCTGAATTGCAGCGGCCTTTGGCTGTGGTGGTGATTGGTGGATTATTTACCTCCACGTTATTGACGTTGATTTTATTACCCACCTTGTACGCCTGGCTGGAAGGCGGGTCGGAACATCAATCCCGGGAGAAACGGACATGAAACTTTTGACGCTCATTATTCACACCAATGTGCAACAGGAACTGGCCGATCAATTGCGTAACATGGACGTGGTGTCCGGGTTTACTTTTAGCCACGTGGAAGGGCATGGTGTACAGGTTGAAGATGATCCATTTCTTTCGGCACGGGACAAAGTGGTTGGTTATACACCGCGAGTCCGGGTGGAAATCCTGTTGCAAGACGGTGACGTGGATTCGCTGCTCGAAACGTTACGCAGTGCAAGGCTGGGTGTGGCTGAGCATGGAATTTACTGGGTGACCGCTGTTGAACAGAATGGGCGTTTATAACGGTAGGGCGGGCACGTTTTTTTGCCCACGCGGATGTGGAATCACCCCGTGGGCACAAACTACGTGCCCACCCTACCAATGAGGAAACGGATTGTTTTGTGGTAGCAGCAAACTAAACCAGAAACGAGCATAGAGAACATAAAAAAAGATGCTATCGACATTTAAACTATTCTCCCTGCTGACCGTGCTGTTGCTCTTAACACTGCTATCACAGCTTGCCTGGGCGCACGGCATGTCCGAGGCCGACAAACTGGCCATTATCGAAGGCGGCAATTTACGTTATATGTGGTTAGGCGCAACGCATATGTTGTCAGGCTACGATCACCTAGCATTTGTTTTTGGCATTATATTTTTCCTTACCAGTTTTCGCGATATCGTTAAATATGTCACCGCGTTTACCCTGGGCCATAGCGTAACGCTGGTTTTTGCCACGTTTAACGGCATCCAGTTCAATTATTTTCTTATTGATGCGGTGATTGGGCTGAGTGTCGCTTATATCGCCTTTGCCAATATTGACGGTTTCCGCAAATATCTCAACATTAACCCGCCTAACATGATGTTGATGATTATTGGTTTAGGGCTGATCCACGGCTTTGGTTTATCGACACGCTTGCAGGAACTGCCGCTGAGCGCAGACAACTTGCTGCTGAATATTATTTCATTCAATATTGGTATTGAGCTGGGGCAGATCAGTGCCCTGGCATTAATGTTATTGCTCATCGCCGCTTGGCGAAAAAGCCACGCTTTTCAAACCTTCAGTCTGGTGGCGAATTATGGTTTGATTCTGACAGGTGCCTATTTATTTCTCATGCAAATGCATGGTTACGAGCACACCAGTCATCCCGAAGAATTTATTGCCAGTGCGGAAGTCTCTCATAGCGTGACAAATAATGTGCCTGTTGCGATAAACAATAGTATTGACAAGCAAGCACCCCTCCAATGGCGAGACACCATCACCATCACTATTCCTGCCAGAGACAGCAAGGAATATAAATTGCAGCTTGCCGAAGGTGCAACATTGGAATACGCGTGGCAAACCGACGGTCCCGACGTGTTTTTTGATTTTCACGGCGAGCCCGCAGGTGATACAAGCGATTATTTCAAGACGTTCAAAAAAGGTACAAAGGGCCAAGCCAGCGGTTCTTTAATCACGCCATTTGCAGGCACACATGGCTGGTACTGGAAAAACAACATTGCATTCCCCGTTGTCATCACGCTGCAAATCAGTGGTGATTATCAACACCTGGATTTAAAAGAGCCTCAGGAGTAGAGCGTGAGTTAAGCGCTAAAAGCATTCAATCGAATAAAATCATGGGTTTACATTCGATGGAACAAGCTGTTCTTTGCCCCAAATCACAGAATTATAAAATCTAACGCAAAGGCGCAAAGAGGCAGAGAGCGCAGAGAGATATCCACAGAATGTGGGATTCAGGTGTTTACGGAATTTGCACGCAATAAAACCAAAACCTTAATGGCTACGGGTATATTATCTTTTGCCCGTTACCCTCCAAATCCTTTGCGCCCTCTGCGTCTTCGCGCCTTTGCGTTGGATTTTCATTAGTCAGCCCCGGCCAGTATGTGCATGAAAACAGGGCAATTTAGCCCTTAATTCACATTAGCGACATTTTTAGCGGATTACACCGCCGGGTCAGGAAATACCCCTTCGACAAGGTAAGTATCGAGGGAATAACGATACCCTGTTTTATCCGCCACTGAATAAAAGCGCACAGTGTCGTGTGTAGTTTCACAAATCCACTGACGCTGGTTTTTTGGGGTTGTGGCGGCCAATGCGCCTGCATTGAAAAGTGCAGCATTAATGCCGTGATTACAATCCCGTGCGGATAAATATTCAAAGGCATCAATACCGTGTTCACGCATTGCGCGACCCAGGCTTTGTGTATCTTCGTAGCTGACAGGGTTTAATAATTGGTCCGGGTAGTCATTAAAAGGAAAATTCTGAAGCTTAAGCCCGGCATTCGTTGCGTACGGGACAGAAAAAATAGTGTGCTGGGTAATGAGCTTGTCGGAGGGTGGCGGTGTACTCATTCCAGACCAGAACAGAAAGCGGTAATACCCGGTTTCTGCAAACGCGGTTTCCTCCGTCAGGGAGCCGTACAGCAGGCTTGGTTCATGTTTTGCGCCAAACCGGGAACCATAGGGAAGAGGAGGGTAACGAAAGGGGGTTGCCAACAAATAATGTAGCGCACCATTGACGGATGGCGCGGGTGGTTTTGAGCTGTCCAGCATTTCTTCCAAGACAGCCTGTTTTTCGAGATTATCGACAAGACTGTTGGTGGCGATTTGTTCCTGGCTTTCAACAATTCTCAATAAATGATTATTGAGAGGCTCGGGAGTGATCTTGTCCCTGACCGCTGCCCATATTCCCATCAAATTTTTCCGCGCATGGCATCCAGGTATTCAAGAACATGGTTTAGCCCCTGTACCGTCTGAACCTGCTTGGCCGGGGTGCCGCCGGTATGACGATTTTCGGTATGCATCCAGTGCTTCATATCGTCAGGTTTCCCGCCAATCAGAACGTAAAGGCTGCGATAACAACGGATAAACAGCAGCGCCAGTTCACCTGCCTTGCTGGCGGGTGAAAGACCGCGACTGAGCGTAGTACGGTCTTTACCAATAACATTGCCCACCTGAACCTGCGTCATACCGAGTGCCTTTCCCGTATTTAGCAATGCCTCAGAAAGAACAGCATTATTATCAATAGGTTGAGCGTGTAAAAGCGCCATAAGCCAGCCTCTTTGAGAGTTACATATTCACATTATAGAACAGAATGATGTATATGCAACAAAAGGGTAAAGGCATAACCCGGACAAGGTGTGCGAGTCCGCCAGATTCCGGAGGGCTGGTGATTGCCCTCCGGAATAGAGGAAAGCTTTGTTTTGAATGAAAAACTCAGTGAATTGACGGGTGGATTTTGTGATGCTCCGGTTTCACGCTGGGAGTGGATTCGGCACCAAGGGGAACATCTTCTTCCTCGTTCTTTTTCTGCTCGTTGGCTTCCAGCGTTTTCAATTCTTCCTCGGTAATGGCAGGGATAACGTCAGCAGCTTCCGCAACAGCGGGTGTTGTTTTTTCTGTGACTGAAGGCTCAGTGCTGGAAGACTTTGCGTGCGTTTGCGCTGTTTCTACCTGTTCCTCAGCAGCTTCTTTTGGCAGGTCTGCATCTTCAATGGACAGCGTTTCGGTCGCTGTTTCAGCGCTTGCCATGGCTTCGGCATCAGGTCGTGTTGTGTCGTCATGCTCGGTATCGGAAGATGCCGGGGTAATAGCCTCGACGGCTGGCTTTTCCTCACTGGCGATTGTGGCACCGGCACCTGCGGCGGTGAGAATTTTTGTCTCCGGCAGATCCAGCGTGGCGGCGAGTGGTTTATCGTTGCAGAGTTTTTGTGCGCCAGTGGCAAGGTGTTCATACACTTCGCGGTAGTCATCGGTGAGTTTGTTGAACAACAGGGAAGTTTTGAGGAAGTGACGGTTGACCTCACCCTGATATCCACTCAGCTGATTCTGCGTCGTTTCCAGTTGTTTTTCCAATCCCAGCGTGTGTTTATCCTTTACTTGTCGGGCGATATAAAATCCCACACCAGCGCCGATGGCAAATACAATGGCTCCGCTCATCCAGGCCATGAGTGATATTTCGCTGAGCATGTTGCACCTCTCATTAATGTCTACAGGGTTTGGTATTTTGCATGCTAACGGATGTGGCGCGAGGCTGTCATGCAATTTTTGGCATTTATGGGAATTCAGTACCCGTTTAGGAGCGATTAATTGCTGGATCTGGAGAATAACTTACCAATAATCTCGGTTTTTGTTGCAGTTGTACCGTATTGCGGGTTGAGGAGAGAGGAGCATACGTGTGCCGATTTTACACATACGGGTAGCGTCGATTTGACGCCTCATTATTTTGTGTGCAGTAGGGCTTGCAGAATGCAAATTACTGTATATAATGACAGAAAATCAATTAATTGCTGTATGAATTGACAGCAAATCGAAGGAAAACTTCAGGAGAACGTTAATATGATCAGGAGGATATTAATATGAAAGGGTTAACCAATCGACAGCAAGAAGTGCTGGAGATGATTCGTGACTTCATCGAAGAATACAATATGCCGCCTACCCGGGTGGAAATAGCCGATGCCATGGGCTTTCGCTCCGCCAATGCGGCGGAGGATCACCTCAAAGCCTTGTTGAACAAGGGAGCCATCGAAATGTATGCCGGTTCCTCGCGAGGAATTCGCATTGTGGACAACAAAGAGCAGGGTTTACCCGTGATTGGGCGGGTGGCTGCTGGAAACCCGATTCTGGCAGAAGAGAATATCGAAGAGCATTATCAAATGGATGCCGCCATTTTTTACCCTGCGGCGGACTATTTACTGCGGGTAAAGGGTATGAGCATGCGTGATGTGGGCATCCTTAATGGTGATCTGCTGGCAGTGCATCGTACACAGGACGTGCGTAGTGGCCAGATTGTAGTAGCACGTCTGGGGGACGAAGTGACCGTCAAACGTTTTCGTCGCCGGGGTAACAAAGTGCGCCTGATGCCAGAAAACCCCAGCTTCAAACCCATCGAAGTGGATTTGCGTGATGAAGATTTGACCATTGAAGGTCTGGCTGTCGGTGTGATTCGAGGCGAGGTGAAATAATGAAACGGGCAACGGAATACTTTGGGTTAAAAGCAGTCGGTTACAACGTGATCAGTGATTCTTTTAGCATTTATGCGCAAGCGATCTGGCACTTGAGTGCCCGTTCACTCGCAGGGTATCTAAGGCCCGGTAAAAAAGGTAAAGGGAAAAGTCAGGCGCGGTACGAACAGAGAATCAGTCACGCACCCGTAACCCATGCCAGCAAAAGCCAGACAGTCGATAAACCCAGCATTGCAGCAGAGGAAACCCTGCCGATTGGAGCATTGACCGAGATCCGCAGTATTTCGCTAGGTGAACAATGTCGTACGGAAGTGCAATCGCATAATCTACAGCGGAACCTGAAACAAATGCTGCCTGCCCTGGCCAGTTTTTGCCAGCAACGTTGGCTGGTACTGGTAGCACCACCCTGTTTACCCAGTATTGATGAGTTAAAAAAAGCAGGCATTGACCCGGCCCGTGTGTTGCTGGTGCATTCCGATAGCACGAACGGTTTTGATGTTCTGGAGCAGACTCTGCGCTCGGGAACCTGTGGTGCTGTACTGGCCTGGCTGGAAAAAGGTGATGCACAAACGCTGGATTGTCTGCGTCAGGCCGCTGAAGCGGGTAATGCCTGGGGTGTGCTGTTTCGTGCGACAAAACGGAAACAGCGGGTGCGCGATGTGCGTCTTTCATCCCCCCGACAGCGTGAGGGCGCACAACTGAAAATGGCGATCAATTGACATTAATGATAAATGCCGCCTCGAAAAAATCAGCGTTGTGGACATAACGTGTGCAGATTAGGTTGAAATGCCGATCTGACATGGCTACAGCCAGATATCAATATCCAGTTGGAATAGGCATGCAATAACTTCCCTGTTTGGTGTTCAGATTGGGTTCGCATTCGTTCGTTTTTTGTGCTCAAGAAACGAACGAGAAGGAACTGAATACGACGACCTCATGGATGAGGACGGTAGGGTGACTCAGGAAGTAAAGCCGAGATACCAGGCGGGGGAGTTATTGCATGCTTATTTATCGATCAGTTTTAATGGAATAAAATGAACAGTGAAGTTTGAATATCTTTTTTGAATGAGTTCTGGCTCCGGCAGAATGGATCCTGCCCCCAGGCTATCGAGTTTGTCGGTGTATGCAAGGTTATGGTGGAACAAGCGCAGCGGTTCCACCAGGTTACTCTACCCGGGCAGGGCTTAACCTGACGGCTATGACCCATACCCCGTTCCAATGTGCGCTCTTCTTAAACAGGAAAAGCTGTTTTCTTGCTCTTTTGAATATCATGCGTAATGATTCTGTTGTTTTTCATTTGGCTCAATTCGTTACAATTGTTGCCGATACTGATAAAAATCACCATGTCAGTCTAATCAATTAATCACAACCCGGGAGTCGCAGTGGATATTTCAACTTTCATTATTCTTGGCTTGATTGCCGCAATCGTGCTGTACGCCATCATGATTTACAACAATCTGGTGTCGCTGAAGCATAATGTCAGCAAGTCCTGGGCGAATATTGATGTGCTGTTGAAGCAGCGCCATGATGAATTGCCGAAACTTATTGAGGTCTGCAAGCAATACATGGGCTATGAGCAGGAAACCATGGAAAAAGTGATGCAAGCCCGTTCCGCAGTGGCCAGCGCCCAGCAAAGTGGCGATATCGGTGCTCTCGGAGCGGCGGAAACCCAGCTGCGCATGGGGCTGGGTGGCCTGTTTGCACTGGCGGAAGCCTATCCCGATCTTAAAGCCGATCAATCTTTCCAGCATTTACAAACGCGCATCACCGGCTTGGAAAATGCCATTGCCGACCGGCGTGAGTTTTATAACGAGGCGGTTAATCTCAATAATGTCCGTATCGAACAATTCCCGGATGTGATCATTGCCAGTAAATTCAATTTCAAGCCTGCTGAATTGCTGGAGTTTGATGAAGAAGAACTTAAAGACGTCAATGTCAAAGCATTGTTTGGTTAGTTTCGCACACGCTGTTTTTAACTGATGTCCGCTGACTCATTGCAAACCTGGGTGCTTAATCTCCCACAGGGTAAATTTTATCTTTATCTGCTTGTTTGTATTATTGCCTCTGTAGCCGGTTTTGTTTTTGCCTTCATTTTCTTCCGGCGCGCACGCATTATCGAAGATACGCCCACCTCGAAAATCCGCTCTGCGGCACAAGGGTATGTTGAGTTGGCGGGACGTGGTGAACTCATGGAAGGGGAGCCCATCATTGCACCATTGACCACCATACCCTGCACCTGGTATCGCTATAAAGTCGAGGAAATGCATGGCCGGCACGACAGCAGTGTTGTCGCATCCGGTACCAGTGATGAATTGTTTGTATTGGTGGGGCGTACAGGGCGCTGCGTGATTGACCCGGAAGATGCTGTCGTTAGTTGTAAAACCAAAAAAGTGTGGTATGAATCCAGTTACCCCTCGCGACGTAACTCATATAAAAGCGGCAGTTTGTTGGGGCGGCTGAGTGGCCATTACCGGTACACGGAGGAACGTATGCACCCGGGTGAGCCCTTGTATGCCATTGGTATGTTTCTATCGGTGGGTGGTGGCGCAGAATCCTTTAATACCGATGCTGAAGTGCGTGACGTACTGGCACTATGGAAAAAAAATCCAACCGCGCTTTTAAAACATTTTGATAGCAATGGGGATGGTGAGCTTGATGTACAGGAATGGGAAGCGGTGCGCAAAGCGGCCTATGACCGAGTGCGTCGTGAACAATCGAAACGCAGTGTGGAGCCACCCACTCACCTTATGAAAAAACCACAACACGACAACCGTCCTTATTTGTTATCTGTGCATCCCCAGTATGAGTTGATTAAGCGTTATAAGCTGAAAGCAGGGGGCTGTTTGGCAGGTTTTTTTGTGGCGGGCTCAGCGGCTGTGTGGATGGCAACACTGCGACTTATTTAGTTCGGTCATTCGGTAGGGTGGGCACGTAGTTTGTGCCCACGCGGTGTTTTGTCGCTCGATCACGCATCGCAGTATCATAAAACCCAACGCAGAGGCGCGAAGGCGCAGAGGACGCAGAGATTATCTTTTGCTTATTATCCTCCAATCCTTTGCGCGCTCTGCATCTTTGCGTTAGATTTCCATGTTCTGTATCCGCGTGGGCAAAAAAACATGCCCACCCTACGCCGCTGAAAGCAGGAGGCTGTCTGGCCTGTTTTTTGTGGCAGGTTCAGCGGCTGTGTGGATGGAAACACTACGACTTATTTAGTTCGGTAATTCGGTAGGGTGGGCACGTAGTTTGTGCCCACGCGGTGTTCTGTCGCTCGATCACGCATCACAGCGTCTTTGCGTTAGGTCTTCATGTTCTGTATCCGCGTGGGCAAAAAAACATGCCCACCCTACGCCGATAATGTCAGTGCAATTGTTGTCCCAGAGATAATGTGTATAGCAGGACGACGGGCACTTGCATGATCATCACCACTGTACGATAAATCAACCGGCCGGAACCTTCATGGTTAATAAGGCTATCAACTTTTTTTTCTAATTGATGAGAAAGCTGTTTGGCAATTTCATGGGTGATAAAAGCAAACACCAGCAAGCCCAGCACGGTTATTGCACCGGGCCAGAAATGGATATCTATTTGCGGTTGGGTTTCCGCCCACCAGCGAAATACCATGGTGGCGGCGGCAATGCCTTGTATGGGTAATACAAAAGCCGGCCAGCGGCTGAAGACTGGAATCAACGGCAACAGTAACGATAATAGAAAAACCACATTCACGAGATTACTCAGCCGTAACTGCCCGGCGGCCAGTAATTCATCCACAGGCCGTGCTGATTCCACGCCAAATAACACCGGATAGGCCACCAAAATAAAACTGACCAATGCCAGTGCGCGTGCCGCTGGGATGATGATGTGCTCCATCAGCCAGTGCGAAGGTGCAACGTCAGCGATGGCATTCAGCAATTTATAAGCGGCGACTTCGACAAATACTGAGACAACGGCAAAGAGTGCCAGGGCAAACAACAGTTTCGGATGAAATAATGATTCTAATAAGGTCATGGAATATCTATTGTGAATGATGTCTTGCGGTTTGCATCACCTTATTCGGCTACAATGTGCGCAAGCTTTAAAATGGTCACTATTATGCCTGAATTTACATCGCCTTTTGACATTCACCTCACGGTTGAAAATACGGATTCCAGTGCCGTGGATTTACTGGCGGAAGCCACTGGCTTGTCCAAACAACAGATCAAACAGGTTATGCAAAAAGGCGCAGTATGGCTGGAGGAGAAAAAAACGGGCAAGCCACGCAGGTTGCGACGTGCCAGCAAAACACCTGAGGTGGGTGATGAGTTACATCTTTATTATGATCGTCGTGTCTTGGAGTCCATTCCTACACCGCCGCAGCTCATTGCGGATCAGGGTGAATACAGTATTTGGTACAAGCCTTATGGCTTGCTTTCGCAGGGCTCAAAATGGGGAGATCATTGCACGATCCAACGCTGGGTTGAGCAAAACCTGACACCACAGCGCCCGGCTTTTGTGGTGCATCGCCTGGATCGTGCGGCTACTGGTTTAATTATTATCGCCCATCAAAAACGCATGGCTTCCAAGCTTGCCAAATTATTTGCGCAACGTGAAATGGAAAAACGTTATCAAGTGATTGTGCATGGCCGGTTTCCTGAAAGCGGCTGGCCGAAAAAAATAGATACGGATATTGATGACCGTTCTGCGCGCAGTTATGCAAGCCTGCTGGAATATAATGAGAAAAAAGACTGCTCTTTGCTGGACGTGCGCATTGATACCGGGCGCAAACATCAAATACGCAAGCACCTGTTGAGTATTGGTTTTCCGGTAGTAGGGGATCGTTTGTATGCTGGAGAGGGCCAGCAGGAAGCGGGTGAAGAAAATCTGCAATTAACGGCCAGCAGCTTAACCTTTATCTGCCCGATTACGCAGCAGGAAAAACAGTTTAAGCTGCCCGAAGTATTGTGGCTATCGATTTAAATGCATCAATAATCTCGCCAATCGTAGGGGCAATCCCTTGCGATTGCCCTGTCCTTGCGAGTTGTTCTGGGTTTTGGGATTGCCTCACGTTCCGGGCATCAGCAAGGGCATAGCCGTCAGGCTAAGCCCTGCCCAGGAAGATGGCAGAGCTGGACTGCTATCGTTTTTTTGTTTCACTTTATTCAACACAGCGTAAAATTGTAGGGTGGAACAAGCGCAGCGGTTCCACCAACAGGCTATAAGAAACAACAAATCGCCTCTGCGCTCACAACCGTTGATAAAAGCACCTTGTAACAAAAAACCGATTGCCTGAAACAGGAGAAAAAAGCCCTCATGCAACAACGATTCATCGACAAGCGACGATAGCTGACCGAACGTTGAATATGTCCCTTTCCCGTTTGGTGGAACCGCTACGCTTGTTCCACCCTACCCGGCTCAAATTGTAATATTTTATGTGCAGTGCAGAGTAGTTACAGCACACTCTGCACTGCACACATTCGATAACTTATTTGTTGACTTTAATAACAGACTGTTCAACGAGTAACGGGTATGTATATCCCATACCAAAATCGGTGCCCAGTACAACGATGCCAGTGGCAGTGATGTTGTTACCAACGGTGGCAGTTTGTTTGCTGGTGATAATGAGGTTGTTGGTGTTTTTGCCACCTGTGCCATCCTGTACGTGAATAAAGTTACGTTTCATGATGCCGTTGTTCACTTTCACAACGTTGCCGGTCACCGTGACTTCTTTTCCTTTCAGCGTAGCCATTTGCGAATTAACTTCTTCAACGGTCATTTTCGCTGCGAATGCGGATGTGCTGATGAACAGACCCAGTGCGATAGTGCTCAGTAGTTTTTTCATTTTCCATGCTCCTTTAAATGGTGAGTGTTTTTAAGCGATTCATATTTTCTTAATACGTCGCAGTTGGTCTTCAAAGTTTTTTAATGCAGTTTGTATAACCGCAATTTTTTCCCGCTCTTTTGCCACCACCGCCTCGGGGGCGCGTTCGACAAATTTCGGGTTAGACAGCTTCCCTTCAATACGCATTACATCCTGTTTTTTCTTTTCGATCTCTTTGCCTAATCGCGCAATTTCAGCATCCTTATCGATAAGCCCTGCCATGGGAATGAGCAACTTCATTTCACCCAACAGCGCGGTAGCAGATTCCGGTGCTTCGTCATCTGCGTTTAGTACGCTAATGGACTCAGTGCGGGCTAGAAAATCAATCGTGTGCCGATTGCGTTCCAGGTTGCTGATGTCCATATCACTGGCATTTTGCAACAGTACCGGCAGTGGTTTACTGGGCTTAATGTCCATGCCAGAGCGAATTTGTCGTACGCCGACGATAAACTCCTTGACCCATTCTATTTCACGAGCAGCAGTTTCGTCCACATTCCCGGTGTCTGGTTGCGGATAGGGCTGGCGCATAATGGTTGCGCCCTTGCATCCGGCAAGCGGTGAAATCTTTTGCCAGATTTCTTCAGTGATGAAGGGCATCAGCGGGTGTACCGTGCGTAACAGGGACTCCAATACACGCACCAGCGTTTGGCGCGTGCCGCGTAATTGTGCTTCAGAGCTGTCATCGCTTGAGAGCACAGGCTTGGAAAGCTCCAGATACCAGGCACAATATTCATTCCAGGTGAAATCGTAAATAGCCTGCGCAGCATGGTCGAGGCGATAATTCTGTAAGGCTTCAATAACCTGTTGCTGGGTATGTTGCAGACGCGCATCAATCCACTTATCGGCAGCAGACAACGCAACATCTCCACCGTTCTGACCACAATCTTTGCCCTCGGTGTTCATCAACACGTAGTTAGCTGCATTCCACAATTTGTTGCAGAAATTGCGATAACCCTCCACGCGGCCAAGGTCGAAATTGATGTCGCGCCCAGTGGAAGCCAGTGTGGCAAAGGTGAAGCGCAAGGCATCGGTGCCAAAGGACGGAATACCCTCGGGGAAATCCTTGCGGGTTTGTTTCTCTATTTTGGGCGCATCTTTGGGTTTCATCAGACCTGTAGTGCGTTTAGCCACCAGTGATTCCAGGTTAATGCCATCGATGAGATCAATGGGGTCCAGCACATTACCCTTTGACTTGGACATTTTCTTGCCATGAGAGTCAAGCACCAGCCCGTGGATGTAAATATCGTGAAAAGGTACCTCGCCGGTGAATTTCAGGCCCATCATGATCATGCGCGCGACCCAGAAAAAAATGATGTCGAAGCCTGTGACCAATACAGAAGAAGGGTAAAAAGTGTCCAGCTCCGGGGTTTTTTCCGGCCAGCCGAGAGTGGAAAAGG
Source organism: Gammaproteobacteria bacterium (assembly GCA_021647705.1). Classification (GTDB taxonomy): domain Bacteria; phylum Pseudomonadota; class Gammaproteobacteria; order SZUA-152; family SZUA-152; genus SZUA-152. The sequence continues at coordinate 13,576 of JAKIUF010000037.1, read as the reverse complement.
GCCACAGCGCAGAAGAAAACCAGGTATCCAGCACATCTTCATCCTGGCTCAGTGTTATTTCAGGGCCGAGGCCGTGTTTTTCGCGCACCTCGGCCTCGTTGCGACCCACGTACACATCACCCTGGGCGTCGTACCATGCAGGAATGCGATGGCCCCACCAGATCTGTCGAGAAATACACCAGTCCTCGATATTGCGCATCCACTCGTAATAGGTGTTTTTCCAGTTGTCAGGCACAAACCGGATGTCGCCGTTTTCCACCGCCTTGATGGCCGGTTCCGCCAGTGGTCCCACTTTCACATACCACTGATCCGTGAGCAAAGGCTCGATCACCGCTCCAGAGCGGTCACCGCGCGGCACCATTAATGTGTGTTTTTCGGTTTTTTCCAGCAAACCCTGTGCATCGAGATCGGCGATAACCTGTTTGCGGGCTTTGTAACGATCCAGCCCATGATAAGCGGCAGGAATCAGTTTACCGTACTCATCGTCACTGCCAATAATGGCGGCATCAAGGGTGAAAATATTGATCAGCCCCCCGTTGGGCAACTCATTGATAGCCTTCTCATCACGGTGCTTCTGCCACACGCCGTAATCGTTGAAATCATGTGCCGGAGTGATTTTCAGGCAGCCCGTGCCAAATTCCGGGTCCACATAATCATCAGCAATAATAGGGATTTTGCGACCGGTGATCGGCAGCTCTATTAACTGCCCCACGAGGTGGCTGTAACGTTCGTCATCCGGGTGTACCGCCACCGCCGCATCGCCGAGCATGGTCTCCGGGCGGGTCGTGGCAACAATCAAATACCCGGTGCCTTTTCCTTGTGGGTCGGCCAGCGGATAACGCATATGCCACATGTGGCCGTTTTCTTCCTCAGATAATACTTCGAGGTCAGAAACCGCGGTATGCAGCACCGGATCCCAGTTCACCAGACGTTTGCCACGGTAAATCAGCCCCTCCTCGTGCAGGCGAACAAACACCTCCTGCACCGCGTCGGACATGCCATCATCCATGGTGAATCGCTCGCGGGACCAATCCAGCGAAGACCCCATACGGCGCAGTTGGCGGGTAATATTCCCCCCCGATTCCTCGCGCCAATCCCAGATGCGTTTGATAAAATCATCGCGGCCCAGATCGTGACGGGTTTTACCCTCAGCGTTGAGCTGGCGCTCCACCACCATTTGTGTCGCGATGCCAGCGTGATCTGTTCCCGGTTGCCACAAGGTGTTATCCCCCCGCATGCGATGGTAGCGGGTCAGGGTATCCATCACCGTATTGTTGAAACCGTGGCCCATGTGCAGACTGCCGGTGACATTGGGGGGTGGAATCATGATGCTGTAAGGGTTGCCCTCGCCAGCAGGGGCGAAATGGCCTTCTTTTTCCCAGGTCTCGTACCATTTTTGTTCGATGGCGTGGGGGTTGTACGTTTTTTCCATGGATTGTTGACCGCCGATAAGGCTGCGTAAAAAGGGACGCATTATACCGAAGAACGGCGACGGGGTGGGCATAGCCTGCCAATGAGAGTTTGATCAACAAGAAAGTGGGCGTGCCGCTATGTTCATGGCGCGACCCGCAAACGACGTGGAGGCAAAAATGGCAAATCAAATTGAAGCATTGAATGCGCAGTTTGCATTGGCAGACCAGCTGCGGTTTCAGACCGGTGAAAACGGGCTGCCCAGAGTGCAAATCACCAATAGGCTGGCGACAGCAGAAGTCTACTTGCACGGTGGCCACATTACCGCATTTCAGCCCCAGGGCAGCGAACCGGTGCTATGGATGAGTCCGCTGGCACAATTTCAACACGACAAAGCCATTCGAGGTGGTGTACCGATAATCTGGCCCTGGTTCGGGCCGCACGCCATCGACAAACACAAACCGCAACACGGCTTTGCTCGCACCATGGAATGGCGGGTGAGCGCAACAAAGGCATTGCCCGATGGCAGCACCCAATTACAGTTGCAGCTGAACGATACCCCTGTCACCCACGCATTGTGGCCGCATGCCTTTGAGCTGAGTTTGAGCATTACCGTGGGTACAGAATTAAACATCGAACTGACGAGTCGCAACACAGGTGAAAAAACCTTCACTGCTGGAGGTGCCCTGCATAGTTATTTTGCTGTTGGTGATGTCAGAAAAATACACATTGACGGTTTGCTCGGGCGTCACTATATCGACCAGCTGGACGGCAACCGGATAAAACAACAAAGCGATGCCGTGTATATCAGAGAAGAAGTGGACCGCATTTATTTTGATACCGAAGATACTTGTACAGAAGGAATCTGTGCCATTTTTGATGCGCAACTGCTGCGACAGATTTACATTAAAAGAAACGGCAGCCATTCCACAGTGGTATGGAACCCCTGGAAGGATAAAGCCAGAGCCATGACAGATTTTCCCGATGATGGTTATCAGCAAATGGTGTGTATAGAAACGGCAAATGCTGTAGACGACGTACGTCATCTCGCACCCGGCGAAACACACACACTGAGTCAGATTATTGGCTTATAAAAAAAGATGGACAGATTAATTACCGAGGGTTCAGTTTTTCGTAAATTACCATGTTTTTGCCCCTTCTCTCCTTGAAGCCCTACCCGGGAAGAGGGTGGAGTTGGGGAGTTTATCGATTTTTTTTGTTCCGCTCTGTTCAACACAGCGTAAAACGGTAGGGTGGAACAAGCGCAGCGGTTCCACCAACAGGCTATAAGAAACAATAAATCGTCTCTGTGCTCACGACCGCTGACAAAAAAATTAAAACCCTATTAAGTACTCATTAATTTTCTGAATAAGGATTTTTTAGTGTTTAATTCACACTCAAGGTTCCTTGTGTTTTTTCATCATCTCATCCTCCACCTTGACCAATTCCGCAAACGCCTCCGGAGTAAGGCTCGATTTTCGCAGCCATATTTTCGAAGCATGAATCTGCACTATTCCGGGCTCTCGCCGGGTACGATCAAGCACTTCAGTAAACACCGAGTCACCCCGAGAAAAATCACCCAGCAATTTATCCCGCGCACACTGATGCGCAAGAAAACGGAAAGAAACATCAACCACCGTAAACTTCGTCACTTCCTTTTTATCCAGCATGATCAACTCATTTAACTCTCTGCTGTCAGCAGGGCCAACCCTGTGCAACGACAAACTCTCACCTTCCTGATACAGGACAATCTGTTTTACAGAAAACGTCTCCAGCTTCTCCTTTAGGACCGCAGAGCTAAAAGGCTTCACCAAAAACGCATCGGCACCTGCTTCCAGACAACATGTTTTATAATCCGGGTTTGAGCTACAGGCGATAATGGGCAGATAATAAGCACCTTGCCGAATTGCCCTGATAGCCTCAATGCCACTCATCACCGGCATATTCACATCCGTCAGACAGAGATCATAACCCCCCACATTTTTTCGGGCGTAATCAACAGCCTCTTCGCCATTAACCGCCAGATCAAAATCGTACCCCCAGGTGGTCAACTGTTCCTGGTGGATTTTGCGGGTAACGGGATTATCTTCGGCGATGAGAATCTTCATTTTCTCTGTTCCTATTGTCGTCCTTTACATACTCTTTAATTCCCTGATGCTCATCAATTATGAGTTTATCAGCGATTTGAGGTATTCGATATATCGATGTGTGTTTACCATTTTCAGGTTATGCATAAATAAATAACACGGTTGCTCCGATAGCGGAGCAATAATGGCAGTATTCTTTGTCAGAATCAAGCTCCGATATCGGAGCAATTTGACTTATGAATGTAATTGGCCCACAAATCAGGCGGCTGCGTGAACAAAACCATATGACCCAGGAAGAGTTGACCGCTCGGTGTCATCTCTTTGGTTGGAATATCAGTCGCGGCACTTTGGCAAAAATCGAGTCTCAGGTCAGACGTGTAACAGATTCTGAAGTTGCATTAATGGCTGAGGCATTAAAAGTTGAGATTTCTGAGTTATACGAAGACGTTGAGTAGCTTGTTAAAATAAATGCTTAGACGTTAGGGCTAAAAAAGGTACTGTTTATGCTCGCCATTAGTTTCAGGTTTTTCATGGGAACATAAAATGTGCTCAATATTTGAACTGGTATTTTGCACAGCATCCTTAAAACTGGTAATTACACATGGAATATTTTCCCATTTTTGGGTGTTTCCACATTCAATATCCCGGCCACACTCCAATATTTCACAGGGTAAAATGTCTCGGAAAACATATGTATCCTGTTGAATACAATGGGTTTCCAATAGTCACAAAAAATAAAACGTACAAAAAATAAACAAATTCACACGGAAAAACATCCTGTGTGATATCCCCAAAATGTCTTATTTGCCCATCTCAATATCCAGCAGGTTATGGTCGATGGGGCATTCGCAGTGAAAATGATTCCGGTGATAAGTCATTGATTATTTGGTGGGTTTGTTGGAGTATTTGGCGGAGCTAGGAATCATCGGCAAATAAATCGCGGGATTTTTGCGCGGAGTTATCCCCCACATTGGGGGCTATTAATCACTGTTAGGCGAATCAATGAGCCAAAAAGATCACTTTGAAAATCATGCGCTGAAGCTCGGTAAAATAGTGGGCAATCTACAAACTATAGAAATGGCTGCTCGACTAGCAATTGTCAAACATGATGAATACTCAGCTTCAAAAGTAGCTACACAACTTCCTCAAGTTAAAGAAGGGGAGCGAGTAGAATGGAATGCATTTACAAACTCTAATGATCTGAGACAGGCGTTAGAAAAATACAATAAACATGCACCATTAGAGTGTAAGGTACATATCAATTCTATTGTGAACTTGCGCGATGCACTTGCTCACGGAAGGACATTCGGTTTTGGTGATATGAAGCACCTACGATTATTAAAGTTTCAACGCAAGCAAGATAACGGAAAAGTGGTTGTCGAACTAGCTCAAGATATGAATGATGAATGGTTTGATATGAACGTTGAGATGCTTGGTAAAGCATTAAACAAGTTAACGGTTGCCCTCGATTATGAAAAAAGAGAGTTTGAATAAGGTCTCGCCTAACCATACGCTTCAGCCGACCCGGTACCGCACCGCTCCTTCATCGCTCTGCGGCACAGGTCGGCTGAGCTAAAACGTTATGCATTAAGGAAAGTCAGGGAATATGATTAGAGTTATAAGCCTAATGTTACTAATTTCATTCTGTTTTCCAGTTATAGCTGTGGATGAAGTAGCGAATAATAAACAGGAATCTGATTACGTTATTGAGCTAAAAATTAATAAAATTAAGTTAGAAGAACAGAATAAATTATTGAAAAGTTCTTTGAATGATTTACGTGCATCCTACTATTGGTCTTTAAGCTTTGCAGCAACATTCCTGCTTTTATTTCTAGGTGTTAATGTTTATTTTTTTAGAAATAGGTATAAGGATGATAAAGAATACCTCTTACAGAAAATTGATGCTGAGAGTAAGAAAATTATTGAAAGTAGCTGCGATCTAATTGAATCTAAGGTTGATGGATTAAAAAGTGAAGTAAGCAGGCATATTAGTGAAAATCTCAAGAAATCAGTTTCAGGAATGGAAAGTAAGGTTAGCAGTTTAAGTAACGATATCCAGAATTCTAGAGTTGACATTATTAAGCTTAATATCGAAAACACTAAAAGAACGGGAGTTAAAGCTAATGTTTTGAGAAAATATTTTGAGCTTTCTCGTGAATCTAGGAAGCTTAAAGGTCCACACTGGGATTGGCAAGTTTCTGAGGGGCTTGAGGAGATGTATAAGCTTCTTTGTGACGGTGCGGAGTTTGACCCCAGTGAATCCTCTGAAGTTTCTGGATTTTTAAATGGTCTCCCAGAAAAGTTTAGTGATGGAGTTCATAAAGTTAGAACTAAGTTAAGAGGAAAATAATGCATAACAAAAGCAAACAACCCGGACATTTTTCCGCAGTGTTCGTTTGTGCTAAAAGAACCTAGCACAAGCCTCTCGCCGCTACAAAATTCCGGTTATTGCTGGCGTTAGCTGTCAGGGAAACTATGGAATATTTAGCAAGATTTGAAGAAGTTGATGGTGAGTTATTCAGATTCGATACAAGAATCTATCTAAACGGCTACGACCAATCAAAGAATAGCAATTGTGTTGGTGCAATCGTAGGAAAGAATCCAGGGTCAGCTATTCCTAAGGCTTTAAATGAATTGGTTCCTCTTGAGCTAAATGGTGACAAAATGCTTCCTACAGTGAGAAACCGTTTTATTGATGGATATAAACTGGCTAAAAAACAGATCCCCATCAACTCCTTTGTCCGTGTCTGGAATCTATTCTATGTCTGCGATCCAAACCTTGATTCAGCAATTCACAAAGCAAGCGGTTATAAAAACCTTCCAATATGCAGCACCGAAAATGAAGGAACACCTATTGTTTGGTATGGCTGGGGTGGTCACGATCAGAGACTTAACTTATTTAAAGAAAGGTTCATAGCCAAAAAATGGCAACATCAGTTTTTCTATGATCATAATGAATCGTGTATTAATGCACAGCCACCGACAAGTAGGTCGTTTGCTAAACATACTCAAGGCATGCCTTCAAAGCCCGTTAATGAGCATCTGGCCAATGTCATATAATACACCGGACTGGAAAATCGATGGGGTCAGACTCGATTGATTTTGAAAAAGTTATGAATTGTTACGAAATAGTGTTAAAAAACTGGTGGAAAAAAGGGTCAAGTATCATATTCACGCTTAGCTAATGGTAGGTTATCTTCTCGTTTATGCCTGGAACGCTCAGAATCGAATATGAAAATGCCTATCTATCATGTAATGTGTCGCAAGAGAGGGCGGCAACACATATCCACGGAAAAGATACTTTCTCGCTAAGCTGGTTGCTAAAATAAAGCGTCAATATGATACTTGCCCCCTTTTTTTACGAGTTACCCACAATTAGTAGACATTTAGTGTCTTATCAATAAAGTTAAAGGAGAGATTTATGGCTAAAGGCCAAGATTCAAAAAAGGCAGTTAAAAAGAAACCTGAAAAAACGTTGAAAGAAAAGCGCGCCGAGAAAAAGGAAAAAAAGGCGAATAAACGATAGGCATGATTCTCGAGAAAGAGCGGGGTCAGGTCGCACGCCGTCATCGGCGATTAATCTAGCGGGTTAAAGTCCCGTCCGGGGAATTGCTCATTCACCCCGGTAGTACAGCGGAGTAGTGCATAAGTAATTATGTGCTGTAAGTTCCGCGAAGGCAAAGGCCTTAAGGGGTCAGGTTAATTGTATATTTATCAAAATAACGACTTTGTCCATTATGCAATAAACCTGACTCCTTTTCTCCTTTCAAAAAAAATAGGGGTCAAGCTTATTGTATAATATCAAAAAATATTTTCGTACTCAATTTTTGTTGGGAGGGGTATGGGTAGCTAATGTCATTATATAATAGGCTTGACCCCTTCACTTATGTACCAGACAGCAGGGTAAAAGAGATGAGAAGATTGATTTTAAACTATAGAAAGTATCGAGATATTACAGAAATGATTTTTAATCTTAACATCAGAATATTCAAGGAAAGTAGTCGCAACTAATTTATTCGCGTAAACTTATGGGTAATAGAAAGGTGGTGTGGGAGGAGGGATGTCGTGAGGCATCCCCCTATCCCGATTATATGTAAAATGTTATCAAAATTATGGAGATTCACATGCCTGAAAATCAAGAAATTTTAACTCTTGAAAAATTCCATGAAGCATTGCATAAAGATATTGATAAGCCAGTCAAAGATTTTCGAAAAAAGTGGAATCAGGCTCATCGTCGACATATTAAAGTGCATACAGGAGCACATAAAGCTGCATGGGCCAAAGCAACTGTATCCTTGAATAAAAAAATAATAATCGTACACGTTAATTTGAACTTCAAGAAAAACAGTCTTTCCGATGCTGATTATGAAAAACTAAAATATCTTGCGCGCACTGGGATTGACAAATATTGGTCGCGCCGCATTACTGTGGCTGGCAATAGCTTTATGGTTTGGGTGAAAGCACAGCATAATTATGTAAATGCAATTCCAGTGGATCTTTATGTGGAAACAGACAAAGACAATTATGCTAGATCAATGAATCCTGCAACTTTGGGAATAGACGCTAGTTTTATTTACAATAAGGGATGGCATAACAATACCGCAAATGCAGACTCTGATTTTCAACTTGTATCTGCGCATGAATTTGGTCACTCAGTATTAATGTATGCGGGAGGTATGGCTTTGTCATGGGGGCACAAAGGCAGTACAGGCATTTTAAGTCAAGCTGGGAAGTCATCCACACCAGGATATCCAAAGTCAGGCAGCATTGATGTAATGAAATATTACGACTGGAAAAAGAATTTTGCCACACTTCAAAGGAGAGTTACAGATAGTATAGCCATGGAAATAGATGTGAAAAGGCTTATTTGGGGGGCAAATATAAAATGGACAAAGTAAATGTGTTATTTGTTATGATTACATTAATAATAACTTCATGCACTTATACAAAAGGCATGGCCGTAGTAAACACTACTGATCAGCCAATTGAAGTAACAATTATTTTTAGCAATTCAGATATTTCACCGATTAACTTTATTGTTTCAGGTAACTCTGATGATGTATTAATGTATGATGTTGATAGCCGCTCTAACGATTTATTAAGTATGGGATTAAATAAAATAATACTAGATAACAAAAGCTGTATAACACATATACCTCGGGGCGACATCGAAAAAAAAATAAAGACAAATGGGTTATGGAAGCTAATAGTTGACGATAAAATATTAGATTGCCATATAACGAATTAGGTTAGATCGTGTGAGGAACGAACCACGATCTGAACCGGTTTGTTGGACAAGCCCGGTGGCTGGAGAAGAGTAATAGGGGTCAAGCTTATTGTATAATATCAAAAAATATTTTCGTACTCAATTTTTGTTGGGAGAGGTATGGGTGGCTAATGTCATTATACAATAGGCTTGACCCCTTCAGACCCTTCACGCTTTATCTATCAATTAGTTGCGTCATATTTCTGCTTTATTTTGAATCTCGAAACTTGAGATAATGAAAGCTACAGGATATGAGGAATTTCACGCAATAATTAAGGAGAATCTAAGTGGAAGATAGAAATGATTTTAAAGAACATATTGAAAAATATAACGATCTGCGAAATCAAGTGTATGCCGAAATACCAAAAGCTATTAATATGCCAGGAGTTAAGCTCACCCCTATCAACAGTTTGGCGCTAGCGGCGTATTTGCGATGGCCCAATAACAACAGGTTTCCACCAAATGGGGGCTGGGACTGGTCTAGCTGGGTTAAACATTATCGTAAAAAGCATCCCAAGAGATTTGAAGCTGCAATATGGTTTGGCGGTAATTTGTGTGGTTTATTGTTAGGGAGAATGTCTGGAAAAAATATTCATGTTCGATTGGAAGTGCTTGAAGGTTCTACGGATATTAATCATCCATTAAAAGGTCGAATAGCTTATATTTCGCTGTCCTCAATAGAAATGTTTGGGTACATCCTTGGAGCAAAAGAATCACGAGTTATTGATCCTGTAGATGGGGCTGTAAATAGTTACAAAAAATTGGGATATGTGCTCTTTCCATCCTCAAACGATCAACCACGTTACTTGGCTAAAACACTTTAGTGAGGAAGGGAAATGAAAATAAATAACGATTTCAAAGAAAAGACAGCGCAAGCTGAAAAATTGAAAAAATATTCCGATAAGCTTAAGAGAAAAAAACCTGTTTTAGACCCTAATGAGCCCACGGGAAAGATTAATAAATCGAAGAAAGATTATTAAATTTAGAGGTTAATCAATTATGAATAACGGACAGGAAAAAGAACCAGACTACACCGAAGCTTTAAAGAGGCTAAAGAAAAAGTCAAAAGAACTCAAGGAAAGAAATATTGTACCGCCAGTGGACGAGGAAGAGCCAACAGGAAAACTGGCTGGTGGACCAGAACACTTGGATTTAGAAGATAAATAAATTTTCATCACTCTGCTTTGTCAAGGTATTTTGTTTAACTCAAGTTTCGGGGTTCAAAATCAAGCAGAAAAACCTGGGTTTTTGGGTGTGAAATCGAGCGCAGAGAGTTACACCCCATTGATACTTTAAAATGAGGCCTTAAGGGGTCAGGTTAATTGTATAATTATCAAAATAACGACTTTGTCCATTATGCAATAAACCTGACTCCTTTTCTCCTTTCAATATTTCGTAGGGAAAAATTTCTTGGATACATCACTTACCTTATTGGATGTAATTGACATTCAAAAACACGAAAAAACAAAGTGCATAAAAAAATAAATTCACACTAAAAAATACCCTAAATCAAAAACGGAGTATGTAATGAAAAACATATTGGCTATTATATTAATGCTCACTCTATATGGTTGCTCGAGCTATCCGATTGAGAGAGAAACTCAAAACACTGCCCAGTCATGTTCGGGTAGTTCTAATCTACCTGAAAATTTGGCAAACAAGTTTGAGAAGATTGAAGATAAGGAGCTTTTAAATGAGGCTTTGGGTCTTCCCAATAAAGGTAAACTATGTCAGGGACAGGTTTATAAAAGCAAGGCAGACACCCAAATCACGATATTCCGTGCTTGGAATAGTACTAACCCCAATAGTAAATTCGGCAAATGGTGGGCCTTTCAAAAACCCACCGGTAAAATTTCCACATACCGATCAGAATATGAAATATGTTACCAGTGGTCCCCTCTAGATAAATTAGTGAGTTGCATACTTAAACCAGAGGTAAAAGTTGTTGTAGGCACTGGACAAAGTGCTGAATGTTCGGAGTACTTAACTTATCAGGTCTCAGATAAACAGCAAATTTATATTGATAATGCCTCTATGTCGCTCGCTAGCTGCACTATATTTAGTGGCGAATTTAGTTGGAAATAATTACCTGATTACCCATAAGCTTTCGCCAACTTCAAAAGTCTGTTCGGCATAGGGGGAGTTTTGAGGGCGATATAGGCAAAGCGAGGTATCATCTCCTCAAGCTGAAACCGTCTGTTATGACGATAGCAAAATTCGGCAAGATAACGAGGCAAGTGCTTTGGGTTAATTACATGATAAGTGCCTGTTATTGCATTTTTAATATTACCTATCAAAGAAAGGGTGGCAGTTAATTGGTAGGAAATTATCCTTTCAGACACGCTTTAAGCCACCTAAAATAGAAGTTGTGTATAAAAGCTGAAGTTAATTTTTCTAAAATAAATTATCAATATGATATTTGAACCCCTTTCGTTTTTTATAGGAGAGAATCCAATGTCATTAAGTTAAGCCAAAATTCCTGCCTAGTGTAGGTTGGTGGTGAGCTTGCGAACCCCAACGGAATCGACGATGTTGGGGTTCGCAAGCTCACCACCAACCTACGGTATGCCGTTTTTTGTTAACTTAATGCCAATATCCACAGTTATTTTTATTTTTTTTTGCACGACAAAAAAATCTTGGGAGTATAAAAAGAAGAATGTTATGTGTGAGTTGTTATATCTTTGAACAGTAGTCTGATGGGTTGTTTGGGTCTTTAAAAGGCTATTCAGAACTTGAAAATCCTTAAATGTAATACTAGGCTGGTATTACATTTTTTTGGGGTGAGAAATTATGCGGGTTACCACAAAAGGTCAAGTCACACTTCCTAGAAGTGTAAGAGAGGCTTTAGGAATATCACCCGAAACAGAAATTGACTTTGTTGAGGATAGCGGTAGGTTCTATATAGTAAAAATTGGCGAACCTAAAATGACAAGAAAATTTCGGAAATTTAGAGGGATAGCTTCAGCCAAAATGTCTACTGATGAAATTATGAGCCTTACACGGGAATCATAATGAACGGTATTTTGACTGACTCTTGTTAGGTTTTGAAGGATTGAGCTGTAGAGAGTGATGCCCGCGCGGGTATGAAATGATGTCCTGCGGGCACGCCCTGTATGGCTGATATCAGCATTATGGTTTGCTTGATGTAACAGCCAAAGAAAATCTATTTGCTTTTGTTGTGTTCCAATACGAAGGTGGTGATTGCCTCTAAATCTGCACCCTTGATATTTGGAAAGGAGGGCATTCTCATACTGCCTTGGGTTATTTTTGCTGAGACATAAGCGGCATTTGTATTTTCAGCCGTCATTTCCCAAAAAGTGGTTAGCTCGGTCTCGTTGATCGATGTATGGCAGCCTACACAGGCTTGTGCGAAGATGTCTTTGCCTGTTGCTCCCGCTGCTGGTGTGTAGTCCTTGGAGCCGGAACAACCACTTAAAACAACAGCCGCCGCCGCAACGCATAATATCTTTTTCATTTTCTTCTGCCCATCCATATATTTTGTGAGTTTAATGATTGACTAATGGTTACTAATTTTATCAGGAATTATAATGTAACGGGTGGTTTTTTCATCACTGGCAGCAAAGCCAGAAATAGGGGAAAAACACGCCCGTTCTATAGGGTAATTATATGTAAAAAAGGCGATGGGAGCTTGCTATGAACCTGGTTTTACGCATGATTGCCCTTTTGGTGGGTTCATTTTTCAAGTCAGACCTTCCGGTAGAAAGGCCCAAAAATGCGCTGAGCCTGAGAGTCCTTCCCAATGATATTGATATTAATCTGCATATGAACAATGGACGGTATTTGACAATATGCGATTTAACCCGGGTCGATATGTTTATCAGAACCGGGTTGGCCAAAACAATGATTGTTGAAAAATGGATGCCGGTGATTTCCGAGCACACAATGAAATATAAAAAGGCATTAACATTATTTCAAAAGTACGAAATTAAAATGGAAATAACCGGCTGGGATGAGCGGTCGTTTCAAATGGTGCATACGTTTATCGTGGGAGACAGGGTTGTCGCAGAAGGGACTTCTCTGGGTGTTATTGTCAGTAAGTCTGGTGTGGTGCCGCCTGTAGATGTCATGGAAAGGGTTGTTGAGCGTCTGGACAGGAAAAACACATAATCACTTGTGATGTGCCTGGGGTAACACTCTTTGGGTAAGCCACCCGCAAGGTTTTTCATGTGCATGCAGCCCGAAATGTGTGTAAATTCCATGCTGGAGCCTGCTACCACTGATTCACTCTACGACATACAATACGCATCATGCCAACAACTCACAAACACGAAACCAGACATTGCCCTCGTTGCAATACAGAATTTGAATGCAAGGCAGGTTCAATTTTATTGTGCCAATGTCAAACGGTTTATCTGTCCCCGGAGCAAACAGAGTACGTGAGCACACAGTTTGATGGCTGTTTGTGCGTAACCTGCTTGCAGGCTTTACGCAGTGAATACAATTGCCGGCAGCATCAGTGGCAGATATACCGGTTGCGGCACTGATGATGGAAACTATCAAATGGTTGCATGTGGCTTGTGCGGTGCTGAGCGGTGGCGGGTTTTTTATCCGTGGTATTTTGATGATGCGCGAGTCGGTTTGGTTGCAGGCGCGCATGGTGAAGGTTGTCCCGCATGTGGTGGACACGGTGTTATTGGTCAGCGCCATCGCTTTGGCATCCCAGTGGGGTTGGGCGGCGTTGCAGTTGCCGTGGCTTTTGGCAAAAATCGTGGCGCTGCTGGTGTATATCGGTCTGGGCGTGGTGGCATTGCGGGCGGGGCGCAACAAGGGTGTACGGGTATTGGCATGGCTG
>JAKIUF010000036.1 GCA_021647705.1 Gammaproteobacteria bacterium | reverse complement strand
TTTAAATAACGCTTTTCGGCATTGTTCTTCTGTCCCATACTCCTTCAAAAACTGAGGTAAACTGTAGCCTTTTTGAAATTGAACTTTATTTTTCATGAACTTACCCTCGCTTGATGCTCACTTATTTGAGTATAGAATCTCTTGTGGGAATAGCTGAGGATTATGGGTAATCAGGTAACTCTTTGCGCGCTCTGCGTCTTCGCGCCTTTGCGTTGGATTTTATAATGCTGTGACTTGTGATCGAGGAACAATCTGTTCGACCGAATGTAAACTAATGATTTTATTTGGTTGAATATTTTTAGCGCCTAATTCGCATTATAGACATTAACAATGGAATGGTTGGACGCATATACCATTAAGTTTTATGATAAGTACTTTAATCTGTTGGATAAAATGATGACTCTATCCAGACCCATTTATTTCCGTTGTCAGGTTAATAGCATTCAGCTTGCTGTTGTATTACTCATCCTGGCTGTTTTGTATTCCACATCTTCCGTGGCAGATTCAATGAGATGTGGCAATCGTCTAGTGACAACAAACGATAGCAAAGCGGAAGTATTGATTCGATGTGGCACGCCGGACTGGCGTGATCAGTGGTCCGAAAAGTTCATCGAAGACTTTGCCGGGTTACACGAACGGCGTATTTCCATGGAACGTGAACAGTGGATTTATAACTTTGGCCCCCAAAAGTTTTTACGTTTCCTCGTCTTTGAAAATGGCAGGCTCAAGACGATTTCCACGGGCAGCCATGGTTACCGTAAAGACAGTCGCTTATCTGCTCATTGTGATACCTATATATTGGATACCGGGTTAAGCCAATATGAAGTGTTGCAACGGTGTGGCGAGCCATTTTTTAAAGACTCCCGGACCGAAGAGGTGTTTAGCAGCATTTCGGGAGGAAGTCGTCGCTTGGTGGAACGCCGTATTGATGAGTGGACATACAATCTTGGCCCAACCCGTTTTATGCGTATTTTAACGTTTAATAATGGTCGCCTGGAAGAGATTGTCTCCGGTAGTAAAGGGTTTTGATAATCCTTGTGTGGCAAATGTGTGGCGAATGTGTGATGAAAAACTTTCTAACGTCGTGATTCAATAATTTCACGTATCTCATTGTCGGTTAACACAATCGGGTTGGTGCGCATACTGCCACCGCGGCAACCGGCGACAATGCTGTCTACGTCTGATACCTGAACGCCATAGTGAGCCAGCCGGGGAAGCTTCAGTCGTTGGGTCCATTCATGCAGTGTCGTTATCAATGCCTCTTGTGCCTGAGAATCAGTTAATTTTGTGTCAGGATTCAATAAACGACCAAGCTGTGCATATTTTTTAAGTGCGGAGCTGTCCGGCTGGCGTTGGTGCAGGCTGCGGATATTACCTTCAGTGGCTGCGGCAACTAATGTGCCGCATACAACGCCGTGAGGAATGGGGAAATAAGCGCCAAGGGGTGATGCCAAACCATGCACAGAGCCCAGACCCACCTGCGCCAGGGTAATGCCGGAAATCAGTGCGCCATAAGCGATACCGGCACGGCCTTGCCGGGCTGTCTCGTTGTCGCCTCCCTCCCAGGCCGCAAAGAAATGTTGAGTCATTGCTTCCAGGCCACTCCATGCCAAAGCGTCTGTTAACGGGTTGGCACGACACGATAAATAGGATTCCAATAATTGGGTGAAGGCGTCCATGCCGTTGGCGGCGATCAGTGCAGGCGGGCAGGAAGCCAGCAGCAGCGGATCGACAACGGCAATTTCAGCTACCAGGTCGGGATGGCGAAACGATTTTTTGAAACCATTGCGCCCTTGTTTACTGAGCACGGCATTCATGGTGGCTTCACTGCCGGTACCGGCAGTAGTGGGTACCGCAATGAAGGGTATGGCCGGGCCTTTATAGTCAAGGTTTTGACCGACACCCTCCAGATAATCCATGACCGAGTTTCCTTGCGGCAGGAGTCCGGCAATAGCTTTGGCGGCATCCAGTACGCTGCCGCCGCCAATGGCTAGAACGCTGTTAATCCCGGTTTGGTGAAATTGCGCCACAATCTGGTCTACCTGTTGTGGCGATGGTTCTCCATCAATGATCACATTGTTCCACTGCAACCCTGCGTCTTCCAATGCATCCCGAAGTTGTGACCAATAAGGCGTTGCACAAAAAGAGGTAGCACCCGTAACCAGAAGTATCTGACGGCCGTAGGCCGCCACAAGGGATGGCAGTTGTTTGTGGCTGTCTTCGCCAAAAATAATCCGTGGCAGACGAACTGTGGAAAATGCGTTTAGTTCCATTGGTTTAATACTCTGGGAATAATCCGACATAGTGTACTCCCTCGCGCGGTGATGCCATCCAGTCTGCAACCGTTTCTCTCCATGTCAGGTAGTGTGCGGTTTCTTTGTGTGCCGCTGCGGCATCGGCGCTACGGTAAGCTTCGTAAAGGATAAACCGGTTAGGGGTATCCGCCATTTGCAGTATGTCAAAACGCAAATTTCCGGGTTCTTGTACTGACGCTTCATGGTTCAACTGTGTTGCCGCAATAAAGTTATCGATGTGCTCGGTTTTGACGTTAACGTTGACCAGTGTTGTATGCATGCTATTTTCCCCTGTTTTTTTGCGGTATTTACGTTGGATATATGCTGCGTGCGGATGCGTGAGGGGAGCCAGGAATATTACGCGTCCCGTCTGTTTTTTAAATGTTCAGTGTTCTCTTCGTTCTTTGTTCTCATTGTCATTCGATGGGCAGGTTGCGGGTAACAATACGGTGAATATTGACCCGACGTTTACCGTCGAAGTGACTTCTAAGCTGCCGCCCATTAATTCACAATAACTGCGACTAATCGTCAAGCCAAGACCAGTGCCTCCATAACGCCGAGTGTTGCTGGTATCCACTTGGGAAAAAGGTTGAAAAATATCTTCCAGGCGATCTGCTGGAATACCCACTCCGGTATCTCTTACCTCAAATGAGAATTGCTCCCGACCATCATCTGTGTGACATAAGCCAACATAAATCTCAATAAATCCAGAGGTAGTAAATTTGGCGGCATTCGACAGGAGATTCAGGAGTACCTGCTGTAAACGATCTTTGTTGGCCCAGATTTTATTTCGGGATATTTTGCATGTGATTCGCAAGGTATTGCCATGCTGCTCAATGGCCGGTGTGATTGTCACGTGGATGTCTTCCAGCAAGTTGTCCAGATCGATCCAGCCCATATGCATGTTAATGGGCTCAGCGTCGATTCTGGATAAATCAAGAACATCATCAATGAGAGACAGGAGTTGTGTGGCAGCCTGTAATACTTGCTCAAGATAGCTAAGTGTCTCCGTTTCTTTGCGTGCTTGTGCATCTTCAGTTAGTAAATCGGTATAGCCCATAATAGCATTCAGCGGTGTGCGCAGTTCATGGCTCATGTTGGCGAGAAAATTAGATTTGGCACGATTTGCGGATAGTGCTGCATCACGTGCAACAATCAATTCGGCATTCATGTCTTGCAAGGCTTGCTCGGCAAGCACCCAACGGGTTACATCGGCAATCAGTAATAGTTGATCATCGCCTGTGGTGTCCATCAGTGTGGCTTCATGCGTAAAACGGTTACCTGTTGGGCTGGTATCATTGATGAGTACCGTATGTCCGGGGTGCAAATGGTTGCGGTAGTGTAACCACCAGGCGTCTGGTGTTTTCCAGTCTGCAAGAATCTCATGCAACGTCCGTCCGAGTGGCACCAGGTCTGCGGATGTCACATAGCCGACACCGGCCCCCACACTGCCCAGGGCACGCTCAAGAAGATCGCGGTGTGTTGCAACGGCTGCTGCTGCCTGGTTTTGTTGTTCACTTTTCAGTCGTAGTTGAAAGCCTTGGATAGAGAGTAAAGCGGCCGATACCATTGGCATAATACGCTGTGCAATACGGGTATGGCGGGCGGAGAAAAAACCTTTTTCTGAATGGACACAAATCAGTACGGCAACACTTTCTCCGGCAAAAATGGGAATGTGTAATGCTGAACGAACACGGTCAAGCAGGGTGGAGGATTGTGCTGCCCAGGCAGGTTGTTTTGAGGTATCAAAAACGGCTACAGATTTGCCGAGCAATACTCGCCGTAAGGCAGAGTCGATACTTAGTCGAACCCCGGCGAGTGAGTGCTCCTCTGCGGCCATTGATACCAGCGCATTGTCATCAGCCAAAAATAAAGCGGCCACATCAAAGCCTAACAGTGGGCCAAGTACATCGACAAGAACCGCGTAAACGGTTTCGGAGTCTCGCGCGATGGCCAGACGGGTAACACCCTCAAGCAGTAAATCACCTTCTTTACGCCATGTACGTTCCTGTTCAAGTTGAACCTGAAGTTCGACTAAACTCTCTCGGAGTTCTTCATTGACTTGTTTCATGTGTTACGCAGGGGCATTACCTAATAACAGGACTGAAATCATCAGATTTCCATGGCGGTTTTCACCACCGATAAAGCAGCCTTGTTCACCAAAGGTAAATGAGCCCAGGAAGGGGTGTCCGTCTAGGGCATCATTAAGATGGCCAACCACGTCATCCATTTGATCTTGGACGGTTAACATACAGCCTGCGCAATAAATTACCAGACCACCAGCGATATCATCTGGTTTGATGTTGCCAGCCTGCATTGCTGCACGGGCCACACGTCCGCCCCGTTCAACCAGACTGTGTCGGGTTCCTTGCATTAACCAAACCTCATCACCCACCTCAACATCTGAGAACAGGCTCAGGCCTCGTTCCGAGGTAATACGGTCCGGGTGGGACAGTTGATGATAGGCTGTGCCACCAACGCTGCCGACTACCCGGCCCAGCGGGTACAATGTCGTCAGCGGCAGTACGTTTTGCTCGCCTGTCGCAAGCGCATCCTGGAGCACACCATCGGTCCAGTCGTTGTAAACTTCTGCTGCGGGGCGTTCGTCAATTTCATATAAAATACGACCATCAGCACGGGTCACGCGACCTTTTATTTCTGTCGGCTCATAACCACTGTGAAACGCAAAATGGAGTTTTGTCGATGGGAACAGTACCGAGACGATAACGGCATTAAGATGCACACCAACCTGAGTCAGCTGAGCCCATTGGCCACTGACATCGTTGTCAGCTGAGCTGCCGCCAACAATAGGTACGCCTGCACCCAGTGAGGACTCAAGTCCGCTAATCACTCTTTCTTCACAGCCGGGAGGAGCGCTGATCCATATCAGGTCGGGTACTTCACCAGGCCGCTCAGCGTCACTGAGCGCAGCATCCAGTGCCTGACAAGCCGCTGCTTCCGGTGATGTTGTCGCGTCCAGCGATGCTTCACCGACACCATAATCTCCATTAGGGTCAGCAATGCCAAAGGCAGCGATACCTCGTCCTTCGGCATTGATTACACCACGCTCGGTCATTGCCCCGAGACAAGACGTGCTTCCGTGGAAACGTTTGGCCCCGAGGCTGTTTAATGTTTGTTGCACTTGGGGTATGTCGTAGTTGACGGATGGAGCAACAACGATCCAGTCAGGGGGATTGCCCAGACGGTTTGACAGCTGCTCCCAAAGTTGACTTGCGGCTTCTTTGGAAGACTCCAGTGTTGAGTCGGCGGTTGCAACATGCATGCTGTTCTCCTTTTTACAGCAGTATTATCAAAAGCAGGCTACTCTATATTTCTGTCACAGGTCAATCGTTCAGGGGCACCGCATTAAAACTAAATGAACAGTTATGCCCTCAGTTTCTCGCATCCCGTTAATTTGTGTAAAAACCTGTTTTTCCATTTATTGAAAACAATCCACCGATTAACAGAAAATAGACAGTTAATGGATTTCGGTTGCACACATTCAAGGTGTATTGAGGGCTAAATCATCCTGTTTTCATGCGTATGCTGGTTGGGCTTGAAAAGTGAAAATCTAACGCAAAGGCGCGAAGACGCAAAGAATGCAGAGTTCCACAGCATTAGCATTTGAGGTTTTTTTATCGCTTTTGCCCGTTATTCTCATAACCCTTTGCGCGCTCTGCGTCTTTGCGTTGGGTTTTTATGATGATGTGACTCGTGGTCGAGGAGCAGTCTGTTCCACTGAGGGTAAACCAATGGTTCTATTTCGCTGAATGTTTTTAGCGCTTAATTCATATTTTAAGGCGTGTCATAGCCATGTTGTTGGATAATGTTGCGTGCTGCATTACTTTTAACAAACTGGGTAAAGGCCCGTGCTGCCGGTGTGTCTTTGATTAATACGGCCTGTTGGATAACGGGAGTATATAAGGATTGTGGTGGAACCCAGTAAGAGCCGGTATTGGGCAGATTGCCATCGGTAATAATCTGCGCAGCAGCAATGAACCCCAGTTGCGCATTGCCGGTTCTGACAAATTGATAAGCTTGTCCAATGTTTTCACCACGCACCAGACGAGGTTGTAATTTTTTCCACAGCCCGCGCGCCTGTAAAATTTCACGGGCAGCGAGACCATAGGGGGCCAGTTTGGGGTTGGCAATGGCGAGCTTGCGGAAATTGCCGGTGGCCAGCACATCACCTTTGGCATCGATCCGGTCGGCATCGGGGCTCCACAATACCAGTCGTCCCTGTGCATAGGTGAAACGTGTGCCGGGCACGGCGAGGCCATTTTTTTCCAGTAATGCGGGGCGGCGTTCATCAGCGGCAAAAAACAGCTCGAAGGGTGCGCCATGGGTGATTTGTGCGTAATGTTTGCCGGTGGAGCCGAAAACCAGGCGCACGGTGTAGTCACTTTGTTGTTCAAAACGCTGGACAAGCGCTGTGGCAGTGCGGTTGAAATTAGTGGCAACAGCGATATGCAGGTCAGTCGCCTGGATTGGCGAAAAGCCACAGAGCAGGATGAACGTGATGCTCCACTGAATAATGCGTGCCCATCTGTTGTTGCCGACAGGGCGCGATGAATCATGTCTTGGCCGGAATTTCAAGACTGTTGCGCGGTTGCGGGTTTGGTACACTGCGCGTTCTTTGTTGTTGCCTGATTGACAATTCAATTGATTTTCCATTTCCAAATATTACAAGGTATTCATGAATATTGAGTCACGTATTGCTGATGAGCTGGATGTTCGCCTGATTCAGGTTGAGTCTGCCATTAAATTGCTGGATGAGGGGGCTACGGTGCCGTTTATTTCTCGTTATCGCAAAGAGGTGACCGGTGGGTTGGACGATACCCAGCTGCGTAATCTTGAAGACCGGCTAACGTATTTACGGGAGCTGGAAGATCGCCGTGCTGCGGTGCTGAAGAGTATCGAGGAACAGGGCAAGCTGACTGAGGCGCTGACTGTGGCGATTAATGGTGCGGATACCAAGACCCGTCTCGAAGACCTGTATGCACCGTACAAACAAAAGCGCCGTACCAAGGCGCAGATTGCCCGTGAGGCCGGTATTGAGCCGCTGCTGGATGCGATTCTGGCGGATCATGGTATTGATCCACAGGTGCTGGCTGCCGAGTACCTTAACGAAGAGGCGGGCTTTGCCGATGCTGCCGCAGTGCTCGACGGAGCCCGGCAGATTTTCATGGAGCGTGCTGCGGAAGAGGCGGATCTGGTGGGCAGGCTGCGTGATTACGTGTGGGAAAACGGCCTGATGACCTCCGATGTGGTGAAGGGCGAGGAGCAAAACGGCAGCAAGTTTGCGGATTATTTTGAATTCTCCGAGGCGGTGAAAAAAGTGCCGTCGCACCGGGCTTTGGCTTTGTATCGGGGACGCAGTGAAAGTGTGCTGCGCCTGAAAATCGTGGTGCCGGGGCAGGATGATCTGGCGTCACCGCTGGACAGGGGGATTTGTGAATCCATGGTGGCAGCACATTTTGAGCTGCGTGATGAAGCCCGTGCGGCAGATCAGTGGTTGGGAGAGTGTGCTCGCTGGGCCTGGCGCATCAAGATTAGCATGCAGATTGAATCCGAACTCAATCTGCGTCTGCGCGAATCGGCGGAAGAGGAAGCCATTCGTGTGTTCGGCGAAAATATGCGTGATCTGTTGCTGGCCGCGCCCGCCGGACAGCGTCGCACCATGGGACTGGATCCGGGGCTGCGCACGGGCGTCAAAGTGGTGGTGGTGGATGCCACCGGTAAACTGCTGGAGTACACCACAATATTTCCTCACGCACCGAAAAACCAGTGGGATCAATCGCTGGCCGTGTTGGGCAAGCTGGCGGAAAAACATGGCGTCGATCTCGTCAGCATTGGTAATGGTACTGCTTCGCGGGAAACCGACAAGCTGGTACAGGAGCTGATGAAAAAACACAGTTCGCTGCGCCTCACCAGTTTAATGGTGAGTGAGGCGGGTGCTTCGGTGTATTCAGCCTCCGAACTGGCAGCACGAGAGTTTCCCGAGCTGGATGTGACGTATCGCGGCGCGGTGTCCATTGCCCGTCGCCTGCAAGACCCGCTGGCGGAACTGGTGAAAATCGACCCCAAAGCCATTGGCGTCGGTCAGTATCAGCATGATGTGAATCAGACGCGACTGGCAAAAAAACTGGAAGCGGTGGTGGAAGATTGCGTGAATGCTGTGGGTGTGGAAATCAACACCGCTTCTGCGCCATTACTGGCGCGTGTCGCCGGGCTGTCGGAAACGCTGGCGACCAATATTGTCTTGCATCGTGAGGCCAGTGGCGCATTCAAGAACCGAAAACAATTATTGAAGGTGGCCCGCCTTGGGCCAAAAGCCTTTGAACAGGCGGCAGGCTTTTTGCGTATTCGTGAAGGTGATAACCCGCTGGATGCTTCTTCCGTGCATCCCGAAGCTTATCCGCTGGTGGAAAAAATTATTCAACAAAGTGGGCGTAAGATCACTGACATTATCGGTGATAAATTTTTTTTAAAAGGACTGGCCGCCAATGATTTTGTGGATGAAAATTTTGGTGAGCCTACCGTGCGTGACATCTTTGGTGAACTGGAAAAACCCGGTCGTGACCCACGTCCCGAATTCAAAACGGCCACCTTTAAAGACGGTGTCGAAAAACTGTCTGATCTTGAACCGGGCATGATGTTGGAAGGTGTGGTGACCAACGTCACCAACTTCGGCGCGTTTGTGGATATCGGTGTGCATCAGGATGGTTTGGTGCATGTCTCTGCGCTGGCGGATAAATTTGTGAAAGATCCGCGTGAGGTGGTGAAGGCCGGGCAGGTGGTCAAAGTCAAAGTGATGGAAGTAGATCTGCCGCGCAAACGTATTGGACTCAGCATGCGATTGACAGACGATGCACGCGATAAACCGCAGGATATACAGCGTGATCGACCCGGAGCAGGGAAAGCCAGAACCGCAAATCGGCAAAAATCCGCCCAGTCATCAAAGCAGGCCGTGAACAAAGGCAATGGCAAACAAACCAATAGTGCCATGGCAGATGCTTTTGCAAAACTGAAACAGGGTTAATGGTTGGCAGAGAGAAGGTGCAGGGTGTACTCATTATTCATTGGTATAACCAGTGGGGTGAAGACAGTGAGAACGGCATTAAGCGTTAAAACACGCCGCTTTTAAAGATTACCGGGTATTTAACGCAGAGGTCGCAGAGACGCAGAGTTTTCCAGTGTTTTTCTCTGCGTCTCTGCGACCTCTGCGTTCATAACACGCCATTTACTAACACCACGAAACATAATTTCCTTATACACTGGAATGCTTGTCCGGGGCTGTCGTTTATCAGTGCATTGTCATTGTTATATCGATGACGATGCCTTGCGGAGTAATGTCAAAAGATTCGACGAACTGCATATCCATTTCTGCCATCCCTTCCAGCATGACCTTGTCCTGCTCGGATATTTTCCCGTCTGTAGTATCAAGGGTTTGCACAAGACTATTGACAAGTTTCATGTATTTCCCAAAGTCCATATTAAGTGCAAACATGCCCGTCGCCGCGAGAGGATCGTTTGCCATTTTTTGCGCGATTTTTTCCGCTTTGTCCCCGATGTAAGCCACAATATGGTTTCCCTTTAATGCCAGTTTAATGCTGCCGAGATCAGATGTTGGCAGGGGAATGGGAAAGTCGATGGGTGTGCCATCATCGGGGAGCTGAATGGGTGGCATGCCTTGCTGGAAATTGGCCACCATCAGGAGCAGACGCTGCGGCTCTTTTGCGGAGAGAGTGATAATCGCATCAAGACTGTGAACATCGGGCATCGCACCTTTTTGCTCCAGGTTCATGGAGGCATCGATATCCAGTACGGTGGCCGAAATGCCTTGCACGCCCGCTGCCATGCCCGCCATCATGCCCAGTGCGAGCACCGGGTTGGAATCAACAAGGCTTTGCTTCATTTCTGCCAGAAGCTGGCATTGATAATCCTTTTGTGTGAATTCTGTGAACATCTGGCTGACTACTGGCGTCAGTTCGTCGATGTTAAAGCCAAAGCCAAAACCCAGGGCAGGTCTGCTGTCGATTTTGTGGACATGTGCTGGAATGAAGCCGCGTAGTTGTTGTAATTGCTGCATAAATGCGGCATCGGTATTTTCAACCACCATGCGTGCGGCCATTTTTATGGGTTTTTTCTTCAGGTCGAGTTGCGTGTAACCAAAGACGGTGCGTGGCCATGTTTGAGTGATTGTCAGAAGCTCGGTACGACACGCGGTTGTTTGTACGGGGGCCAGTGGGTTTTCTGTCACGGGTTTATTGTGTGCGGAGGATGTTTGTTCGACATCTCCATCAGCTTGCTCAGGTATTGGCTCCGGCATTTCTTGTGCGCTGACGGTGTTGAGCAATGCCTCCAGCATGTGGCCAAATTTGTTGCCATCCGGGGTAGTCAAACCCTTCACGATTTCTTCATGATTGATGTAGCCAAGATAAGCGGGGTGGAAATTATGTCTGGATGTGAGATCTGTTAACAGTGTCGTATCAGCCAGGGAGTTTGCCGGTTTTTTTACACCCAGTATTACGTCACGGGTTGCTTGGTCTTCTAATGATGTTAACAAGGTGATTAAGGCGTAGTCGTTGTTTACGCTAATGACGAGTTTGGCGTCAATAGCGTTCTGATGACCGTTTTCAGATGTAGAGAAACGGTATGTTTTAAAGGAAAGTTCACCGTGTGATCCCTGCACCGATGTTACCTGTGTCATTGCTTCGGCACTGTTAATAAAGGCATTAAACGCATTTGTGTCAGCCAGTTTGATACGCATTACCGGTATGGTGCCGACGGAATAAAGTACGGCGTCCAGTTCATCGGTGAGCCCCAACGTGTTTTGTACTGTTTCCAGATCTTTAAACGCAGTCACATACTCAATGAATAATCCGGTTAACATCCCCATTGCCGGCGGCATATTTTTGTTATTGGGCAATTGTTGGTCGAGTGTTTTTTTAAAGTCTTCGGGCTGCATAAACCCCCATTGAGGCTCGATGATTGTTATCATATCTCTCAGTGAAGCGGGTTCAAGTCCACCGAAAAAATAGATTGTATCAGCAGGGACGTAGCTTAAAATATCGCGCGTGACATTGTGGCTTGCTGCGTTACCGGAGGATGCGGTGACAGTTTTGTTATCTTCCTCTCCCTCCAGTACGTACACGACAGTGATGTAGGCAGCAAGTGCTAGTGATGCCGCTATTGCTGCACCTTGGAATAAACGTGAACTGTTCATGGAGAGTCTCTTGTTGGATGTTAAATAAGTGGTTTTTATGGGATGCTATTAGATACATCGCCATGTATCAAGAGCAATATTGCCAACTACCTGATAATTAGATGATTTTGATGTCGGCAGGGTGGGTTGAAAACTTAAACGGTATTTTCACGCCTGCTCTTTTGAAAGGGAACGTCAGGTGGAGGGGCTTTCCATATTCTGATTATGCTCTGGAATTAAATTTCATATTTTTCCATACGATGGCGTACTTTTTTGAGATAATCCCGTGTTTCCTTTGCGGGCAGATGAGCACGAAAATGTGTGTAAAGCTCATCGGCGTTGAGTTTGTTGATTTTATTGTAGGCGTGGCGACGCCATGAATAACGACTGGCATAGCTTCGTTTGGTGTATCGACCGGTGAAAGACCGGATTACGCTGTCTGCACCAGCGTTGTAAGCAGCAATGGTGGCCAGAGTACGGGCCTCAGGGTCTTTGATTTTTTTGAAATGTTTGTAGTACAGCAAATGCAGATAAGCGGTACCTAACTTTATATTGTTATCCGGGTCGTACAGATATTTTTCCTTGACCACCCTGTCTTTTGAATAGATAAATTTATAAGCATCACGCGCACCGCTTTTGGGTACCAGTTGCATTAAACCAAAAGCCGGGGCAGGTGATTTTGCTCTGGGATTAAAAGCACTTTCTGTTTCAATAATCGCGAAAATGAGTGGCGCGGGAATATTATGTTTATGGGCATAGCTGTGTACGCTTTCGCTGAATTTTTGTGCGCGAACACGGATGTGGTCTGCTACTAGACTAAATTGTGTACTGACGACTACGCGCTGTTTGCCATCTTTACCCGTGAGGTTACGGGCTTTCATGGCGACGGCTATTTTTCTGGCAAACTCCGTCAGATTTTTAGCATTGAGTGGTGAGTTGTCAATATTGGCCACCAGTCCAGCCAATACCGCAGGTTGTTTGCTGCGTGGTGGTGAGGGGCGTTTGGCAATTTTAATAATAGAGCGATTGTCGGGGCCTTGTTTGATGGTTTTTTTGATGGCGGATATTAGCTTTCGCTGTGTGTGTTTTGAGTTTTTTGCAATACCGGGCTTCAGGGCCAGCTCAATTTTCACCATGCCTTCATCGTAATCCACAATGCTGCGTTCTTTGAAATTATTTCGATAAGTGACATCACGTTTTGCGCTGGGCATGACAGCTTCCTTTCCCCAGACTTTCGCCGCTTTTTTTTGATATTGCTTGAAGGCGTTCTGAATTTCCCCCCCTTGTTTTTTGTAAACAGGATTCAGTTTTTTATTTTTGCTGGTTAATTTTCCATGATTTGCATTAGGTGCATGATTGGCTGAGATTGATGCAGGAGTTAGCAGCAAGGCAAGAATAAGCAGTGATGTGATCAGTCGAACAAACATGGTGTCCGGGGTCTCGGAAAATGACGGAGTAAGAATAAAGCCTCTGCAATGTAGCGTCTGAAACTGGAGCGCCTTTAATTTCTTGGAAGGCTCAGTTCCCCACAGCTCACTTGATAATGCCTGCTTTTAGTGTTGTGAATATCGTTATTCTGGCGAAGGACAACATTCAGAAACCTGTGTTGGTGTGACGTTAATACCCCAGTAATTTGCTGCGAGGTCATTTGTGAGGTGTGAATCAAAACGTTTGGTGAATATTCCCACATTGGAATCAAGTGCTTGTTGTGTTTGCAGTGTGGATGTAGATTGTGCCGGGTCGCGCGAGTGACTGTGTTATGTGGTGAGGATACTCGCGGATTTAAGAAGGTACCTGAATGTTGTGCCTTAAATTCGTCGAAATTTTGCAATGCCTACTGCATAGCAGGGAGAACAATAATGGAAAAGCAGATCGAGCGTCAGCCTGCTTGCAAACCTGAGGTCGGGATTGAAAAGCAGTTTCTGCGAACGACCGAATTTTTTAATCTTGAGGGAGTGGCTCTGGGTATTGTCCCTCCTGGTGCAGTGGAACCTCTCGATACAGAGGCGGCCGCCACACTGGATATGCCACCCAGTACGCTCACAAAAGCAGAAACGATTGAAAATAATGCAGTCGATAGCGAAGCTCTTTCTCACATTATTCCGCCGACTATTTTAACGCCAACTTTTATTTTTAATATCGAAGGAATGGAGGCAACCCAGGCAACCCAGTTTTACACGTCTTCACATAGTCGGCCTGCTTCCCATGATGAAACAGATAATGCCGTGCCGTTAATCGAGCGTAAACATCTTGTGATTCGTGTTTACCCCAATCTCGTCAAACCATGGAGGCAGGCTGCTGGTGCCGTACAGGGTGAAGTATGGTTTAAACGCACCGATATTGCAGGCCAACCCTACAGAAAAGCTGTTGTCTTAAATGGTTCCACCGCCGGGCGACGTGCCGCGACGATTGATCGTGGCAATGCTAACCACACATTAAATTTCCGTATCCCCGATTTTTATGCACGCGGCAAATTAGTGGTTTATAGCCGCTGTAAAGTATTAGTTGCCGGGCAATGGAAATATACGCCCTGGCTGGGTCGTCTCCTGACCTTTGTCCGTGTACCGGTGGTGCGCATTCGTGCCCATGGCGTGCATTATCATCGCAATGGTATTTTAAAGACAGCTCCTCCCCTGAGCGACTTTATTGCCACCAGCGTGTATCTGCGCAAGACATGGCCCATGTCACGTTTCAATTTTCTTTCTTATGATGTGATTCACTTTGCGGGCGATCTGACCAACACCGCTGGTGGTGGCTGTGGCCAGGGGTGGAGCGCCTTATGGCGTCAGTTGCGTGCGCTGTACAATGCCTCGGGTCAGGATGCGAATCATTATGCGTTGATGAAAAAAGGTATTCCTACCACCTATGGTGGTTGTGGAGGTGGTAATGTCGGAGCCAGTTTTGTCGGTGATGGCAGCATAATGGCACAAGAACTGGGACATGCTTTGGGTCGCAGTCATGCTCCCGGTTGTGATGTCGGTGGGCCGGACCCGAGTTACCCACATTATACCCATCCTCAATCTGCAGCTATCGGCGAATTTGGAATGGATTACGCCACCGGAAAAGTTTACACCCCGTCGAACAGTAACGATTTTATGGGCTATTGCGGCAACCCCTGGGTCTCACCCTGCACGTATCGTGCGCTTATTAGCGACATTAATCATCAGCCCTCACCGGTAACGGTTGAAGCCAGTAGGTGTGCAAAAAACCTGTGTCACTCGCAAGAGCATCTGTATCTTGATTTTGGCGTGAGCAGCAACGGTGATGTAGATTTGCAAAGCGGGTTTTCCATGGAGGGGCCGGGTGGCAACAGTAACGGTGGGCCCACCAAACATTCTATTGAATTGCAGGATGGACAGGGTCGTGTGTTGTGGGCAAAACGTTTGGTGCTGAAAGAGGCACATCAGAGTCATGATGACTCCCACACTTGGTATTCGGAAGCTATTCCCATGCTGAGTGAGGTTGCCAGATTAGTCTTTAAATGCGGACATGCAAATGGGCCGACTATCATCGACATCCCTAAAAAAGCACCGACAGTCAATATTGAGGCACTCAAATTTGATATCAGCGAAGCACAATCAGGTACTGTGCCCCTTAAATGGACAACACAATGCGGCAAAGACGAGCAAGTGACTTCTATTGTTCGTTATACAAACGATGGTGGTGAAACTTGGCGTCCGCTGGTTATGGCGCTGGGCGAGACTGAGTATAAAGTGAACCTTGATCAACTGCCCAGCGGAAAAAACTGCAAATTGCAAGTGATGGCCTCCACCCTGTTGCGTACCACCATGGCAGAAACTGAAATGTTTGCAGTGAGCCGGACGCCTGCGCAAGCGATGATCTCACCCGTGCCACAGGACGGACAGACGCAACAGAGCGAAGTCGTGGAGCTGGCAGGTTGCGCCTATTCGCCTGATGGTTGTGCTGACGAAGATGACTGTCGCTGGAACTCCAGTCTTGATGGTGATTTGGGAGGGGGGGAATATCTTATTGCCAACAACCTGACTCCCGGTGAACACGTTATCTCATTTAGCGCTCCCGATGGCGTGGGAGGCAGCACTCATGCAGAGTACACCGTGCAGGTACTGGCACAGGGTTAAACAGAAGTCGTTGCAATGGCGGCAAGTAGCGTGAAGTCGATGGTGCATTTTTTCATAATATGCATTTACGAGATATAACGTGAACTAAGCGCTAAAAATATCCAAATGAATAAAATCACGGTTTACATTCAGCGGAACAGGTCGTTCCTCGGCCACGAATCACGGTGTCATAAAATCTAACGCAAAGGCGCAAAGGCGCAGAGATGCAGAGAACGCAAAGAGGTATTCTTTGCTCGTCATCCTCTCATCTTTTGCGCTCTCCGCATCTCTGCGCCTTTGCGTTGGGTTTTCATTACCCAAGATCTGCTGCATACGCTGAAAACAGGGCAATTTCGCCCTTAAATTCACATTTTTGTCATTTGACGGCCTCCGGGAGTGGCATTGGAAGTCGATACTGAAACGTTGATCAGCGTACGGGTTAACCGCTATTTTGGCCGACACATTTTCAATTAGGCTTGCATAGCCGTAATATCCCGCATATGAATTTATTTGAGTCAGCTGACCAGTGTCTGTTGCTATGCATACCTGATAAAAAAGCCACGGTGACCCGCCGCACTTTTCAGGCGTGGCGGCTGGGCAATATTCCACTGATACGTAGCGGAAAACCTGAACCTGTTGGTAGTCCTGGCCGTCCCGAGCGCCCCTGTTTGGTGGCACCAAAAGACCTGCACCGCCGCAGTCTGCATACCCCGGAAGGTCATGCGGCGTTGATCCATGCTATTGTCCACATCGAATTCAACGCCATCAATCTGGCGCTGGATGCGGTGTACCGCTTTCGTGATATGCCGGATGCCTATTATGACGACTGGATGCGAGTGGCAGATGAAGAAGCTTATCATTTCCAGTTAATGCGCGAGCATTTGCAGTCACTGGGTTATGATTACGGTGATTTTGATGCGCACAACGGTTTATGGGAAATGGCGCAGAAAACCGCGCATGATCCTTTGGTGCGCATGGCGCTGGTGCCACGGGTGCTGGAAGCGCGTGGTCTGGATGTGACTCCGGGTATTATGAAAAAACTGGCGGATCATGGTGATCATGCGGCAGTGAAGGTGCTGGAGGTTATCCTCCAGGACGAGATCGGGCATGTGGAAATTGGTACACGCTGGTTTCGATATCTGTGTGAACAGCGTGATAGGGAACCCGATGCTACTTTTCGAGGTCTCTTTGAGCAATACATGGGAGCTTCTGCTGGCAAAAAAGGCAGGCTTCACCGTAGCGCCCGCGAAGCGGCCGGTTTTAGTGAAAACGAATTAAACTATTTAGAGGGAACGGGTGAGTGATGAAATATGAGAAGCAGCGAGTGGTAAACGTTATTTTGGCAGGTTTTTTATGGGTGGGTTTGGCGGCTTGCGCAGGTCTGTCCACAAAACCTGTTGCCAAAACAGAAGCAGAATTAAAAGCGACACCCGGCACTCTGTTGATTCTGGTTGAGCGTGAAGCGGGGTCAGAGTCGTTTTCCACGCGCCTGTTTGTCAATGAAGGTTATTTGCATATGTCGAATGCACGTTCACCGGCCGATTTTGTCCTGTTTAACCGCAAAGAGAAAACCATTTATAACGTCTCGCAGGACGACAAAACCATCATGGTGATTCGCAATAAAGCGGTGGAGATCGACTCACCCATAAAACTGGATTACCAGGAAGAGTCACAGCCTTCCAGTGCCATTCCCAAAATCGATGGCAGGCAGGCAACGCATTATCGTTTTACGGCCAATGGCGAGCATTGTTATGACGCCGTGGTAATGCCAGAGGATTTTATGCCCGATGTGCTGGCTGTTTTACGCGAATTCAGAATGGTACTGGCTGGTGAGCATGCCACCACTGTGGGTCGCACACCGGAAGATTTGCTGGATGCCTGCGATCTGTCGTTGAATATATTTTATGCCACCCGGCACATGGATCATGGCTTACCCATTCGTGAATGGGACAGGAAAGGTTATCAACGTTTTATGAAAGATTACCGTACGGATTTGTCGGCATCCGAGGGTATGCTGGATTTGCCAAAAGATTTCAAGCGCTATTCAGTGGGTGATGTTTTGGTGCAAACGCCAGATACGGAAGCGCCAAACGCGGAAAAGGTATCGCAGGACTCTGAACCTGCCCAAGGCGACGACGGGGGCGTTTAATCAGGCGTTGTTAGCTCGATAGTATCGGTCGTTACTCGTAAAACACTGGCTTTGTTGTACCAGTCACCCAGTACAATGCGTGTGACGGCCTTGTCGTTAATGATACTTTCATGCACGGCAGGCCGATGGGTGTGGCCATGAATCAAGCGGTTTACATCGTGTGTGCGGAAGGCATTTTCAACGGCTTGCGTATTAACATCCATAATGTCATTTGATTTTTCGCGGGTGCGGGCCCGGCTTTCTGCCCGGGCCTCGCGCGCTATTTGTGTACGTTCTTCAATGGGCTTGGCTAATATTGCCTGCCGCCATTGCGGACTGCGTATTTGTTTGCGGATAGTCTGATAATCGACATCATCGGTACATAACGTATCGCCATGCATCAACAATGTGTCTGTGCCGTAGAGATTGACGACACTGGGATCGGGCAACAATGTGCAACCCGTCATATTTTCAAACTCTGCACCGAGCAGGAAATCCCGGTTGCCCACCATCACATAAACCGGGATACCGTTTTTTGTCAGGCGGTTGATATCATGTAATACATCGATCATGTCTGCTGACACGGCATCGTCACCCAGCCAAGCCTCAAACAGATCACCGAGGATATAAAGTGCATCCGCCTGTCGGGCTTCTTTTTTGAGAAAGTCCCGAAACAGGCAAATGATGTGTGGACGCTCCCCGGAAAGATGCAGGTCAGCGATAAACAATGTGTTCAAAACAGTGTGCTCAAAAGAATGCACTCACAATGTCATTTGCCTGATTCTGTTGGGGGGAGATATTAGAAGTTATTCAGCAGCAATGATCTCGGCTTTTTCAATAAGAATGTCATCAGCAGGTACATCTTGATGGCCAGCGCGTGATGTTGTAGTCACGGCTTTCATTCTTTCCACCACGTCCGCTCCATCAACAACCTTGCCAAACACAGCATAACCCCAGCCCTGTGGCGTGGGTGAACTGTGATCGAGAAAGGCATTATCCGCAACGTTAATAAAAAATTGTGAAGAGGCTGAGTGAGGATCATTAGTACGCGCCATGGCTAATGAGCCTTTCACATTTTTCAGACCATTGTCAGCCTCATTTTCGATGCAGGCACGGGTTTCTTTTTGCGACATGTCGGGCAACATACCACCACCCTGGAGCATAAAATTATCGATAACGCGGTGAAAAATAGTGCCGTCGTAATGACCGTCTTTCACATATTGCTCAAAGTTGGCAGCGCTCTTGGGTGCCTTGTCAAAATCCAGCTCAATATCGATGTTGCCCATTGTAGTGGTCAAACGAATCATGGTGTAGTCCTTAATCGGGTGGGTGAAATAAATGTATTTCGATGGTGTTATCGCGTTATCGGTGTAGCCGGGATTGTTGATGTCGCGCCATCCAGGACCACTTTTTCCATCACCACGGGTGTGCGCGGTACATCCGAACGGAACTGGCCACCGCTGCCTGTGGGTGTCTTGCGAATTTTATCCACAACATCCATACCCTCAACCACTTTGCCAAAGACGGCATAACCCCAGCCTCGCGAGGTAGGCGAAGTGTGGTTGAGAAAACTATTTTTATCAGAAACATTGATGAAGAACTGTGCGGTGGCGGAGTCCGGGTCGTTGGTACGCGCCATGGCAACAGTCCCTTCTAGGTTTTTCAGCCCGTTGTCGGCTTCATTCTTGATGGGCGCACGAGTGGATTTTTTCTGGAGATCCTGGGTGAAGCCGCCACCCTGTATCATGAATCCATCGATGACACGGTGAAAAATGGTGCCGTCATAAAAACCTTCTCGTACATAATTGAGAAAGTTTTCCACGCTCTTGGGCGCTTTTTCACGATCCAGCTCCAGTACGATGTCACCCAGGGTGGTGGTAATGCGCACACGCGGGTGCTGTTCGTCGGCGTTGACCTGAGTGAACGGCAAAACAAACAAGGCGCAAAGCAGGGTGAGTCGGATCAGGGCATTCATCATCGGTTGCTTCCTTTGGTCAGATAGGGAAAAGATCATTGGCGGGCAATGATATCGGGTTTATCTGTTTCGAGAAAGCTTCCGCGCTACTGTCTGAGGGAATGATGTTATGGCTTTTGTAGAAAAGCAGGGATTTCGCTACCATTGCCCGCCACAAGACATATGCCGAGTGACCCATGCTACACATTCATAACAATCTCACCAAACGCAAAGAAGCGTTCACACCCATTGATCCCAAAAACGTGCGCCTGTATGTGTGCGGCATGACCGTGTATGACTACTGCCACCTGGGCCACGCGCGAGTATTGGTGGTATTTGATGTGGTGAACCGTTATCTGCGTAAGGTGTTTGGTGACGACAATGTGACTTATGTGCGTAACATTACCGATGTGGATGACAAAATTATCGCTCGCGCCAATAAAAATGGTGAAGATATCGGTACGCTTACTCAGCGTTTCATTGAAGCAATGAATGAGGATGCTGATGTGCTGGGTGTGTTACGCCCTGATGCGGAGCCACGTGCCACCCTGCACATGAACGACATCATTGCCATGATCCAGGTTCTGGTGGACAAGGGGTTTGCCTATCAAGGTAAGTCTGCTGAGGGCCAGCCGGGAGACGTGTATTACGATGTGTCCAGCTTTGAAGGTTACGGCAAGCTTTCCGGCAAAAACACCGACGATCTGCGTGCTGGTGCGCGCGTTGAGGTGGTGGAAGCCAAAGACGACCCGCTGGATTTTGTACTGTGGAAAATGGCCAAACCCGAAGAGAGCACAAGCTGGCCATCACCCTGGGGCGAGGGTCGTCCTGGCTGGCACATCGAATGCTCGGCCATGTCCACCGGTTGCCTGGGGAATCATTTTGACATCCATGGCGGCGGGCTGGATTTGCAGTTTCCCCACCATGAAAATGAAATTGCACAGAGCGAAGCGGCCACGGGCGAAAAATTCGTCAATGTGTGGATGCACAATGGCTTTGTGCGTATCGATGAGGAAAAAATGTCCAAGTCACTGGGGAATTTTTTCACCATTCGTGAGGTGCTGGAAAAATACGACCCGGAAGTGGTGCGATTTTTTATGCTCAACAGCCATTATCGCAGCCCATTAAATTATTCTGATAAACATCTGGACGAGGCCAAAGCGGCGTTGACCACCCTCTACACCGCGTTGCGGGGAGTTGATATTCCTGCACACATGATGAACACAGATGTTCTCATTCCTGCGGACTCAGTTGCCAGTTTTTGGAGGGCGATGGATGATGATTTCAATACACCTGAGGCGATTTCCAAATTATTTTCAATTGCTAAATATATCAATAGGTTGAGGGGGGAAGGTAAACAAGAGGCAGCAGCGCATTGCGCGGCGAGTCTAAAGAAACTAGGTTTGATTTTGGGCTTGCTTGAGTGTGAGCCTAATGATTTTCTTAAAGGGAAGGCAAAATCAAATTCGGTACAAGCAAGTGTTGACGCTATCTTAATTTATGGTAATGAGAAGGTGGACGCCTTAATTGAGGAACGTTTGCTGGCCCGCAAAAACAAGGACTGGGTCGAGTCCGACCGCATTCGTGATGAGCTGGCGGCGCAGGGTATCGTGCTGGAAGATCGGCTCGACAGTACGACGGACTGGCGTCGGGAATGACGGCGGTGGGTGTTTTTGGGGTGTGGCGCAGAGAATAGTGTAAGCGCTAAATCCACTCCTTCATTAATGTCTTGATTTGCGTTTGATACTTCAGGTTTTCCAACTCACATTTGCTGCGAAAGGCCTTTAACAAGGATTCTGGGATTTTCAGGCTAATGAGTTTGCTTTTGTCTGCGGGTTGCTGCATCAGCCGAAAGGCATCGAGAAATTCCACGATGTGCTCGGTTGACATGGTTTTGCATTGTTCCAGGTACTGATCTGAAAAATATTGCACCGGCCTCATTCCACTTCCTCTGAGAGTATTTTCTGCAAGGCTTTTACGTCTTCGATGTCTTGTGGGCGGCCGCTACGTGTTTTCATGGCAATCAGGCTAGCAATGTCGGCAACCCTGATATTTTTACCCATGATATTTTTTATCACTGGCTCCATGTCATTGAGGTCTTCTGTGATAATGATGTCCAGAATTTCAGTCGGGTTATCAGGGTTGCTGAAAGACCAGGCAATGAGGTTTTTGTTTTTGATGTATTCCTCACGGAAAAGAAACACATCATCTGCGGAGACAGGGAGGCGAGGTTGTAACCCAAGTTCCATGAGTGCCTGTTCAGCCTTGTTAAAGGCGCTTTGCTTGAGCTGGATAACAATATCGACATCCACTGTGCCTCGCACTGCGCCATGTAGGGCAACAGCATAGCCTCCGACCAGCGCATATTTGACTCTGTGTTTATCGAGGGCGTTGGTGAGTGCTAAAAGAAACATACTGAAAGTATATTCCGGTATATACCGGAGAGCAAGGCGATAGAATATACGTTAGTGCTGGGTTATTTGTGTAACTGATCCGCCGCATCCACGGTGTTTTGCAACAGGGTCGCCACAGTCATTGGCCCTACGCCACCGGGCACAGGGGTAATCCAGCCGGCATTTTTGCTTGCTGATACAAAATCCACATCACCCACCAGCTTGCCATCTTCTTTACGATTGATGCCGACATCGATGACGATGGCACCGGATTTGATCCATTCTCCTTTCACAATGCCGGGCTTGCCCACTGCTACCACCACGAGATCGGCGCGGCGTACATGGGCTTCGATGTCTTTGGTAAAGCGATGACAGGTGGTGACGGTGCAACCGGCTAGCAGCAGTTCGAGGCTGGTAGGTCGACCAACAATATTTGAGGCTCCCACCACCACTGCATCCATGCCGCGAATATCTTGTCCGGTTTTTTCCAACAGGGTGACGATGCCGCGTGGCGTGCAGGGGCGCAGTACCGGTTGGCGCAGGGCCAGACGCCCGACGTTGTAAGGGTGAAAACCATCCACATCTTTGTCAGGGTGAATGCGTTCGATGACATTTTCGGTGCCGATGTGCTTTGGTAAAGGAAGCTGCACCAGAATGCCGTCGATGTTTGAATCATCGTTGAGTTCATCAATGAGCGCCAGCAGAGTCGCTTCGCTGGTACCTGTGGGCAGGTCGTGGGCGACGGAGACGAAGCCAACCTCTTCACAGGCCCGGCGCTTGCTGCCGACGTAAATTTGCGAGGCAGGGTCGGCACCCACCAACACCACCGCCAGCCCTGGCGCACGTTTACCTTCGGCCAGCCGTTGTGTAACACGCGCCTTGATATCCAGGCGAAGTTCAGCGGCGATGGCTTTGCCGTCAATAATCTGTGCGCTCATGTATTGTGTGCTCCCACTTTCCAACGTCAGACAAAACACCACCATTTCGGAGGGGGCGCTATGATCGCACGGCATCTTTACCTTCTACAATGAGTTTTTACTGGGTTTTTGCCAGAATTATATGTCTGTTTTCCAGTACAAACGGCTTCGGTTATCACCTAATATGCATTTTTCCTGCAAAAGCCAATAGCATCTGACGGATTCTGCCGCTATAATGCGCCGCCTCAGTTCGGGGTATAGCGCAGTCTGGTAGCGCGCCTGCTTTGGGAGCAGGATGTCGGGAGTTCGAATCTCTCTACCCCGACCAATTTTTAGTGTCTGGTTTCCATGGGCCGGTTTCCTGGTGCTGGTTTTAAGATGCGCCCGTAGCTCATTTGGATAGAGCATCGGCCTTCTAAGCCGAGGGTAGCAGGTTCGAACCCTGCCGGGCGCGCCATTTTTTCTGCTTTGGCGAAGCTAATGGAATGGAAATTGAATAAAACAAGTGGCGCTCTAGTTTAGTGCCTATTCGTTCGTTCTGATTGAGCAAAAGTGCAGGAATAGTCGCTCTTATTTCGAGCTTTTGCGATTGAATAACGGGCGAAGACGGGCTGAAGCAGAGATGCCAATGGTAATAAGTTATTCAATTTCCATTCCTGAGTAGTATTCAATTGTCTGTCGCGTCATGTATAATCGCGACCCGGTTTGTTGACCGATGGTGGGCGTAGCTCAGTTGGTAGAGCCCTGGATTGTGATTCCAGTCGTCGTGGGTTCGAGTCCCATCGTCCACCCCATATTTAGTAGTAATGCGCACGTGGCACACATCGGATGACTTCATTCTGGTGGCAGTGGTTTGGGGCCATTAGCTCAATTGGTAGAGCAGTTGACTCTTAATCAATTGGTTGTAGGTTCAAGTCCTACATGGCCCACCAATAAA
The DNA here is from genome assembly GCA_021647705.1 of Gammaproteobacteria bacterium. Taxonomy (GTDB): domain Bacteria; phylum Pseudomonadota; class Gammaproteobacteria; order SZUA-152; family SZUA-152; genus SZUA-152. The sequence continues at coordinate 21,438 of JAKIUF010000036.1, read as the reverse complement.
AAAGCCCGGCCTTGGTTATGTGCAAGGTCGGGCTTTTTTATTGGTGGGTCGAATGGAGTATGAAGTTGCCGGACGATTAAGATAGTCCGTCGTAGACGGGCAAGATGTAGTGGCAACGGAGAAGATGCTCCGGCATGATTTTTTATAAAGCCGTCCTGGTGAAATTGGTATACACGCCAGATTTAGGTTCTGGTGGGGCAACCCGTCCCGGTTCGAGTCCGGGGGACGGCACCATTATTTTTTGTTTTTAAAATATGTATATTTTTATGTACACAGTTGAGTGGGGAAAACGCAATGCAAGTCTCTGTTGAAACGACCAACGGTTTGGAACGTCGCATGACGGTAGTAGTGCCGAAAGAGAATATCGATGGTGAAGTGCAAAAACGCCTGAAAGATCTAGCTGGACGTGTGAAAATTGATGGTTTTCGTCCGGGCAAAGTGCCATTCAGTGTGGTACGACAGAAATTTTCTGGTCAAGTCAGCCAGGAAGTGATGGGCGAAGTGATGCAGAACAGTTTTTATGAAGCCGTTCTTCAGGAAAAACTGCGCCCCGCAGGTGTGCCGCTGATCGAACCGGGTGATGCGAAAGAAGAATTTGAGTTTACGGCGACGTTCGAGGTTTATCCGGAGTTTGAAGTGACGGGACTGGATAAAATCAAAATCGAACGCCCTGTCGTTGAAATTGGTGATGCGGACATCGACCAAATGTTGGAAACCATTCGTAAGCAGCGTAAAACCTGGGGCGAAGTGGATCGTGCCGGGCAGGAAGGTGATCAGTTGACCATCGATTTTGTGGGTACACTCGATGGTGAAGAATTTCAGGGGGGTACGGCCAAGCAAGTGCCATTGGAACTGGGCAGCAAACGTATGATTCCTGGTTTTGAAGAGCAGCTAATGGGAGCCAAAGCGGGACAAGAACTGACGCTGGATGTGACTTTCCCCGAAGATTATCAGGCTAAGGATCTTGCCGGCAAAGCGGTGAAGTTTGCCACCACTGTGCTTAAGGTGGAAGAACCGGTTCTTCCAGAACTGACCGATGAATTTGCAGTGGAATTTGGCGTCAAAGAAGGTGGGCTGGATGCACTGAAACAGCAGGTGCGCGAAAATATGCAGCGCGAGTCTGAACAGGCTATTACCCTGCGTGTTAAAGAACAGGTGTTTGATGGCCTGATGGGATTGGAGTTGCTGGACATACCCAAAGCGCTGGTGGATTCTGAAATTGAGGTGCTGGTGAAGCAGCGTCAGCAGGATATGCAGCAGTATGGCGCACCCGCGCAGGATATTGATCCCGCACAATTTGAGACACAGGCACAGCGTCGAGTGTCATTGGGTTTGATTCTTGCCGAAGTCATCAAAGATAATGATATTACAGTACCGCCCACGCGCTTGCGCGAGGCCGTAGAAAAAATGGCGGCCAGCTATGAGCGCCCGGAAGAGGTGGTGAAGTATTATTACGGTGACAAAGATCGCCTCAAGGAAGTGGAGAATGTGACGCTGGAAGAAATGGCTGTGGAACATATTATTTCGCAGGCCAATGTGAATGATAAAAATACATCATTTGACGCTTTGATGAATCCGGGGCAGACTGCCAGCTGACTCTGATTTCTGCATTAGTCAGCCTGAAAAGTGTCGGTTGCACACCCAATTGCACCCCAACGAGAGAACGCACAAACTCATGAAAAACTCGTCTTTTTCCAATATAAGTTCTGTTACAAACTCTGTTACAAATAATGAAATCAGTAATCTGAACCTGATTCCTATCGTGGTCGAGCAGTCGGCCCGTGGCGAGCGTTCTTACGATATCTATTCGCGTTTGCTCAAAGAGCGGGTGATCTTTCTGGTGGGGCCGGTGGACGACCATGTGGCCAATGTGATTGTGGCGCAGTTGTTGTTTCTGGAATCGGAAAACCCGGACAAGGACATCAGCTTTTATATTAATTCACCCGGAGGTTCGGTGACAGCTGGTTTGGCCATTTACGACACCATGCAGTTCATCAGTTGTGACGTGAGCACTATGTGCATCGGTCAGGCCGCCAGCATGGGTGCCCTGTTAATGACGGGAGGGGCCAAAGACAAGCGTTTTTGCCTGCCACATTCCCGGATGATGATCCATCAGCCGCTGGGTGGTGTGCAGGGACAGGCAGCCGATATTGAGATTCACGCCAAAGAAATTTTGCTGATACGTGACCGGTTAAACAAAATTATGGCCACGCATACGGGGCAGAGTCTGGACACCATTGCCAAGGACACTGATCGTGATAATTTTATGAGTGGTGAAGAATCAGTGGCTTACGGGCTGATTGATGAGGTTTTGAACAGCCGCGCCATCCCGGAAAACACCGATATTTAGTGCGGTTGCAGCGCTCGCCCGGTGACGCTAAAGTAAAGCCCAATTCAAGACGATATTCAGCCCAAGGGGGAAGGCCATTTTTGATGGGTTTTCCGGGTAATCTCCGAGGTAATCATGAGTGACGACAAGCAAAGCAAGGGTGATGACAGCGGCAAGCTGTTGTACTGCTCTTTTTGCGGAAAAAGCCAACACGAAGTACGGAAGCTGATTGCTGGCCCCTCTGTTTTTGTGTGTGATGAGTGTGTAGAGCTTTGTAACGATATTATTCGCGAAGAGGTCGATGAAAAGGCTTCCAGTCCTGGCGATAGCAAACTGCCAACACCGCGTGAAATCAACCAAAGTCTGGATGAATATGTTATCGGTCAGCCGAATGCAAAGAAGATTCTTGCTGTCGCCGTTTACAACCACTACAAGCGGCTTGAAGCGGGCATCAAAAAAGACGATGTTGAGCTTTCCAAAAGTAACATTCTGCTGATTGGTCCCACAGGCAGCGGCAAAACCTTGCTGGCTGAAACGTTGGCTCGCCTGTTGGACGTGCCGTTCACTATTGCGGATGCCACCACCCTGACCGAGGCCGGTTATGTGGGTGAGGATGTGGAAAACATTATCCAGAAGTTGCTGCAAAAATGTGATTACGATGTGGAAAAGGCACAAACAGGCATTGTGTACATCGATGAAATCGACAAAATTTCCCGTAAGTCGGACAATCCGTCCATTACCCGTGATGTGTCGGGCGAGGGCGTGCAGCAAGCCTTACTGAAGCTTATTGAAGGCACTATTGCCTCGGTGCCACCGCAGGGTGGACGTAAGCACCCGCAGCAGGAGTTTTTGCAGGTGAATACTGCCAACATCCTGTTTATCTGTGGTGGTGCGTTTGACGGTTTGGACCGGGTCATTCGGGATCGCTCTGAAAAAAGTGGTATTGGTTTTTCCGCCACAGTACAGAGCAAAGCGGATCAAAAGAGTATTGGCGAAATTTTGGAAGGCGTGGCACCCGAGGATCTCACTAAATACGGCTTGATTCCGGAATTTGTGGGCCGTTTGCCGGTGATCGCCACACTGAAAGAGCTGGACGAAGATGCTCTGGTACGAATTCTTACCGAGCCGAAAAATGCCATCACCAAGCAATATGGCAAATTGTTCGAGATGGAAGATTGCGAATTGGAGTTTCGTGATGAAGCCTTGCACGCCGTTGCGAAGAGGGGCATGGAACGTAAAACCGGTGCGCGTGGTTTACGCTCTATCCTGGAAAAAGTGTTGCTCGACACGATGTACGATCTGCCAACGCTTGAAGGTTTGAGCAAGGTCATTGTGGATGCCGATGTGATCAATAATAAATCCAAACCGTTGCTGATTTACGAAGGCGGTGAACAGCACAGAGCAGCATCTGATTGAGAAAGTGCTTGATATCTAAATCCTGCAAGTGATCGTACTTGCAGGATTTAGGTAATAAAACACACATTTTCCCTTCAAAAATCAATGTAATACAACAAAACACCGGGTTATCCCGGTATTTTTTTGCCTGAAATCCATAAAACCCACCTAATAAGCACTCTTTTTGCCGAGAAACCCGGTAAATATCGTTTTAAGCCTTGAATTTTAGGCGCAGAAGCCGCAGATTGTTACTGAGAGTGCTAAAGGCTGATGTGCCGAGTGCCGATTATGCAGTCAAGGTACCACGTTGTTTTTGCAAACTGTTTTCGCAATGCGATTTTTTACGTTCACTTTTGTTTTCACAACGGCCGATTTACGAATTTTCTGAGGGAAGCCCCAAATGTCCGACAAAGACAAATCATCTGATGTCATCAATGATCAACCGCAGCTCATGCCGGTATTGCCGTTGCGTGATGTGGTGGTATATCCCTACATGGTTATCCCTCTGTTTGTGGGGCGTGACAAGTCCATTAACGCGCTGGAAGCCGCGATGGATGACGACAAGCAGATTCTGCTCGCAGCACAAAAAAATGCCTCACAGGATGAGCCGGAACCGGAAGATTTGTATCGCACGGGTACGGTGGCCAATATTTTGCAGTTGTTGAAGCTACCGGACGGCACCATAAAGGTGTTGGTGGAGGGCAGTGAGCGCGCCAGAGTGCTGAACTACCTGAGTACCGATGATTATTTTCAGGCACAGGTCAGTCTTGGTGATGTTGAGACCGTGCCACAGGATGACCGCGAAAGTGAAGTGCTGATGCGTTCTGTGCTTGCACAATTTGACCAGTATGTGAAGCTCAGCAAAAAAGTGCCGCCGGAAATTCTTTCATCGTTAGTGGGCATCGAAGAGCCGGGGCGTCTTGCTGATACCATTGCGGCGCACATGTCACTGAAAATCGACGAAAAGCAGCACATTCTGGAAATTGGTGATGCGCGTAAGCGTCTGGAGCACTTGATTGGGTTAATGGAGGCGGAAATCGATCTGTTACAGGTTGAAAAACGTATCCGTGGACGTGTCAAACGGCAGATGGAAAAGAGCCAGCGCGAGTATTACCTCAACGAGCAAATGAAAGCCATCCAGAAAGAGCTGGGTGATATGGATGAAAGTCACAATGAGTTGGATGATCTGGCCGCCAAAATCGAAAAAGCGGGCATGTCCAAAGAGGCGCGTGAAAAGGCGGATACTGAATTAGGTAAGCTGAAAATGATGTCGCCTATGTCTGCCGAGGCGACGGTGGTACGAAATTATATTGATTGGCTGGTTAACGTGCCATGGAAAAAACGTACCAAGGTGCGTCATGACTTGACCAAGGCTATGGAGGTGCTGGAGGCCGATCATTACGGTCTGGACAAGGTCAAAGAACGTATTCTTGAGTACCTTGCCGTACAGCAGCGGGCCAAAAAGGTGAAGGGGCCGATTTTGTGTCTGGTGGGGCCACCGGGAGTGGGTAAAACCTCATTGGGCAAATCGATTGCACGCGCCACCAATCGTAAATTTATTCGCATGTCGCTGGGCGGGGTGCGTGACGAAGCTGAAATCCGAGGGCATCGTCGGACTTACATTGGTGCCATGCCGGGCAAAATTATTCAGAACCTGTCCAAGGTGGAGACGCGTAATCCGCTGTATTTGTTGGATGAGCTGGATAAAATGTCCATGGATTTCCGGGGGGATCCAGCATCCGCGTTATTGGAAGTGCTTGATCCCGAGCAAAATAACAGCTTCAACGATCATTATCTGGAAGTGGATTACGATTTGTCCGACGTGATGTTTGTGGCGACCGCTAATTCTCTGAATATTCCTGGACCGTTATTGGATCGTATGGAGGTTATTCGTCTGGCCGGTTATACGGAAGATGAAAAAGTGAATATTGCCGAGCGCTATTTGTTGCAAAAACAAATTGACTCTGCGGGTCTGAAAAAAGATGAAATCCGTGTTAGTGAATCAGCTATCCGGGATATTATTCGTTATTACACCCGCGAGGCTGGTGTGCGTAATCTGGAACGTGAAATTTCAAAAATCTGTCGCAAGGTGGTCAAACAGATTTTACTGGAACCTGATACTAAAAAAGTCAGTATTACCTCACGTAACCTGGAAAAGATTTTAGGTGTGAGGCGGTTTCGTTTTGGCTCCGCCGAAGAGACGGATCAGATTGGACAGGTTACCGGCCTGGCATGGACCGAAGTGGGTGGCGAACTGCTCACTATAGAAGCCGTAAAGATGCCCGGCAAGGGTAAACACAGCGTCACAGGGCAGTTGGGTGATGTGATGAAAGAGTCTGTGCAGGCTGCCATGAGCGTGGTGCGTAGCCGAGTGAAGACGCTGGGGCTTGATCCTGAGTTTTACAGTGACAGCGACATTCACATTCATGTACCGGAAGGTGCCGTGCCCAAAGATGGTCCCAGTGCGGGTGTTGGCATGTGTACGGCGCTGGTGTCAGTGTTGACCGATATTCCGGTACGGGCTGATGTTGCTATGACAGGTGAAATCACGCTGCGTGGCGAGGTGCTACCCATTGGTGGCTTGAAAGAAAAACTGCTGGCGGCACATCGTGGCGGCATTAAAACCGTATTGATTCCACACGAAAATACTCGAGATCTGACCGATATCCCCAAGAATATTAAACAGAATCTGGATATTCGGCCAGTACGCTGGATCGATGAAGTTTTACAGGTGGCGTTGCAACACATGCCTGAGCCGCTGCCGGAAACCAAGGCAAGTGGCAAGGTAGGTGCGAGTCGAAAAGAGCCAAAGCGTAAATCTATTCGTACACATTGATTGAGTTTTGTTTTTTGCAAAATGACCGCCCTGGTTTATTCCGGTGGCGGTTGTTTTATGTTAGGCACAAGAAAACAGGGCTTTATTTCGAAAGTGAGACTATGCTAATTAATACCTAATTGGCCTCAAATGCCCATGAATCCTTGACATGGGGGAATTGCCATTGGTATAAACCCATGCGAAAACACATCGGCCGCTGATACAGGATGATTACACTGAAAAAGCAGCAGAAATAATAATCGGACTGGCGGCGTTTTTGCGGGACTGTTCGAGAATGACAACAAATTATGAAAATCATACAAATAACCACACAGAGAGAGGTATTCTAAGTGAATAAAGCAGAATTAATCGATGCAGTTGCAGAAAGTGCTGATATTTCCAAGGCCTCAGCAGCTCGCGCTATTGATGGTATGGTTGCCGCAATTACCGGAGCCCTGCAAAAAGGAGATCAAGTCGCTATGGTTGGGTTTGGCACGTTCAGTGTGAAAGCCCGCGCAGCCCGTACTGGTCGTAATCCTCGCACAGGTGAAGCCATTGAAATCAAGGCTTCCAATAATCCTACATTCAAGGCTGGCAAAGCATTGAAAGATGCCGTAAACTAGTCGGCTTTCCTGGGGTGCTTAGCTCAGTTGGGAGAGCGTCGCCTTTACACGGCGAATGTCGGGGGTTCAAGTCCCTCAGCACCCACCATTAGCTCATGTTGAAGCGATTGAACGTAATCGTGTTTGAGTCGAGTGATTGGGTTAAAGCCAGGTTTTTGTTGGGGAGTGGTAGTTCAGTTGGTTAGAATACCGGCCTGTCACGCCGGGGGTCGCGGGTTCGAGTCCCGTCCACTCCGCCACTATTAGTATGTAAGGCGTTCCTATCTGATGTGGGAGCGCCTTTTTACTTTCTGCTGTTGAGTTCTTGAAACGATTGATAAAACAACCATATCGGAATACACCGGAACCTTAAGGTGAAATATTCAGTCGAAGTGACAGCCAGATAAAATATATTTTCAAACTAATACATATTCAGAATTAACCGCGAAGAAAAAATATGCTGAGTTTTATTCGAGATCGTGCCCAGGGTTGGATCGCCTGGGTAATAGTAGGCTTACTGATAATCCCTTTTGCACTTTGGGGTGTTAACGAATACGTTGGCAATAGTGACAAACTAGTGGCAGCCACCGTTAATGGCACTGACATTGGGCAACGTGAATTTCAACAGGCTTTTTATGATCAACGAGGCCGCATGCAGCAAATGCTGGGTGGCCAGTATGACGCACAGCTTTTTGACCCACAGATAAAACAGCGGGTCATTAATGAGCTGGTTGATCGTGAGTTGTTATTGCAAAATGCGGATGACATGGGATTCCGAGTCAGCGACCAAACAGTGGTAGCAGCGATCCAAAGCATTGATTCTTTTCGTGAAGAGGGTGCTTTTTCTGTCAGCCTGTATCAGCAACAATTACAAACTCAAGGGCAGTCACCCACTGCATTTGAACGTTATGTAAAACGCATTATGACTGCCGGACAATTGCCTGATGGTCTGGCAAGCTCGGCGTTTGTGACGGATGCGGAACTGGACGAAGTGATCAGGCTGGAAAAGCAGCAACGTGATTTTCAGTATTTTGTTTTGAAAACATCACAGTTTCAGGATGAATCGCTGGCTGATGATGCAGCAATCAAAAGTTATTATGAGCAACATGCGGACCGGTTTTTGACGCCGGAGAAAGTGCGTGTTGAATACGTGGAATTGTCTGTTGCCGCATTAAGGCGTGACGAAGAGCCTAGCGAAGAAGAGTTACATGAGTTTTATGAGACCAACCAGAATCAATTCAGTGTGGCGGAAGAACGTCAGGCCAGTCACATTCTGATTCAGTTGGAAGAAGGTGCCGATGAAGCAGCTATTACGGCAGCACGCGAAAAGGCTGAAGATTTGGTGGCAAAGCTTAAAGCGGGTGAATCTTTTGCAACCTTGGCTGAAGAAAACTCGGATGATCCCGGTTCCGCTGAAATGGGAGGGGATCTGGGCTACTTTGGACGCGATATTATGGAGCCTGATTTTGAGGAAGCTGCTTTTTCTCTCAGGTTGAATGAAGTTAGCGAACCGGTATTGACCTCGTTTGGTTATCACATCATCAAAGTGACCGGAATTCGTGAGCGAGAGGTGAAACCCTTTGACGAGGTGCGTGATGAAATTCTTGCGCAATTTCAAGATGACGCGGCAGAACGTGAATATTTTGAGTTGGCTGAAAAATTAACGAATCAGGCTTATGAAATGCCGGATTCTCTCAGTGAGATAGCAGACGAATTAGGGCTTGAACTCAAGCAAAGTCCATTTTTCGAACGGCATGGTGGTACTGTGGTGTATTTGCCAACCCGCGTATTGTAACCGCAGCTTACAGCGACGACGTGTTGAAGCAGGGCTTTAACAGTGAACCTCTCGACGTTGACGAAAATCATGTGCTGGTATTGCGTTTACTGGAACATCAAAAAGCAGACCGGCGTCCACTGAGTGAAGTGAAATCGCAGGTTAAACAATCGTTGATTCAGGAAAAGGCGCGTGAAGCAGTGAAGGCTGCTGGAGAAAAGGCCTTGCAGCAACTGGAAGCAGGAGAGTCTGTTGAAACTGTCAGCAAGGCATTGTCAGTAGACTGGAAGGATGCTGGCGCGGTTACGCGTGATACAAAAGACCATGATACCCAAATTATCAAGCAGGCTTTTCGTTTAACGCATCCATCATCACCCGATAGCCCGCGTTATAGCGGTGCGGTATTGAACTCGGGGGATTATGCAGTGATTCGCTTGAATAAAGTGGTTGATGGTGATCCGACCACAATGGACGTTGCTGAACGCGAAACATTAAAACGCCGTTTAGCAGGAGAGCAGGGAGCCAATGCGCAACTGCATCTTATCTCACGGCTTAAAGCTGATGCTAAAGTCATTGTGCAGAACGATGACTTGTAGTTATTACAAGTAGTTACTGTCAGTATCTGCCGTCAAGTTTTTCGTTTCCGGCATACCCAAAGAGCGATCAGGCTTTGGGTGTGCCACTTCAATTACCTTATTCTCATGCGTATGCTGGCTGGGTCTGAATAATGAAAATCCAACGCAAAGGCGCGAAGACGCAGAGAGCGCAAAGGGTTAGAGGATAACGAGCAAAAGAGATAAAAAATCTCAAATGCTGTGGATCTCTGTATTCTCTGCACCTTCACGTCTCTGCGCTAGGTTTTGTGGCTCTGTGATTCGTGACTGTGGAAAGGGCTGTTCCTCTGACAGAGTGGTTCAGCCCTGAATTCACATTTAGCTTGATTGCGCCATGCCCGTGATGTTGTAACCCCCGTCTACATAAGTAATCTCGCCGGTAATGCCGGAGGCTAGGTCGGAGCAAAGGAAGGCCGCTGTATTGCCCACTTCTTCGATGGTGACATTGCGTCGTAGCGGTGTGTTTTGTGCGCTGTAGTTCAGCATGGATCTGAAGTTTTTAATGCCTGCCGCGGCAAGTGTGCGAATGGGCCCAGCGGAGATGGCATTAACACGGATGTTTTCCGGCCCCAGATTGGCGGCCATGTAGCGTACGTTGGCTTCTAGGCTGGCCTTGGCTAACCCCATCACGTTGTAATTGGGCAGCACCCGCCTAGCACCCAGATAACTCAGTGTCAACAGAGCGGCATTACGTCCCTGCATCATGTTGCGCGCACCTTTCGCCAGTGCGGCAAAACTGTAGGAGCTAATTTCGTGCGCGGTGTTGAAGCCTTCGCGCGTCACGCTGTCAAGATATTCGCCTTCCAGCTCTTCACGCGGAGCGTAGGCTACCGAATGAACCAGAATATCCAGGTGATCCCAGAAGTCATCCAGTTTTTCAAAGACGGTGGTGATATCTTCATCGCTGGCAACATCGCAGGGCAGCACAATATCTGAGCCGCATTCGGCAGCGAGTTTTTCCACCCGGCTTTGCAGTTTTTCATTTTGGTAAGTGAAGGCCAATTCAGCGCCCTCGCGATGCATTGCTTGGGCAATACCCCAGGCGATGGAACGATTACTGGCGCAGCCGACGATCAGCGCGCGTTTGCCATTTAAGAATCCCATGGTGGATATCCTTTTTTGATTGGTGTCTGTTATGTGGGGCAGGGGCGCAACAGGTTTGCGTGAATACCCTGCCTTAAGTTGTCGTATTATACGCAATGGTGCCCCAAAAGTGGTACGTTTTGTCCGTCTATGAATGATTGGGTCTGTGGTCAGGTGATGGATGTTTATGCTGTATGTTTTCAATCGGTGAGGAGAAGGGTTTGATATCCAGGTTGCGAAGAGTCGGATGGTTTATCGAGACCACAGCAAAATGACGAATTCCTTGCTGAAAATAAAGTCTCTGCAAACCAGCTTTGCCACTGTTGATGGCATGGTGCATGCGGTGGATGGTATCAGCCTGGAAATACGACGGGGGCAAACGTTTGCGTTGCTGGGCGAGTCCGGTTGTGGAAAATCCATGACAGCATTGTCTATCATGCGCCTGCTACCCGAGCCTGCTGGCCGCATTACTCAGGGCAGTATTTATCTCAATGGGGATGATTTGTTGCAATTGTCTGAAACGGCCATGCGTAATGTGCGCGGCAAACGTATTGCGATGATATTTCAGGAGCCCATGAGCAGCCTGAATCCAGTGCTGGCCGTTGGCTTGCAAATTGCTGAAAGTATACGCGGGCAAAATAATGCACAGGCGGTGCGTGCGCGAGTATTGGAATTGCTGGAAGCTGTGGGTATTCCTGACCCCGTGCAACGTTATCATGAGTATCCGCACCAACTGTCGGGTGGCATGAAGCAGCGGGTGATGATTGCTATCGCGCTTGCCGGTGAACCGGATTTATTGATCGCTGATGAGCCTACTACGGCACTGGATGTGACCATTCAGGCACAAGTGCTGAATCTTATGCGTCAATTGCAAAAAGATACGGGTATGGCCATCCTGCTGATTACCCATGATCTTGGTGTCGTGTCAGAAATGGCCGATCGTGTGGCAGTGATGTATGCCGGACAAATTGTGGAAGAGGCGGATCGCGCTGCATTTTTTGCCAACCCTCAACACCCTTATTCAAAAAAACTGTTTGCTTCCCTACCTGACATAAAAAAACGTGGGCAACGTTTGGAAATAATACCGGGGAGTGTTCCTTCGTTGGCTACCGGGTTTAGCGGGTGTCGCTTTGTGGATCGTTGTGACGATGCGATTGATGTCTGTCATGCCCAGTCACCTGCATGGATTACAGCAGCATCATCGGGGGGTGTGCGGTGTTTTAAGTTTGATGCGGCTTATCAGCAGCAATTTTCAATAGCAGATAAAAAAGAAACAGTGCCGGACCGTGGCGTTGAACAATCAGCAAAAAGTAATAAGGCATTATTGACTGTCCAGGGACTCAAGGTACATTTCCCCATTCGCAAAGGTGTGTTACAACGAGTAGTGAACCATGTCAAAGCAGTGGATGACATTTCTTTGTCGATCCCCGAAGGTCACACACTGGCTTTGGTGGGTGAGTCGGGTTGCGGTAAAACCACAGCAGGAAAAAGTATTTTACAATTGGTGAAACCGACTGCGGGCAAAGTACAATTTGCAAATGCGGAGCTTACTGCTTTGTCATCGGCACAATTACGCCAGCACCGCGGTGATATTCAGATTATTTTTCAAGACCCTTTTTCCTCCATGAATCCGCGCATGAGGGTGATGGATATCATTGAAGAAGGAATGATTACCCAGGGCATCGGTGGTGACGCACAGGCGCGCGCCGTGCGTGTTGACCAACTGCTGGAACAAGTGGGTTTGTCAGCCGATAGTAAAAATCGTTATCCACATGAATTTTCCGGTGGCCAGCGTCAACGTGTTTGCATCGCTCGCGCTTTGGCGGTGGATCCTAAACTGATTATCTGTGATGAACCTACTAGCGCACTGGATGTTTCTGTGCAGGCACAAATTCTCAATCTGTTGAAAGACCTGCAAGATGAACTGGGTCTGGCGTATTTGTTTATTACGCATGATTTATCGGTTGTGGAATATTTGGCACACGAAGTGGCGGTAATGTACTTGGGGCGCATTGTAGAGCAGGGTGATGTGCAGGAAGTCATGGAAAACCCATTGCACCCCTACACTAAAGCATTACTGGCTGCTGTACCGGTCATTGAAAAATCAACGGAAGGTGTTGAACCTGGCATTGTTAGTGTGCAGGGTGAAATGCCGTCGCCGATCAACCCGCCATCGGGTTGCCACTTTCATCCGCGTTGTACTCAGTCTATGCCGGAATGCAAACAATATTATCCAGACCCACGGTTTTTAAGTGAAGGACATATGGTGCGTTGTTTTCTTTATGGATAAAAAGGCAGCGTACGTTTTTGTATGGCCATAAATGGTTTTTTAATCATGAGAGCTCAAGCCTAAGACTGCTGTGTCACATCCACATACAGTGTCAACCGCTGTCCGGGTTGCAGGTATTTGCCTTTTTTCAACGAATTCCACTGCCGAAGCTTGGCGATGGTAACGCTGAATTTCTGCGCGATGCGTGCCAGTGAATCACCTTTGCGTACACGGTAATGCACCTGTTGGTGGGTGACGCTACGTGGCAGGGACACAAACTGTCGGTCTGCACGATTGGGTTTTTTTGTCCAGACCACCAGTTGTTGACCCAGCTTGAGTGTGTCTTTGGGTGACATACCGTTCCATGTGGCCAGTTGGCTGACTTTGACGTTGTATTTACGTGAAATATCCCAGAAGGTGTCGCCGCGTTTGACGGTGTGGTGCTGTTTGTGGCCTTTCCGTTTGGTGCTTTGTAGGGCAACGCGGCGGCGGTCTTCGCTCAGGTAGTGTTGAAGGTTTTTAGTGGCCACAGGAATGATGATGCTTTGCCCTGCACGTATCCATTTGTCGCGGATGTTGTTGACTTCTTGCAGTAATGCCACGGAGGTTTGAAATTTACGTGCAATGTGCCCGAGGGTTTCGCCTTTACGAATGCGGTGTCGTTCCCAGCGTACACGGTTCTTTTTATCGATTTTGGCCAGGGCTGTACGAAATGTTTCTGCTTTATGGATGGGCAGTAACAGGGTGTGTGGTCCCTTGGGGTCGGTGGCCCAGCGATTGTAGGCAGGGTTGAGTTGATACATAGTTTCGATGGGCAGTTCGGCCAGTTCGGCGGCCAGGGCCAGATCAATCTGTGAGCCGACATCAACAGGTTCGAGGTAGGGTTCGTCAGGAATGGTGGTGAGTGTTACACCATGGGTTTTATGGTGCTGAACGATGGCACTGATGGCGAGCAGTTTGGGGACATAGCCCTGGGTTTCCTTCGGCAGATCCAGCGACCAGAAATCGGTGGGGCGGCCTTTCTTTTTGTTCTTTCTCACGGCGCGTGCTACGCGGCCTTCGCCGGAGTTGTAGGAGGCCAGCGCCAGCAGCCAGTCGCCGTCGAAGCGTTTGTGCAGGTGTTCAAGATAATCCAGTGCGGCTTTGGTGGCTTTGGGTATGTCGCGTCGGCCGTCGTACCACCAGTTTTGCTTCAGACCATAGTGTTTGCCTGTGGAGGGGATGAATTGCCAGATACCGGCGGCTCGGCCGGAGGAATAAGCGAAGGGCTGGAAGGCGCTTTCCACTACGGGCAGCAGTGCAATTTCCATGGGCATGCCACGGGCTTCGACTTCTTGCACAATGTCATAAAGGAAGGGGCGGGCACGTTCTGCTACGCGGTCGAGATAAGGCTGGTGTTTGGCATACCATTCGATATAGGGGCGAACGAGCGGGTGCTCCTGGCTGTCCAATTGGAAGCCGCTGCGCAGGCGGTGCCAGAGGTCTTTGTTTTTAAGTTGGTTTTCAGGCTGAGCAAGGGGGGTGATGGTATCGTCGTGACCGGTGTCGCGACGCGCTTCTTCGATTGTCCAGGGTTCATCAGTGCTGTTATCGGATTCTTGGTTTGCCACCAGTGCCCACCAGGGGGTGGCGGTGTCGGGCACGTAAGGCAGGTGCCGGGAACGGTGTTTGGTGGTTGATGTGTTAGCAGTATTTGTGTTGCTTGTTGGTTGTGCTGTTGTAACCAGGGGAGTATCGGCGTTTGTGTTGACTGTTGCGTCAGTGTTCTTTGTATCGTCAGATTCCCATGTTTTGGTTAAACCGGCCAAGCCTGCACACCCGGCCAGTAACAGTATGAGCAGTGAAGTGATAAAGCGTAAAAATGAAAATGACATATTGAATTTTCTTGGATGAGTGTTTACGGGGGGGATGAGAGACAAGATAAGTAGTTAGACGATTATGACAATAAATGTGTTCCACGTCATGTTGTCGGTCAGGGATGCTTGTTTCTTAATCCAGGGTGTCTTTCCAGTAGCGCACTGTGGCAAAAACCTCATCACTTGTATGTAATTTTCGACCGGAAAAGCCCTCGGCAGCACGGATGATTTCGGCTTGCTCACAGCGTAAAAAGGGGTTGGTGGCCTTTTCGTCCCCCAGCAATGAGGGCACGGTGGCTTGGCCCTGTTCGCGTTGCTGTTGCACGGTTTGCTGTCGTGCCTGGAGCGTGAGGTTATCAGGTTCGGCAATGCGGGCGAAGGTCAGATTGTCTGCGGTATATTCGTGGGCACAGTAGATCCGGGTGTCGTCGGGCAGGGCGGCGATCTGGCTCAGTGAATGGTGCATTTGCGCTGGTGTGCCTTCAAACAGGCGGCCACAGCCACCGGCAAACAGGGTGTCACCGACGAAAATCATGCCGTGTTTATCCACATCGCTGGCGGGGTGATAATAGGCGACGTGTCCGGCAGTGTGGCCGGGTACGTGTAAAACCTGGAAATCCGCTGCCAGTGCTTCGATGTGAACATGATCACCTTTGGCCAGTGGCTGGCTGATGTGGGGGATGGTTTCACGGGCAGGGCCGTAAACCGGCATAGGCCAGCGGGCCAGTAGATCCTCGATGCCACCGACGTGATCCCAGTGGTGGTGGGTAATCAAAATGGCCACTGGTTTCAGTGATTGTGCGGTGATGGCGGCGATGACCGGGGTGGCATCGCCGGGATCGACGATGACCACTTGCGGTTGGTCTGGGTGTCGGATCAGCCAGATGTAATTATCTTCAAAGGCAGTGATAGTTTGGACAGTGAGCATGTGCTGGTCTCTGCAATGTGTATCGGGAAGAGGTGAGTTTACGTGAAGTGCTGCGTGTCTGCATTGCTGGGGGGTAATTTGACTGGTGATGAGATGGCAGAGCAGGTATCGTTACGCAGTGCGCTTGCCACGAATGTTGTTGTGAATGGCTGCTTCCTAATTACCTCAAGTCACTTTTTGATTAATTATTGTGTTATCAGGCCTTAAAAAACGTATTACCCGCTGGACAAAATGTGAGCCTTCGCAGGTGACGCGACAGCGCCTGCGGGCTTGGTTTACTCATTTGCCTGGGCGCTGGTTGCAGGCGGAAGAGCGTGCGCAGTTGCGGACGATTTTGCCGACACTGTTTGGTTACCACCTGTTGCAATTGGGTGATGTGTATTCCAAAGACTGCCTGACCAGTACGCGTATTCCGCATTGCATGGTGCTGGATGAGTGGTTGCAAGACACGCCGCCTGCGGGTGAGTGTGCGCGCAACGAAATTCGTGGTTCTCTGGAATGGTTGCCGGTTGCTACAGACTCTCTGGATACTGTGGTTATGCCGCATACGCTGGAATTCACCCATGATCCGCATCAGGTTTTACGTGAGGTGGATCGTGTCCTGATTCCTGAAGGCCATGTGGTGATTCTTGCGTTTAATCCCTGGAGTTTGTGGATGATTTGGCGCGTGGTCTTGTGTTGGCGTGGCAAGCCGCCTTGGTGTGGTCGTTTTATCAGTCAGTCACGTTTGAAGGACTGGTTGCAATTGCTGGGTTTCGATATTGTTGATGCGCGGCGGTATTTTTTTCGACCGCCGTTGAGCCATAAAGGGGTGATGCGGCGGTTACGGTTCCTGGATCGTATTGGTCGCCGCTGGGTGCCATTTTTTGGTGCTGGCTATGTGGTGGTGGCGCGTAAACGGGTGGCGACACTGACGCCCATCAAACCACGCTGGCGGCCTGCGCGCCGACACATTGCTCCGGCAGGGCTGGCGGGCAATTCACGTACACTGGGTAAATTGAGAGAGAAACGATAAACCATGAGTGAGCAAATGGTAGAAATTTTTAGTGATGGAGCCTGCCGGGGGAATCCCGGTCCGGGTGGCTGGGGGGTGCTGCTGCGTTTTAACGACAGTGAAAAGGAACTGTATGGTGGTGAAGCAGAAACCACCAATAATCGCATGGAACTGATGGCGGCCATTTGTGGCCTGGAAAGTCTGAAAAAGCCCAGCAAAGTGACACTGACGACAGATTCACAATATGTGATGAAGGGCGCGACAGAGTGGATGGCGGGCTGGAAACGTAAAGGCTGGATGACAGCGGCTAAAAAGCCGGTAAAAAATGTGGATTTGTGGCAGCGCCTGGAAAGTGCGCTGAAACCGCATGACGTGAAGTGGTGTTGGGTGCGTGGTCATACCGGGCACCCTGAGAATGAACGTGCCGATGCGCTGGCGAACCGGGGTGTGGATGAGTTGTAGTATTACTGTTCAGTTTATTAGCATTTTTTACTGAGAATATCGTCATTCCGACCTGTTTTTAGCTGGAATCTAGAGGTTTATATCTATGGCAAGCGTTCCAGTACACTGGGAGGTAATGTTCAACTGAATAAAATCATCGGTTTACATTCGGTGGAACAGGTTTTTCTTCGGTCACGAATCACAGAGTCATAAAACCTAACGCAAAGGCGCGAAGACGCAGAGAACGCAAAGGGTTATGAGAATGACAAGAAAAAAGAGATAAAAAATTTCAAATACTGTGGATCTCTGCGTCTTCGCGCCTTTGCGTTGGATTTTCATGATTCAGACTCAGCCAGCATATACATGAAAACAAGGTGATTTAGCGCTTGATTCACATTTTAGCCAAAAGTAAAGAGACATAAAAAACCATGCGTCAAATTGTTCTGGATACAGAAACCACCGGCCTGGAGCCTGCACAAGGCCACCGCATTATTGAAATCGGTTGTGTGGAAATCATTGATCGTCGTTTGACCGGCAGTCACTATCATCAGTATTTGCAACCGGATCGTGAAATCGATGAAGGTGCCATCGAGGTGCATGGCATCAGTAATGAGTTTTTGCAGGACAAACCTCGTTTCGCTGATGTGGTGAGCGATTTTATGGATTTTGTGCGTGGTGCAGAATTGGTGATCCATAACGCACCTTTCGATGTCGGTTTTTTAAATAATGAATTGAAGTTGCTGGACTGGCCCGACGGAAAAATAGAAACAAACTGCACCGTGCTGGATACTCTGGCGTTGGCGCGCAAGATGCATCCAGGGCAAAAAAACAATCTGGATGCTTTGTGTAAACGTTACGAAGTGAAGAATGCTCACCGTGAATTACACGGTGCGTTACTGGATGCGGAGATCCTTGCTGACGTTTATTTGTTAATGACGGGTGGGCAGACTGATTTGTTGCTGGCGGGGCAGAACAATGAGTCGCAATCCGCAGCAGGTGAAATACGTCGATTATCGAGTGAGCGACCGCGTTTGCGCGTAGTGCAGGCCAGTGAGACAGAAGCGGCAGCGCATGAGACGCGTTTGCAAGGCATCAGTCAATCAAATGGTGGTGTATGCCTGTGGCAACAAGAAAAAAACTCATCCGAGTGATTACAAAAAAATTAAACAGGTTTTTTAACCCACAGCTTTAACGTGGCCCAGTCCCCAGCTGGATTTATATACCCATGTTTTAAAATCTGCCGCCGGGCATGGTCGGCACATGTGATATCCCTGTCCCAGGTTGCAGCCCAGTTCGGCAAGTTTGTCCCAGGCTTCCTGACTTTCAATACCTTCGGCGACAACCTTCATGCCCATGTTATGAGCAAGATCGATGGTGGAGCGAACGATTACGGCGTCGGATGCATCTGTCAGCATATCGATGACAAAAGATTTGTCGATCTTGATTTCATCGACGGGAAAACGCTTTAAATAGGCCAATGAAGAATAGCCGGTGCCAAAATCATCAACAGATAGACGCACACCCATGGTATTAAGCTGGGAGAGTGTGCTCAATGCGCGATTGGCATCTGACATGATAGCGGTCTCAGTCAGTTCCAAAGTTAACCATTGTGGTTCTATTTCTGATTCAGCAAGGGCGTGATGCACGGTGTCGATCAAATCGATATCGTTCAGGCTGTATGCAGAAAGATTGACTGAAACACCAATATTAATGTTGTCTGCATGCCATGTGGCACATTGTGTCAGAGCTTGTTCCAGTATCCATTCGGTTAAGGTTTGTATCAAACCGGTTTGTTCGGCGAGGGGGATAAATTTCTCAGGTGAAATGAACCCGTATTTATCATGTGCCCAACGGATCAGTGCTTCCGCACCGGTAATATGGCCGTGCTGGAGATCGATTTTGGGCTGGTAATACAATTCAAAATCTTTATTTTCGATAGCCTGCCGCAATTCGGATTCCATCGTGAGTTCAAACAGGTTTTCTTTGTTCATGTTTTTATCGTAAAACACATAACCTAGGCCTTTACGCTTGGCGTGGTACATTGCTACATCGGCATGCTGCATGAGCAGTGTGGTTTTATCGCCATCACGGGGGCAGCGCACTAGGCCGATACTGATGCCAATGGAAAGATTATGTCCTTCTACAGCAATAGGCTTGTTAAGCGCATTGACAATTTTTTCTGCCACAATGGTGACGCCTTCATCATGATCAATAGCAGGCAATAATGCTGCAAATTCATCACCGCCTAGACGGGCAACGGTGTCTGACTCGCGCAATATCGCCTGTAGGCGTTCACCCACGGTTTTTAATAAGCGGTCGCCGATGTGATGCCCCAGAGTATCATTGATATTTTTGAAACGGTTAAGGTCCATCATCATCAGGGCAAATTGTGTTTTATAGCGTGATGCGTTCATTGTGACTTGTTCAAGCCGATCATAAAACAGGACACGATTCGGCATGCCGGTCAGTGCGTCGGTAAACGCCATATTTTCCAGGGTGCGATACAGGGTGCTGAGTTCTCCGCTCATGTTATTAAAGTCGGTGGCCAGTTCGACAATTTCGCTATTGCCACTGACGACTACTTTTGTTCCTAACTGAGTTTTGTCTTTCTGTACTCGTCGCAGATGATTGGTCAGCGTGTTGAGAGGGCTTAATGCTGTGCGCTGTAGCATGAGAAGAGCAATCAACGTTGTACCCAGCATGATGATGGCGGCGATAGAAAAAATAAAATTACGCGTTGTAGACAGTTGTTTCCGTAATTTGGCGATATTGGATGCAAAGGTTAAGTCAAAAAGTTGCTGGTTTAGAGGGGTAGACAGACTATATTCTGCCAGCAGGATATTTTTGTTGAGCTTCTTTGGCCAGTTTGTGGATTGGTAATATATGGTTTTGTCCAGCCCGGCCAGTTTTAACGGTGTGCCCAGGCTACTGTCTGCTTTTGCAAAATTGGGGACTGGGTCAATAATTAACTGTAAATAACCTTTGATTTGCAAACCGCCAACCGGAACGATAGTGGTAAGCACAGGGCGCATACCGGTGCGACAGAGTTCTGAGTCCGGTTTCAGGCGTGCTGTTTTACTGCGGTTAGCAATTTTATTTAAGAGTCCAGTGCAAACAGGCTCGTTATCCGGCAGCGTCGAACCTCCTTTACTTGAGGAGGAAATAAGCCTGAACTCCGTGTCATAGACGTACATTTTGATAAGCTTGACGCGACCAAGGGTGACGAAGGCACGATGAAAGTGTTCATCTAATTGTAGGCTGAGGCGTGTAAAGTCTTTGTTGATAACGGCCTGATGAAAACCCGGAGTGGCTTGTGCGTTAAGGCCCAGCTCTACGCTGTCTTGTGCCAGGTTTTCAATGATTTCCTGGATTTTGAGTTTTGCCAGAGCGACGAAAGACTCACGCTGATTGTCCAGCGCCAGTCGCTGATAAGCTTCACCCGTGGCCACCGCTAACATCATACCCAGCAACCCCATGACCAGAACAGTGAGTCCCAGGCTGGCACGCATGGATGATTGTAATTTAGGCATGATTGATTTGGGCTTTTCTGGTGATCCGGGGTTTTATTCCTGTAAGTAGGGGTAGCCTTTTTCCAGCCATTCCCCAAAACCGCCACGGAACCAATAGATATTTGAATAGCCACAGTTGAGAGCAATTTTAATGGCTTTACTGCTGCGGACGCATTTAACGCCATTGCAATAAAACAGACTGGCAGTCTCTTTTTTACGGATAATGTTGGACAGGGAATCACAGGTGGTGTCTGTGTCTGGCAGGCTGAGTGCGCCTTCAATAAAGCCTTGTGTGCGATCACCCCGGATGCGGGAATCAATAATGACAAGATCAGGGATATTTTCCACCAGCTCGATAAATTCTTCAGCGTTTACTTCAGTGACGGCATCAATGGATTCTGGTGCGGTAGCTGCCCATGTTCCGGCAAAAAACATGCTGCTTGTCAGAAAAACGCACACTGCAACGGCAATTTTTTTGGGGATGATGCGCGACATATATTGGCCTCAGTTTCCTGCGCTGCCCGGTGGACATAATAAACAGGGCACTTGGTCGTGCGATTACAGGGCGTTACAGGGCACTACAGGAAATAGCGTCAAACAGAGGGAAAACTTTAGAGAATCAGAGAGGTGGAGGGGGCGGAACGGCGACCATTGGTCAGGGATGGCGGGCCCGGCTGATTTGACCGGGCCTGCTGACCGTTTGTTCAGATTTACGAATAGTAAGATTTATACCAGTTAACAAAACGGGCTATGCCATCTTCCACACTGGTGTCAGGTTTGTAATCGACATCGGTCACCAAATCTTCCACATTGGCGTAAGCGTCAGGCA